>CAWBAV010000011.1:0-411613 GCA_963786865.1 uncultured delta proteobacterium | reverse complement strand
AGGCGGGCGTGCTGGGAGTTGCTCACCTGCCCAACCGATGCTCGGCAGTTGAGGTGCACCAGCCGAACCTCGCCGGAGGGAAGGCGAATCTGAGCGTAGTCGCCGTCCTTGGCCATGAGCTGGGCCGCCGTGCCCGCCGAGCGAACGAGTTGCGCGCCCTTGCCGATCTTGAGCTCGATGTTGTGAATCATCGTGCCGAGGGGCATGTGTCGGAGCGGCATCGCATTGCCGGGCTTCACGTCGGCGTGACGCGAGGAAAGCACTTGCTGACCCACCGCGAGACCATCGGGAGCGAGAATGTACGCCTTTTCCCCATCGGCATAGTGCACGAGGGCGATGCGCGCCGAGCGGTTCGGATCGTACTCGATGGCGTTGACGGTGGCCGGAACGCCGATCTTGTTTCTCTTGAAGTCGACCCTGCGATAACGCTGTTTGTGGCCGCCACCACGAAAACGCGAAGTGATGCGCCCTTGGCTGTTGCGCCCCGCAGTCTGCTTCTTGGACTCGAGGAGCTTCTTTTCCGGCGTCCCGCGGGTGATCATGGCGAAGTCGGGCGCTTCATAGAAGCGGCGCGACGGCGACGTGGGTTTGAACTTACGGATTGCCATCTTTAGACACCCTCGAAGAAGTCAATCGTCTCGCCCTCTCGAAGCGTAACGATGGCCTTCTTCCAGTTTTGGGTTTTCGCGTAGCCTTTGCCCATGCGGCGCATGTGACCACGCATGACCAGCGTGCGGACGTCGCGAACCGTGACCTTGAACAAAGTTTCGACGGCGTCCTTGACCTGGAGCTTGTTCGCGCCGAGGTCGACCTCGAACGTGTACTTGTTCTCCTCTTCGCGCAACTTGGCGCCCTTCTCAGTGAGGTACAGCGGGCGCTTGATGACTTGCTCTACGTGCATCACTGACACCTCGCTTCCAGGGCTTGCACCGCGGTCTGCGTGAGGACGAGATGCTGGTGACGAAGCAAATCGTACAGGTTCACGCCCTCGGGTGGCAGAACCGAATGGCCCTGCAGGTTCCGCGCACTGAGACGCAGGTTTTCGTTCTCTTTCGTATCGACGATGAGAGCTCCGCCATTCACTTCGAGCTTGTCGAGAACTTCCGCGAGCTTCTTGGTCTTGATCTCGGCGAGCTCGAAGTCTTGAACGATCAGCAGCTGACCTTCGCGAAGCTTGAGGCTCAGCGCGCCCTTGAGCGCTCCGAGCCGCATCTTCCGAGGAGGCCTGTAACCGAAGTCGCGGGGCTTAGGACCATGGACCGTGCCGCCGCCGACGAAAATCGGAGCGCGCCGGGATCCATGACGTGCGTTGCCGGTACCCTTCTGTTTGTAGAGCTTGCGATTGCTGAGGCTGACCTCGGCCCGGGTCTGGGACGAAGCCGAGCCCTTGCGCTGGCTCGCGAGCTGGGCTTTGAGAACATCGTAGAGGAGGCTCTCGTTGACGGTTGCATCGAAGACACTGTCCGAGAGCTCCATCTCTCCGACGTCCTTCTTACTCAAGTTGTAGACCTTGACCTTGGGCATCGACCTACCGCCTTACGACTTGATTTCCACGTCGACACCCGCTGAAAGATCCAGCTTCATGAGGGCGTCGAGTGTCTGTTGCGTTGGATCCAGGATGTCCAAGAGACGCTTGTGAGTTCGAATCTCGAACTGCTCCCGCGACTTCTTGTCCACGTGGGGCCCACGCAACACGGTGTACTTGTTTATGCGTGTAGGCAGCGGAATGGGACCCGCAACCCGCGCACCCGTGCGCTTCGCCGTATCGACGATCTCCGTTGCCGATTGATCTAACAATCGGTGATCGTAAGCTTTGAGCCGAATTCGGATCTTGTTCCCTGCCATTGTTCTACCCGATGATCTTGGAAATGACGCCAGCACCGATGGTTCGGCCGCCTTCGCGAATCGCGAAGCGCTGCTTCTCTTCCATGGCCGCGGGTGTGATGAGGTTGACCTTCATCTTCACGTTGTCGCCCGGCATGACCATCTTCACGTCTTCGGGAAGCTCGATCTTGCCCGTCACGTCCAGCGTGCGGATGTAGAACTGCGGCGTGTAGTTGCTGAAGAATGGCTTGTGCCGGCCCCCCTCATCCTTGCTCAGGATGTACACCTCGCACTCGAACTGCGTGTGCGTGTTCACCGAGCCCGGCGCCGCCAGTACCTGGCCCCGCTCCACTTGGTCTTTCTCCACGCCGCGGAGCAAACAACCCACGTTGTCCCCAGCCTGACCCTGGTCCAACAGCTTGCGGAACATCTCCACGCCCGTCACCGTCGTCTTGCGAGGCTCCCGGATACCCAGGATTTCGACTTCCTCGCCCACCTTGATCACACCGCGCTCGATGCGCCCCGTCACCACCGTACCGCGCCCCTTGATCGAGAACACGTCCTCGACCGCCATCAGGAACGGCTTGTCGATGTCCCGCTGCGGCTCCGGTATGTGGCTGTCCACCGCGTCCATCAGATTGACGACCGACTCCACCCACTTCGCTTCGCCGTTCAACGCGCCGAGCGCCGAGCCCTGCACCACCGGGATGTTGTCCCCGTCGTAGTCGTACTTCGAGAGAAGCTCGCGGACCTCCATCTCGACCAGCTCCAGAAGGTCCGGGTCGTCCACCGCGTCGCACTTGTTCATGAACACCACCATGTTCGGAACGCCGACCTGCCGCGCCAACAGAACGTGCTCCTTGGTCTGCGGCATCGGACCGTCCACCCCGCTCACCACCAGAATCGCCCCGTCCATCTGCGCCGCACCCGTGATCATGTTCTTCACGTAGTCCGCGTGCCCTGGGCAATCGACGTGCGCGTAGTGACGGTTGCCCGTCTGGTACTCCACGTGGCTCGTCGCGATCGTCACCGTCTTGGTGTCGTCTCGCTCCGTCCCGCCTTTCGCGATGTCTTTGTAGCTCTTGACCTCGCCGCCATGCTTGTCGGACATCACCTTCATGATCGCCGCCGTCAGCGTCGTCTTCCCATGATCGATGTGACCTATCGTGCCTACGTTGATGTGTGGCTTGTTTCGGACAAACTTCTCTTTAGCCATCGTTAGCTCCTCAGCCGCCCTTCGCCTTGGCGACGATTTCATCGGCGATGCCCTGCGGCACAGCCTGATACTCCTTGAATTGCATCGTGTAGACCGCGCGCCCTTGCGTCTTGGAGCGGAGGTCGTTGACGTAACCAAACATGTTCGCGAGCGGAACAAATGCGCGAATCACTTGAACACCGCTCACGGAATCCATTCCCGTCACGTTGCCGCGCCGCGAATTGAGGTCGCCGATGACCTCGCCCATGTAGTCCTCGGGGACGCGAACTTCGACGTCCATCACCGGCTCGAGCAGCTGAATGCCAGCTCGCTTGGCACCTTCTTGGAAAGCCAACGAGCCAGCGACCTCGAATGCGGCCTGACTCGAATCGACGTCGTGATAAGAGCCATCGAAGAGCGTCGCTTTGACGTCGATGACGGGGTACCCAGCCATCACGCCGCGGCTCATTGCATCCTTGATGCCTTTCTGTACCGGGGCGATGAACTCCTTCGGTACGACGCCGCCGACGATCTTGTTTTCGAACTCGAATCCGCCACCGGCCTCCAAGGGCTCGAGCTTCACCCAGACGTGGCCGAACATCCCGCGGCCCCCGCTCTGCTTGATGTAGCGGCCCTCGGATTCGACCGATTTGGTGATCGTCTCGCGGTATGCGACCTGCGGGGCGCCGACGTTCGAATCTACGGCGAATTCACGCTTCAATCGATCGACGATGATCTCGAGATGGAGCTCTCCCATGCCGCTGATGATCGTCTGACCCGACTCCTCGTCCGTATGAGCACGGAAGCTCGGGTCTTCGGCTGCAAGCTTCGAAAGCCCCACGCCGAGCTTGTCTTGGTCGGCCTTGGTGCGCGGCTCGATGGCGACCGAAATGACCGGCTCCGGAAAGTCCATCCGCTCGAGAATTATCGGTGCCTTGTCGTCGCAAAGCGTGTCACCCGTGGTGGCAGTCTTCAGACCGACTGCTGCCGCAATGTTGCCCGCATGAATTTCTTTGAGCTCTTCGCGGTTGTTCGCGTGCATCTGGAGGATGCGGCCAACACGTTCCCTCTTGCCCTTGGTCGAGTTGAGCACACCACTACCGGCCTCGAGCATGCCGGAGTAAACGCGAAAGAACGTCAACTGACCGACGAACGGATCGTTGATGATCTTGAAGGCGAGCGCGCTGAACGGTTCGTCGTCCGATGCCTTACGCACCAACTTCTTCTCGGGATCGTCGGGGTCGACGCCCTGAATCGCCGGAACGTCCAGCGGCGAAGGAAGGAAGTTGACCACGGCATCCAACAACTGCTGCACGCCCTTGTTCTTGAACGCGGAACCGGTGAGCACCGGAACGATGGTCTGAGCGAGACAACCCTTGCGAATGCCTCGGATGATCTCCTCGTCGGAGAAATCCGTGTCACCCTCGAGGTAGCGCTCCATCAGTGCGTCATCGACCTCGGAAACTGCTTCGAGCAACGCGGCGCGCGCCTTTTCGGCCTCGGCCTTGAACTCCTCTGGAATCTCTTCGACGGTCCACTCTGCACCGAGGTTGTCGTCCGTGAAGCGATTCGCCTTCATCGCGACGAGGTCGATCACTCCCCGAAGCTCCGACTCCTGCCCGAGCGGAAGTTGCACCGCGACTGCGGGCGCGCCCAAGCGGTCCTTGATCGACTGAAACGCTGCGGGAAAGTCGGCTCCCGCCTTGTCCATCTTGTTGATGAAGCAGATGCGTGGGACACGGTACCGGTCCGCCTGGCGCCAAACGGTTTCGGACTGGGGCTCCACGCCTTCCTTGCCGTCGAAGACCGCAACAGCGCCGTCGAGCACGCGAAGCGAACGCTCGACCTCGATGGTGAAATCTACGTGGCCGGGCGTGTCGATGATGTTGATGCGGAACTGATCGCCGTTGAACGGACCGACGCCAGGGCGCCAGAAGCAGGTGGTGGCCGCCGAGGTGATCGTGATGCCGCGTTCTTGCTCCTGCTCCATGTAGTCCATGGTCGCAGCGCCATCGTGCACCTCGCCGATCTTGTAGTTGACGCCGGTGTAATAGAGGATGCGCTCGGTAGTCGTCGTCTTGCCGGCATCGATGTGAGCCATGATGCCGATGTTTCGCGTCTTCTCGAGTGGGAACTTTCTGGCCATTGGATTCTATGAGCTCGACTCTTTTGACTCTGGCGCTTCACGTACAAAACCCCCTCCGACCCAGAAGCCACCCTCGGGCTTCGTCAACTCAGAGAGGGTTTCGAGAGGCACATCGGTTGCGACGTTTCGTCGCGGTCTTCCCGGTGACTCTCTCTATGTGCGCAATGTCATGAGTTCAGCTACTGCTCCTTGTCCGAGTGGTTTCCGTAGACCTGCCCAGACGCCAAAAAGGTTCTTACCAGCGATAATGAGCGAATGCCTTGTTGGCATCCGCCATCTTGTGCGTGTCTTCGCGCTTCTTCACCGCGTTACCACGGCCCTGAGACGCTTCCATGAGCTCTGCGGCGAGACGCTCTTCCATGGACTTCTCGCCACGTGCCCGCGAGTACTGAACCAGCCAGCGCATTGCAAGCGCGTTACGGCGGTCCGAACGAACCTCGACGGGAACCTGATACGTTGCGCCACCGACTCGACGACTCTTGACCTCGACTCGAGGCTTCACTGCGTCTAGCGCCTTCTTGAACACCTCGAGCGGCTCATCCTTGTAGCGCTCTTCGATGATCAGGAACGCTCCATACAGGCATTTCTCGGCGGTCGACCGCTTGCCTGCAAGCATCAGCGAATTGACGAACTTCGCCACGAGCTGATCGCCGTACTTGGCGTCGGGGATGATGTGTCTCTTGGGTGCGCTGACTCGACGACTCATGACTTCGACTTGCTTAGTTCTTCGGGCGCTTGACGCCGTACTTTGACCGCTTGTTGACGCGGTTTGCTTTGTTTGTGTTGGAAGGGCCAGCTGCGCCGGTAGCGTCGAGCGTGCCGCGAACGACGTGATACCGAACGCCGGGAAGATCTTTCACGCGGCCGCCGCGAATGAGCACCACGGAGTGCTCTTGGAGGTTGTGTCCCTCACCCGGAATGTACGTGGTGGCTTCGATCCCGTTCGACAGCCGAACGCGAGCGACCTTGCGAAGCGCGGAGTTGGGCTTCTTCGGTGTCGTTGTGTACACGCGAACGCACACACCTCGCTTCTGGGGGCATTGCTGAAGCGCCGGTGAGTCCGTTTTGGATTTGATCTGTTTTCGTCCCTTGCGGACGAGCTGGTTGATCGTTGGCATAACTATCCGAAAAAGCGTGCAAATCTTCGAACGCGCGTCAGGTCCCCACGCGTCAAAGGGACCGAAGGATAGGCGTGAAAGGCCTGCTGTCAAGCGAAGTGTTCAGCGATTTAGAGCCAAGTCCTAAGTATTTGAAATCAATACTATTTCTGTGATCGCCGCGTCTCTTGATCGCGGCCGAGGTTAGCAAGGATGATCCCGATGCCCCGGTCGCCCGAAGCCCCCCGAGGGTCAGAAATCCAAGCGGAAATTCCCGCCAGTGAGCCCTAGATTGAAGCGAATTTGTGGGCCAGTGCTCTGGGCGGGCTCCGCATCGTGGCGCACGTCTCTCTTCCTGGTGCTGCGAATTACCGGTCTGAATCGTACTTCGGCTTCGATGATGCCGGCCACGCCAAAGCCGACGAGTGCTCCCACGCTTGCCCAATTGCCGATGCGAAGCGCGCGCTCGACTCGCTCGGCGCGTTCGATTTCGCTCGGGGCGGGGTTCTCGTCTCGCAAGGAATTGTGGCCGATGAAGGTGGCGATCGCCGCAACGGTGAATAGGCTTTCGGTGACCGCGAACATGATCCCGAGCTTGCGGCTTTCGTTTTGGAACTGCCCGATCCCATACGGAAGGGCCGCGATCCAACGTGAGTTCACCTTCTCCACCGTTTCGGTGGAAGCAAGCTCCTCGAGCGCTGCGATACGTTCTTGCTGGCGTATCAGCTCCTCGAGCTCCTGGGTGCGCTCTCGCTGCTTGCGCTCGGCGCTGAGGGCCTCCTGGCGAGCGCGCTCCGCCGCGACTTCCGTCTGAATTTCCTGGAAGGTCTGGACGACGGCCTCGGGAAAAGCGACAGGGTCGATCTCGTACGCCGGATCTTCCTCGAGAAGCGCCCTGAACTGCTCGCGGGCCGCTTCGTCTTTGCCGAGGAAGAGATAGGTCGCACCAAGGTACTTCCTGGCTTCGAGTCGCACGACCGAATTGGTAGCGCGAGGAACCGCTCCACCGACGAGGGACTCGAGTCCTCTCGCGGCCTTGCTGTAGTTCTGCTTGTCGTAGTTGCGGCGTGCGGATTCGAAGTCCGATAGCTCATCGGCCGCGACTGGAAGCGCGTACGCCACCATCAACAGGACAAGCAAACCGGAAAGCCAGGCGTGCCGCATCACCTTAGGCGCGTTCTACGGGGTTTCGCGTTCCCTCTCAAGCGTGAAGGGGTGCTCGACCAAGTCCCCGCCGGCGCGCAGCTGAACGACACTCTTGTACGTTCGATACCCGGGCGCGCGGATCTTGACCTCGGCGGAACTCTGCAACGAACGCATCGGTATGCGGAGGATCTCACGAATTCGACCGCTGACCTTGTGACCACCCGGGAGCGTAATCTGCACCGTGGCGTCGACCGGCGTGGGTCCCTTGAGGTACAGCGTGGCGGGCTTGAAGCGAAGCTTCACCGGCAGCTCGAAGTCTCGGGTGCCCGGGGGAATACGCTTTCGAACGACGAGGGGCTCGCAACAATCCTCTGCCCCGACGAATCGAAATGTGTGGCTCCCCACCTTCACGCGAACACCTTGGAAGTCGGGACCGTAGGCCTTGAGCGGGCTCCCATCGACGCTGATCGACACGTTTGGCGGTGTTGGCTTGAACACGACCCAGCGCGGTGCATTGGACGCGGCGCCCCGCTCGCCATCGTGTTGGCTCGACTCGGGGTTGGGATCCTCGGATTCGACGTTTGGAAGAGCCGAGGTCCTGGATCCGTCCCCGGGTTCAGCGAGTCCAAGCGGTGCATCCTCCGCGGCTTCGCGGCCGACCTCGCCTGGCGAGTCGACGCCGAGGTCGGCGCCCCCGGGAACCGTCGCGGCCGGACGCCCTGCCCCTTGCTCGAGCAGCCAGGCCACGTAGGCAGCGCCACCAAGTCCCAGAAGCAGCACCGCAGCGAACAGAAGGAAAACGGCGTTGCGACGGCGGCGGCGTCCCAGCGAGCCGAGGAGCTTGAGCGCCCGTTCGTTTCCATCGTCGATGGCGAGCGCTCGGCTGAGCGCCGCCTGCGCCGTCGCGACGTCACCTGCCTTGGCCGACGATGCGCCAATCGCAAGAAGCCTTTGTAGCGACCGCTCTCGCATCTCGGGGCCCACTTCGTCCGGCGAGGCCAGGTACCGGGCGAGCGTCTCCTCTGGCTGCTCGACACCCATGGCCGCGAGAAATGCGCGCAGGTCTTCTGCCATTGCCGCAGCACTCTGGTAGCGATCCGCAGGTCCGCGCGAGAGCGCCCTATCCATGATGGCGGCGAGATCGGCGCCGATCTCAGGTCGGATCCGGAGCGCGTCAGGGTACTCGCCCTCGAGCAACAACTTCAAGAGATGGTGGGGGTTGCGACCGATGAAGGGAAGCCGTCCAGTCGCGCAGAAATAGAGGACTGTCCCGAGCGAGAAGACGTCGCTGCGCACGTCGCAGGTGCCGCCTTCGACCTGTTCCGGCGCCATGTGACCAGGCGAGCCGAGGATCTGCCCCGTCGCCGTGAACGTGTGTGTATCGACCATGTGCGCGATGCCGAAGTCCGTGAGCTTCACGCAGCGGTCCTGGTGAATCATCACGTTCTCGGGCTTCACGTCACGATGGATGATTCCCTTTGCGTGGGCCTCACTTAGCGCCTCGGCGAGCTGAAGCGCGATACACGCAGCGATCTCGGGAGGCAGGTCCTTCTGCTGCAGCACGAAGTCCTTCACGGTGGGACCCGTCAGCAACTCGGCCGCGATGTACGTCTCGTCCGAAGATTCGCCGCTGTAGTCGTAGATCTCGAGAATGTGTGGATGCCGAAGCTTGGCGACGCTCTTGGCCTCGCGGGTGAACCTGGCACGAGCTTCACTCGTCCGCTGCAAGTGCGGATGCAGGATCTTCAGGGCGACCAAGCGGTCGAGCGAGCTATCGCGCGCTCGATAAACCGTCGCCATTCCACCGTGGCCAAGCTCCTCGAGAACCTCGTACTTCTCCAGTTTGCGCAACATCTTCCCCGGAAGTTCGAGGATATCAGCTTCGGGCGGCTCCACCCCAACCTTCTATAACGGTTCGAGCTCAGCGGGAACGCAGAACTCGAAATCCTCTCGGATGCTTGCACCATCGTCTCCACCGGCGACGATGAACGCGCCGCTCTCCAAGACGATTCCACCGGCGCCGGCCCGCGGAACGTTCAAGCTCAGGAGCGGTGAGATTTCGACGTCGGCGCCGCTCCAACGGACCTCATCGACCTGCGACGAGCCCTCTCCGCCGATGAGCAACTGGCTTCGTTGCGGCTGAAGGGCTGCCAGACGTGCGCTGGTCCAAGTGGGTCCTGCGCTCGACACACAACTGGCAGGGCAATCATCGAAACGCAGAGTGTCTTGGCGCACGGTCTGAGTCGCGTCGACTCCACCGATCCAGAGGGCGCGATCTGCGCCGTTGCCGACGAGCTGTCCAGCCTCGCGAACTCCGTCCATGACGCCGGCGACCGGCTGCCCCACCGATGCCCCTTCGAGAAGAATTTCCGCAGTCCCTTCGCCGTCGCCCCCTGCGACCAGCACGTCCATTCCAAGTGGCGTCGCTTGAGGGCCGGATCTCGGGACGCTCAGCTGAAGCGAGACCACTTCGCCTTCGGGCTCGACCAGGGATACCGCGGACTGAGGTGTGCCCGAAATCTCCCCGCCGATCACCATCGCCCCGAGTCCAGGAACGGATACGAGCGCAGACCTCGGGCCGGCGCCGTTGTGCAGGATGACGGCCGTGATTCTCCGCGAGGGAGTCAACATGTCGAAGATGAAAGGCGAGGCGTTGCTCGGAAGGACCAGTATCTTCCCTTCATCTATCGAAGCAGCCCGCGTCTCACCGAGCTCGGACAAAGAGAAGTCCTCCTCGAACAGATGCGACTCCCATTCGAGCGCGTCGAGGTACTCGACCTGGGCATCAGGCGAGCTGGTCCCCCCCGCAAGAAGCGCGAAAGTCCCAGACTGCACCATACCGAAGAAGGCACGTGGCGCTTGCATGGTATTGAAGGTCACGGTCTCGCACGATGACGGCGCGGCGGCCACGACCCTCAAGAACCCGGCGCTCGCGGCCGGCAGAAAAGTCGGCGGCGCAGTCAGAAGCTCGGTCGTTGCTCCTTCGATTTCAACCCGTATCCGGGTTGGAGCCGTGAAGATAGTGAACTCGAGCGCTCCTTCGAAATCGCCATCGGTGATTGGGTACTCGTACTCCCGAGCTGTGATCTCGCCTTCTTGGATCCCAACTCGCAGGGTCGTCGCGTCGGTCCCAGCGGCCGGGTTTCCGCCCTCTCCATCCAGGATCACCGCTTGGAATACGAACTGCTGGACGTTGTCGTTGCAGGCAAAAGCTGAGATCGAGAGCAGCCCGAGCAATGACAATCGGCGAAACACGGACTGAGGTTGCTTTACCGCTCAGGGGTGAGCAAGTAGATGAACGGGATGTGGGCCGAAGACGTCGCTTCGATCGAAGAGTTGGCTGTCGCTCGACGACTGAGCGCGGAGCCCGGCTTCGTTTGGCTGGATTCGAATCGAAGCGAGGCGCGGGACGGTCGCTATTCGTTCATTGCCGCCTGGCCGTCCGAGCAAATCCGCATTGCGTTCGGCACTGCGAGTCCCTTCTCCGCGCTCCGCGGTCTCAGCCGGCCCGATCCGGTCGCGCACGACCGAGGTCCCAAACCTTGCGAAGTGCCGGCGTGGATCGGCTACATCGCATACGACGCGACTTGGTGCGCACCACCACGTGGGGCGCCTCGCTTCGAAAGAGAGCATGAGCCAGTTCTCTTGTTTCGACGATACTCTGCCCTCATCGCGATCGATCACGAGCAGAAGGAGGCATGGATCGTCGGCGATGATAGAAGTGCCTGCGATGAATTCCTCGCGCGTGTGCGAAGTCTCCGTGATCAGCCGGCCTCGATCACCAGGATCGGCCCAATCGAAGTCGACGACGCTGCGTCTCATCGAGAGGCGATCGATCGCGCGCTCGAGTACATCTCGGCGGGAGAAGTCTATGAAGTGAACTTGGCGAGGCGTTGGTCCGCGACGTTCGAGGGCGACGCGCTCACGCTTTGGACGGAGATGCGCAACGCGAGCCGAGTACCGCTAGGGATGTTCTTCGACGCAGGCGACCATTCGGTTCTCGCCTGCACCATGGAGCGCTTCATACACTGGGACGCCGAGAGCAAGACGCTTGTGAGCCGTCCGATCAAAGGAACCATTCGACGCGAGCCAACGGACGATGGAGCCTCCGAACGGCTGCGCGCGGATCCGAAAGAGCAGGCGGAGCACTCGATGATCGTCGACCTCATGCGCAACGACCTAGGCCGTGTGGCCGAGACCGGCACGGTCAAGGTCGATGCTCCGCTGATCGTGGAGCCGTTCACGGGCCTCTATCATCTCGTGAGCACCGTCAGTTGTGTCACGAGGCCCGAGGTTTCTCTCGAAGGTATTCTGGAGGCGACGTTCCCTCCAGGCAGCGTCACGGGCGCGCCGAAAGTTCGCGCGGTCGAGATCATCGAAGAGCTCGAAAGACATCCTCGCGGCATCTACTGTGGGGCGATCGGTTTCATCGATCGCGACGGTGGTATTTCGCTCGCCGTAGCCATTCGAACGGCTACGGTTGCTAGCGGCAAGGTCGTGTACTGGGCGGGCGGTGGAATCGTCGAAGCGAGCAACCCCGCGCGTGAAGTCGCAGAAACCGAGCTCAAGGCGCGCGTTTTTCTCGATGCCGTAGAATCGCTTCGAGGAGTGAGTCAGCATGAGTGATCGTATCGAAGACGTCCTGGATTTCTGGTTCGGAGAGTTGGACGAGCACGGCTGCGCGAGCCCCAACCAGCGGAAGCGATGGTGGGCAAAGTCGGACCGATTCGACGAGACCGTCAAGGCGCAGTTCCTCGACGACTACGAGGCCATCGTGGAAGGAGAGCGTGAGGTGTGGCGAAACACGGCTCGTGGGGCACTCGCTTACATCGTCGTCTTGGATCAGTTCTCGCGTAACATGTTTCGTGGCACATCCAAGATGTTCGAAGCGGACGAGCTCGCGCGAGACGTCTGCTACGAGGGACTCGAATCGGGCTTCGACGCCGAGCTCGGGTTCGACGAGCGGGTTTTCTTCTACTTGCCTCTCGAGCACAGTGAATCGATGGTCGATCAGATGCGATGCCTCGAAATGTTCCAATCCCTGGTCGACGAGGCACCCGCTCACCTGCAACACGACGCGAGGAATTACTTGGACTTCGCCGACCGCCATCGAGCGATCATCGAGCGCTTTGGTCGGTATCCACACCGCAACGAAGCTCTAGGGCGAGCCTCCACCAGCGAAGAGCTCGCGTTCCTCGAGACCCCCGGCTCCTCGTTCTAGTCGAGCTTCTTCTTGAAGCGCATCGAAACGACGATGATCAAGACGAGCGTGAGGCCGGCGAGCCAGATCAGCTCGGAGCGGAGCTCCATGAAGGACGCTCCCTTGAGGACGATACCGCGGATCACTCGAAGGTAGTGGGTCAAGGGGAGCATCAGAGACAACCAACGGGCCGGCGCCGGCATCGCTTCCCACGGAAACATGAAACCGGACAACAGGATGTTGGGGAGCAGGAAGAAGAACGACATCTGCATTGCCTGCTGCTGGGTCTTCGCGAGAGTGGAAAAGAACAACCCAATCGCGAGACTCGCAGCGATGAAGAACACGGAGAGCGCATAGAGCAGCCCGATGGACCCCACGATCGGAACTGCGAAAACCCAGGAGCCGACCACCAAGATCAACGACATCTGCAGGTACCCGACACCAATGTAGGGGATAATCTTGCCCACGGTGAGCTCGCCGCTACGAATCGGCGACACGATCAGCTGCTCGAGCGTTCCGCGCTCGCGCTCCCGCGCAATCGCCATGGCGGTGAACATCACCAAGGTCATCGTCAGAATCACGCCCACCAACCCAGGCACGATGAATACGGCGGTTCGGAGGTCGGGGTTGTACCAGGTCGTGGGCTCGAGCGCGATCACCTGCGATTGCAACGACGCAGGCTGCCCTAGTCGCTGCAGTCGTTGCACCGTGAGAACGGAGGATCGCGCAGCGGCGAGCGAAATAGCAGTATTCGTCGCGCTGGCGACGACCTGCGGGTCTGATCCGTCGACGACCAGCTGTAGATGAGCGGTCCTTCCCGCCTCGGCCTCGGCGCCAAAACGCGGCGGCACGACCAGCGCCACCATGGCTTGGCGGGCTCGAAGCGCCACACCGATTTGCTCGTAGCTTTCTACCTGACCGACCACTTCGTAGAAGCCAGTCGCCTCCATGCGCCTCACGAATCCACGGGACTCTTCCGAATGATCCTGGTCGTAGATGACTGTCGCAATGTCGCGAACGTCCGTATTGATCGCATAGCCGAAGAGCAGCAGCTGGATGATTGGAATGCCGAACATCATCCCCATGGTGAGACGGTCTCTCCGTACTTGGATCATTTCCTTCCACGCGATCGAAAGCATTCGGTTCATGAGCTGCTTCCGCTCCGCGCCTCGCTGTGCACCATGGCAACGAACGCATCTTCGACGTTGGGGACGATCTCTCGGGCATCGCGCACGCCAGGATCTCGTCCGAGGACTTCACGAGCGAGCGCCACCGGATCGACGCGTTCGCGGGTCGCCACTCTGAGACTGTCGCCAAACGGCGCGACTTCATCGACGCTTGGGTGCGAAGCTAGGATCTCCATGGCCCCTGCCGCGTCCGGGCTCGAGACCAGCGCAACGCGAATTTCGCGCCGCCCGATCACCTCGGCGGGCGTGCCGAGATCGAGAAGCGTTCCTCGAAAGATGAAGGCGAGTCGGTGGCAGCGTTCCGCCTCGTCCATGTAGTGAGTCGTCACGATGACGGTGGTCCCGCCCGACGCGATTCGATGAATGTGGGCCCAGAACTCTCGACGGCTGACCGGGTCCACACCCGCCGTTGGCTCGTCGAGAAAGAGCAGTGGCGGTCGGTGGATCGTTGCGCAGACCAGCGCGAGCCGCTGTTTCCAGCCCCCGGACAAGGTTCCGCTGACCTGGCGGCGCCGATCGTCGAGCCCCGCGCGAACCAGCTCCTCGGGGACGCGGAGACGGCGCTCAACGCGTCCAAGTCCGTAGATCCCGGCGTAAAAATGCAAGTTCTCTTCGACGGTGAGATCGTCGTAGAGGCTGAAGCGTTGAGTCATGTAGCCGATGTTCTGTTTGACTCGCTCTGGCTCCGTCGCGACATCGAAGCCCACGACGGTCGCTCGCCCCGCGCTCGGGTCGAGAATCCCGCAAAGCATCCGGAGGGTCGTCGATTTGCCCGCTCCGTTCGGGCCCAGAAGTCCGAATATCTCGCCACGATGGACTCGAAAGCTCACATCGCTCACCGCGACGAGCTTTCCGAAATGGCGGGAGAGCCCCTCGACGACGACGGGATCTTCCATTGCTATGGGTCCTGTAGCGCGAAGGTGGCGAACGCGGGGACTCCGGCATGGAGACGCTCTTGCGGGTCTTCGATGCGAACGCGAACTCGAACGACGAGATTGGCGCGCTCGTTGGGCGAGAAGAGAAATCTCGGTGTGAATTCCGTCGTCGGTGCGATGTGCTCGATCACCCCATCGAACAACTCCGAGTGTGCATCCACTCGAACCCTCGCGGGCAGGCCGACACGCAGGCCTGCGAGAGATTGCTGGGGCACGAAGACGTCGACATAGGGATGCGTCGTATCGGCAGCCGTGACGACCGTAGCGCCGGCAGCAACCACCTCACCGACTCTCACCGGGACGTCCAGCACCGTCACGCGCTCAGAAGCCTGCATGGAATACAGAGCCAGCCTCTCCTTCTCGGCGTCTACTGCCGCCTCTGCCGCGGTCACCTCTGCGTCGACGGCGGCAAGCTCTTCAGGGCGTGCTCCTATTCGAAGCTGCTTGAGCCGCTCCTGGAGCACACGCACTCGAGCCTTGGACTGCGCGTACGCGGCTTCGAGCTCCGAGACGAGCGAGCGAGCGGTCGCCGCCTCTTCGGGTAGGTTTCTATGGCGGTCGAGGTTGGCACGGGCTTCAGAGAGCGCCGCGCGCGCGCCATCGAGCTCTGCCATCGTCGACCTGACCTCTTCGACGCGCGGGCCGGCGTAGACGAGGGCAGCGTTGGCTCGAGCCCTGGCGAGCTCAGCCTCGCGGGCCAGGAGAATTGGGAGCTCCGCCGTGTCGTCGAGGACCGCGATCAGGGCGCCTTCTTCCACGATGTCACCTCGGTCGAAGTGAATCTCGCGGAGCTGACCTCCGACACGGAACCCGAGGTGGCGATCGTCGTGTTCGACGATCCCTTGATAGCCCGCTGGCATCGTCCGCTCCGGGTCGCAGCCGCCAAGCGTCGCGATGCTGATGGCGCCCATCAGCAGACCAGCGAAGACCGATGTCGTCATGAGCTGGTGAACGGTACCAGCTCCCAGTCAACGGGGAAAGCAACGGCATTGGCGAGCACGCCAACGTCGTTGCGATCGGTGGCAACGCTGGTGTAACAAGACGCCAACGGATCGATGTACGAGTCCCTCAAGATAGCGTTGGATCTCTCGATCGCCCTCTTCATCGGCGGGGTGCTTTTCGTGGCCGGGCTCGAGGTCACGTTGGCGCAGGCACTGGAACCGCTCAGGAATCGTCAGGTCTTGGTGCGGGCGTTGCTTGCAAACATCGTCCTAGCGCCGCTGGTAGTCTACGTGATGAGTGTCCTGTTTCCCCTCGAGCGCCCCTTCATGATCGGCGTCTTGCTCTACGGTTTCGCAGCAGGAGCACCGTACACGCCGAAGCTGGTGAGTATGGCCGGCGCCGACGTGCCCACTTCGATCGGAATCACCATCCTCCTCACCCTACTCACGATCGTCTTGATGCCATTGATCCTTCCGTTCTTGATCCCAGGAACGAAGATCGGGATCTGGGAGATTGCGAAGCCGCTCCTCCTCCAAATGTTCGTGCCCTTGGTGCTCGGGTTCTCGATCCGACACTTCAGTCAGTCGTTGGCGGCCAAGCTGCTCAAACCGGCCAATCTCACCGTCAACCTCTCGCTCCTCTCGTTCCTGGTGCTCGCCGTCTTTTTACACCACGAGGACTTGGGCGCAACGGTGGGCACGGGGGCGATCACGTCGGCGATCGCACTCACGCTGATCACGTTCGGAGTAGGTTATCTGCTCGGCCCTGGCGGCGAGAAGAACAAGGTGACCCTTGGCTTGATCACCACGGCGCGCAACATCGGGGCAGCCGCGACGATCGCCACGGCGAACTTCGGCGATGAGCCCAAGATCCTGTTCACGATTGCCATTTGCATGTTCGTGGTCTTCCTAATCGCATTTCCGGCGGCGAAGCTCTTCTTTCGCGATCGGCTGAATGTCGCCTAGTCCGATATCCACTGCGGCAGGGGCTCGCTCTTTCGAACGAACGAGATGGCGTTGGTTCCGGAACGCCCAACCATCACGCTTTCGATTAGCGGAGCATGTGTGTCTTGGGTCGCCGCATGCCATTCGACGATGAAGTTGGCCCCCGACCCGCCGGTCACGTCGTGCCGCTCGATTAGGAAGTCGATCGTCTGGAGCGGTTCGAGCTTGATCAAGCGGTCGATTAGCTTTTTCGAGAGCTTCCCATTGGTGTCGTAGTACTCGACGGCACTCACGTAGATGGGACGCCTTGGATCGACGTTCCGGATGCTCAGCGTCGCCTCTAGGAGGTAGGGACGGCCACCGTCGTAGTAGATGTGGGAGTAGACCGGAACATACGCAGCCTGGTGGATCGGCAGCGAGCGCGTGCTGGTTCCGGTCGCCGCGTAGTCCTCCAGATTGGGCAGTGTATAGGAGCGCGGAGGCTCGTATTGCACGCTGTCTTCTATCGCATGCAGCCGCGCCTCGGTGTCGTCGCGACTCCGTGTGTAGACGAAAGCCATGAACGCGATGGCCAGCAAGATGAGGATACGAACTCCGTGCTCCGAGAACCACAGCAACCAATCCGGATAGTTATGGTCGTCGCTCACCGAAACGCTCCCCAACGATTCCTTGCCCCGGGGTATCGCACTATTGACGGGCCTCCCGCAAGCCCCAGTTGCCGACGCTTGAGGCGGCGCCCATGCGTGTTATTAGGAGGGACGCTCCCGGGTCGTCTAAGGGCAGGACAACAGGCTTTGGACCTGTGAATGGTGGTTCGAATCCACCCCCGGGAACCGAGCTCAACGATGCGCGCCAAGTCGACCGCACTGATCATCCTCCTCGCCGCACTCGCCATGAGCTGCAAGAAGGATGGAAATTCGCAAGGCACCACAACCGTGCCGTCGCTCGACTTGGGCTGCGACCACGATGTCGAGATTCGCGCGGTCGCCAAGCACAGTTGGCCTTTCCCCGCGGAGTATCGAAATCTTCGTTGGGGCAAGCAGTACGAGAAGGTCCGGCTCAAGCTGAAGCCGAATAATGCTGCGTTCATCACGGCCACGGTGACTTGGAAAGAGGGCGAGCTGATCGAAGTCGAAGATAGCGAGGTCGTCATCGTGAAGCCCCGCAGGCTCGTCGCAAAGCGTGATCTCTTCGTGACCCGCAAGGTCTGGGAGCAGGGCATTCAAGTCCAGCGCACGTACCTAGCCGCAGCCCAAGGAGAGGTCGGATCCTTCTTGTTCTACAATTCGAGGGGCATGTGCATGGTAGGGACGAACGACGGACCGGCCTGGACACCTTGTACCCTCGACGATGCATTCGAAGGGCTCAGCGAAACGCATCCGCACGCGTGTGAGCAGGTTTGGTGGGTCAAAGTTCGAAAGAGCAAGGTCGACAAGGGATGGATGCCGGTCGATTCTCAGCTTGATGGATCGCGTGCCGCCGACCGACGCAGCCAGATGAACGTTTCTTGATTGCCTCTTGGCCCGGTTATCACGCTGTCCGCTTCGGCAACGAGCTCGAAACCGAGCCGTTCTGCGTCGGCCACGAGCGCGGAAATTGCCTGGCGGCGAAGCGCTGGGTCCCGAACGACCCCACCCTTGCCGACCTTCTCTCGTCCAACCTGGAATTGAGGTTTGACTAGAGCGAGGACGTCTCCTCCGACTGACAGGAGCGCGTGCGCCGCAGGAAGAAGCTTTTCGAGCCCGATGAATGAGGCGTCGATGACGACGAGCTCGAGCGGCTGGGGTAAGTCGCCCGCTGTCAAGTGTCGCGCATTGCAGCGTTCCATCACGACCACGCGCTCGTCCTGCCTCAACTTGTTGTGTAGCTGCCCGTAACCCACGTCGATGGCAAACACCTTCCTCGCGCCGCGTCGAAGCAAGCAGTCGGTGAAACCACCGGTGGACGCACCGAAGTCTGCGGCGGTCTTGTTCGCGGGATCGTACTGAAACAAATCGAGGGCACCATCTAGCTTGACGCCGCCCCGCGACACGTAGGGATGGTCGGGCTCGCGCACCTCGAGTGGCGCGTCCTCGTCGAGCGCCTCGCCACTCTTGTCGACTCGTCGATCCCCGGTGAAGACTTTGCCGGCCAGTATCAGGGCCTGACCTCTAGCCCTCGATGGAACGAGGCCTCTTTGGGTCAGAAGTACGTCGGCGCGAACCTTCGGCACACGCGAAGACTGGACTAACTTTCTTTGAAAAGCGAACGGCGGTATCGTGGGCTCATGGCCCGCAACGTGCTCTTCTTTCTCGGCGTCGGCTCCATTGGCTGGGCGCTGCTCTCGCTGTTCGCTGGCTCGATCTTGCCAGACTGGATGGGTCTCTCCGGTGTGCAGCACGGCCAGCTCTACATCGAGTCGATCGCGCTGAACGTGGGGCTTTGGTCCGCGCTCGGAGCGTTTGCACTCCTCGGTGCGGCATTCCAGCGCCTGAGGCTCTCCGCATCTCTGGCTTTTCTCGTCTGCGCGACCGGTATCGCGGGCGGTCGAATCCTCGCCATGGTCCAGGGAGCGAAGCCGGACCCTTATATCGTGCTGGCGCTGGCGTTGGAGGTGGCTATCGTCGTCTCAGCATCCGCTGCATATGTCTCCGAGAAGGCTCGCATCGCTCGTGAGGCAAAGGAGCTCAAGCGAGCGGAGAAGGCCGCGCTCGAGGCCGCCCTAGCCGCGGAGCACGCGCAGTCGGTCCAAGCGCCTGCGGCATCGCCGGTACAACAGCCGTGAGCTGCCTTCGAATGGGTCTGCTGGCGCTCGCAAGCGTGCTCGCAGAGCGCTACGCGCTTCTACCCGGCATCGAAGACGCCACGGAGGAGTACCTCATAGGCGACGGCTCCACGATTTGCCTCACGAACGGCGAATCCGAATGGCACTATGTCGTAGACCAAGGGAGCGGAGACTGCCCGGCAGGCTGCATCGATCACGACTACAGCTACTTCACCAGCACCGAGGACGGGGCGATCACCCCATCCGGAAGCTGGGCGGAACGCTCAGGTGAGCCCGCTCCATCCTGGATCACCGATTACGTCTCCAACGAATCCTGCCACGGCCCCTGAGCGTAGAATCGGGCGACGTCGAGCACGCTCGACGCCGGATCGCTTCGCGACTGGAGCCGGGCTCATCCCGCACTCAAAAAGGAATGTCGTCGTCGCCGAAGTCGTCCGTGGGCGGCGTGCTTCCGCCGCCACCACCGCCGAAGTCGCCGCCACCGAAGTCACCGGGCGGGCCGGAGTCGCGGCCACGGCCACTGCCGACAAGAATGATGTTGGTCGCCACGATTTCGGTGGAGGTGCGCTTGTTGCCGTCCTTGTCGTCCCACTGGCGGTACTGAATACGGCCTTCGACGCAAATGCTCCGCCCCTTGGAAAGAATGTTGTTCAGGGCTTCTCCGCGCTTGCCCCAGACGGTCACGGTGTGCCAGTCCGTGCGCTGTTGCCGTTCGCCTGCACGATTGACGTACGACTCGGTCGTCGCCAAGCGGAGGCGTAGAACCCCTTGTCCGTTCTGAGTGAACTTGAGCTCCGGGTCGGCGCCCAGGTTCCCGATGAGAATCACACGATTCAGGCCTTCTGCCATGGCTCCCCTATTCTTCTAGCCGCAATCGGCGGCCAACATACGCGGCCTTGCGCCGCGGATCAATGGCCCGTTCCCTCGCTCTGCATGCGAAGCACGATCGCCAGCTCATCGGTCAGCTCGCGACGGCGGTTCTCGTAGAAACCCGGGCCAATCGATTTGGCTTTCCGCTGACTTTCCAAAGAGACGATTTCGTCGAGCAGCTCCAAACGCCGCTCCTCACGGACTCTGGCCAGGATCTCGCTCTGATCCAAGGGACGAAAAAGAAGCCAGATTCCGAGAAACACGAAGATCGCGGCGATCGCACTCGCCAAATACGGAAGAGGGCCGCCGCCAGGAATCCCGCTGATGTGAATCCGCAATGGATCGATCGGCGGATCTCCGGGGCGTCTCATCAGGCCGGCAACCAGAAAGCGCCGGTCGCCCCCTTCGTGGACCCGCGCCACCTGAAAACCCTCGACGAGCATGCTGAGCCCGTCGACGTAGTCGCTGATGACCTGATACTCCATGGTGGCAAAAGGCACCGCCTGCTCGATCGACAAGGAGCTGCCGCCGACGGGAACATCGTAGGCCCACATGAGCTCGACCCGGCCGGGTGGGATCGAGCCACTTATTTCGAGGCCCTCGTCGGTCGCAGAGAGAAGCTGGTCCGTCATTACGGCCATCGAATCGAACGCCATGAAGCCATCTGGCAAGCGAATCGGCATTCCTCCTTCGGGGAAGACATAGGTGGATTCGCCGAGGTTCAGCAACCTCGCTTCCTGCTGGACGTGAGCGCGATCGTCGCGGAACTCGATGATCGTGCGGCCAAGAAGCTGAAAGATCTGCTGGTCGTCCGTGGTCGTCGACAAGCGCGTCACGCGAACCCGTTGGCCCGCGTTTGCGTCGAGTCGAAACGGAGTCGAGCTGTAGCGTGCGCCCTGGTACGGGACATTCACGCGGTACGAATGCTTCGCATCGGTCGAGAGCTCCGCGAACGAGCACGTACCCGTGTCGTCGGTGATGCACGCCTTACTATCGCGCCCGCCCGACTGTTCCATCACACCGAGTCGAATCGCTTGCTTCGATGCCGGACCGCCGTCTGAGTCGACCACCTCGACGACGATCGTCCCGGTAGGAAGACCCGGGTCGACCCTCGAGGTCACGAGATCTGGAACGTTGCCCGTGACTCTGTCGAAAACAGCCTGGTCTGGCTGAGCCGATGCAATCGAAGGAACCCACAGAAGCAGGCCGATGAGAGCTGCGATGCGCATTAGACCTCGTCCGCAAGCCGGGCGGCGATCAGCGCTTCGGCCTCGTCTCTATACAACTCGACGCCCGCGTCTAGCTCATGAAGCACGTGCCGGGCTTGCGCGCGTAGTTTCTCGTTGATCTCGTTGTAGTCCTGGTCCGAGAGCTTGTCTGCGTCGTGCTCGAACGACACGTCGCGAATCTCTTGAAGCAGGGCTTCCTTCTCTGCCAGCAACGCACGACGCGCATCGGTGATCAGCTGAGCGCGGGCGCCTCCGAGGGCCTCGTTGGAAAGCGCCATGCTCAAGCTGAGCCACAAGCTGACGAGGCCGCCAACCATGGCCGCCGACGCGGTGACGACGAAAATCCACGGGAGGAGCTCGCTCATCAGCTCTCCTCCAGTCGATCGAGCTCTGCGTCTAGCCTCGAATCGTATTCGAGCGCGGAGCCGGCGGTAGACGCTCCCGAATTCGCCAACACGACGGCGCGGCGCTTCCAACGGCGGCCAAGCACGACGATGAAACCGACGGCGAGCACCATAGCGCCGAGGGGGACCGCCCAGAGCGCACGATCGAGCCCTTCGTCCGAGGGGATCGCCAGGGCCTTGGCGCCATATTGCGCCCGATAGGACTCCTGAATCTTGGTCGGCTCCACTCCTGCCGCGAGCTGCTCACGCACCTCGATCCGCTTCTCGTCTGCCCAACCGCATGCGCAGGTATCGAGTGGCAGACGGGCGCAATCTCCGCATTGGCAGAGCAAGCGCCCGAATAGCTGTCGTTCGACGGGGTCGTTTATGACCACCGAGCCCGCGTGAAGGCTACTACTACTGTTGTTCTGCGCCGCTGCCACACCCGCCAAGGCCATCACGGTCGCGATGATGATCGCGAGCCCGACGACGGCGGTTGCGGGCGAGAAGCGAACACGCCTCGACCGGGCGACTTCATCGCGGAGAAGCTCCTTGCCGGTTGGCCACATGCCGAGGATCGCTCCGAGCAGAAGCACGATTCCCCCAAGCCAAATCCAGGCCACCAACGGACGGATGATGACGCGGAACGTGCCGCGACGGGTGGACGGATCGACCGTGCTCATGATCACGTAGACGTCTTCGGCAAGACGGCTGCGAATCGCAACCTCGGTAGTCGGCATCTGCGGGTGCGTTCGATAGATGAACTTGGCCGGGGCGACTGCGCCGTCTTCGTTACCGCTCTCGTCGATGAGCGTCATGTCCGTGAAGACCATGCGCTTGTTGGGATCGGCCTCCATGCGAGGCTGGTCGTACCGCACGGAGTGCTGACCGATCGACATCGTATCGCCAGGGCGAAGCGCGCTCTCCTGCTCCACATCGTAGGCCGCTCCGGTGAAGCCGATGTACATGAAGACGACCCCGACATGAACGATGTAACCGCCATAACGACGGCGGCCCTTCGACACGAGACGAGTCAGCGCGGTGCCTACGTTCTCGCCCTTCTTCATGCGGACTCGAACGCCGCGCCAGAACTCCTGGCCAACACTCGTGAGCACGAACGCGCAAGTCGCGAAGGAAACGACTGGAGCTATGGCAGACATCCAAGCCAGAGCCGTTCCTGTGGCGGTGTCGTAAATCTCGGTCGGTTCGACGATCGGAGGGTATCCGAAGCGCGCTCCGAAAAGGAACTGCAGCACCGCGACGGCCACACCGACGCCCACAGGAACCGCCATCGCGCGGAGCAACTTGGACCCGGTCGCCTTGCGCCAGGCGACGAGCGGTCCGAATCCTGCGAGGAACAGGAGCACGATCCCCAGGGGCACCATCCATTTGTTGTAGAAGCCCGGACCAACGGTGACCTCTTCTCCTCGAATCCATTGGCTGAGCAGCGGGAAGGTCGTGGCGATCAGCACGAAGACCATCATGCCGAGCAGAACCCAGTTGTTGAGCAGGAAGGCAAACTCGCGACTGACCAGCGACTCGATCTCGTTGTCGGCCTTGAGCTTGGGGAGCCGCCAAATCATCAGGGCAGCGATGCCGATGAGTAGGAAGCCCATGTACCAAACGAAGTACTGACCGATGTCCGAGCGCGCGAACGAGTGCACACTGGCAATGAGGCCCGAGCGCGTGAGGAAGGTGCCGAAAATCGTCAGGAAGAAGGTCAACGCCAAGAGGAAGACGTTCCAAACCTTCATCATGTGTCGCCGCTCTTGGATGAGGACGGAATGCAAGTACGCAGTGCCCACCAACCACGGCAGAAACGATGCGTTTTCCACCGGATCCCAGGCCCAGTATCCCCCCCAGCCGAGCTCTTCGTAGGACCAGAGGCAGCCGAGAAGCAATCCGAGTGACAAGAAGGTCCAGGCGATCATCGCCCAGAGGCGCGCCGCACGAACCCACTCGTTGCCGAGTCGGCCGGTGATGAGGGCGGCGATGAGAATCGCGAACGGCACCGACCAGCCGACGAAACCCATGTAGAGACTGGGGGGATGGATCGCCATCCAGTAGTTTTGAAGTAGCGGGTTGAGGCCTTCGCCGTCGCCAGGCGTGGTCCGGATGTAGGTTGCGAACGGATTGGCCGCGAAGAGCATCAAGACCGCAAAGAAGATCAGGATGCTCATCAGCGTCGCGAGGATCCAGGGCTGAAGCTCGGTGTAGCGGCCGCGAAGCCAGCGGGTGGCAAAGAACGTGTAGCCCGACAGGAGGAACGCCCACCAAAGGAGCGAACCGTCCTGTCCGCCCCAGAGGGACGCGATCAGGTACCACCAGGGCATCGACCGGTCGCTGTACCGGGCCACGTACCGAATCCGGAAATCGTGAACCTGAAACGCATAGGCCAGGACGCAAACCGCGACGAGCACGAGCGCGCAGGTGGCATACGTGCCCCAGCGTGCCGACGGCAAGAGGTGTGGACGCCCCTGACCCGCGCCCACCGCGACGGCCATCGTATACGAGGCGCTGATGAGGATGAGGCACAACACCAGTGTGCCGAAGAAAGGAATGTCGAGTGCCGGCATAGTAATCGAGCCCCCGAGTCTCCGGGCGGCCGTGCCCAATACATAGGGGTTGATCGGATTGGAGCAAGCACAATGAAAAGCCCCGCGCGGCGCCAGGCCGGACGGGGCTTTTCGGGGCTGTTAGACCCGAGTTAGTCGCCTTCCTCGAATTCGGCGTCGATGACGTCGTCGTCACCCTTCCCCGCTTCGTCCGAGGTGGTACCGGAGGCGGCACCGCCTGGCGCACCCCCAGCCGCTCCTGCGGCGGCGCTGTAGGCGACCTCGGCGATCTCTTTCATGGCAGCCTCGAGCGCCGTGCTCAGAGTGCCCATGGCTTTCGTATCGTTGGCTTCGATGGCGTCCCGAAGGGACTTCACCTTGCCTTCGACCTCGGACACCTTGTCGGCCGGAAGCTTGTCCTTGACCTCCGCGAGCGCCTTCTCGACCCCGTAGGCGAGTTGATCAGCCTTGTTGCGGGTCTCGACCTCCTCGCGACGCTTGCGGTCGTCTTCCTCGTGAGCAGCAGCATCCTCGACCATCTTCTCGATCTCGGCGTCGGAAAGACCGCTATTCGAGGTGATCGTCACCTTCTGGTCCTTTCCGGTGGCTTCGTCCTTGGCTGTGACCGAGAGAATGCCATTGGCATCGATGTCGAAGATGACCTTGATCTTCGGGATGCCCCGCGGAGCCGGCATGATCCCTTCGAGATGGAAACGGCCGAGGGTGCGGTTGTTCCTCGCTTCGGCGCGCTCGCCTTGAAGTACGTGAATCTCGACCTTGGTCTGGCTGTCCTCGGCTGTGGAGAATACCTCCTCCTTGCGAGTCGGGATGGTGGTGTTTCGCTGAATCAGCGCGGTCATGACGCCACCCAGAGTCTCGACGCCCAAGCTGAGCGGCGTGACGTCGAGCAAGACCATGTCCTGCACGTCGCCCGAGAGCACGCCGGCCTGAACCGCGGCGCCCAGCGCCACGACCTCGTCCGGGTTGACGCCCTTGTGGGGCTCCTTGCCGAAGAACTTGCTCACCGTCTCTTGGACGACGGGCATACGCGTCGAGCCTCCGACGAGAACGACCTCGGCGATGTCCGCCGCAGTCTTCCCGGCATCGGAAAGCGCCTTCTTGCACGGCTCGAGGGTTCGCTTGACCAGGTCGTCGATCATCGACTCGAGCTTCGCGCGCGTGAGTCGGATGTTGAGATGCTTGGGGCCCGCGGCGTCCGCCGTGAGGAACGGAAGGTTGACGGTGGTCTCGAGCTTCGTGCTGAGCTCGATCTTCGCCTTCTCGGCGGCGTCCTTCAGGCGCTGCAAGACCATCTTGTCTTTGCCGACGTCGATGCCCGTGTCCTTCTTGAACTCGGACACGAGGTATTCGATGACGCGCTGATCGACGTCGTCACCGCCAAGGTGCGTGTCTCCGTTGGTGCTGATCACGTCGACGACCTTGTCGCCTACCTCGAGAATCGAGATGTCGAACGTGCCGCCGCCGAAGTCGTACACGGCGATGAGATGGTCCTGGGTCTTGTCGAGCCCGTATGCCAGCGCGGCTGCGGTGGGCTCGTTGACGATTCGTTTCACCTCGAGGCCGGCGATCTTGCCTGCGTCCTTCGTGGCCTGACGTTGGGAGTCGTTGAAATAAGCCGGCACGGTGATGACCGCTTCGGTCACGGGCTGACCCAGGTAGTCTTCCGCGGCCTTCTTCAGCTTGCGGAG
The DNA here is from genome assembly GCA_963786865.1 of uncultured delta proteobacterium. Lineage (GTDB taxonomy): Bacteria > Myxococcota_A > Polyangia > Polyangiales > Houyiibacteriaceae > SG8-38. The sequence continues at coordinate 385,487 of CAWBAV010000011.1, read as the reverse complement.
CACTTGCGCGGAGACCTCGGGTGGCGAGAGCGTCTTACCTCGAACCTCGAAGCCCGCGTCGCCATTGTCGCGCTTCACGACCTTGTACGGCATGCGAGTCGCGTCATCTCCGAGCTCATCGAAGCGGCGACCCATGAAGCGCTTGGTCGAATAAACGGTGCCTTCCGGGTTGGTGATGGACTGCCGCTTGGCGATCTGACCCACGAGAACTTCTCCCTGGTCATCCCAGGCAACCACCGACGGTGTAATCCGGTCACCCTCCTCATTGACGATGACCTTCGGGTCCTTGCCCTCCATCACCGCGACGACGGAGTTGGTCGTCCCGAGGTCGATGCCGAATATTTTTCCCATTTTCTCTTGTCTCCTTCTTGTCCCCGAGCTGCCGTCGGAGTTTCGCCAACCTAACCACCCGAAGATGCTCGTCAAGGACCTTCCAGCGCCGAAATCGAGCCGGAAATCAGCACCTGGAACGTGTAGATGCCAAGCGCGGTCAACCGCCTACGGTATCGCGCAGCCTGGCAGCGTCCTTGGATTCGGCGAGGACGATGAGTGAGTCCCCCGCTTCGAGCACATGCTCGCTTCCGGGGCTGTACACATAGTCGCCATCCGACCTGTGGACGGCGACTACCAGCGCACCCGCTCGCCGAATATCGGTCTCGGCAAGCCGCTTTCCGACGATCGGGCTCGTTGGAGGAATGTCGATCGCCTCGAGACCCACGCTGATCCCGCCACCGAACTGCACGATCCGGTCGAGGAATGCGACCGTCTTGGGGCTGATCATCTCGCTGAACAAACGCACGCCGCCGATGTAGTTGGGCGCAACCACGGCGTCGGCGCCGGCACGCCGCAGCTTGCGTTCGGTCGAAGGCTCGATCGACTTGGCCACGATCCTTGCGGTCGGGTTGAGGGCACGGGCGCTAATCGTGACGAAAAGATTGGCCTTATCGTCGTTCAAGGCCGAAATCACCCCCCGCGCCCGCTCGACGCCGGCGACGTCGAGTACGTGGTCATCGGTCGCATCGCCATGAACGAAGAGCAAGGTGTCCTTGAACTCTGCGTTGAGCTCATCGAGCCTCGCGCGATCGGCGTCGATCACTACGAACGGCACGCCGACAGCCCTCAGCTCGGTGGCGATGTGCCAGCCGGTCGTGCCGATACCGCAGAGGATCACGTGCTGTTTCAGCGCTCCAATTGCCCTTTCCATACTTCTACGCCTCAGAATTCCTTGTAAATCACCTTCTACAATCAAAGCGGTGAGACTCGAAATGAAATAAAGCAGGGTGCCGCTGCCTAGGATGATCAGGATCAACGTAACGGCGCGGGCTTCCGGGATCTCGTTCATTCCCTCGAGCGTCTCGGCGAAGCCCACGGTCGAGAGGGTGATGACCGTCATGTAGAAGCAGTCGAACCAAGACCAGCGGCCGCCCCCAACGCTGTAGTACCAGCCGGTGCCCACGAGCACGACGGTTGCGAGGAGCCCCGCGGCCGATATCAAGCGGCCATAAGCACCCCGCCTCGACTTGAAGAACCGCGGTTTCACTGGGGCGTAGTTGGCGCCATGCGCCGATCCAAGTCAACCCTTGACCAGGCCAGGCGGGGACGGCACAACCGGCACCGGTGGATTCCTCGGAAGACGCGCGCCGGGCGGGGCGTGGCCTGGTGTCGATTGGGGGCGCCAAAGCGTTCTTCATCGTCACCAGCTACGCGGTGCAACTCTTGCTCCCGAGGATCTTCGGAGAGGCGAAGGAGTTCGGGCTCTACGCTGCGACGATGAGTGGTGTCGCAATACTCACCAACGTCTTGATCGTCGCCACGATCCAATCCGTTTCGAAGTTCGTGAGCGAAGACGAGGTCCGCGCCGAGGTCACACTCCGGCAAGGGCTTCGAGTGCAGACTCTGGTCGGAGGCCTGCTTGCCATCGGTCTTTTCGTCCTGGCCCCGATGATCGCACGACTGCTCCTCGATGAGCAGCTGACCCGCCTGCTCCGAGTCGCCTCGGTGGTCGTCTTGGCCTACGCGCTGTACGCTGCTGTCGTCGGCAGCCTCAACGGGCGGCACTTGTTCGCGAAACAGGCCCGACTCGACATGACCTTCTCGACGCTGCGAACCGCGGGAATCCTCGCGGGGGCAGCCCTCGGGTTTGGAGCGATCGGCGCAGTCGCCGGATTTGCCGCGGCATCCGCTGGCGTCTTGGCGATCAGCCTGGTTTGGATCGGCTTTGGTAGTCGAGGCGATCCGATTCCACTCGGCCGTTGGCTCGGATTCATGGCTCCAATTTACGCCTACCAGGTCTGCCTGAACGGCATTCTGATGATCGACATTCAGGTCCTCAAGCGCACCGCGACGGAGCTGGCGTTCGCCGGCGCGGTGACCGGCCAAGCAGCGGTCGATCTCGCCAATCAGTACGTGGGTTACTACCGCGCCGCCCAGACCTTCGCGTTCGTTCCCTATCAGTTGATCATCTCGATGACCTTCATCGTGTTCCCCATGATCAGCAAGGCGACGAGCATCGGAAACCAAGAGGCGGCACGGGCGACGATACAGCACGCGATGCGTTTGTCGTTGCTCCTGCTCTTGCTAGTGGCAGCGCCCATGTCTGGCGCAGCGGAGGGCGTCATGCGCCTCGCCTATCCTTCCGAGTATTGGGTCGGGACTCCCGCGCTCGCGATCCTGATCTTCGGCGTCGCGGCGTTTGCGCTCTTCGCGGTAGCAGCCACTGCGATCAGTGGGGCAGGCAAGCCTTCCGTTGCGGCTCTGATCGCTGCGGCGTCACTGCTCGCTGTGTTCGTGGCAAATCGGGTCTTGGTGCTCCGCGCGGGCCTCGGAATAGAGGCTCTCCAAGCGGCCGCCACGGGAACGACGATTGGAATGGTCGTCGCGCTCCTGCTTTCAGCCTGGGTGATCTACAAGTCCTTCGGAGTGTTCATCCCCATTCTAACCTGGCTGCGATCAGCGTTGGCGGGCCTCGGCGGGTACTGGGTCGCCGCGGCACTTCCACACGATTCGGCGCCGATGACCATCCTCGCCTTGCTCCTCGGCTTCGTGACCGCCGTCGGGCTCTTGCTGATCAGCCGCGAGCTCGGGAAAGAGGACTGGCAGGCGCTTCGGCGCGTAGCCCGCCGCGACTAGCGTCCGCGGCGATAGTGACCGCGTCGGCCACCTCGTTTTTCGAGCAAGACGACTTCTTCGATCGCCATCTCACGATCGATCGCCTTGAGCATGTCGTAGAGCGTGAGGGCCGCGACGGTCGCTGCGGTCAACGCTTCCATCTCGACTCCCGTGCGGCCCGTGCACCGAACGGATGCCTCGATCACGAATCGCCGGTCATCATCGGCGGGCTCGAAAGCCACGTCGCAACCGGTGATGGCAAGAGGATGACAAAGTGGGATGAGCTCGGAGGTCCGCTTCGCTGCCTGGATGCCGGCGATGCGCGCCGCAGCAAGCGCGTCGCCCTTTGGCACCCGACCGGAGAGAAGCACGCTCCGCGTTTCTGGGTTCATGCGGAGGGTGGCCCGTGCACGGGCTTCGCGATGGGACGTGTCCTTCTCCCCAACGTCGACCATCCGGGCCTGGCCGTCTCGATCCAAATGCGTGAGCTCGTCGTTCTCGTCCATCAATCGGCGAACGGCACGTCGTGGTTGGGCCGTGGAGGGATGGTAGCTGTCCCGGCCATTCTGGCAATCAGCTCGACTCTCGAATGAACGCCGAGCTTCGAAAAGATACGTTTGAGATAGGTGTTCACCGTAGACACGGTGAGACCTGTCTCCGAGGCGATGTCACGGGTGCTCGCGCCTCCCACCAAAAAAGCTACCACATCGCGCTCGCGCGGAGTGAGGGGGGCGCGACGCAAAGTCTGCTCGACGGCCTCACCCGGCCGCCGACTGCCTCCGTCACTGAGCCTCTCCGTGTGACCCAGTCCTCTCGCATAGAGTCGCGACGCCCATTTCAGCACCTCGAGGTGGCTTCCGTCGGGAGCGTCTCCGACGATCTCCAAGTGAAGCGTTCCCATGATCGTGCGCCCCTGGCGAAGGGGCATCGAAATAGTCGGCTCAGAAGTGACCAGGGCGGACTCACTGCTGATCGGCTCGGCATCGGGTCGCTCGAGTCGAAACGAGTGAGCCCCGACCAGGCCCGCGATCAAGGTGGCGCCACGCTGCGCGTACGTCCTAACGGGATCGAGCTCCGATAGGCGCTCGGCGATCTCCATCAGCCTTTCGCTCGATGTCACTGCCCGGTCCTCAAATCACTTGAGACTCAAATCAGGGGAGAAAACCAAATTAATGTCAACCCCGAGGTTTCCAGGTGATGGGTGACCGCTGGATCTTGCTTAGCTCGAAGCTCGGAATCAACTCTTCTGCGCGAACCGGCGCATTGCTTTCGGTCAGTCCTAGGGAGTAGGCGAGCTCTCCGATCAGCTCTTCGGGCGAACGGCCGGCTCTTCGAAGAGACTCGATGGACGTTGCCCCATCACGAGTGGCCAGTCGCTGGCCGGCAGAGTCCAGCACCAATCCCACGTGCGCAAAACTCGGCACCGGAAGGCCGAGCGCACGATAGAGTGCGATCTGGCGCGGGGTGGAAGAGAGCAGATCGTCGCCCCGAATCACCTGACTGATGTTTGCGTTCGCGTCGTCGACGACGACCGCCAGTTGATAGGCCCAGATGCCATCGGCGCGCCGGAGCACGAAATCACCGCCGGCGACTCCTGCGGGATACGGACCGCAAAGCGCATCGTCAAAGCCTGGCGAAGGGTCCTCGAATCGAAAGCGCAGCGCACTGGGCGTGCCCGACCGGGCGACGGCGTTGCGGCAGGTTCCGGGGTATCGTGGACCATCATCTCCGTGTGGTGCGCTCGCAGCCGCCGCGATCTCTTTTCGAGAGCAGGTGCAAGGATAGACGAGTCCGGCGTCCTCGAGCTGAGCGAGCGCTCGCTCGTACGCTTCGCCACGGTCGGATTGGAACTGTGGGCCTTCGTCCCAGCCGAGCCCGAGCCATTCGTGGTCGCGGCAGATCTCATCGGCAGACCCCTCCACGACCCGCGGTCTATCGATGTCCTCGATTCGCATCACGATCCGGCCGCCCTGCTTTCGAGCTTGCAGCCAAGTCACCAGAGCCGTCCGTGCATGCCCGGGATGCATCTTCCCCGTCGGTGAGGGAGCGAAGCGCGTCCGATACGTCGAAGCCACAACTCCTCCTTTATACGACTTGCGCCGGGGCGGCCATGCAGTGCATCTTCCGCACGTGCGGGGACGAACCGATGTTTGCGGCTGCTTTCCGACGGGGCGCCACTATCCAGGAATTGCCGACTTGATCGCTCATGCGATTCAGAACGTCGAAGGCCTCAGCCACGAGTTCGATCCCGGTTACTCCTGGGAGGACATTCCGATCACGGTGATCGACTTCGAAACGACCGGTCGGGATCCCGAAATCGACCGGGTCATCGAGATCGGGCTCGTAACCTTCGAGAAGGGCCGGGTCAGCAGACGGGAGAGCTGGCTGGTCAACCCTGGGATTCCAGTGCCCGAGGAGTCCCGTGCAGTGCATGGCATCACGGACGAGGAGCTTCAGGGTGCAGCTGATTTCGCGACCGTCATGCCGCGACTGCTGGAGCTTCTGCGTGGTAAGTTGCCAGTGGCATACAACGCACCGTTCGACCGGGGGTTCCTGCACGCGGAGATCGCTCGCGTCGCGCCCGAGGGGATGACGCCTGGCGACCTGCCCCCAGCCGCTCGCGAAGACGTGGTCTGGGTGGACCCGCTGGTCTGGGCGCGTGAGCTCCTCAAGGAATTGAAGAGCCGCCGGCTCGGCGACGTCGCGAAGCACCTGGGCATCCCTCTCGAGCAGGCCCATCGCGCGGCGGGCGACGCCGAGGCGACCGGGCGGATCCTGCTCGCGCTTGCACCCCAGTTGCCGCGGGTCTACGGCGAGCTCGTTCGCTTGCAAAAGCGCTACGCTGCATTTCAGGACGCCGAGCTCGCTGCCTGGAAACGATTTCGGTGAGCCTGGGGATCACCAGGTCGCGCCTCATTTGGGTTCCGTTCGCCCTGATGGCCGTCGGGAGCTGGACACCGGTGCTCGGCATGTGGCTCAACGGCATCGAATGGTCGGGAGCAGCGGGGCGAGCGGTGGCATTTTGGTACACGGTCCCCGCGCTGATCGCGATTCTATTGGTCCAGGGACCCTGGTTGAAGCAGCCGATTCTGAAGCCCCTCGGCATTCGGTTTTCGGTCAACCGCTGGTGGGGCATCGGCTGGCTCCTGCCAATCGCAATCCTCGCGATCGGCATGCTGGTCACATGGACTGCGGGCTTCGATCCCGTGCTCACGACCCAGCAACTCATCGAGAGCAAGCGCTCGACGGTGCCGCCCGATCAGATCGCTGCGTTCGACACATACCTCGCTGAAAGCCCGCCACCGCATCCATTGATGCTGATCGTCATGGGAATGCCCGCAGGTCTCACCTTCAATCTCATCCCGGGGCTCTGCGAGGAGATCGCGTTTCGAGGCTACTATTTTCGGGAGATTTCCGGCGGCTTCTGGGCTCGCTCGACGAAGATCGGTCTCCTCTGGTGGCTCTGGCTCGCGCCCTCGGTGGCGATTGGAAACCTGTACGGTGTTCCGAGCGTCTGGGGCGTGGCCCTGGCCTTGCCCTGGTGCATCGTCGCCTCCTGGGTGTTGGTCTACTTGCGCGTTCGAAGCGAGTCCGTGATCGCAGTCGGCGTCGCGCGGGGTACACTGCTCGCGCTGACTGCGGCCGCGCACGACCTCACGTTCGGAGCCCCCACCTGGCTCGCGCCGTTCTACGGAATCGGCGGTATCGTCGGGCTCCTCGTCGTTTGGCTCGCTTTCTGGATCCACGACGTCACTCGTGCGAAGGGTCGATTGACGACGGCCTGAGGAGAACGATTTGGCAGAGAACGGGAGGCTCGGGTTGAAGGCCCGTTACGGAGGCTATGCCTTGGTCACTGGCGCGGCGCGGGGCATAGGACGCGCGTTCGCAAGAATTCTCGCGGCCGAGGGCTTCGATCTCTTGCTCGTAGACCGGGCAGACGTGGAGACGAGAACGCTCGCCCGCGAGCTCGGGGCGGAGCATGGCGTCGCGGCCAAAGCGCTGATCTGCGACCTCACGAAGCCGAACTTGGAGCACGAGGCACGAAGCTGGGCGGAACGGTACGACGTTGGACTTCTCGTCAACAACGCAGGGATCTCGTTGCTCGATCCATTCTTCGAGATCTCGCTCGACGAACACCTGAGTACCTTGGATTTGAACTGTCGGGCGACACTCGTGCTCACGCACGTCATCGGTAACACCATGCGCGAACGCGGCCGAGGGGGGATCATCGTGGTATCCTCGGCATCGGCGCTTTCGGGCTCTCCATACTTCTGCCACTACGCGGCCACGAAAGCGTACGGGTTGAACTTGGCGGCGGGCTTGTGGTCGGAGCTTCGCGGCAGCGGGATCGATGCGCTGGCGGTCTGTCCCGGGATGACGGATACGAAACCCGTGCAAGACCAGAAGCTCGACCAGAACTTACCGTTCTACATCCCCTTGAGTGATCCAAAATCGGTCGCGCTCGGCGCGCTGGGTGCACTCGGACGACAGCCTGCGCTGGTCCCCACCTGGACCGATCGCGTGTCAGCAGGGCTCCTTTCCAAGCTTCTGCCCCGACGCTGGACGCTCGCGATCGTGAAGCACGCGGTCGAAAAGATGCGTAGCTAGAAAGCGTCCTTCGCCTCGCGAATCGCGGTGAATGAAGCGACCGGATCCCTCCCCTCGGCAACTCCCGGATCGTCGAAACGGAAGAATGGATTGGTCGCCAGCTCCCGGTCGATCTGCCCCGGCACCGTGAATCGCTTCGCGCTGCGAGCGGCGAGCGCGTCTTCGAGAGCGCGGTCGATGTCGCGGTTTGCAGGCTCGACGGTCTTGGCGAATCGAAGATTGTTGACCGTGTACTCATGACCGCACCAGACCTTGGTCTGCGGCGGAAGCGAGCGGAGCTTGTCGAGCGAGGACGACATCATCTCCATGGTGCCCTCGAAGACACGCCCGCAACCAGCGATGAAAAGCGTGTCGCCGCTAAACAGATTTCCATCAGCGATGAACGCGATCGCGCCGAGGGTGTGTCCCGGAATTTCTAGGACACGCACTGTTGTACCCGCGAAATCGAACAGGTCGCCGTCCGAGAGCGCATCGGTTTGTCTCGGTATCCGTCGATGGTCGGCGTCGTACCGTGAGCCACGGACATTTTCGATCGGACACTCTTCGATCAGGGCTTCGATGCCGCCAATGTGATCCCAGTGATGGTGTGTGAGCCAGATCTCGCTGAGCTTCACGCGAGCTTCATCGATGGCGCGGAGAACAGGATCACCTTGCGAGGGGTCGACGACGGCGGCCCGGCCGTTTTCGATCACCAGATAGGCGTAGTTGTCGCTGAGGCAGGGGACTGGGATCACTCGCATGGCAGGAACGATAGGCTTCAAGCTTGGATCTGACCAGACCTCAGCTCTCATCTTCGAAGGGCCGATTTGCGGTCCAGTCGAACGTACCCTCATCGCGCTCGCGGACCGCTTGCTTCCAGCCCAGCTCCTCTGCGCGCCGCTTGAAGTTGAGCCCTTCGGGAGAATGTCTGGTAATGCCGTCGAACAGCGTCGCGAACATCTGGGTTTGCTGTAGGCCCATGGCTTCGACCGCCTGATTGATGACTAGTTTTTGCATCATGAGCTGGTTGACGGGGACCGTAGAAATGCGCTCGGCGAGCGCCTCCACTCTCGCGTCGAGCTGATCGGACGGCACTGCCTCGTGGACGAGGCCGATTCGTTCCGCTTCGCGCCCGTCGATCTTGTCGCCTGTGAAGAGCATCCTCTTGGCGCGCTGCGGGCCGAGACGGTAGACCCACATCGCCGTCGTCGGACAGCCCCATACACGCACAGGCATGTAGCCAATGCGCGCGTCTTCTGACATGACGATCAAGTCCGAGCAGAGCGCGATGTCCGATCCTCCGGCGACGGCATAACCGTGAACTTTGCACAGGACCGGACGATGCGAGCGCCAGAGCGACATGAAGAGCTCCGTATTCCGCATCATGAACGCGTAGTCTTTCATGGGATCCCAGGGCATCTCTTGCGTGCCGGACGCGGAGCCCGACGCCTCGGCGTAGAAGGCGAGATCGTATCCTGAACAGAACGCCTTGCCGGCACCGGAGAGAACGATCACGTGTACGCTCTGATCCGCATTCGCCCGTGCAACGCAATCTGCGAGCTCCTGAGGTAGATCGTTGTCGATGGCGTTCATCACTTCGGGGCGATTCAGCGTGATGCGGCCGATCCGGCCGTCCTTTTCGTAGATGACTTTGGGCATGCGCTGCTCCGTTCCTGATCTCAATCGTTGGAAAACCGCTCTGGTGCCTTTATACCAGCGACATGGACTTCAGGTGGGTTATCGAAAAAGGGGATTCCGTTTGCCGGGCACACCGAGGTCAAGGTCGTGGAGCGAGAGCCGGGCTACGCGAAGATGCTGATGCCGCTCGAGCCCAATCTGAATCACGTCGGGACCATGTACGCGGGGGCTTTGTTCACATTGGCGGAGCTTCCAGGCGGCGCGATCTTCCTTTCGACCGTCGACTCGCGAAGGATTCGAACGACATGGTCGTCGCGGGCTCCTCGAACCGATATCAACTTCGAGGTATAGAGCCGCCTGGTGCTTGAGGCCGACGACAGTCTGCGCGCTCGGATCCGCGCGAACCTCGTCGCGCACCGACGCTTGGCCGAGCCCAATCCGTCGCTGCGCCCTGCCGCCGTCGCGATGACGGTCACCGCCAACGAGCGAGGAGAAGCCTCGTTCATCATCACGCGCCGGGTGTCGAGCCTGCGAAACCACAGCGGACAATGGGCTCTTCCCGGAGGAAGCATCGATGAAGGTGAGGACGCGATAGGTGCTGCACTTCGGGAGCTCGATGAAGAAGTCGGCCTGGATTGCAGCCCCGACCGAGTGCTCGGCCTGCTCGACGACTACCCCACTCGCTCCGGGTTCCGCATCACGCCGGTCGTCGTATGGGCCGGAAACGACGTGGTGCTCACCCCGGACCCGGGCGAAGTGGCCGAGGTGCATCGGGTCCCGATCGCGAATCTCGATGCGCCGGGCATCCCCAAGCTCTTCCATCTCGAGGAAAGCGACCGGCCTGTTCTGTCGGTTCGCATCCTCGGTCAAGACATCTTCGCCCCGACTGCAGCCGTGATTTTCCAATTTCGAGAGGTCGCGATTCACGGCCGCGATACCCGAGTCGCGCACTACGACCAGCCTCGGTTTGCCTGGCGCTGAGCCGCGGTCCCCTGGCGTCGATCTCGGTTGACCCCGAGCTCGCCGAGCCCCAGAAGATGAGAGATCCGCATGGCGAATCATCTTCAGGACGAAACGAGCCCATATCTACTTCAGCACGCCGATAACCCGGTCGACTGGTATCCCTGGGGCGAGGAGGCGATGCGGCTTGCCGCCGAACGAGACAAACCGATTCTATTGAGCATCGGCTATGCGGCCTGTCACTGGTGCCATGTGATGGCGCATGAGTCTTTTGACGACGAAGTCACGGCGGCGCAGATGAACGCCGAATTCATCAACGTGAAGGTCGATCGCGAGGAGCGACCCGACATCGACAGCATCTATATGCAAGCCGTGAATGCAATGGTGGGCCGCGGCGGTTGGCCAATGACCGTGTTTCTCACCCCCGATGGTAAGCCGTTCTACGCCGGCACCTATTTTCCGAACGAGCCTCGCCACGGAATGCCGAGCTTCAGGCAGATCCTGAGCGGCGTCACCCAAGCCTGGAACAACGACAGGGGGAGAGTCCTCGGAAGTGCCGCTGAGGTCACTGAGCAGCTTCAGGCATTGTCAGACCTGGGCTTCGACGAAGGGACGCTCGACGCAGACATCGTTCGCAGCGCTCTGCGCGGTCTGAGCGGGCGCTTCGATCCGAGCTGGGGTGGCTTTGGCGATGCACCCAAGTTTCCGCAGCCCATGACGCTCGAGTTTCTGCTTCGCGAGTCGGTTCGGTCGGGCGACGGAAGCGCACTCGAAATGGCCAGGCTGACCCTCCGAAAGATGGCCGAAGGCGGGATGTACGATCATCTGGGAGGCGGTTTCGCTCGTTACTCCGTGGATCACCGATGGCTCGTGCCGCACTTCGAGAAGATGCTCTACGACAACTCGCAGCTCGCCAGAGTTTACCTCCATGCTTGGCAGCTCACCGGTGAGGAGCTTTACCGACGAGTCACCGAAGAAACGCTCGACTACGTGCTCCGAGAGATGCGTCACCCGGAGGGAGGCTTCTACAGCAGTCAGGATGCGGACAGCGAGGGCGTCGAAGGGAAGTTCTACGTCTGGAGCGCAGACGAGATCCGTCTCGCTCTGGGCGAAGACGCCGAGGCATTCATGACGATGTATGGCGTGTCGGATGCCGGGAACTGGGAGGGCTCCAACATCTTGAACCTGCACCTCGATCTCGCGAGCGTCGCTGAGCAGATGGGGGTTCCAGCCGACGCTCTCGACGCGCGGATGAGCGCCGCGCGCGCAACGCTCTACGAGATTCGGTCACGGCGCATCTGGCCGGGTCTCGACGACAAGGTCCTCACTTCGTGGAACGGACTGATGCTCGGAGCGTTTGCCGAAGCAGGACAGGCACTCAACCGCCCGGACTACGCGGAAGCAGCGAGATCCAACGCCGAGTTTCTCTACCGCGCGATGCGACGCGACTCGGGCCGCCTCTTTCGAACTTGGAAGGCTGGATCCAAGGCGAAGTACAACGCATACCTCGAGGACTACGCCTATCTGGCTGACGGCCTCTTGGCCCTGTACGAGGCTACTTTCGATGAACGTTGGGTGAGCTGGGCGCGGGAGCTGGCGGAGCTTATGTTGAGCCACTTCCGCGATACCGAGAACGGTGGCTTCTTCGACACATCGGACGACCATGAGCAACTGATACAGAGGCCAAAGGAGCTTCAAGACAATGCTGTGCCGAGCGGAAACGCCATGGCGGCAAGCGTGTTCCTCAAGCTCAGCTTGCTCACGGTGAACGGCGACTACTGGACGATCGCCGAAAAGAGCGTGGCGACGATGGCCAAGCTCATGAGCGAATATCCGTCGGGGTTCGGGCAGTGGCTTGCGGCCGCGACGTTCGTTCTGAGCGAGCCGCGTGAGCTCGCGCTGATCGGGAGCGCCGAAGAAATCTCAGCGCTGGTCGCGGTGGCACGCGAGGCGTACCGGCCCTTCCAGGTCATCGCAGCCACCGAAGAAGGCGCGCAAGCCTCACTGCCGCTCTTGGCCGACCGTCCACGCGTCGAAGGGAAAGGAACCGCCTACCTCTGCCGGCGATGCGTCTGTCAGGCACCGACGACGGATGCGGAACAGCTGAGGCTCCAACTGGAGTCGGCTTGAGAGCTCGATTTGCATGGGTCATCGTGATCGTGCTGGGGGTCACGGTGGCTCTTGCTCTCGTCATGAGGAATGCTGCGACTTGGAAGGCGCTCATCTCCGCGCGCTTCCCTGGGGTCGAATGGGTCGACAGCGAGACGCTCTCCGAGTGGATGATCCGCTCGTCCAATGAGGAGCTCGTGCTGCTCGACGTGCGCGGTCCGGAAGAGCAGAAGGTGAGCCAGTTGCGCGGGGCGCGGCGTGTCGATGCGAGAGAGCCAGAGCTCGACGCACTCGCGATACGAAAAGACGCCAAGGTCGTCGTCTACTGCTCGATCGGCTACCGGAGCGCTGTGCTCGTCGAAGATCTGAAGCGGGCGGGTGCGAAGCACGTTTACAACCTCGAAGGCGGAATCTTCGACTGGGCGAATCAAGGTCGCCCGATCTATCGTGGAGAAGAACGCGTCAGGGAAGTCCATCCCTTCAATGGTGTATGGGGCTTCTTGCTGAGACCCGAGCTGAGGGCGAACGACCGGTGAGCTCGACGAGCCGGCTGCAGCACGGCGCGCCCGGCTAGCGGGTTGGTGGCTCGTCGATGACGAGAGGATTCTGGGCCGGCGCGTCGGGCGTACCGGTGGGCGGCCGCGGCTTCGAAGGAGGCGGAGAAGCCGCAGGTTCGCTCGGCGCCGGGTCCGGAGGGGCGGGTGGCTCCTGAGGGAAATCCGGAATGCTCCAATCAATGCCATCGTCGAATTCGGAGGGCGTCGCGAGCTGGTTCGCGCCCGTGTTCCCCGTCGTCGTCCCCGTCCCCGTAGCTGTCTCCGTCACCGTCTCTGTAGCGGCTGCTGCCCCTGCTCCCACCGGCGTTCGCTTCTTCGTTCTCTTCGTCTTGGGTTTCCGCTGCTCGGCGGCGTCCAAAGTAGGTTCGTCTGGAACGAGCTCCTCCGTAAGGGGCTCCTGCCCTCCGCTCTCGTCTGGGACCGCCATCTCGGCCGCCGGCAACTCAAGGGCCAGCGCGTTCGTTCCGACGTCTGCGAGCGGCGGGCCATCCTCAACCGCGGGCGGCGGTGCCGGCGCGGGCTCGGCGATTGTCTCACCTGCCGTGGCCTGGGGAGGACGCCGCTGCCACCAGGTTCCCACGACCAGGCCGATCATGATCAGGCCAAGCAGTCCGAGGGAAGCCCAGAGCCACCGGTGCTTTCGACCGCTGGGCCTGCGCACGAGAGGCAAGTCGTGCGCCGTGGTGCCGAAGGGTTTCGGTGCGGATGAAAGCAGGGCTTCCTCTCTCGGGTCACGGCCCCCGTATGCGGGCTGAGTCGCCGCCAGGGCCGAAGACGAGCCCGGAGGGGCACTCGAACCGAGCAGCTCGGCAAGATACGAGCCCGGAGCAGCCAAATCTTCGCCCCAAATGGTTCCAAACAGCAAGGAGCGCGCGTCGTTCAGAAGCCCCGCATTGCCCGCAGCCTCCGAAAGTGAGTTGAGGAACCCAGCAAGCGTTTGTTCGCGCGCATCGGGGTCTTTGCTGAGCGCGCGCATGACGACACTCGCGAGATCATCGGGAACCTGCCCGCCGCGGCCCACCGACTGGAGCAGCGGCGGCTCCTGATGCACATGCTGCATCAGGACGGCACTTGCGGTCTTGCCCTGGAACGGAAGCTCGCCAGTCAACAGCTGATAGGAGAGCACTCCCAAGGAATAGATGTCGCTCCGCTGATCGGTCTCTTCACCGGTCGCGGCCTCGGGAGAAATGTAAGTCGCCGTTCCGAATACGCGTCCGTCTTGCGTCGTGGCGGGCCCAATCCCTTCGCTCTCGAGGACGCGAGCGATTCCGAAGTCCACGAGCTTGACGAAATCGTGATCCCTGCCGCGCCGCACCAAGTATATGTTCTCGGGCTTGATGTCGCGATGGACGATTCCAGCAGCATGTACAGCACCCAGCCCGGCGCAGAGCTTCATAATCATGATCAGCACGCGCTCGAGGGACGGCAACCCTTCCTCATCGAGCTCGTCAGCGAGCGTTCTGCCTTCGAGCAGCTCCATCACGATGTAGAGGCGTCCATCCTTCAGCCGACCGGAAAGAAAGACCCGGACCAGGTTTGGGTGGTCGAGGGAGATCGCGACCCGCGCTTCACGCTCGAATCGAAACACCGCCTGCTCATCGCGCGCCAGCTCGGGCCTCAAGACTTTGATGGCCACGTCGCGGCCTACCGTGGTCTGATGCGCGCGATAGACCGTGCCCATGCCGCCGGTTCCGATCTGCTGGTCGATCCGAAACTGCTCGAGCAAAACGGTGCCAATCAACGGGTCGGCGATCTCGTCATCGGTCACGAGGAGGCTGCCGTCGTGCGGACAGTATTCGGCGCGGCTCCCGAACTTCGAACCGCAACGAAGGCAAATCTTCCGCATCTGAGCAGGCTTTCCTGAACGCAGGCTGGGCGTAGCATCTGGCAGTGGGTAGTACAATTCCCCCCTCAGACGCCGATTCGGGTCCGAGCTTCAGTCTGCGCGGTTCTTTTCCTAATCGCATCGCGACGCATTTCGGAGTTGAAGACCTTGGCTCGCCGTGCTCCAAAGCAATTTGGCGCGAGGCCTTGCGATGAATGTTGTTGATGATGGACGCAGCTTTGGCGGGTTTGGCCACCGGTCACTGGGGCCATGCGCATAGTCGGCGGTCGTCTTTCCGGGCGACGATTCAGCGCACCAGCCGGCCGTGGCACGCGACCGACTTCGGACCGTGTCCGGGAAGCGCTGGGCTCGGCGCTCGATGCGCGCAATGCGTTTGCCGACGCGCAGGTGCTGGACCTCTTCGCTGGCACGGGTGCCCTCGGCTTCGAAGCGCTGTCCCGGGGAGCCAAGCACGCGCTCATGGTCGACCATGACCTTCGCGCAGCTCGACAGATCACCCAGAGCGCAAAAGAGCTGGGCTTGGTCGGAGATGTTCGAACGGTTCGCCTCGACCTTCTGACTGATCCAGCAGGCGCAATCCGCAAGCTTCCGACGACCGAATCGAGCTTTAGTTTGGTATTTGTAGATGCGCCCTACTCTGAGACCGACTCGGTCGCTGCGCTTCTGGGTGCTCTGACCGCCTCGGGGCGCCTCGCCCCAGGGGCCCTGGTGGTGGTCGAACACTCTGCAACACACGACTGGAGCTGGCCAAATGGGCTCGCGCCCGAAGCGGACTACCGCTATGGTCAGACCGGTATCAGCCTGGGCGTATACGCACCCGAGGAAGGCAGGCAGTGAGAGGCATCGCCATTTATCCAGGTTCCTTCGATCCGATCACGAAGGGTCACACTGCCATTCTGAAGAGTGGGCTCGTGGCGTTCGAAAAGATCATCGTCGCCGTCCTCAACAACGACAACAAGAAGCCGCTCTTCAGCGTGGCTGAGCGAATGGAGATGATTCGGGAGTCGGCCGACGACATGGGAGTCGAACCCGGGCGCATCGAGGTGGACAACTTCGATGGCCTCCTGGTGGGATACGCTCGCCGGCGGAACGCGCGCGTCATCCTACGCGGTCTTCGGGCGGTGGCCGATTTCGAGTACGAGCTTCAAATGGCCAACATGAACAGGCATCTCAGTCCCGAGATCGAGACCGTGTTCATCATGGCGAACGACGCCTACTTCTACGTCGCATCCAATCTCGTCAAAGAGGTTGCTAGGCTTGGGGGCAACGTGGGGAGCCTCGTGCCCGCACCCGTGCTTCCAAGACTCTTGGCCAAGTTCGACAAATAGATCGGCTGAGTCAGGAGGCCGTCGCGAGCGAGGCGACGCAGCTCCGGCAACGCGCTCAGCGAAACCTTTCCGAGCTGGAGCTCCGCGAGATTGGTTTCGCCCCGAGCGACGGCGCGGCGCACGCGCAACCAGCCGGTGAGATACACCGCGTCGCGCGCGACGCCTCCCGCGCGGAATGCTCGCTCGCAAAGAGTCACTGATGCCTCCGGAGAGAAATCGTGCTCGCTCACCAGGATCCGCGCTGCGTCACCGAAAGATACGCCTGCGTGCATCGCATGAGTGGCCAGCAGACGGCCGGCCAGAGTCCGCTGTCGAGAGGAGTCCAGGAGCCCTGCGAGCTCCTCGAGGTAGATCGCAACGCCCTCTTGGTCGCCGTAGGACCCGGCCGTGCCGATCGCGAAGATCCCTAGCGTTTGCGCCCTGCCGTTGAACCCGGATACCAAATGTCCATAGACCTCGTGCGTCGCAAGCCGCTGTGCTTCACGCGCACCGAAGCACCTATCGGCGATGAATACGGTGCGCTCACCGACCGCAGCGTTTGCGATTAGGCCCGGATCGATGCGAACGGCGATGTGCAGGCCCACATGCTTGCCATAGGCGAGCATCAAATCGCGCAGATTGACTCCGTCGACGGATGCTGCGGGAATCGTTCGCGGCTCTTGCTCGAGCGACGCCTGGGACAGGATCTCGTGAGCGGCGTCGAGAATGCTCAGATCTGCATCCGGGAACAGTCGCTCGCTGCCCGTCCCGAAAAGCCGCGCCGCCATCGGACGTACTTGCTTACTGCGACCCAGCGACTCGAGAAGCAGCAATTCGGTTTCGAGCTCTTCGAGGCGTGGAAGGTACAGTGCCGCTGCTTCCGATGCTTTGGCCAGCTCTCTTGCGCGCCCGAGCTCACGCCAAATGCTGCGCTCTATCGCTACAGGCCGCCATTCCCAACGCGGCTTCGCGTGTTCTCCCCTCGCGACGCATTGGCGCAGCCGTAGTCGCTCGGCGGGATCGCTGTGCGTGGTCGCGCCGACGAGCAAGCGCGCCTTGTCATGCAGACGACGCAGCGCAACGTCGAGCTCTGCCCGAAGGCGAGCACGGGGGCGCTCAGAGAAGCTGTGTCGCGCGCTCTGCGAGCTCACTTCGCTCACCTTTCGAGAGTGTGACGTGGGCCCCGATGTTCTCGTTCTGAAAGCGCTGGGCGACGACCGTGAGACCGTTGCTGGCAGCGTCCACATAGGGATTGTCGATTTGGTAGGGATCGCCGGTGAGGACGATCTTGGTTTCGGCGCCGCAACGGGTGATCACGGTCTTGACCTGGTGAGGCGTGAGGTTCTGCGCCTCGTCGACGACGAGGAACTGATTGGGGAGTGAGCGACCACGGATATACGTGAGCGGCTCTACTTGAATGACCCCCGATGAGATCAAATCTTCATAGTTGCGATGCTCGGACATTCGGCCGCGACCGCTGCTGAAGATGTATTCGAGATTGTCGAAAATCGGCTGCATCCAAGGGTTCAACTTCTCTTCTACTGTACCCGGCAGATAACCCACGTCACGGCCCATCGGAAAAATCGGCCTAGAAACCAGAATTCGACTGTACGTGCCCTCTTGGACTACCGATTGGAGACCGGCGGCGATGGCAAGCAAGGTTTTGCCCGTGCCGGCCTTGCCGACCAGGGTGAGCAGGTGGATGTCCGGAGAGAGAAGCATGTCGAGCGCGAAATACTGCTCGAGGTTTCGAGGACGCACCCGCCATACACCTTCCCTTCCCACCCGGAGCGGAGCGATGCACCCGCTCTTCGGGTCGAAGCGTCCTAGCGCCGTATGCCTCGGGCGATCGCGCTCGCGAAGAACGATCCCTGCATGAGGAAGACTTTCGACATCGAGAGCGCTCGCGTCGACCGGCTCACGTCGAGCCAAGTGGTCGACGAGCTCCCCATCGACGTCGACGGTGATCACGCCGGAATAGAGATCGTCAATCGCGACGCGTCCGCCCTCGTAGGTCTCGGCCTTGAGCCCGAGCGCGTCTGCGCGGATCCGCAGATTGGTGTCCATCGTGACGAAGACCAGAGGCTGCTCCGGATTCTCGTCACGTAGCTCGAGTGCCATCTCCAGGATGAAGCGATCCATCTCGCCCGGACCACTGGCTCGCCTCGGCATCTTGGGAGGTACCGCCACGCGAAGCTCGCCCCCAGTGCCGGCGAGTGGCACCCCTTGATCGAGACTGTGACCATTCTGACTTCGGAGCTCGTCGAGAATCCGTGACAGGTGTCGCGCGTTTTGTCCGAGCTCGCTGAGCTCTTTCTTGAACTGGTCCACCTCTTCGATCACGAAAATCGGTAGGACGACCGCGTTGTCCTCGAATTTGTAGACCGCTAACGGGTCGTGAAGAACCACATTGGTATCCAAGACGTAGGTCTTCTTCACGTCAGCGGACGCTAGCACGCTTTGGCATCCGACGTACCGAGAAACGAAAACCGGCTATAGTGCGAGCTCGGAACGTTCATGGTCGAGGAACTCAGTTACCAAAGCCTCGCGATCCTCGCGGCAGCTGGGGTACTCGCAACGGTGGTCAACGTGATGGCAGGCGGAGGCGGCATGATCGTGCTGCCCGCACTGATGGCGCTCGGATTACCCGCCGACGTCGCGAACGGCACGTATCGGCTCGGAGTGGTCACGCAAAGCATCGCCGGAACGGCGGCGATGCACCGCGTGGGAAAGCTCGAAACCAAATCGATTGTTCCAATCCTGATCCCGACCATCCTTGGAGCGTCGCTGGGTGCTTTGCTGGCCGTATGGGTTCCCCGCGAGATTCTCAAACCGATCATGCTTGCGACGATGATCGCCATGGCGGCACTCATCGCGTTTCGGAAACAGACGCTGATCCCAGAGAGCGGGCCTACGCTCAGTCCCAAGGACGCACCCAAAGCCTACGTGGGCCTATTGCTTGCTGGCGTCTATGGAGGGTTCATTCAGGCGGGTGTGGGTTTTCTCTTACTCGGCGTCCTCGTTGGAACACTGCGTCACAGCTTGATCACGGGGAACGCGCTCAAGCTGGTAGTGACGCTCGCATTTGGCACGGTCTCGCTCGGCGTCTTCGCCTGGGCCGGCCTGGTGTCGTGGCTGCCGGCCATCGTCTTGGCCGCCGCGTCGATCGTAGGCGCCCGAATTGGCGTACGCCTGATGCTCAAGGCTCCGGTTGCCGGCCTCCGATGGATTGTATTCGTCTCAGTAGTCGCCACCTGCATCGCGGCCTGGCTTCGATAGTTAACAAGGATCTGCCTTGGTGATACCCTGATAGACAAGGAGGACGTCGCAATGGGGGAAATGGTCAAGCAGATTGCTGCCCTGCAGGACTACGAAAGCTACCAGGACCTGCACTGGGAAGGTTCCTTCGAAGACTACCTTCAGATCGTGAGGGAGAAGCCGCAGGTCACGCGCAATGCGTTTCAGCGCCTCTACGACATGGTCGTCTCGTACGGTGAAGAAGAGTACATCGACAACAAGAAGCGGCTCATCCGCTATCCGTTCTTCAAGGATCCGATCGAGAACGGCAAGGATGCGATCTTCGGCCTCGACATTCCGCTGATGCGTTTGGTGCACGTGCTTCACGCCGCTGCGCAAGGCTACGGTCCGGAAAAACGCATCATCTTACTCCATGGTCCAGTCGGCTCTTCGAAGAGTACGATCGCGCGTCTGCTCAAGAAGGGACTCGAACGTTACTCGCGCACACCGGAAGGGGCCCTGTACACATACGAGTGGATCAACCTGCACCAGACTGGGCTCGCAGGTGGCGATGACGTGTTTCCCTGTCCGATGCACGACGAGCCACTTCGCTTGATTCCGACCGAGTGGCGCGAGCGTGCCGTGCAAGAGCTTCGCTTGGGCGACGATCGGCGGAGAGTCAACGTGCCCGGCGAGCTCAATCCCGCTTGCCGATTCATCTTCCGAAGCCTGCTCGAACGCTACAACGGCGACTGGTCCAAAGTGATGGCCAACCACATCAAGGTGAAGCGCCTGATCTTGAGCGAGCAGGACCGCGTCGGCATCGGTACTTTCCAGCCAAAAGACGAGAAGAACCAGGACTCGACCGAGCTCACCGGCGACATCAACTACCGAAAGATCGCCGAATACGGCTCCGATTCGGACCCGCGCGCGTTCAACTTCGACGGCGAGTTCAACATCGCCAACCGCGGCGTGGTCGAGTTCGTCGAAGTCCTGAAGCTCGACGTCGCATTCCTCTACGACCTCCTCGGCGCGACGCAGGAACACAAGATCAAGCCCAAGAAGTTCGCACAAACCGACATCGACGAGGTGATCATCGGCCACACGAACGAAGCGGAATACAAGAAGCTGATCAACAACGAGTTCATGGAGGCGCTTCGTGACCGAACGATCAAGATCGACATTCCGTACATCACCAAGATGAGCGAAGAGATCAAGATCTACCAAAAAGACTTCAGCTCGGAACGGTTGCGCGGAAAGCACGTCGCACCGCACACGCTCGAGGTCGCCGCCATGTGGGCAGTCCTGACCAGGCTCGAAGAACCGAAGAAGCATCAGCTCGCTCTGCTTCAGAAGCTCAAGCTCTACGACGGCAAGATCCTACCGGGCTACACGCAAGACAACGTCAAGGAGCTCCGCAAGGAGGCAAACCGCGAGGGCCTAGAAGGCATGTCACCGCGGTATGTGCAAGACAAGATCAGCAACTCTCTCGTTCGGGACGGCAACGAGGGTTACATCAACCCGTTCATGGTGCTCAACGAGCTCGAAAAGGGGCTTTCCGCATCGCTGACGGTCGCCGACGATGAGGGCAAACGTTACGCCGAGCTCATCGGCGTGGTGAAGGCAGAGTACGACGAAATCGTGAAGAACGAAGTGCAGCGAGCGATCAGCGCCGACGAGGAAGCGATCGGCCGGCTCTGCGCGAACTACATCGACAACATCCGCGCCTACCTGATGAAACAGAAGGTGAAGAACAAGTACACCGGCAAGGACGAAGAGCCCGACGAGCGGTTGATGCGATCGATCGAGGAGAAGATCGACATCACCGATCCCCGCAAAGACGACTTCCGGCGTGAGATCATGAACTACATCGGGCACCTCGCGCTCGAGGGGAAGAAATTCACCTACGAAACGAACGATCGGCTGCGGCGCGCGCTGGAGATGAAGCTCTTCGAAGACCAGAAGGATTCGATCAAGCTGTCGAGCTTCGTGTCGAACGTGATCGACAAGGAGACGCAGGACAAGATCGACATCATCAAGAACCGGCTCATCAAGTACTACGGCTACAACGAGGCGTCTGCGACCGATGTGCTCGCGTACGTCGCCAGCATCTTCGCAAGGGGCGACGTAAAGGAGTAACGGGTGTCGCTGCGCATCGACCAGGATCATTCCCGGTTCCGCAACATCGTTCGCGGTCGGATTCGACAGAATCTCCGCAAATACATCTCCAAGGGCGAGCTTCTCGGTAGACAAGGGAAAGACATCGTGTCTATCCCAATCCCGCACATCGACATCCCCAAGCTGCGCTTCGGCGACAAACAGCAGGGCGGTGTCGCTCAAGGAGACGGAGACCCGGGCGACCCTTTGTCGGGCAGCCCTCAGCAGGGCGACGGCGAAGGCAAGGCAGGCGACCAAGTCGGCGAACACGCGCTCGAAGTGGAGCTCACCCTCGACGAGCTCGCAGACATCCTAGGCGAAGAGCTCGAGCTTCCCAACATCGAGAACAAGGGAAAGAGTGCGATCGTCGACAAGAAGGACCGCTACGTCGGAGTTCGCAACGTCGGACCTGAATTCGCTGCGTCACTTCAAGCGAACGTTTCGAAGCGCGCTTCGACGTCAGATTGCGCTCGGGACATACAACCCAAAGCGCCCGGTGATAATTCCGACCCGCGACGACATGCGCTACAAGTCGTGGAAGACCGAAGAGGAACCCATCGCGAACGCGGTGATCATCTACATGATGGACGTTTCGGGCTCGATGGGTGACGAACAGAAAGAGATCGTGCGAATCGAATCCTTCTGGATCGATACCTGGCTTCGCAAGCAATACAAGGACATCGAGACTCGGTTCATCATCCACGATGCAGCGGCACGCGAGGTCGATCGCAACACGTTCTTTCGGACTCGGGAGTCGGGGGGCACGATGATCTCTTCCGCGTACCGCCTGGCCGCGGACATGATCGAGCGCGACTACCCCTCGGAACAATGGAACATCTATCCGTTCCATTTCTCGGACGGCGACAACTGGAGCGTGGACGATACCTTGCTCTGCGTCGACATCCTGAAGAAGCTCCTGCTCCCTGCTTCGAACGTGTTTTGCTACGGTCAAGTGGACAGCCCGTACGGCTCCGGCCAGTTCATCAAGGATCTCAAAGAGCACTTCTCGGGAGACGAGCAGTTGATTACGAGCGAAATCAACGACCGCGACGCGATTGTCGAGTCGATTCGAGAGTTCCTGGGGAAAGGCAAGTAGCGCGTGGCCCAATTCGCCCTCAAGACCGCCCTTCCCAACTACCTGAGAGACGAGCAGCAGCGCATCGAGGAATTTGCGCGGGCCGTAGGGCTCGATTTCTTCGCGACAATCTTCGAAATGCTGAGCTACGACCAGATGAATGAAGTCGCGGCGTATGGAGGTTTTCCCACTCGCTACCCTCACTGGCGCTGGGGGATGGAGTACGAGCGACTGAGCAAGAGCCACGAGTATGGCCTCTCGAAGATCTACGAGCTCGTGATCAACAACAACCCGGCGATTGCCTACCTGCTCGAAGGCAATAGCATGGTCGACCAGAAGCTCGTGATGGCGCACGTCTACGCGCACGTCGATTTTTTCAAGAACAACTTCTGCTTCCAGATGACCAGCCAAGGGCGGGATTCGAGAACCAGCGCCGATGTCCGCAAGTGGATCGACACGATGGCCAACAACGGCTCGGTCGTCCGGAAGTGGGCAAACCGGATAGGTATCGAAACCGTCGAGCAATTCATCGATGCCTGTCTAAGCCTCGAGAACCTGATCGACCCTCAAAAGCCGTTCTTGCCGAAGGACCTGACGCCGAGCACCTCCGAGGAGGAGGAGCCCCCAGAGAAGCCGGAGATTCCGCTTCTTCGCGTCGACCGAGACTACATGGAGTCGTTCATCAATCCTGAGGAGTTCGTCGAATCTCAGCGGAGAAAGCTCGAGGTGGAAGCCCAGCAAGCGCAGCGGTTCCCGAGTGAGCCTGTGCGCGACGTGCTCGGCTTCTTACTGGAAAACGCTCCTCTTCAACGCTGGGAACGAGAGTGCCTCGCGGTCGTTCGAACGGAAGCGTACTACTTCCTTCCGCAGATGCAGACCAAGATCATGAACGAAGGCTGGGCGAGCTACTGGCACTCACGGCTCATGACCGAGAACATCTGCGACGCGAGCGAGATCGTCGATTACGCCGACCGCTGTGCCAGCGTCCTCGCCACGGCTCCCGGACAGCTCAATCCTTACAAGCTCGGCATCGAGCTCTTTCGCCACATCGAGGATCGCTGGAACAAGGGGCAGTTCGGCAAGGAGTGGGACGAATGCGACGACTGGGAGCTGCGGAGACACTGGGACCGAAGGACGGGTCTCGGACGCGAAAAGATCTTCGAAGTGCGCGCTCTCTACAACGACGTCACTTTCATCGACGAGTACCTCACCGAGGACTTCGTGTTCGATCAGAAGATGTACTCGTTCGGCTACAATCAGCGAAACGATCGCTGGGAGATCGAGAGCCGAACCTTCGAGGACGTGAAGACCCAACTCCTCGCGAGCCTAACCAACTCGGGAAATCCGCTGATTTCGGTGGTCGACGCGAACCACGGAAACCGCTCGGAGCTCCTGCTCGAACACACGCACCAGGGCGCGGATCTGCGACTCGATTGGGCCAAAGAGGTGCTGAAAGCGCTCAGCCGGGTCTGGACGCGCCCGGTCGAAATTCACACGGTCGTCGATGAGAAGCCGACAGCCCTTCGGTTCGACGGCAAGGACCACTCTCAGAAACCGCTCTAAAGACCGGTGCAATTTTCGAAACGCACCGTCGCCGAACCACCCACTCCGCCGACGTCGAAGGCCCAGTTGGTCGTGCTGCTCAGGATCGAGTCGCATTGAAGATCGAAAGCTATGTCTCGACCTTCGACGCTGATGTTCGAAAGCTGACACGGCTGTTCCATCGATGGAGGTGCTGCGCCGCATGCACCGATGTTGTACCGGACCTCATCTTCGGTGATCGCGACATTGCAGGCCACTCCCTGGATCGAGCCGCCGCCGGACTCGATGGTCGCGCCTCGGAGCTCGAAAGCAAACTTGCCCCCGAGATCGGCTTCGAGTGTGATCGAAGTGCTGCCGTCGGCACGCTCGACGGCCTCGCAAATTGCAATGACTGGATCCCCAGTGCAGGCGATTTCCCCAAAAGCACCCACGATGGTTCGATTGCCGACATCACCGAGGCAGGTTTCCGCAAGCGAACCGCAATCGGCGCCACCAGTGGACGGACACGTCAGATTGTACTCGACATCGACGTAGACAGGACCATTGCCGTCGGCGCATGACAGCGCGAGCAGCGGCAGCAGCACGCAGATCGAACGATTCCTGATGGTCATGCCTAACCCCACGGGATCAGGTTAGCGAGAGCGTCAAAGCCCGGCAACTATGGCGTAGAAAGGGCCTGATCGAGGTCCTCCCGCAGGTCTTCGAGGTCCTCGAGACCAACCGAAACCCGAATCAGGCCGCCCCGAATTCCCTGTGCCTTTCGAACGTCTTCGGGCACGGATGCATGGCTCATCAGGGCCGGTTGCCCGATGAGCGACTCCACCCCGCCGAGGCTCTCGGCGAGCGAGAACAGGCGAACCCGCTGAAGCACCGCGCTTGCGCGCTCGAGGCCGCCCGCAACCTCGAACGAGAGCATACCGCCGAAGGCGCTCATCTGGCGTCGGGCGAGCTCATGCTGAGGATGTGTCTCGAGGCCGGGGTAGTGCACTTCGTTCACGTCCGCCCGCTGGGCTAGCCATTGTGCGAGTGCCTCGGCGCTTTCACAATGCCGTGTCATTCGTATGGGGAGCGTCTTAATCCCGCGGGCGACGAGGTAGCAGTCGAAGGGCGAAGGCACCGCGCCGCCGGCGCGCTGAATGAAACGCAAACGTTCCGACAGGTCCGCGGCCTGACTGATGACGGCGCCCGCGACGACATCGCTGTGCCCGTTGAGATATTTCGACATCGAATGTACGACGAGATCTGCGCCGAGCTGTAAGGGTCTTTGCAGGCGCGGCGTCGCAAAGGTGCTGTCGA
This sequence comes from uncultured delta proteobacterium, assembly GCA_963786865.1. GTDB lineage: Bacteria > Myxococcota_A > Polyangia > Polyangiales > Houyiibacteriaceae > SG8-38. Next base: position 360,068 of record CAWBAV010000011.1, on the reverse strand, counting down.
CGACGCACCAGGCGCCGCGGGAATGGGCGACCTTCGAGAGAGCCCTGATGTCGAAAACCCGAAGCAAGGGATTGGTTGGCGTTTCGATCCAGAGCATCTTGCTCCGATCGGTCATCGCCGCCTCGACGGCCCCGAGATCGCACATGTCCACCCAGGTCACGTCGACACCCATGGGCTTCACCAATTGCTCGACGAGACGGTAAGTGCCGCCGTACACGTCGGCTGAGGCAACGAGTTGCTCTCCAGCTCGCAGAAGCTGAAGTGCCGCATGCATGGCAGCGCATCCAGAAGAGAACACGGCCGCGCTCGATCCCCCTTCGAGCTCGGCCAAGGTGCGCTCGAGCGCATCCCGGCTGGGGTTGCCGATGCGGCCATACGCGTACTCTTCCGACACCCCGGGCGCGCTCTGGAGGAAAGTCGTGGAAAGAGTCACCGGTGCGGTGACCGGGTCGCCCGATCGCCCGCTCAATCTTCCGGCATGCGCAGCAATGGTTGCGAATCGATATGACATACGCCCGGGAAGTACATCGGCGGACGACCGTTGCCAAGAGGGGTTTGCAGCAGACTGGTGAGTCGGGCTAAGACTGGCCGCGAACATGGTCGAGCTCCTCACCAATCCGGATGCATGGGTCGCGTTGCTGACTTTGACGCTGCTCGAAATCGTACTGGGCATCGACAACATCGTATTCATCGCGATTCTGGCCTCGCGACTTCCAGTCGAGAAGCAGGCGCTCGCATATCGCCTGGGCCTGCTCGGCGCGATGCTCACCCGAATCGCCCTACTGATGACGATCAACTGGGTGATGCAGCTGACCCAGCCACTGTTCGAGGTCGTCGGGCACGCGTTCTCGGGGCGCGATCTCATATTGCTCGGCGGCGGTCTGTTCCTCATCGCCAAGAGCGCGCAAGAGATCTACGACAAGGTCGAAGGCGAGCACCAGGGAGACATCCAGGGATGGTTCAGCGGTCTGCCGGGCGTCGTCGGACAGATCATGATCCTCGACATCATCTTTTCGCTCGATTCCGTGATCACCGCGGTGGGAATGGCAGAGGACATCGAGGTGATGGTGACAGCAGTGATCATCGCAATTGCAGTGATGCTCCTCTTCGCGAAGCAGATCGGTGACTTCGTCAACAAGTATCCGTCGATGAAGATCCTGGCGTTGTCCTTCCTCCTGCTCATCGGGGTCTTGCTGACGGCGGAGGGTCTCGGGCAGCACATCAACAAGGGCTACATCTACTTCGCGATGGCCTTCGCGTTGATGGTCGAGCTGCTCAACATCCGCTTTCGAACCAAGCAAGAGCCAGCTTAAGCGAGATTCTTGCTGCGGGCGCTCCCAGCATGCGACAGAATCAGCCGCGATGCGCTTGGCGCCTCTAATAGGACCGGACCTTCAAGACGCCATTGCGATTGGGCCAGAAGCCGTTCGCGAAGCGGTCTCGGAGTTCCATCCGGAGGACATCGCCGAGCTTCTCGAGGACCTTTCCGCGCACGAGGCGGTGGTGCTCGTGCGCGCATTGCCGACCGACGCCGCTGCGGATGTGGTGGAGCGCCTCAGCCCGCAGCGCCAGGTCCTGATCTTCAGTGCGATCGACACCGGTCGGGCCGTCGAGCTGCTCGGGGAAATGGACCCCGACGATCGCGTCGATCTGCTCCAAGAGCTCGACGATGAAGACGCTAGAGCACTGCTGGCGGCTCTCGAACACCGCGAGCCGGAAGCTGCGGAAGAGGTCCGGGAGCTCGTGCGATACGAGCCGGAGACGGCCGGCGGTTTGATGACCACCGAGTTCGCCGCGCTTCCTCCGGAAACGAAGGTCTGGGAAGCGATGGAAGCGGCTCGGCGATTCGGACGCGAAGAGATGGCGGAGATGCTGTACTACATCTACGTCTGCCGGCCCAAAGGTGAGCTGCTTGGCGTCGTCTCCTTGCGAGACCTGATCCTGAGCGAGCCTGGGCAACCTCTCTCCGAGATCATGACGGAGAATGTGGTCCAGGTCTCGGCGTTCGACGACCAGGAAAAGGTCGCGCACGCGATGGCGCGCTACGACTTGGCTGCTCTTCCGGTCGTCGACAATCTTTCACGCATGCTCGGCGTGGTCACGATCGACGATGTGGTCGACGTCGTGATCGAAGAGGCAACCGAAGACGCTCAGAAGATGGGTGGCGTCGTACCTCTCGAGGACTCGTACTTCGCAACTGGATGGGCGGAGTTCGTGTGGAAGCGAGGCTCCTGGCTGGTCCTTCTCTTCCTCGCACAGCTGCTGACCGCCACGGTGATTCGGGAGAACCGCGACATGCTCGCAGCTACAGTCGAGCTCGTCCTCTTCATCCCCCTGATCATCGCATCGGGTGGAAACGCCGGCTCGCAGTCCGCAACGCTGATCATCCGCGCAATGGCTGTCGGTGAGCTCCGTCCTGCTGATTGGGCGAAAGTGGCCGGCCGTGAGCTGCTGATCGGCCTCTCGCTCGGGATTGCCCTCGGCCTGATCGGCTTCGTCCGGGGCTGGTTTGCAGGCGAGACCGTGGCTCCACTCGCGATCGCAACGGCGGTCGGCGCCAGCATTCTCGCGATAGTCACGTTGAGCACCATGATTGGATCGCTCTTACCCCTGCTGATACGACGAGCAGGCCTCGACCCGGCGGTCTCATCGACGCCTTTCATCGCTTCAGTCGTGGACGTATTGGGGCTCATCGTCTACTTCGCGGTTGCCCAGGTGATTCTGCACTTGGTGTTTGGCGCGTAGCCTCTCGATCTTCGCCGCAAGCGTGTTAGGCTCTTCCCTTCGGACCGGGAGCAAGACATGCCACATCTAACCATCAAGTACGCGCAAGACATCGACACCGTTTATCGCTTCGTCACGGATCCGGACCGAATCAAGAAGCGCTGCGAAGCGTCTGGTGAGCGAAACGTTCGTATCCAAGTCGAGGAATCCGGGGGAACCTTGATCATCACGTCGACGCGCGAGATCGACAGCGACCTGCCTGGATTTGCAAAGAAGCTCTTCAGCGCGACGAATACGATCGTCGAGCGTCGCGAATGGCGAGACGCAGGTGACAAGAAGACCTGCAAGAGCCACATCGACGTCGTGGGAACCCCAGGCAAGATCGACTCGAACATCACCATCTCGCCGAGCGGCAGCGGCTGCACCTATGACATCGAGTTCGAAGTCACCGCGAAGGTTCCACTGATCCGTAAGAAGCTGGAGGAGTTCGTCGCGAAGACCACGATGGATGGCATGCGCGAAGAGCACGAGTTCAACCAGCGCGAGCTCAACGCCGCCGGCTGAGTTTCATTTCAGAGTGAGTCGTGGTTCGAGGGACAGCTCCGGCACGAGGTAGCTCTCGCCGTCCCAGAACGCGCACTTCGCCGCTGCGTTCTCTCCAACGGACGGCGTGGTGTCGAGAACCAGGTGCCGGTCAGCCTCCTCGTCGTACGTCGGCCACTCGACGCCGCCATCGGCGTTGGGGTCGCCGCTTGCTGCGAAGCGCGCAAAGTAGCCGAGTATTTCACGCCAAAGGATTTCGTCCGCCGTCCCAGGGACCCAGCGGTTGAGCGTAGTCGTGAAGGTCTGAAGGTCGATCTCGAGGAGCGGATCGTATCCGAACACGTAGGGAATGTCCGAACCGTGAAACGCCGCCAGATCATAGCTCGGTAGGGATGCACCGATGAAGGGCAGCGCCACTTCGAGCTGCGAGTGTCCATCTGGATACTCGAACTGATAGAGGTACGTCGGCGCATGGATCGAGAGCTTCGTCGCTTCGAGCTTGCCCGGACATCGGAAGATGGTGTCGGTGGCCACGGCGGCGAGCGCGAGCGCCGGCTCGGCGTAGTCTTCGAGGGGGTATTGTTCAGCTGCCCTGGTCGCGAGCTCGACATCGCCGCCGAGGAAGTAGGCGATCAGCGTGACGTAGTTGTCCGCGGTCACCTCGGTGGGCGGGTCGGCAATCTCGCCTAGCCACACGAAGAGTCGTGCTTCTTCTCGAGTGAAGCCGATGAGTGTCGGAACCTGGTTGAACTCACCCGAGGTAAACGAGTCCCGAGGTTGCTCGGCGAAGAAGAAGCCATCGAACACTGGGCCCCATCTACCGGATGCATCGTCGCTGGGACTGAAGCCGAAATTGGGCGCGGGTGGCAAGGCGGCGAGTACCTCATCGGCGGACTTGGCGCGCATGCAGGCGAGCACGTCATCTTGGGATTCACATCCAAGGGCAACGGCAAACGAACTCCCTTGAGCCTCGGCAGCAGCAAGCGTGGGCCAGGGCCGCTCGCAAGATCCGCTCTGCAAAATCGCCTTCTCGAAAAGGCCTTTGCTTGCCGAAGACGCGAGGTGGCTGCACACGCTGAACGCCCCGGCGGACTCACCGAAGATGGTGACGTTTGCCGCGTCACCTCCGAAGGCGGCGATGTTCTCCCGAACCCATCGGAGGGCAGCAACCTGGTCCATCAGGCCGTAGTTTCCGGAGGCTCCATCCTGGCTCTCCTGACTGAGTGCGGAGTGTGCGAGGAACCCGAGCTGCCCAAGTCGATAGTTCATGCTCACCACGACGAGACCGGCTTCGCGCGCGATCAGATCACCCGCGGTTCCGCCGTCGGTCTGCAGACCTTCTCCGAGCGTGAAGCCGCCACCGTGGATCCAGACCATGACCGGCAAGTCCGAGCCGTCGGCCGGCGTATCGACGTTTAGATAGAGGCAATCTTCGTTTGGCATGAACCCGGGCACGGGAAGACCAGCGAATGCTTCCTGAGGACACATGCTTGGCTTTTCGGTGGCCTGGAGCACGTCGGTCCAGGGGGCGGGGTCGATTGGGGGCCTCCATCGAAGATCGCCGACGGGCGGCGCCGCGTAGGGGATGCCGCGATAGGAGAACACGCCGTCGCTTTCGAGGCCTGCTACCGGCCCCGAGCTCGTGTCGACGACGATTCCGCGAGTGCTGCCGTTGCCACCCGAGCCACCGGAACCGGTGCCGCTCGTCGCCTCACTACCGCAAGCGCCCAAAAAAACCGCAAGCACGGCAACAACGAGAAACGGGCATCGATGCATCCAAGACCTCTCAATCCAAGAACGGAAAGCTAGGACACGCCGGCCCCGGTCGCCATCCGGATCGACTCAGCCGGCGAAAACGGCGCGATCCTTGGCCCAGGCGCGGAGCGCGTCGATTCGTTCGGCCATGGTGACCGAAAGCGGCTTGGTCAGCTCGATCTCCTCGACGACTCCTTCGGTCCCGAGGTCCTCTTGCTTCGAGAACGCGGTGTAGAGCGAGGATACCACCGCTTGCTCGAGCTCAGCGCCGCTGAAGCCTTCACTGATCCGTGCCAGTCGGGCGATGTCGAACTTAGCGGGATCTCGCTTCCTGCGTTTCAAATGAATCTGGATGATCTGCTTGCGCGCCTCTTCGGTCGGAAGGTCGACGAAGAAGATCTCGTCGAAGCGCCCCTTTCGCATGAGCTCAGGCGGAAGCTTCGAGATGTCATTTGCGGTTGCGATGACGAAAACGTCCTCCTTCTTGTCTTGTAGCCAGGCGAGGAAGGTGCCGAAGATGCGCTGCGCCGGTCCGCCCTCCGCGTCTTCTTGGGAGAGCGCCTTTTCGATTTCGTCGATCCAAAGAACGACGGGCGCCATGGCCTCCGCTAGCTTGATCGCCCTCTTGAGGTTCTTCTCGCTCTCGCCGACGTAACGGTTGTAGAGATTGGACGGATCGAGGCGAATCAAGGGGAGCTTCCACTCGGCGGCAACCGCCTTGGCGCATAGGCTTTTTCCGCAGCCCTGAACGCCGATCAGCATCAGTCCCTTGGGCGGAGTCAGGCCGTATTCCTTGGCGCGCTTCGGATCTTCGAACGCGGCTTGGCGTTTCCGAAGCCAGGCCTTGAGCTCCCCAAGGCCGGCCACCTCACCCATGTCGTGCTCATGAGGAAAGTACTCGAGGACCCCCGAACGTTCGATGATCTGCCGCTTGGCATCGAGCACCTTCACGATGTCTTCGCGCCCGAGCACGCCGTCCTCGATCACCGCCTGCGTGATGATCTTCTGCACCTCGAAGAACGTGAGCCCGTGCAGAGCTGACAGCAGCTTGGACACGTCGGCGCTCGAAAGCTGAACTTTGACGTGCAATCGCTGGGCCAAGTCGCGCAAGACCGCTTGGACGAACGAGTGATACGCCTCGGGAGATGGCGCATGCAGATTCATCGGAGTGAACAAATGCTCGATGCTCGACGGCATGTCGATCCCGTGACCAGAAACCACCAGCGCTCCACGATGACCGAAGTACTTCTTGTGGATGTTCTTGATCTGGGCGATGATCACCGGCTCATGCAGATACGGACCGAGGCCGCGAAGGTGAAAGATCGCCTCTAAGTTCGACCGCTCGACGAACGCCAGAGCCTTTTGAGGAGGTCCGGTGTCCGGGGTCTGACCCGGCTCCGGTAGCTCGCGGCGAATGCCGTCGACCTGAGTCCAGGAGAAGAGCGGAAGTCCCGTGTGCTCCGCCGCATGCTCGAGCAGGGTATGAACCCGCTCCTCTTCGACCGTATCGACGAGCAGTAGAGGATGATGCGCGCGAATGAGAATTTCGAGCTCGCGCAGCTGATCAGCCGATGGTGGAACCCCTCTGAGCACGATTTCAGGATCGGCGGTGGACTGATGGCTGTCAAACTTGTGTGCCCTGCTTGAGGCGCACTGAGGGCTGAGTTGACAGCGGATTGGGCGAATCTACACTCCGCCGCATGGCAACCCTGGGGAACAAGTTGGTGGACAAGCGCATCGTAGAGCGAAACATCGCGAAGGGCTTGATCACGAAGCAAGAGTACGAGCAGCATTTGGCGAACCTCGCCGACCGCGAAGGCGACTATGATCGGGTCGAGATCGACCCGGGCGGCTCGACAGACGAATCCGACGCGGAGTAGCGACCATGAGTGAGGAAGACGACGCACCGCCGAACATCGACTTCAACACGTTCATCTTGTCGCTCAGCACGTCCGCGCTGATCCATCTCGGCGACCTGCCCGGTGCCGAAGAAGATTCGACGCTCAACCTGGCGCACGCCAAGCAAACGATCGACTGCATCGCGCTGCTGGAAGCGAAGACGCGAGGCAACCTCACCGGCGAAGAAGAACGTCTGATCACGGAAGTTCTCTACGACTTGAGGCTCCGCTTCGTGAAAGCCAAGAAGGCCGCGGACTCCAAGGCTTGAAGAAACTCACTCTGCGGCTGGACTCGTATGACGACGACGCACGTCGATACGTCGCCTCAGCGCAGCGACTCGCCGACGAACGCCGGCATGCTGAGGTCGAGCCGATCCATCTCTGGTACGCGCTGATCGACGAATCATCGATCGCGCAAGCAGCGCTGGAGGCGGCGGGGGTCGACCCTCGAAGTGCCCTGGTCGAAGCCGAATGGGCTCTGCGCCGCATCGCAAAGACGGGCCATGGTGGAGAGGCTTACCTTTCGTCCAGCTTTCTGGAGCTCTTGTCACGCGCGGAGCTCGAGGCGACCCGGCATGCTGGCCTTCCAGTGGTTCCGGCGGATCTGCTCTTGGCATGCGCTCAGGAGCCCGCCGGCCCGGTTCGTTTGGTCTTGCGCGCCTCTGGCTTGAGCAGCGCGATCTTGCGCGAATCTCTGCCGACAAAGAACAGAAGTGCGGCGGCAACGCAAGCGGGCGAAGGGGGAGTCCTCGAAGAGTACGGTCGGGACCTCACGCGCCTGGCCATGCAAGATGCGTTCGATCCCTTCGTCGGCCGGGAAGCCGAGCTTCGACGCATGCTCCAGGTCTTGGCGCGTCGAGAGGAAAACAACCCATTGCTCGTTGGTGAGATCGGAACGGGGCGTACCGCGCTGGTTCAGGCGCTTGCGTCCGGCATTGCGGCCGGTGCAGTGCCCGAGATGCTGGCTGACAAACGGATCATCGCGCTCGACGCCGGCTCGCTAGTCGCGGGGACGAAACTTCGAGGCGAGCTCGAGGAACGCATGCGAGCGATTCTCGACGCGGTGCGGGATTCGGGAGGGCGGGTGATTCTCTTCCTACCCGACTTGGCCTCGTTTCTTCGAGCAAAGGGAGGCGCAGGCGACATGCTTGCCAGCTCACTGAGCCGTGGCGAGGTCCATGCCCTTGCGCGATGCACTCCGGACGAGCTTCGCGAGATCGAGGACGAAGCGAGCTCGCTTTCACGAAGGTTCGTGTCAATCCAGATCGAGGAGCCGTCTGCGGACGAAGCTCTGGCTATCCTCGAAGGGGTACGCCCCCGGTTCGAATCCGCACACGGCGTCCAAATCGCCGATCAGGCTCTCGAGGCCGCCGTGCGGTTCGCGCGCCGCTATGTTGCTGGCCGGGTGCTTCCGAAGAGCGCCATCGACCTCGTGGATGAAAGCGCCGCCCGGGTGCGTCTGGGCCTCGACGGCGATGGCTCCGATCACGCCGTCGGCCCCGAAGACGTGGCAGCGGTGGTGTCGCTTTGGACCGGCATTCCCGCAGCCAAGATGATGGAAGAGGAAGCCGAAAAGCTCCTGCACATGGAAAGCCGACTCCGCAAACGGGTCGTCGGGCAGGAGCAGGCGGTGAGCGCGCTGAGTAAGGCCGTGCGGCGCGGTCGGGTGGGCCTTCGGGATCCCAAACGTCCGATAGGCTCGTTCCTGTTCCTCGGACCCACGGGTGTCGGCAAGACCGAGCTGGCAAAAGCGCTTGCCGAGTTTCTCTTCGATGACGAGACCGCTCTCACACGTCTCGACATGAGCGAGTTCATGGAGAAGCACATGGTCGCGCGCCTGCTCGGAGCGCCCCCCGGCTACGTCGACAGCGAAGCAGGCGGTTTTCTCACGGAAGCGGTGCGCCGTCGGCCCTATTCCGTCGTTCTGTTCGACGAAGTCGAGAAAGCCCACCCCGACGTATTCAACATCCTGCTGCAAGTGTTGGAGGACGGTCGGCTCAGCGATTCGCGTGGCAGGGTCGCGCGCTTCCAGGACACCGTGATCATCATGACGTCGAATGTCGGAAGCGAGCTCATCCTCGAACACGATGGTTCGGACGCAGCCCTGCGCGAAGCGATCCAAGCCCGTCTGCGCGACTATTTTCGACCGGAGTTCCTCAACCGCATCGATGAGATCCTGGTTTTCGACCGCCTCGACAAGAACGCGATCCGGCAGATTCTCGAGATTCAGCTCGGGCAGATTCGAGCGCTGCTCGTGCAGCAGGGTCTCGAGTTGAATCTGACCGATGCAGCCAAAACACGACTGATCGACCTGGGTTACGAGCCCGCGTTCGGCGCCCGTCCCCTCAAACGGGTCCTCGTTCGGGAACTTCAGGATCCCTTGGCAGAGGCGTTGCTGCGGGGCCGCTTCAGCGCCGGAGACACGATCGAAGTCGACTCGGACGGCGTGTCATTCTCGTTCCAAGCTGGTTGAACGCCGCGGCTTCGCCCGGGGCCGATGCTCGGGTATGCTTCGCCGATGACCAACACCCATTTCCGAACCTGCAACCTCTGCGAAGCGATGTGCGGGCTCGAGGTCGAGCTCGATGGCGCCGAAGTCGTTTCGATTCGTGGCGACGAGCAGGACGTATTCAGCCGCGGACACGTCTGTCCAAAGGCGACCGCGCTCAAAGATCTCTACGACGATCCGGATCGATTGAAGCAGCCAGTTCGCAAAGTCGGGGACCGTTGGGAGCCGATCTCCTGGGATGAGGCCTTCGACATGGCCGTCGATCGAATTCACCAGATCCAGGAGAAGCACGGACGGAGCGCGGTGGGTCTTTACTTCGGCAACCCCAACGCCCACAACTTCGGGACCCTGGTGTACGGCCCGGCGTTCTTTCGTGCTCTCGGGACCAAGAATCGATTCTCCGCGAGCTCCTGCGACCAGTGGCCGTTGATGCTTGCCTCGTACTTCATGTACGGGCACCAGCTCTTGTTCCCGGTCCCCGATGTCGATCGTACCGACTTCATGGTCTTGATCGGCGCCAATCCGCTCGCGTCGAACGGAAGCATCATGTCGGCGCCCGGCATCAAGAAGCGTCTCGAGGGAATCCAAAAGCGAGGCGGAAAGGTCGTCGTCGTCGACCCGCGCCGTTCAGAGACCGCGCGAATCGCCGACGAGCACGTTTTCATCCAGCCGGGAACCGACGCGCTCTTCCTTCTCGGCTTGCTCCACGAGGTCTGCGCCTCGGGGGTCGATCTAGGTCGACTCGAGCCGCACGTGAAGAACCTCGATCGCCTCATCGACATCGCCAAGGCCTATCCGCCCGAATCGAGTGAATCGATCACAGGCGTGCCTGCAGCCACCGTGAAGCGTCTCGCGCGCGAAATGCGAGCTGCTCCGAAGGCCGTGGCCTACGGCAGGATGGGTGCCTGCACCCAGGAGTTCGGCGGCCTCAACATGTGGCTGGTCAACGCTCTCAACGCGGTGACGGGCAATCTCGACGAGCCCGGTGGATCGATGTTCGCAACGCCTGCGATCGATACCTTGCAGAAGATCGGCGGCTTCGGTATCGGCCGCGGGTCGTACGGTCGCTGGCGAAGCCGAGTGCGCGGGCTCCCGGAGTTCGGAGGCGAGCTTCCGTCCTCGGTGATGGCCGAGGAGATCCTGACCGAAGGCGAGGGGCGGATTCGTGCGATGGTGACGCTCGCCGGAAATCCCATATTGTCCACGCCCAACGGCGGCAGGCTGGACCAGGCCTTCGAGTCGCTCGAGTTTTCACTCGCGATCGACTTCTTCATCAATGAGACCAGCCGGCATGCCGATCTCATTCTTCCCCCGGTGTCTCCGATTCAGCGAAGCCACTACGACCTCGCCCTCTACCTCGTCGCCGTTCGCAATACGGCAAACTACTCGGCGCCTCCCTTCTCCAACTCGAAGGATGAGCTGGACGACTGGCAAATCTTGAGCGAGCTGAGCTGCCGGATGGCGGCCAAACGGCACGGCAAGCTGAGCAAGGAGTATCTCTCGAGCCGCGCCATCCAGAAGGCGGGACCCGAGCGCGTGCTCGACCTCGGGCTTCGGCTCGGCCCGTACGGAAAACGGTTCAACCCACTTGGAACCGGCCTCTCGCTCGGGAAGCTCAAGGCCGAGCCGCACGGAGTGGACCTCGGACCCTTGCAGAGCGCATTACCGGATCGAGTCCCCGAAGCTCATGGCGCCATCGACCTGGCGCCAGATCTATTCGTCGAAGATCTCGAACGCCTGCGCGCACGATTCGTCGCTCAGGCCTCCCCGTCTCCGGAAGGAAAGCTCTTGCTCATAGGGCGTCGGCACCTTCGCAGCAACAATTCCTGGATGCACAACGCCGCGCGTCTGATGAAGGGCAAGCCGCGTTGCACCCTCATGATGAATCCGAACGATGCGGAACGGATCGGCGTGCAGTCGGGAGACACGGTGACCATCACTTCTCGCGTCGGAGAGGTATCCGCCGCGGCCGAGGTGACCGCGGACATGATGCAAGGCGTGGTGAGCCTACCCCATGGATTCGGTCACGGGCGCGACGGCGTTCAGCTCAGCGTTGCGAGCGACCATCCCGGCGTGAGCGTCAACGATCTAACCGATGATCAGTTCATCGATCTGATCAGTGGCAATGCCGCATTCAGCGGTGTGCCGGTCACGGTGCAAGCGGCGGAGGAAGTCGCGGCCGCAGAGTGAGCGCGCTCAGCGGCGACGCTTCATCGGGGAGCGCGGTGGGCGCGCACGCACCGGGACGAGAACCGGAGGCGGGTTGAACAAACCCCGCAAGCCTTCAACGAGCGTGTCGATCGCGTCCCGAACACGGTCGGCGAGGTTTTTCGTCTTTTCCGCCACCTTCGTTTCATAATGGGCCCAGACGTGACCGTGTCAACACCTGAGTCGATATTGCTCAGCAATTCTGGGCTACCGGAGCTACGATGCACGTTCATCTGATCGGCGTGGCCGGAACGGGGATGAGCGCGCTCGCCGCGCTCTTCGCCGAAGAAGGGCATCGGGTCAGCGGAAGCGACGTTGCCTTCGATCCGCCAGTCGGTCCTTACTTGGAATCGCTCGGAATCGAGTGTCTGAGGGGGTGGCAGGCCTCGAATCTGGATTCCAAACCCGATCTCGTGGTCGTCGGTAACGTCTGCAGGCAGGACAACGCCGAGGCCCGTGAGGCGATCGAGCGCGCGCTTCGGACGGTTTCGATGCCGGGCGCGCTGGCTGAGCACGTGCTCTCGCAACGCAAGCCTCTGGTGGTCGCAGGTACGCACGGCAAGACGACGACCTCGACGCTGCTCGCGTATCTGCTTCGGCAAACGGGGAGTGACGCAGGATTCTTCATCGGTGGAATCCCTTTGAACTTCGACCGAAGCTCGCGCCTGGGCGCCGCGGGCGCGCCATTCGTCATCGAAGGCGATGAGTACGACAGCGCGTTCTTCGAGAAGGTGCCGAAGTTCTGGAGTTATCGTCCAAGCGCGGCGATCCTCACGTCGATCGAGTACGACCACGTCGACATCTTCCCCGATGAGGCAGCCTACCTGGAGGCGTTTCGAAGGTTCGTCCGTCTGATCCCGAAGGACGGCTACTTGTTTGCCTGGGCCGGTGACCCACGGGTGCGTGAAGTCGCGACCGAGGCGCAATGCGAGATTCGATTCTACGCCCTCGACGGTGACGAATGCGGGGACGTTCAGCCCATGTGGCTCGGCATGCGCGCGCCAGGGGGCGCGATGGATCTATTCGGCGGCGGATCGCTGTGTGGACGTACAAGCGTACCGTTGCGTGGCCGCCACAATGCACGCAACACCCTGGCTGCTCTGGCCATGGCGAGTGAAGCCGCAGGCGCGCCACTCGATCGACTGATCGCCGCCCTTCCGGGCTTTCGCGGGAGCAAGCGCAGGCAGGAGCTCGTCGGCATCACCCGGGGCGTCGAAGTCTATGATGACTTCGCACACCACCCGACCGCAGTAAGAGAGACACTGCTCGCTTTCCGGGAACACGGAACGGGCCGACTGATCGCCGTGTTCGAGCCTAGAAGCGCGACCGCCTCGCGGCGCCTGCACCAGCACGCATACCCGGATGCTTTTGCGCCCGCTGACATCAGCATCTTGGCGCCGGTTGGTCGGAGCGAGATCCCAGCAGATGAAAGACTCGACGTCGCCGCGATCGCAGAGGCGATCACGCGGAACGGCAGGCCCGCTCGCGCCTGCGAGACGGTGGACGAGGTGATCGAGACCGCCGCGGCTGAAGCGAACCCAGGCGACACGATCGTCGTGATGTCGAATGGAAGATTCGAAGACGCACCGGATCGAATCCTTCTCGCGCTCCTACGGCGTTGACGCATGGAGACACGCTCGTTCCATCCGAGCGAAGAAGCGGCCCGAGAGCCCTCAGCTCTGCGGGTACGGCGTCGTCGGCTTGCCGGCGTCCTTCCAGCCCTTGATGCCCTCGCGCATGATGCTGACCTTTTCGTAACCATTGCTGGAGGCTCGCTCGGCTGCGGCGTCGGAGGCGGTGCAATTGGTGTTGGAGCAGTAGAAGATCAGGTTCTGGCTCTTGTCTTCGGGCAGCTGCGCCAGATCGTACTTGTACGATGAGGTGAGGATGATCGCGTTGGGAACCGTGCCGTTCTTTTCGCGTGTCGAAGCCGAGTTTGCATCCACGGCGATCGCACCCGACTCGAGTGCCTTGCTGGCATCGTCCACGGAGATTTCCGAAATCTCGGCCGTGGCAGCCGGAGCGTCGTTCGGCGCGGGCTCCGTAGCGGAGGCGGAACTGGCGTCTTTGCAGCCCAGCACGAAAACCATGAGGGCCAAGGACAGGAAGAGTTTTCGCATCTGGAGAGCCTAGAGCCAGCGCGCGGACCAGCAAGCGCGATCTTGCGGCCTCATCGACAATGGAGCGGGGCGCGCTCGAGCTCGGGGGGCATCTTGTCCCACGCGTAGCCGTTTTTCGCGCGCTCATAGGCCAGACTGTAGAGTTTCTTCATGTACTCCGTGTCGAATTCCCCTTCGGACTCCTCGGTGAAGTCCGCGGGTATGTAGGCCAAGTTGAAGTCCAGACCATCCCGGCAAGTTTCGAGGTAAATGCGGTAAATGTCGCCGATGCCCTGAGTTCGAACCAATGACTCGAGTGAGCGCCCGGCGAGCGGAATCAGCCGGTTCGGAACCTGTTTATAGATAGGTTCGAGCCGTGAGTTTCGGATGACGTAAACCTTGGGTCTGCCCTGGACCTCGAGCTTCTCGAGGACCACCTCGTAGTCGATCCCCACCGGATAGAGGAAGACTTGCGAAGCGGCTCCACCGTCGACGTGCAACTCGTCGTAAGTCTTTCCGCCCGCTTCGACCTGGATCAGGACCGGCGAGAACGCGGCTGGGACCGAAGCTGAGGCGAGAAGGATTTTTCGAATCAAGTCCAGCGCGCCCGGATGGCCGCTGTTGGCGATGGCACCGATGCGCCAAATCACGGGTCGCATCGAGTCCAGATTCGCTGTGCCAATGTTCAGCACGCGGCCTTCCCGATGCGCCGCCGCGATCTTCTCCATCACTTCCTCATCGACATACTTCGCGATCAAGGCTTGAAGCGGCTCGGTCGTGGCCATCGCGTCCGTGCGGAGGGCTCGGATTACCCCGCGTTTCTTGTAGACGTCGTCGGGCCGAAGGTCCAGCGAGACGCGCCTGAGGACCTCGTCGTACTCCGAACCGAGAAAGGCAAACGGTGCGACGAGCGCACCGGCGCTTATACCCGTGACGGTCGTGAAGACGGGCCGGTCTCCAGACTCGCTCCAGCCTTGGAGTAGACCTGCCACGAAGGCCCCGTTCTCTCCGCCGCCTGAAATCGCCAGGTAGGTCTGAGGACGGCCATAGACACCTGAGTACCGCTCCTTCAGCTCGGTCTTGCTCATCTCGAGCCAGTCGTGTTCCCAGGGCGGAGCCTGGTCCCCCCACATGCGGGCCCGTGGAATTCCGAGCACCTGGGCGGCGTCGATGTCCTCAACAGGGAGCGGCGACCGCGTGGGCAAGTGAGCACAGGCGGCAACGAGCACGAGCATCGACACCAGTAGAGAGAGGACCCATCGGGACCACGTCAAAATCCACATGGGGGACTCAAGTATCACAGACTTTGCGAGCGTGGGAGCTCCGTGCCCCAAAGGATTCGCCGATCGCCTCTTTTCGCCACGCGCGATGCCCCTATAGTTCGCTCATGACGATGCAAAGCACGGCCGAGGCACGGACCGCCGAAGCGACGGCGAAGTCACCTGAGGAAGTCGTACGCGGCTTCATTGCTGCTCTCGAACGACTCGATCTGGACGCGGCCGTTGCGCTGGCAGCTCCGAAGATCCGGTGGATCAACGTCCCTTGGACGACGGCTACCGACAAAGGGCGGTTCAAGAAGGTACTCGAAGGGATGTTCAAGGACGCGAAGCGATTCGAAGTCCAGTACTTCGACATCCACGAGCGCGGTGACGGTGTCGTCTACACCGACCGAGTCGACATTTTCGAGGGAGGCGGCTTATCGATGAACCTCCCCGTGCAGGGGGAGTTCCGCGTCGATCACGGGCTGATCACGGAGTGGGTGGACAAATTCAGCTGGGCAAAGCTCGTCGCTGACGTCGGCAGAAGCCTGCCCGGAATCGTCAAGTATCGCCTCGGGCGATAGGCGCGGAAGAAAGCACTGCAGGAATCGGCGCCTCCTGGTAGGGTACCTGCCTCGTTCGGGTGATCGAGCGGCTTGGACCGGGAGGGTCGGATGGCGCGATGGATAGCTTTGGTTGGATTGTGTGGACTCGCGGCAACTGCCGGATGCGGATCGTCGGATACGAGCCCGGTCGGAGGTAATGGCGGGGACGGCGGCAGCGGTGGTGTGGCTGGCACCGGTGGGAGCGTCGCTCTTTGTGGCGACCTCAGCAACGAGGACGTCGCTGGCGATCCCGGTGACGGCAACTACGATGCCAATATCGTGTGGACCGAATACGGCATTCCGCACGTCACTGCGGACGACTGGGGGAGTCTCGGATACGGCGCAGGCTACGCTTACGCGAAGGAGAATTTCTGCGTCCTCATGAAGGAAGTGATCCGCGCCAACGGTGAGAGCATGCGTTGGTTTGGCGACGACGGAGGCAGACTCGCCGACGACCTGGTGTACCGATACTACAGCAGCGACGAATACATCGAGAACGAGTTCATCGCTGCCGCGGATGCGACCCTGCAGGCAATGACGGTCGGCTACGCAGAAGGCTTCAATCGCTATCTTGCCGAAACCGGAGTGGAGAATCTTCCCGAGGGCCCGGAAGGTTGCCGCGACGCCGATTGGGTTCGGCCGATCACGGAAATCGATCTCGCCAAGGTCTACCGGAAGCTCATCCTCCGGGCGGGCGTCGGAACGCTGGCTCCGTTGATTCTCGACGCGACCGCGCCCACGATGACGATCGCCGCAAACGATCCGGTCCCTGCTGAAAGCATCGAGATACGCGAATCGGACTGGGGCATGCCCGAGGCAACCGAAATGGGGAGCAACGCCTACGGAATTGGAGCCGAGGGCTCGCAGACCGAGCATGGCATCCTGCTCGGAAACCCCCACTTTCCCTGGTCCGGACCCGAGCGTTGGTTCCAGCAACACCTCACGATCCCTGGGGTCTACGACGTGATGGGCGCCTCGCTACAAGGGGTTCCCGTCGTCAACATCGGTTTCAACCAGAACCTGGCTTGGTCACACACGGTTTCGACCGGGCGGCGCTTCACCGGATATGAGCTCCACCTGCTCGAAGATGATCCGATGAAGTACATGTACGACGATGAAGTGCTCGACATCGAGACCGTTCCTGTGACGATCCAGGTGAAGCTCGGTGACGGCACGATCGTGGACGATGTTCAAGACATCTACATCACGCAGTACGGTCCGATCATCGACCTCAGGTTGGTCAATGGAGCCTTCGGCGGCTGGCCGACGGGAAACAATACCGTGCTCGCAGTTCGCGACGCCAACATCGACAACACGCGGGCGCTCAACCAATTCCAAGCGATCGGTAAGTCGGATTGCATCGCCGAGCTCGAACAGGCGCTTGCGATGATCGGTCTACCCTGGGTCAACACGATCGCGGCGGATCGCCAGGGCGCAGCCTTGTACGCCGACATCACGACGGTTCCCCACGTGACCGCGGAGAAGCTGAACGATTGCGCGGACAGCATCATTTCGGTGGCGCTCACCACGAATCGATTCTTCACGCTCAATGGCTCTCGCAGCGAGTGTCAGTGGGGCAGCGACCCGGGTGCGCCTGAAGGACTCTTCGGCGTGGAGAACTTGCCGCGGCTCGGCACCAGCGCCGACGTGCCCTACGTGGCGAACTCGAACGACAGCTACTGGCTGAGCAACCCGAACAGCCTGCTCGTGGGCTTTTCTCCGTTGATCGGAGCCGAGGGCGTTCAGCAGTCGCTCCGAACGAGGCAGGCCTTCGTGCAGGCTGAAGAGCGGCTGACCGGCACCGATGGGCTCAGCCAGGAGCCCGGCTTCACGGTCGAGCTCCTCCAGGATGTGATGTACGGAAACCGCAACATCGCCCAGGAGCTCACGCTCACCGACGTGCTCGCGATCTGCGACGGCGTCGCGGACTGGAGCGTCTACAGCGACAACCCGGTCGAGGCCGCGAGCGCCTGCGGAATTCTCGCCTCCTGGGACGGCCTCTTCAACAACGACAGCGTCGGGGCGACGATCTGGAACGAGTTCTGGCGGCGCGTGGAGGGCACCAAGAATCTCTGGGCCGTGCCTTTCGACGCCGAGGACCCCGTCACGACTCCCAATACACTCAACGACGAGGACCCTGCCGTGGTCGAAGCCGTCAAGCAGGCGCTCGGCGATGGCGTGGACTTCATGGTGAGTGGCGGGATTCCCCTCGACCGGATCTGGGGTGAGGTGCAGTTCCGTCCGGTGGGCCCTGGGGAGGACATCCCCATTCACGGTGGCTCGGGACGGTTCATGTTCAGCGTGATCAGCTCTCGATTCGTCGACCAGGTTGGCTATGCGGACATTCCCACGGGCAACAGCTACATCCAGACCGTCACCTGGGATGAAACCGAATGCCCGGATGCATACGCGGTGCTGACGTACTCGCAGTCGACGAACCCAGCCTCCGACCACTACGCCGACCTGACTCAGGTCTACTCCGACAAGGGCTGGAACGACATGCCGTATTGCGCAGCCGACATCCAGGCCGCGAAGATCGACGAAATCGACCTCAGCAACTCGGAAAACTAGTCGCAAACGCTCGTAGGCTGGCAATCTACGGCCGATGCGTTCCTTTGCGCGAGCGGTCCTCACGGTCCTGGCGTTGCTTTGCGCCTCGGCCGCGCTGGCCGACGAGCCAGAGCCGAAGGACAAACACCCTCGTCTGATCAAACCCGAGGGGCCTGGGGCGGACAACGCGCAACTCGGCGGGGAACCCTGGCTCACGGAAACCAAGGTGGATGACGCCAAGAACGCCGACGAGGGCGCCGAGCCTTCCGAGGACGAGTGCGACCTCGACTGTCTCGAAGCTGAATTCGTCAAAGAAGAGGAGAAGGAGCAAGAGCGCACGAGCACGGTGGAGCTCGCCAAGGAGAAAGGTGCCGTCACCGTCCAAGCGCGAGACGACGCCGGTGACGTCCTTTCGGCCGAGCCGAGTACGACTCGTGCATCCGACGCCGGGCCGGACACCGCGAAACAGAGTGTGAGGTTGGGTCGTTTGGGGCCGGTTCGAATTCGCATCGGCGAGACGGATGATTGGATCGGAATCGGATTCGCGATGCAGATGGAGTTCGACTACGCGCAGCAGTACGCGGGGAGCGGAGCAACGAAGGCCAACTCGGAAACGCTGGAGTTCCGACGGATCCGCGCGACCCTTTCGAGCTCCTTCATCGAAGGCCGCATCAGGACTGGCTTTCAGATCAACATGACACCGAGCTCCTTCGAATTGATCGACATGTGGTTGGCCTTCACGCGTCTGAAGTTCGCGACGATGCGAATCGGTCAGTTCAAGATTCCGTACGATCGCTATCGGGCGCAATCGTTCGCCGCGCTTTCGTTCATCGACTGGGCGCCCACCACGAGAATGTTCGGGTCGGAACGTCAGATCGGGGTCGAGATGCTGGCCAAAGGCGGCTTCTTGAACCTCGAGTATGCTGGGGGAATCTTCAGTGGGGTCAATGCGCGGGCTTCTCACGCGGTAGGTATCACAGAAGTCTACGGGCTGGTTCCCGAGAATCCATCCTCTTTTGGGGACGGAAGCGTGGTGAGGGAGTTTCATCCGGCGCTGGTCGGCCGTGTGGCCAAGAACTTCGGAGCGATCAACACCGACACCAACAGCGACGTGACGGGAGAAAAGGAGCTTCGTCACAGCGTCGGTGCCGGTGTCGCCTGGGACGCGAGGCCGACACCCACGCAAGACCTGGGCCTCCGGCTCTCCGCGGAGTGGCTCGGAAAGATCCGCCATGTTCACATGAACGTCGTCAGCTACGTGGCCTGGTACGCACCATGGCAGGGAGGGAAGATCCTCTTTGGACCCATCGGATTCATGGGTGAAGTCGGGTATCGCTTCACGCCCATGTGGGAGATGGCCATCCGCTACAGCAGCACGTATCTCACGCCATGGCTCCGAAGCGACGCGAGGAGCTTCGGTGAGGACCAGATCGCAAACGCCAGTGACCCCACTGCGGCTCAAGAGCAGTTTGGTCAGAACGGCAATCAGATCACCAACGACGAGCTCGCGCTCGCAGGCACCTCACACATCTTTGGAAACAGCCTCAAGCTCGTGGCGCAAGCGGCTTGGGAGTCGCAGCTCTGGGTTCAAGGCAGAAGAAACGGCCTGGCCCTGAACCTTCAGCTTCAGTTTCTGTTCTGAGCTGGAATCGGCCTAGTGGTGATGGCCGCCGGCGCCATGCGGGTGTCCGTGCTCGATCTCTTCATCCGACGCGTCGCGAAGCGCTACGACCGTCACCTCGAAGTGCAAAGTCTCGCCAGCGAGCGGGTGATTCGGATCAACCGTGATCGTCTCTTCGGTCATGCCAGTGATGAAGAATGGAATCTGGCGACCCTGATCATCGTGGGCAACGACCTGCATTCCCGCCGTGAGCTCCGCGTCGGCAGGGAAGAGATTGCGCGGTACTTCTTGAGCCTCGCCAATCCGATGCCCGTATCCCTTCTCGGGCGAAACCGTCGCCTTGATCGACTCGCCTAAGGCCACGCCCTCGAGCTGCTCCTCGAGACCCGGCACGATGTTCCGGGCGCCGTGAAGGTAGAGAAGCGGGCTTCCGTCCTCGGACCGATCGATGATTTCACCGTCGTCGTCACGAAGCGTGTAGCTGAGCGTAACGACCTTGTTTGCTGCGATTTTGTTGGACATGACCTGGGCGGGACCATGCCATACTTGGTCCGAAGTGCTAGTTGCTGTTCCACCGAGAGGAGTGCTTCATGATCGAAGTGATGACCGACCTTCCCGACCGAGTGCTCGGGGTCAAAGCGAGCGGTGAGGTCACTGCAGACGACTACAAGACCGTGCTCGTACCGGCGATCGAAGAAAAGCTGACGCAACACAAGAAGGCGCGCCTTCTCTACGTGCTAGGCGATGAGTTCCGCGGATACTCGAGGGGCGCCGCCTGGGAGGACGCCAAGGTAGGAATGAAGCACCTCACTTCATTCGAGCGAGTCGCCGTGGTGACCGACGTGGACTGGATCGAGAAGATGGTCAAGGCCTTCGGCTTCGTGATCCCGGGTGAGGTTCGCGTCTTCGACGACGACGATTTCGAGGACGCCCGACGTTGGATTTCCGAGCCCGTTTCGAAGGGCAGGCTCTCGTTCGATCTGCTCGAGGACAGAGGTGTGCTGATCATGGAGCCGCACGGTGAGCTCGACACCGCTGACTTCGAGCGCGTCAGCGCCGAGATCGATCCATACATCGATCGGGCAGGCGCTCTCAAGGGCGTGATGATCGTCGCGCGGCACTTCCCTGGCTGGGACGATTTCGGCGCGCTGACGGCGCACATTCGCTTCATAAGAGAGCACCACAAGAAGATCCGTCGCGTAGCATTGGTATCGGCCGACCGTTTGGTTTCTGCGATTCCTCGAATCGCTTCGCGCTTCGTCGATGCCGAGGTGCGCGCCTTTCCAATCGACGCACGGGACGAGGCCCTGCTCTGGGTTGGCGGACCTTGAGCGACGTTGAAAAGGGGCCGGTGCAACCCCAAGAGACAGGCAAGAGCGATCGCGCGTTCGATAGGAGCGTGATGCAGGCTGCGATTCGGCTGAGCCTCCTCGCCCTACTCGTGTTCTGGTGCTTGAAGATCGTGGGTCCATTCATCAACCCGATCCTCGGCGGGGTCGTCATCGCGATCGCGGTGCAGACTCCCTATGCGAAGCTGACCCGTGCCCTCGGCGGTCGGCCGCGAGTCGCTGCCGTAGCGCTCGTCGCGATCGCCTTGCTGGTTCTCATCATTCCGACGTTTACCCTCGGCGCCAGCTTGGTCGAATCGACGGCCGACCTCTCCGGGGACCTGATCAACGACCGAATCGAGCTCCCCCCTCCGCCAGAACGAGTCGCAGACCTCCCGCTCATAGGCGAACGGTTGCACGCGCTCTGGCTCGGGGGGTCGAAGAATCTCGAGACGGCGTTGGTCAAGCTCGCACCATACCTCAAGGACTTGGGCCTCTGGCTCGTGTCTACGGTCGGCAACTTGGGACTCGGTATCGCCATGTTCGTCGTAGCGATCGTGATCGCTGGTGCGCTCTTGCCGAATGGCAAAGCAGCCTCGAGCCTGGCTCACAAGTTCGCCTTCTTGGTCGCCGGAGAGCGTGGCCCTGCACTGGCAAACCTCGCTGCATCGAGCGTGCGAAGCGTGACTCGCGGTGTTCTCGGCGTGGCCCTGATCCAGTCCTTGCTCTCTGGCCTGGGGATGCTCGTAGTCGGCGTCCCTGGAGCCGGCCTCTGGACGCTGTTGATCTTGATCCTCGCCGTGATGCAGCTGCCGACGATGCTGGTCTTAATTCCAGTGATCGTCTACGTGATCTCGACGAGCCCGACTTGGATCGCCATCGTGTTCACCATTTGGGCCGCGCTGATTGGGCTGAGCGACAACGTGTTGAAGCCGCTGCTGATGGGGCGTGGCTCATCGGTCCCGATGCTCGTGCTTTTCATGGGATCCCTCGGAGGATTCATCGCGAGCGGCATTCTAGGGCTGTTCGTTGGTGCGGTGGTTCTGTCGCTCGGGTATACGGTCTTCTTGGCGTGGCTCGATGAGGCTGACCTGCCCCTCTAGACTCAGCGAAGAATACGCACGCGAATCGTCGCTGGAATCGCCTCGAGCTCCTCGAGCAGCGGTCCAGCGTCGTCGAGCTCGATGTCCATCACCACGTAACCGACATCGGCGCGGGTCTCGAGATACTGGGCTGCCACGTTGACGCCGTGGCTCGAGAACACGCGGTTGATCTGTTCCATGACGCCAGGCTCGTTCTTGTGAATGTGCAGGATACGCCGCCGACCCTCGTGGTCGGGAATGGTGACCTCAGGGAAGTTGACCGCCGACACCGTGGATCCGTTGTCGTTGTATTTCACGAGCTTGGCAACCACCTCGCGAGCGATGTTGAGTTGGGCTTCTTCGGTCGCGCCGCCAATGTGAGGCGTGAGAATGACATTGTCGAATCGCGTCAGCGGGGACTCGAACGTGTCTTGATTGGATTTCGGCTCCACGGGGAAGACGTCGATCGCAGCGCCGCCGATGTGACCTGAGGCGAGTGCTGACGAGAGCGCATCGATATCGACGACGGTCCCGCGCGCAGCATTGATGAGGAGCGACCCCTGGCGCATCGAATGCAGAGCTTGCTCGTCGATCATGTTGCGTGTGGCCGGGGTTTCCGGAACGTGAAGGCTGAGAACGTCCGCCGCCGCCAAGAGCTCGTTGAGCGTAGTGACGGGCGTGGCGTTTCCGAGCGGGAGCTTGTGCTCGACGTCGTGGTAGAGGACGCGCATGCCGAGACCTTCCGCCAAGATCCCGAGCTGGCTACCGATGCGACCGTAGCCGACGATGCCGAGGCACTTTCCCCTGACTTCATGGGCGTTCCGGGCCGTTTTGGCCCATTCACCACGCCGCGCTCGCGCCGACTTCTCCGGAATGCCCCGCATCAGCAGAATGATGTCCGCGATGGCAAGCTCGGCCACGCTCCGGGTGTTGGAGAACGGTGCGTTGAAAACCGGGATCCCCATGCGGCGCGCGGTCTCCAAGTCGACCTGGTTGGTTCCGATGCAAAAACAACCGATCGCCTTCAGACTCTTTGCCGCATGGAGAGCCGCCGCGTCCAGATGCGTTCGCGATCGGATGCCGATCAAATCGACATCGGCGATTGCATCCAAGAGGTCCGAATCGGTGAGCGAATGAGAGAGGCGTTCGACGTCGTTGTAGCCCGCCGCGGCCAAGCTATCGATTGCGGTTTCATGGATGCCTTCGAGGAGGAGGATTCGGGACTTTTTCGCGGTCACGGGGAGAGTCTGTGTCGATACCGGAACCGCTGCCAACCGAAATCGGCGAGACAAACGTGGTCGCCGCGCTAGGCTCGCCGAATGAAATATCTTGCAGTCTTATTGCTGATTCTCAGCTGCGCCTGCTCGGACGACACGCAGCGCGATTTTTCCCTGGGCGCTTGCCAAGGCTTCGGTGTCAGCACTCCGGTCGCAGTACCCGAGAGCTGCCCCCTCGAGGTCGCTGGGGATGGTGAAGCCGCACGCGTGTTCGCGATCGGAGCAGTGATTCGGTACGAAGAGATGGAGAGCTACGCTGCTTTTTGCAAGGCCTGGGATGACGTGGTTCGCACCGAAGTGCTTCCTTGCCTCGCGGACGACAAGCCCAATCTCCTAGTGTTTCCCGAGAACGCGACCCTTGCTGGCGCTTTCATCGGCTCACGAGGAGCAGCCGGACGAGCGGAAACCGAATCGGTACCGGCGTTTCTCTCGCTGTTCAACAACTACGCGGATCCGATTCGGTACTACGCGCAGCGTTTCCCCGAAGCAAGTGCGAACCAACGTCTGGTGGTGGGGATCACGGACACTTTGCATCGTGCCTTCGAAACGTTTCCGGCGATGGCGAAGCAGTACGGAGTGTACGTCGCGGTATCCTCGGACTTCGCCCCGGCGGAGCTGAGTGAAGATCCGACGCTCATCAAAGCACTGGGCGATCCGGATCTCGATTCGGTTTCGAGCGTCTATGTGGCGACCGAGGGCACTGGCTACAACTGGGGTCTCTACTTCGGTCCGGACGGCGAGGAGATCGGACGTGTCGCCAAGAGCTATCTCGTGCCGGCGGAAGAAGACATTCTCGATCTGAGTCACGGGCCACTGACCCGGATGCGCCCAATCGATCTACCGTTCGCTCGCTCTGGAATGGTGATTTCAAAGGACGCCTGGATGCCCGGGCTCTTGCACAGGCTGGACGCACTCGGCGCAAACCTCATGCTGCAGCCTGAAGCGTTTTCGGGCTGGGGTGTCGAAGAGTACGAAGGAGATTGGCTCCCGGACATCGTGCGCCAGTCCGCGTGGGCCCATACCCAGCGGCACGGAGCCTTTCGCCATACGGTCACGCCGTGCATCAAGGGTAACTTGTTCGAGCTCCCGTTCGACTGCCAGTCGCACGTGACGAGCTCTAGCGCCCCATCCGACGCGCCTCTGTCGTACATCGGTCAGGATCCCTACCTCGGACTGCTCGCCGTCGAACCCTGGGTGATCCCGGATCCCGGCCCCCCTGCCCCGCTCGAAGAACGCCGGGCAACGCTTCGGGATCGCGGTGAGCGGATGCTCCCGGGAAGCGGAGATCCCCTCGAAGACGCGTATGCGGGGCATGTGATCGCGGCGAATCTCGCGCTACCCGTCGATGGTCGAGTCCCATCGACGGGTGACGGCGAGCCGGGCGCGCTGGGTGCGCTGGGTCAGCACCCTGGTGGCCGAACCGAAATCGGCGGCGACACATCAGCGCTTCCCATCCTTGGCCAGTGACGCGAACAGCGCCCTCATCGCATGGATGGAAGGCGCCCCCGGTGAGGAGTCGGTTCGCGCGTTCGTAACGGACCTCAGCAGACCGGCGGAGGAGGTCGATCTGGGCGAAGCGGTTGACGTCGTGCAGCGATTGCCTCGAGTGGCCGTTGCTGCCGGTCGAATGGCGATCGTTTGGGAAGAGGAGTCGAGCGACCAGACGGTTCGGGTCCGCGTCGCGACCCGCGCCGGAGAATCCTGGCGGCAAGTCGCGATCACCGAGCCGGGCGTCGGCACGGCTTGGGAGCCGGATGTGGCGATCGATCCGATCACGGGCAATTTCTACGCAACCTGGCTCGACCTTCGCGACGGTGGAAGACCGAAGCCCTGGGTTGCCCGGAGTGAGGACGGGGAAGCGTGGGAGACGAGCCAGGTCGACCCCGGCAACGCCGTCGTCGACAACCCGCGGGGAGACGCCGCTTTTCCGAAGATCTCGGCGCGCAATGGTCGAGTGTTCGTCGCGTTCTCGGACTTCCGAGAGTTCAGTTGGGACGTCTATTTGTCGGCGAGCACGGACGGGGGAATGACGTTTGCACCCGCGGCTCGAATCAACCCCCGCGCCAAGGATGTCGTGCCCGTTCCAAGCGGAGACCCGATCGAATCCGAGCGCATCCACGGGGACGTCGCTCTCTCGATCGACTCCTCTGGGCGGCCGATCGTCGCATGGACCGAGCGCCAAGACCGGCGCTACGAAAGCCGCATTCGGGTGTGGCGCGAAGGCGAAACGGCAAGGGTCGATGATGCTCCCGACACCATCGATGCGTGGCGTCCGTCTTTGGCGACGGACGGCCTAGGCCAAGTGCTCACCGTGTGGCAAGACATGCGTGAAGGCACCAATCAGATCCGCTTCGCTCAAACCCCGGGATCATCCATCGAACCCAGCGCGAGTGTGCGTATCGACGATGCGGCGGCAGCTACCCATGTCTACGCGCCACAGATCACGACTCACGGCGCGCAAATCCTCGTCGCTTGGGAGGATCCGCGTTCCGGATACGCTCGCGTGCGCATGTCGACGAGCGACTAGAGCCGCCGTAGGAAATCGAAATACGCGTGAGCCGCCGCGGCGGGGGCCTCTACCTGCGGATAGTGCCCCACGCGCGGCAGCTCCACGGTGAAATCTTCTCGACTGACGACCTCACGGTATCGCGAGACCATGTGCGCGCCCGATACCGGATCGAGCGAGCCGTTGATCAAGCCGATCGGGACGCAACTGTCTCGTAGGGCACCGACCCATCGTTCGCGATGCTGCTTGCGGTCGCTCATGTAGCCGATCAGATTGTGAAAGCAGTGCCTTCCGGCGTTCCAATTGATCAAGGTCCAGAAGCTCTCGAGCTCTGCAGGGGATGGCTTCGTATCGGGACCGAAAACCGCAGAGAACGACTTGTCGAACGTGCGCTTCGTGGTGAACCGGTTGACGATCGGTCCGAGAGGGCTGAGCAGAAGCTTCTGGATCAGGCGCGCCCGATGCGTCTCCGGGAATAATCCTCCGTTGAGAAAGCAGACGGAGAGCCAAGTGCCGACGCCACTTCCTTCGTTCTGTCTTGCCAGCAACTCCTGCGCGACCGTGTCGCCGTAGTCGTGTGCGAGGACATGAAACTGCACAAGCCTGCGTTCCGAGACCAGAGCTTCGCAGAGATCTGCCTGCTCCATGATGCTGTACTCGTGCGGGTTCGGCTTGTCACTGAAACCGAATCCAAGCATGTCGAGAGCGACCAGGCGGTGGGATTCATTGAGCAACGGCCAGACGCGTGCCCAATCCCAGGAAGCGGTGGGAAACCCGTGGATGAGAAAGATCACGGGTTTGTCGAGCTCTCCGGAATCGACGCAAAAGATCTTGCGGCCCATCAAGCGGGTGACGTGTCCGCGTTCCCGCCATTGCTCGATCGAGAGCGACATCCTGAAGCCGAGGCTACGCGAGATCGCGCCGAATAGCACGGGCCTGAGCGAAGCATTGCGTCATTCGGAAAGCCGTTCTCATTGACAGCGCCGCGAAGTGCTGGAGAGTATCCAGCACCGAACCAAGGACATCAAGCATGACGCAATCCGCATTCGTGACCGGAGGCACCGGATTCATCGGGATCAATCTGATCGAGCGCCTCGTGGACCAAGGGTGGAACGTCACGGCACTCCACCGCCCCACATCGGATCTCACGTATTTGAAACGCTTTCCGATCGCATTGGTGGAGGGAACCGTCACGGACAGAGATTCGCTCGAACGCTCGATCCCCGACCGAACCGACGTCGTGTTCCACGTCGCCGGAGACACGAACTTCTGGTCGAAGCGCAATGCTCAACAGAACGCGATCAACGTCGACGGCACCCGGAACATGGTGGACGTCGCGGCTGCCAAAGGCGTAGGGACCTTCATTCAGACGTCCAGCGTGTCGGCTTGGGGTCGGGTCAAAGGCCTCGTCACCGAGGAAACGCCGCTCGAAGGTAGGAAGTCTTGGATCAACTACGAGCGAACGAAGCATCTAGGCGAGCTGGAGGCCCTCAGAGGGGTGGAGAAGGGAATGAAGGTCGTCGTTCTGAATCCAGGCGGCGTGGCAGGCCCTTACGACGCCAACACCTGGGGGAAGCTGTTCTTCTTGCTCAGGGACAACGCACTCCCCGCTGCATCGCCGGGAACGACGACAATTTCGCACGTACACGACGTCGTCGCTGCGCACATCGCCGCCGTGACGAAGGGACGTAACGGAGAGCGCTACATCGTTGCGAGTGGTGATGTCGAGTTGGTCGATCTGATCGGAGAGGTCGCGCGCGTTTCGGGGATCGCGAAAGCACCGAAGAAGGCGCCGCCGTTCGTCATCAAGGCATTTGGCAGGCTCTCGGTCATGATCGCGGCGATCACGGGCAAGGAGCCGGACGTGACCCCGGAGATCGCCGAAGCAACGAGCTCGAGGGGCACGAGCTTCTCGAGCGAGAAGGCCGTCCTCGAGCTCGGATACCGAATCCGACCCATGCAAATCGCTGTCAAGGACAACTACGACTGGCTGGTGAAGGAAGGTCTGCTTGGCCAATCTGGATGACGTGGCGGGCGTCCTCGTGCGCCCGCTTCAGGTACTGCGATCCCGTCCGCGCAATACCCTGGATCGACTGGGTGCGTATGAAGGCCTCCGCCAGGACCAACTCTTCCCGGCGCCCGAACGACTGCCCCGGGTTCGAACGCGACCCCGGTTCTCGCTGCCGGGGTTCGAGAACGAGGACCTCAGCTTTGCTTCTTTGCACGAGCCGATCGAGCCTCTGTTCAGGGAGCATTATCACGCTCGAAGCCGCCGCATTCAGACGGTGTACGCCAGGCGCATCAAACCCAAGGGGACCGAAGAGCGCCCGCGTATCCTCTACATCCACGGTTACATGCAGCCAGAGACCGTCGTTGAGGAGCACGGGTTGCTCGGGGTGATCGCGCGAACACTGAATGTGGAGCTCGTCCAGCTCCAACCTCCTTACCATGGACGCCGTAAGCCCCGGAGCTCGCCGTACGACGGCGAACGCTTCTGGACCGCCGACATCGTGCGAAGCTTTGAGGCCATGCGGCAGACGATCATCGATGCGCGCACCTTGCTCTCGATCATGCTCGCGCAGTCGCCGACGCCAGTTGGCGTCGCGGGGCTATCGCTCGGAGGCGCATTCTCCGCGACACTCGCTTGCCTCGAGCCGCGCTTCTTTTTTTCCGTGCCGTTGGTCGCGCACATGGACATGGGCGCGCTCCTCCGTGACGCGCCGGTGCTTGGCGCCATGCGGAAGGATCTCGCGCGTTTTGGCTGGGGGCCGCGGCATTTCGGTCAGTTCTTCACGCGCATCGGTTGGGACGAGCTCGCGCCGGTCATCCCAGCAAGCCGAATGCTGCTCATCGCGGCGGAGAAGGACCGATTCTTCGACGCCGAAGTGCTCAGAACGATGTGGAGTCGCTGGGGCGAGCCCGAAATTCATTGGTACCCCACGAGTCACATGGGATTCATTCCGCACATGCCGAGCGCGATCGGCCACATGCACAGATTCCTGGATAGGATCAGTCGCTCGTAGGGCTCTCACCTGGCTCGGGCTCGGATCCGGACGAAGGCGGCTCGTCGCGGAGCTTCAGCACTTCTTCGAAGTCAGCGGTGGTGAGCCGATAGACGCCACCTGCGTACTGAAGATACCCGAAGCCATAGAGCAGAGACTGAACGCCGAGCTCTCCCACGAACTCCACACGGTCCGTGGGTATGTACTTCATCGGATCTACGGCAACCTGCTTCAAAGATTCGACTACCCGCTGAATTTCGGCCGGGTTCTCGACTTTCCGGACCTCGGTTTCGCCCATCCCCGTACCAGAAGCCAAGGGACCGCGATGGAACACGGTGACGCTCTTCAATGCCCCGAGCGGCGCCAGGGATATCGAGCTGGCGGCCTGCGACTCTCGAGAAGCGGCGGTGGCGCCACCCGCTTGAACCGACGTTGCGGTGGCAGGAGGCAGCACGCCGGGCGCGCACTTGTAGGCGGTACCCGCGACCGTCACCGTCGAGCCCGTTCCGTAACCATGTGCCATCGCGGGCTCGGTATCTTGTTCCGTGGGTTGGTGCCCATCTCCCTGAGCGACTTCTTCGGGGTGAAAAAAGAGGTGCGTCGCCCCGAGCTCCGAGGCCTTGTTGAGTGCGTCGTTCTCCGCGGACTCTTGGTTGACGCGCGGCTTCGAGTACGCACCCGTGAGGCCGCCTCCACGCCCTATCACCACACCCAGGTTCTCACAGCCCTCGGGCTCCGCGTAGAGCGCGATCACCGTCGTGCCGCCCTCGCTGAGCGCGCCGGCCTTGCAGCCGAGCGAATACGAGCTGAACGTCAATCCGAGCGCGAGGAAAGCCCGGTAAGAGAAATAAGAAAATCGAGGCTTCATGGGCGAGACTCCTTCGCAAACACTGACTAGCTACGGCGGGAAGTCAACCCAGTTGCGCTCCTGCAGGTTTGATCATGCTCGCTTTCGTGTGGGCCCCACGGTATTCTGCCGCGCCGGAGAAGCGCATCATGTCGACAACGGTGGAAACTCGCCACCGTTCGGGTGTACATCCTATATGCCTCCGTCACGACGGGCATCAGCCGTAAGACCCTTTGGGAACGCCGTCAGCGCATGGTCATTCCGCTACGCGAGTCCAGGCCTCCCGATTGGCAGCGTGACGTTTCGAGAACGTTTCGTTATGTAGCGAGCTGCTACGAATCGTAACCCTTGATGCGGCGCGTTAGACAGAGACCCGACATGGTTTCGTGACCAGGGATCTTGGTACGCGTCTGGAGTAGAAGTCCGCTGATCCCGGTGTAAGGTGTACCGATGACACTCACACAACCCACCCTCGAATCGAGAAAACGCATTGCTAGCTTCGAGGAGTACGAAACCCTCTATCGACGAAGCCTGAGCGAACGCGACGAGTACTGGCTTGCCGAGAGCAAGGAGCTCCATTGGTTCTACGAGCCCCACAGCGTGTTCGAAGAACATGGTCCCGGTGAGTTCGTTTGGTTCGCAGGCGGACGCCTCAATGCAACGATCAACTGCGTCGACCGGCACGCCGACAGGACCCCTGACAAGACCGCCATCATCTTCGTCAAGGACGAGCCTGGCGAGTACCAGCATATCTCGTTCGCGGAGCTCAAGACAGCCGTCGGCCGAATCGCAAACGCCTTGAAAGCAATGGGCGTCGGCAAGGGCGATCGGGTCTGCATCTACCTTCCGATGGTTCCCGAGCTCGCGTACACGATGCTCGCATGCGCCCGAATCGGCGCCGTGCACTCGATCGTGTTCGGCGGATTCAGCGCGGACTCACTTCGCGATCGCATCATCGATGCGCAAGCGAAAATCCTGGTCACCGCGAACGAGGGTCTCCGCGGCGGAAAGCATATTCCACTGAAGCGAATCTGCGACGACGCAGTCGAAGGACTCGCCGTCGTCGAAAGAGTCCTCGTCGTCAAACGTACAGACTCGGAAGTCAACATGGAGCAGGGCCGAGACGTCTGGATGCACGAGGCGATGGCTGAGCAGCGTGTCACCTGCCCTGCGGAATGGATGGCTTCGGAAGATCCCCTGTTCATTCTCTACACGTCCGGATCGACCGGAAAGCCCAAGGGTCTGGTTCACACGACCGCCGGCTACCTCACCTATGCCGCTGCGACCTTCAAGTACGTATTCGACATCCGTCCCGACGACATCCACTTCTGCGCCGCGGACATCGGTTGGATCACGGGCCACAGCTACATCATTTATGGGCCACTCGCGAACGGCGTCACCACCGTCATGTTCGAGTCGGTACCGACATATCCGGACCCAAGCAGGTACTGGAAGGTCGTCGATGACATCGGCGCGACGACCCTCTATACCTCCCCTACCGCGCTCCGGGCCCTCATGCGTGAGGGCTCGGAGCCCGTGCGAGGCTCGAGCCGCAAATCGCTTCGCGTCTTGGGTACCGTCGGTGAACCGATCAACCCGGAAGTGTGGCGCTGGTACAGCGGCGTGGTCGGGAACGGGAAGCTGCCAATCGTCGACACCTGGTGGCAGACCGAAACGGGCGGCATCCTGATCAGCCCGCTCCCCAACGTGACTCCGACGAAGCCCGGTTCCGCCACCTTTCCCTTGTTCGGTATCGAGCCACTGCTCGTGGATCAAGACGGGAAGGAGGTCGAAGGCGACGGCGTGAGCGGTTATCTCTGCATCCGGCATCCATGGCCGGGGCAAGCGCGGACGATCCATGGCGATCACAGGCGCTTCGTCGAAACGTATTTCTCGCAGTATCCGCCCTTCTACTTCACCGGTGACGGCTGCCGTCGCGATGAAGATGGATACTATTGGATCACTGGACGCGTCGACGACGTGATCAACGTCTCGGGCCACCGCATGGGAACGGCCGAGGTCGAAAGCGCGCTCGTGGCACACCAGGCCGTCGCTGAGGCGGCCGTCGTACCCTGTCCGCACGAGATCAAAGGCCAGGGCATCTTTGCCTTCGTGGTTCCAATCGCAGACGCAGATTGGGAGCCCCACGAGCTTCAGGGCGCACTGAAGGAACAGGTGCGCCAGGTCATTGGTCCGATCGCGACGCCGGACGAGATTCGCATCGTGACTGGGCTTCCAAAGACCCGATCCGGGAAGATCATGCGGCGCATCCTTCGTAAGATCGCGGCCGGGGAAGCTGACCAACTTGGAGATCTCTCGACCCTGGCCGACCCGAGCGTAGTCGAAGCGCTGCTGAAGAAGGATTGAGAGCCACCCGCGGCGGAGAAACGGAAACGAGCTATGACCACCGGATCGAAACGAGACAACGCGGACCGGTACTGGGCGCTCAGCGGAAAGCAGATGGGAAAGCTGTGATGAGGCGGAAAACCGACCTCGGCCATCAGCCGCAAAGCCGCTGGTGCACCTGGGTCGCGACCCTGGCCTGGATTGTAATGGCGGGACTTGCTCCCAGCATCGCAGGAGCAGAAGAGGTCCAGGAGGTCTCTGAAGAGGCGCTGAGCAAGGCTCAGCAAGATCTCGATGAAGCCCAGGCCAGGATCAACGAAGCCCAGGCCAAGCTCGACTCCGCCAAGGCGACCCTCCCGGAGGGCATGCGCGAACCGACGGCGGAGGAAGAGGACGATCCCGTCGATCCGGAGGACGATTCGACCGACGAGGTCGAACCTGTGGGGCCCGGGCTCGTTTCCCAGGACGGAGAGGCCACCAAGCTGCAGTGGGCCTTGAACGAGGACGGCTCGCGATATTGGCGCATGGCCTTTTGGTTGCAGGTCTGGACACGCGCCATGCAATTGAACCCAGGAACCACGATTGGGGACGATCCGAACACCCCCGACGAAACGGAGGGGAAGGAACCCGCCTGGTACGGTGACGTGGCTATCCGCCGCGCCCGCATTCTGATGTTCGGCGAGATCTTTCCGCGCGTATTGCTGCTGATGCACTTCGGCATCAACAACCAGACCTTCAAACGGGCGAACTTCAAGGAGACATTCTTCTTCCACGACCTCTGGACCGAGTTCGCGGCCGTCAAAGAGCACCTCTACATCGGCGGCGGTCTTCTCTATTGGAATGGCATCTCGCGCATGACCAACGCCAGCACGATCACCGACATGAGCCTCGACCTTCCGATCTCGAACTGGCCGACGACCGAGGAGACCGACCAGTTCAACCGTCAGTTGGGGCTCTACGCAAAGGGCAAGGCAGGACTTTTCGACTATCGCGTGGCGGTGACGAGGCCGTTTGTTCCAACCACGGGCGCCCCGACCGCGGTCGGTAACTTCAACCGAAACGCCAACACCTGGGCGTATGCCGGGTACTTCATGCTGCAGTTCTGGGACATCGAGTCTGACGTGCTCCCGTACACCGTGGGCACCTATCTCGGTACCAAGCGCGTCATGAACCTCGGCGCCGGCTTCTACACTCAACCGAAAGGGATCGCCTATCTCAACGCCGCAGGGGAGGTGCGAGAGCGAGCGAATTCAGTCGCCTCGGCGGACTTCTTCGTCGACCTTCCGCTCAAGGCCGAGAACGGCGGGGCGATCACCGGCTACGGAGCCTACTACTGGTGGGATTTTGGACCGAACAACCTCCGAAACATCGGCGTCATGAATCCTGGCGACGCGGGCTCTGGCACCTCGCTGAACGGACCCGGCAACGCCTACCCGATGATCGGAACGGGGAACAGCGGCTACGGCCAGTTTGGCTGGCTGATGCCCTGGAAGATCAACATAATCCAATTTCAGGCCTACATCCTGAGTCAGATGAGTAAGTTCGAGGCCCTAAACGAAACGATGTTTCAGTTCGGCATCGGTCTGAACGCCTACATTTATGGGCACAACGCCAAGCTCAACCTCGAGTACCGGAACCGACCGATCTTCGGTACCGACGGCAACGTGGAAAGTCGAGCAGGCAACTCGTTCGTCCTGCAGATGCAACTCTTCATCTAGGATCGATCGCAGCAGCGTCTAACGCCGAACGCCGATGGGCCAATAGGGGTCCCGGACGTTTGCGCTCGTGAGCGGGCTGTTGGCGCGCGTCGGTGCGCCGACAGGCCAGTAAGGACCGCTGCTCGGCTGAGATTGCCCGTTGGGCAACCCGCTGTAGTAGTAACGGTTGAAGAAGCTCCGAACGTAGACGCCGTATGGAACGAAGAAGCCATTGAAATACAGATACTCGTTGCCGAACGATGCCCAGCGCGGCGGAACGAATACGTGCCCCGCTCTCGGCGCAACGTAGTGACCGGCCAGCCAGGAGAAGCCGGTTGGTCCGTAGGTCCAATGGCCGTCGACCCAGAGGGCGTCGGTTTGCGGAGGAGCGGGCCTCTCGAGCTCGCCCAGCTGGGGCTCAGGGGGCGCCTCTGCGACCTTGGCAGCCGGGAGGGGTTCCTCGGTAACGACGAAGCGCTGGGCCTGCACCAGCACAACGCGGCCCCGCGTGAGGACTGGGTAGTCTGGAGAAGCCTGGAGTGTATTGACGGTCACCACGGCGCCCTCATCGCTGGGCAGCTCCGCCGAGGCAGGGCTGGCGCCCAGCGGAAGCGCGAGGGCCGCAAGGCTCAGAATGTTGGCGAGTGTCTTCATCTCGACTCCATGGCGAGCTTACGCCCAGATCTTCCCGGGGTCACGCCAGCGCGCCCTCGAAAGCGCCAAAAACTACGTACACTGGAGGGATCGGGTTACTTACGGCCTGAACCGCATGAGCCGCCAGTCCACCTATCCGCCTCCGGCGCTCGCGATCGAGCTTCCGGCCCCGATCCAGGCGCGACCGCGCGCCAGGGCCGAGGTTCCGCAGTTCACCCATGCGCACGATTGCCATTCCTGGTGGGTCCGCGCGGTGAACGCGCTCGGAGGCTCGTTGGAGCCGCTCGGCCGACCGTCGGCCGAGATCTACTGGGAGCGCGCGCAACGCTTGAACCCGAACGCGGGCGACCCGACGCCGGAAACCCAGGCGGCGCTCGTCGCCTTGACGGAGTCGCTCAACCAGGACGCTGCGCTGAATTTCGTCGGCAAGATCGCCGCATGGATCGATTGCACGCGCATGGCTGCCACCCATCTCAGAGTCGAGCAGGCACTGCGCGAAGCACCGGAGATCGAACGAACCGCCCTCCCGAGCCCGATATTCGTTCTTGGCCTGTTCCGCAGCGGAACGACGGCCCTCCATCGTTTGTTGGGAGAAGACCCGGACAATCGGACGCTCCCTCACTGGGAGAGCTTCGATCCGGTACACACGCCCGAAGGACCTGAGCCACGGCAACGGAAGCTCGCACGCACCCTGATGCTCGCTGACATCATATCGCCGAGCATCAAGGCGATTCACCCGATGGACGCGTACCAGACCGACGAATGCCGCGGCATGTTCACCAACGTCTTTCGAACGCCGCAGTTCAACGTGCAGTATCGGGTCGGAAGCTATCTGGACTGGCTGCTCGAACAAGACGCGACCGTGGCGTACCGGCACCACCGTCGCCAACTGCAACTGGTTCATCACCATCGCCCTTACGGTAAGCGATTCGTTCTCAAGGACCCGACGCACACCTTCTTCGTCGATTCGATTCTCGATGTGTTTCCGGACGCGCGGTTCCTGTTCATTCACCGCGACCCAGCCGAGACGCTGAGCTCGATTTGCAGCCTTCATGCGTACGCACGCTCGGTGTTCAGCAGCGACGTCGACGCGAAGGCTATAGGAACAGAAGTCAGCGAGAGCTACATGATGCGATTGCTCGAGCCGGCCGTCGCGACAGTGGACCGACTTCCTCCGGGTCGTGTCGCGCACGTCCGGTCCCCCGACCTGAGCCGCGATCCCTTGGGTACGATTGGCGAAGCGTATCGCGCCCTCGGCCTGGAGCTCGGCGACGAGGCGCGACTCGCCATGCTCGGTACCATGAGAGAAAAGCGCGAGAGCACAGGCCTTCGGCACATCCACAGCAGCGAGGGTTTCGGCATCGATCCGGCCGAAGTGCGCGAGCGCTTCGCGGGCTATTGTGAGCGCTTCGACCTCGTGGCCTAATCGCCCCCTCCATTGAGCGCGTCTGAGCCCCAGCACGCGTCATGGGCCAAGAGAAACTCGTCGATGAGCTCCTGGCTTTGGCGCGAGAGCGTTACATCGGGGTGGAGTGCGAATCGCCAGGGCGAGCCCCTGCCCGCGACGACGACTTGAGGAATGAAACAGAACTCCGGAGCCGCGGGACTTTCGCGGCAGACCAATATCTCCGCAGACGAAGATGCTGCGGTATCGGCCTGATAGCTCGAGACTCTGGCTTCATCGAACAAAAGATCGATCAGAGAGCGATGAAGCTTCGGGGGCAGCGGCACTTCTTTCCAGGGTGCGTCATCTCCCGCAGGAAGGGGTGTCTGCATGCACTCGGCAGGCTGCTCGTCCGAAGGCTCGATGCGAAGCACGCGGCGCTCCCCATCGAAATCGCGCGAGAAGGTGTAGGCACTGGTGAGGGACGATGGCTCGTTCTCCGTCTTGCATCCAATCTGAGCTGAGATGTAGCAAGAAAGCGCGACGAGGATTGCCGCATGAGCAAGTTTGCCTAAGGTCATGAACGCCTCCTAGTTCGCTAGTATCAGGCAGCCGTGCGGGTTCTGAGGGTCCTCCGAGCAGGCGGCTGCCTGGACGTAGAAATCGGGGATCTCGTTGATGGGCTCCATGTCCGACAAGGTCCATTGAACCGGATCGTCGAATGCGCCATATCGCAAGGTTTCGAACAGAGCTTGCGCCCTCGCCCGGCGCGCTGGCGTGATGAACGGATGATCCTCAGGGGTCCAGTAGTAGGCGGCCAACCAGAGCATTTCGTAGGTATTGGCGCCGGCCCCGGACCAGCGGCTGTCGCAGGCCGACCTCCGAGAACAACCGCTGCCCCCGTGGTGCACGACCTGGTCGCGCGCATGTCGAACCTCGTGGACGATCGTCGACGCACGCCAGACGGAATCGATGTCGTAGTAGAAGGTCTGGTAGAGATCGATGTAGTCGTTGCGGAAAACGCCGCTCACCGTCTTGGCTACTGCACAGCTGCTGCTGCCGACCGTCTCGCAGTTTCGAATGCAGCTTCCGTTGACTCTATAGGTCTTCTGGGTGACGAACGCGCTCGCCCACTTCAAGAAGGTGTCATAGTAGTCGAAATCGTGGAGCGAGCGGTGCCGATCGAGCGCAATGCCTTCGCGGTTCGCATAGACGATGTTCGCGTAGCCACTGAACGTTCGGCCGAGCGGCGTATCGACTTCCTGTGTCTTTTCGTCATAGCTCGTCCCGTCGCCGCTCTGGAAGTCACCCCAGTGCTCTCCCTTGGAGATGCCGAAACCGAGCATGTATGCGCGCGATTCTTCATCGATGCACCAGGAGTTTTCGAAAATCTGGTCGAAGACGTGACAGCCCCCCGAGGGATCGTTGTGCCATCGCTCGTCCACCGGCCAATCGACGAGCTCGCCCTCGGCTGCGGCGATCGCATGGCAAAGAGTGTCGTCGGCATCGGCCAAGAACGCGCAGCTCGGCATGAACATGTACACGAACGCTCCGGATAGAGCGGCGAGAAGCAATGCTTTCGCATGCGTTCGGCGCATCTTCAGTCCTGCCATCCGCTCGGCGGGGTGAAGGGGTCGAAGAGCCGCGCGTCCTCAGGACCGAACTGGGAACGCAGCGTCTGGAGCTCGTCGCCTAGAAGCTTCCGGAGCTCGAAGATCGCGGTGCTCTTCACCAGGGGTACCTCGTGGGCCGCCGTCACGAGCTCGGAGACGATCCAATCCCGAAGCTCCGGATGGCGGGATGCGATGCGCGCGGTGGACATGATCGCCTGGACCCGCGACGCGACGTCTTCGGTGTAGACGAGATCGATCTCGTGACTGCCAGCGTGGGTCGTTTGGGGCTCGGGCAGCGGCATCTCGACGAGCTCGCGAAGCAGTCGGACGGCGCTGGCGTCGCCAAACTCGCCTACGAGATACGCCAGCTGCCACTTGCGAAAACCCCCGGGTTGTTCGAGCAGGAACGGCGTGAGCGCCGCGGCTGTTTCTGCGGCGTGATCCCTCAGAAAGTCCAGGCTTTCCCGGTATTCAAGCGAACGTTCCCCTTGATCCATCTTCGCGATCGTCACTTCCAGATGCCGCATGAGCGGATGAGCTTCGAGCCGCGGCTCGATCGCACCTGTGCGCAAATCTGAGGACGTGACCGCCATCAAAGTGCTCGAGAGTAAAACCAAGATGACGCTGGACTTCACGGGGGAGACGTTTGCACACCCCAGCAGGTGGCGGAATACGTAATTCTTCCTGCGTTCTCGCGGCGAAAATTTTGCGCGACAGGACTCAGCCTCCGTGAAGCCTGGCGACTCGGTCTCGCTCCGTGATGATCATCGGAGACTCCCTGAGGAAGAGGACGACCAGTGCCGAAACCAGCGAGAGAATCGAGAACGCGAGCATGAATGCCGGCAAGTATCGATTGCTTTCGATGCTCATGCCCGCGACGAAGATCATGCCCGTGACCTGACCCACCCAGAGGAGCATGCCCTGCGAGGTCGATTCGGGAGCAGGATGACTGACTTCAGCTGCGTATTGAAAGCCGAGCGGACCAGCGCTCATGATGAAGAAGCCCAAAACGAACGAGGAGGCCAGACTGATCGCGTAGACGGTGCCCGGATCGCCCGGGAGGCTTCCTGCGAACGCGAGACCCAGGATTCCCGGCACCATTCCAACGACGCAGGTGACGAGGAATGGCTTTCGCTTTCGAAACTTGTCGGAGAGCACGGGCAAGATCGAAGCGCCGAGGATCCCGCCGATCAGCATCAGCCCGCCGATGAGTCCATCGGAATCCTCGACGCCGGCCTCTGCTGCGACCGAATCGGTCATCGAGCTCACCGCGTTGAAGACGCCAAGACCGACGAGAAACAAGTACAGCATGATCCGCATGTCACGCAGTTTCAAAATGTGCAGGATTCCTTCTCCGAACGATTGCGTGTCTGCAGTCTCGATTTCCGGAGGTGTCGGAGGTCGATCCTTCAGCAGAAGCAAGGCCAGAACCGCGGCGCCAAACGTGAGCCACCCGTAGGTCGATAGCATCCGTTCGAATCCGCTTCCGTACCCGGGCTGGCTGGGGTCAGAACCGACCAGAAACGGGGTCGCAAGCATGGCGGTGAGGATACCGAGATACTGCGCGAGCGCTGAAAGGCCGGCAGCCATGCCCCTTTCCCGAAGCGGAAACCATCGAGCCGAGAGCGCCGTGACGGCATTGAGCACGAATGGCTGCGCCACCGCGAGTCCGATCTGCGAGAGGACGACGGCCTGGAAGTCGTCTGCGAACACGCCCTTCGTCAAGCCGCAAACACCTGCGAGCGCCGCGCCAATCGAGACGCCAACGCGAACCCCATAGGTATCGATCACGTACGACGCGGGGAAGCTCATCACCAGGAACACCAGCATGTAGACCATGGCGAGGAAGTCGATGTTGAGGAAGGACGAGGGCTCGAACTGTCCGTCGTAGAACACCGCAGCGGGTCTCGCGACGGCCGCGTGAGCAAGCCATTGAAGCTGGATGACCATCGTGATCAGCATGAACACGAAGAGCACGACCCAGCGGTATGGGTAAACTCGGGTCGCATTGCTCACGGCGTGCTCTCTTGGTCGAACCGTCGAGCGGCCTCGATGCCTTCGGCGACGCGCACCCGGCTCAGGAGAAAGCCTCCTACGAGGAAAAGAATGGCAAGCGAAAGGATGCCGTCACGATCGGCGGCGCCCGGGATCAACTTGGGCGTGAACGCAATCAGAATGGGTCCGAAGATCGTGGCGAACTTACCCACCATGTTGAAGAAGCCGAAGAACTCCGCGGTCTTCGAGGGCGGCACCAGGCGCGCATAGAGCGAGCGTGAGAGGCTTTGCACGCCGCCCTGCACGAGGCCGATGGCAACCGCGAGCACGTAGAAATCGCCCTCGTCCTGAAGGAAGCGCCATGCGTAGACCAGAGCCGCGAGGTAGACGGCGATGCCCATGAGAATGGCGGGACGCGGGCCTATTCGCTGGCCCAGAGCTCCGAAGGCCAGCGCGGCAGGGAAGGCAACGAACTGGGTGAGGAGCAAGGCCGTGATCAGCGCCGCTTGCTCGAGACCGAGCACGCGATCGCCGAAGAACACCGCCGTCTTGATGACGGTGTTCACGCCATCGATGTAGATCCAGTACGCGACCAAGAAGAGGAGGAGAACCTTGAAGCTCCGGATCTCCTTCAGCGTCGCGACCAATTGGCGGAGGCCCGCGCCGAGTGCTTCAAGCGGTGCAGCTTTGTTTTCGGTAGGGGTTTCCTCGACAAAGCGCAGAAGCGGAATCGTGAACAGCGCCCACCATGCCGCGACGCTCAGGAAGGAGGCTTCGACGGCGCTGCCTGGGCTCTCCAAACCGAACCATTCGGGCTTCTGAACCATCAGCACGTTCACCCCGAAGAGAAGGCCGCCGCCGATGTAGCCCATCGAATATCCGAGCGCAGAAACCAGGTCGAGCTCCGAATCCTCGGCGACGTCGACGAGCATGGAGTCGTAGAACACGTTGGCGCCCGAAAAACCGACCGTGCCGAGCCCGTAGAGCAGCAAGCCCATCCACCAGTGACCCGCATGCACCCATGCGAGCCCGGCGGTCATGAGAATGCCGATGCTCGCAAAGAAGACGAGGAACTTCTTGCGAGCCCCTCCGCGATCGGCGACGGCTCCGAGAACCGGAGCGGATGCGGCGATCAGAATGCTGGCAGCCGCGAGCGTGACGTTGAACCAGAACTGAGAGTCTTCGGTGCTGAGGTCTCGACTGATCGCGCTGTAGAAGACCGGGAAGAAGCCGGCCATCACGGTCGTGGCGAACGCCGAATTGCCCCAGTCGTAGAACGCCCATGCGACGACGGGCTTGCGCTTGAGAACGCCGCGCAGACTGGCGTGTTCAATCATCTTCTGAGCTCGGGGCGAGACTAGCGAGCAGGAAGGACTCTGTCCCCTTTTCGGATGACCCCAACACCCAGCGGGCCTCGCCCTTGGGCCGGAGATGCCGTTTGCCCTCCTCAACCCCCGATGCGTGAAGCCTGGTCCAATGCGCGTTGAAGCCAGACGGTCACCAGAGCTGCCCGAAGCGACCAGGCGAGCGTTCGAATCCAGTTGCTCCGTACGAGAAACCGCCACGCCTCGGCATCGAAGCCGGAGCTCAGCTTCGTGTGCATTGGGACCTGCAGAAGAAACGTGGACGCCCAGATGATCAGCAAGAGACCGAGTCCCACCCAGACCTCCCATTGCATGATGCCGCTCGTGGGACGCCAGGCCAGCGCGATCGCGGAAACCGCCTCGGCGATCATCAGAGGAGCGACGATCAACGTGATACGCGCGGAATGGTGTGCGTGAAAATCAGCAAAGCCTGCGGCACCAACCTTTGCGAACGAGGGATACTGAACCAGTTGCACGAACCAGATCACCGCGGTCATCGACCCGGTTGTAATGATTTGTATGAGTAGGGGGATCATGAAGCTCTCGGACGCGCGCGTCCTCAGTCGTGAAGCCGTTGTGCCAATCTGGCAACGACTGGATGCCGATGCTTGTCGGAATAGTCCGTAACGTTAGAGGGTTAGGAACAGTATGCATTCGCAACGGGGGTATTCATGAAGCTCGAAATCAGCGCGTCGCAACGTCCAAGTCACGACACGAGCCACGATCGCCTCTCGGTGCTGCGCGATGCGCATCGAACCCTCATTGCCCTCGCGGATGGCGCGGATTCGAGTGCGGGCGCCCAGACGGCAGCGGCGCGCACCGTGAACGAGCTGGCGAAGTGCTTCCGGAGCGGGACGCTTCCCGATGATCCTGTGGACTGGGTCATGGTGCTCGAAGCCATCGACCACGTCGTGCTGGGCGAGCCCGAGGCGACCGAAACGAGTGCGCTCGTGATGCTGGTGCAACAGGGGACGGTCACCGGTGCTTTCGTTGGGGAAAGCCTTGCCTACATCATCCCGCCAGTGGGGGAGGCCCAGCTCCTCACGCCTCGGGGCGACAGAGCTCCAGGGATCGGAACCGGTTTCGCGAGGCCCCGTGGATTCGGTCCCCGGCAGCTCGACGGGAAGCTGATCACCCGCCGGGCAGCCCGATTCGAGCCGGACGACCTGCCCGCCGCCTTTGCCCCGCCTCGCGACTCTGGGGTCAGCGCATCCCTCAGCCACTGGTAGTCACCGCTGGGTGGGCGCCCAGATGCTGATTCGGGTTGCCATCGCTACTTTACAAGTCGTATAGTAGCTGAATGCACCAAGTCTCAGAGCTTCCTTACGACAAGCGCCCCGCGAATCGCGACCTCAGCCACATCCGCGGCGAGTACGGCTGGCCCTTCGTCGGTAAGACCTTGGACATGTTCAAGGATCCGCAGGCGCTCTTCGCCCACTACTACCGCGAGTACGGACCGGTCAGTCGCATTTCGATCACCGGCAACAAGTGCGTGCTCCTGCTTCATCCCGACCACGTGCAGCGCGTGCTGATGGACCGCGAGCAGAACTTCTCGATCAAGATGGGCTGGGAGTCGGTCATGGCCGACTTCTTTCAAGGTGGGCTCGTCATGCGCGACTACGACGAGCACCGCTTGCATCGGGGCATCATGCAGAGCTCGTTCAAGCCCCCTGCGATGCGCGCCTATGCGACGAAGATTCAAACGATCGTCGAAAAGACAGTCGAGCGATGGGCCGCCGAGGAGAGCATTCTCTTCTACAAGGAGGCAAAGCGGCTCTTGCTCGACATCGCGTTCGAGGTGTTCTGCTGGGTGGATGACTCCGAGAGCACCGTCCCTGAGATCAGTCGAGCGTTCACCAACATGATGGAAGGCGCGCTCGGGATCGTCCGGCTCGACGTCCCAGGTTTTCTCTATCATCGGGGCCTCGAAGGTCGCCGATATCTCAAGCGCTTCTTCATGGACCTGGTGGACCAGAAGCGAGCGTCGAACGATGAAGACGTGTTCGCTCACTTCTGTCGTGAAAGGACGGAAGACGGCGAGTATTACTCGAACGAGGACATCGCCGACCACATGGTGTTCCTGATGCTCGCAGCGCACGACACCACCACCGGCGCTTCGACCATGGCTGCGTACTACCTCGCCAACGATCCGCCGCTTCAGGATAGATTGGCTTCCGAGCTGGCGACTTGGCCGCGAGAGCTCAGCTTCGAGACGGTGTTCCATTCGACGAACGAGCTCATCTGCGTCTTCTACGAAACGATTCGCCTGCACCCTCCCGTGCCACTCTTCCTGCGCCGCACCATTCGCGAATGCGAGATTGGCGGC
Organism: uncultured delta proteobacterium; assembly: GCA_963786865.1. GTDB lineage: Bacteria > Myxococcota_A > Polyangia > Polyangiales > Houyiibacteriaceae > SG8-38. The sequence continues at coordinate 316,876 of CAWBAV010000011.1, read as the reverse complement.
GTCCACGTCCCCGCAGACACGATGATCTGCGTTCCCGGCGCTTACATCCACCGCTTACCGGACTGGTGGGAGGATCCGGAGTCGTTCAGACCGATGCGCTTCTCCGAAGAAGTGAGCGAGCACCGCAAGCACAACTTCATGTGGGTCCCCTTCGGCGGAGGCGCCCACAAATGCATCGGCATGCACTTCGCCCGCATGCTCTTCCAATTGACATTCCGAGAGCTGATCGGGAAATACCGCATCGAGTTCGTCGAGGACGACTACTTCCCCGCCAAGTTGCAGCACTTTCCGTTTACGAGGCCGGCGGATAGCTTGCCGTTGCGGTTGGTGGCGCGGTAAATTATCGGATCGCATCCGCTACCACTGCGCCACTCGACTAGTTCGCCGTTCAACCAAGACTTCTGTAAGTGCTCGCCAAAGCCTGACCAGCTACGTCTCGACGACAAGGTTGCTCTTTCCAAACACCAGAAGGCGCAGCATGGGGACCTGATCGACGAGCTCTTCAAACAAGACCGGCAGTACCAGACCTGAGGCGAGAGCAAGAACGAATACCGGGCCTTGGGCAACGATACCCACGCGAGTGAGTCCCATGCGCGCTCCAGCCGTACCGAAAACGTGAAGAAGGTAGATACCATACGAATAGGTGCCGATTCGCGCGACCGGCCTCCAGGAAACACGGATCCCAACCAAGGCGACCCCCCCAACCATTCCGAGTAAGGTGTTGAGGAGCCACTGCTGCAGCCCGGTCGGTTCCCACAAATCGAACAGGCTCCCTTGGTGGAGTAGGACCCCCATTGTCAGTAGCGGCAAAGCGACAAAGACAGCGCGACGCGTATTCAAGGCGAAGGCATATCGATGGAGCCCCAGGCCGAGGAGGAAATAGGGCAGCAGGTAATAGGCTTCGGCAACTGCGAATCGAGGGGTAGGCATGGCGCCAGGCCGAATCGTCCGGAACGCCCATCCCGCTGCCGGCCATGTCGCCGATTACATGCGCCGCAACCATTAGGAGCACGGCGATGCCTCGAACCGTTTCGATGCTCTGGTCTTGGGCTTCGCTCACGATTGGGCGGTGCTGGCTGCGCTTGCTCAGATTTGTCGGTGGGTCCGTTGCCCTCGATCCATAGCCAAAAGGAAGAGCGCGCCTGCGAACGGATAACGTTCGTCGCCACGCTGGCACTCGATTTTTCGCGTCCCGAGCTCTGGAAAGCAATTGACTTGCTACTTTCTCCGCTCGGGCTGTTAGCGCAACTCGCAACACGCGCCCAATAGTCAACTCCCAATATAGCTGATTCGCAGTACCCCGCAGCAGTAACCAATGGCGACTGGGCCCAACTCATCGGGACCCTGGCCGACGTCTGCGAATCAAGACGATCAAACCTGACCCGGGTTGAGACAAGCGATCCTTCACAGCGATGCGAGTCTTCCTCTCGCGGCATGCCTTGCAAGTGTTTGTAGCCATGCACAAACGTGGGAAGGAAGGCTACGCGCATCGATGACGGCGGAAGTGGGCTTCCGCAACGCCATCAGTAGGAGCTGGGGTGGCAGGTCCGTGTCCGTGACCCGAAGCGGATTCCAGGACGACATGGAGGAACGCTTCACGGCGCCCAGCAGTAGTACCTCATGGGATGGAAGCGAGCCGCCACGATCATGACGATCTGGATGGCTAGAAGCGACAAGCCCACGATGACGCGAATCGTCATTTCGACGGCTGATTGTTGTCGATCAGGCACCCGAAGTCCAAGAATTACGTATCACATGCGGCGCAGCATCAGTTGAATGCTTTGAGCAGTGCGACCAGGGCTTCGATCTCTTCCGGTGTCAGTGAGGCGACGACTTCTTTCAATCCCGGCGGCAGATCGAGCTCGGTGAGCATCGGCTTCCCCTCTGCGTCCTTGCGGACGTCAGCCAGCTGGATGGTAGTGATTTCACCTCGATCTTGGGGCCTGGTGCTGAGAATCACCAACTCATCGCTGGTCTGTTCGATCACGTTACCGACGAGCAAGGTGCCATCGATCAACTGAAGGCGCGTCGAACGGTACCTGTCGGCAACCGGTCTCGTCGCGTGCAGAATCGAATCCCGGAGCAACTGTTCGTCCGCAAACCCGACGCCGAATATGGCCGGAGCGAAGACGAGGTGTTCAGCTCCGTTGTGAACGGAGTGACATGACTGGCACTTGTTGCGGAAGATCCGTTCGCCACGTTCCATCACATCCCGTCGCACCTCGAGTTTTTCCCCGCTGGTGCTGGTTTCCTCACGGATGACCAGAGCGGCGATCTCATTGCGATCCGGAATGGCCCCGAATCGCGCGACATGCGCGACCAGATTCCGGATGTCGTCATTCGACAGGTCAGCGAGCAAGCCCGCGGGCATCATCGCGCCCGACGCAGTCGGAGCGGTGAATGCGCCCGGATCCATGACCGATTCGAGGATGTACTCAGGCCCGTTCAGCCCTGGCCGGCGAGTGGCCGCATCGGCGCCGATGCGGCTAAGATTCGGCCCCGTCCTACCAAGGTCACCTTCTGTCTTCGCATGACAGACCTCACATCGGCTCGTGAAGATTTGGTATCCGCGTGCATCGTCGAAGGGACTGGGACCCAAATTGGGATTCGCCTTCATAGCGACCCTGTCCGCGACGACCAACACGAGGAAGGCCGCCAGCAACGACACGCCCATCTTGACCAACATGCCGAAAATCCAGTGTCCTCGCGTCATGGAGTGTCGCCCTGTTTACTGAGGGAATCGCGAAGACGAATTCGAAAGATCTGTTGGTCGTACCGAGATGCAACGTACATCGTCCCGTCCTCGGCGATCGCGATGTCCACCGGCGCCGGAATCGTGGCAAAGAGCGCGACTTCGACTACCTCGTAGGTTTCTCCGGCGGGTTCGACCTTGACCCGTACCACCTGGTTCGCCGAGAGATCGGCAATATAGAGACAGTCCCGGAATCTCCTCCGGAAGCATCGCGGAGTCAGTGTAGGCCATTCCGACGTAGTTGGATTGACTCACCTGCGTGAGGAGGATTTGATCTCGAAAGCCAACAGGGTCTTTCCCGGGATGGTTGGGGTAGTAGAACGGTTGACCGTAGTGTTCCCCTGCGATCACATGATCCAATTCGTCTCCGGGATTCTCCTCTACGTCGTTGTCCGTCACGAAGATCCCACCCTGCTTATTGATGGTGATCCCAAAAACGTTTCGAAAACCCTTGGCAAAAACCTCGGTCTTCTCGAAGTCGGGGCTGAGCTTGAGAAGAGCGCCACCCCAGGGGTGCTCATCGAGTCCGATGCTGGCCACGCCGTTGGTTACGTAGAGACTGCCATCACTTCCGAAGACGATTCCATTGTTCTGGTGTTGTACGTGAGGGCCGCGAGCGCCTGGGATGCCCGTGAGTATGTCGTCGTAATAGTCGAAATACCCATCATGGTTGAGGTCCTTGAGCCTTGTCACGGCTCCTGAATCCACGTAGGAGATCTTGCCTGCGTCTGCCCTGGCGTGATAGCCGGACCGTGAAACGTAAAGGTCTCCGTCTTTCTCTGCCAGGCCAGTCACGCGAAACAGGAGATCGTGATTGGCGACGGTCTTCTGGATGAAGACGCCCGTATCGGGATCCTTGGTGAGCTTCACGATTGCGCCACCGTGCGTCGCGTCTTCTTTTGACCAGAAATGGCTCACGTACACGTGGCCCGAAGCGTCGACGGCCACTCGCGTCGGGAGAAAATCCATGCGAGCAATGGAATCGATCACGAACTCAGATGCAAACGCCTCGGTCTCGGACTCCATCGTCACGTTGAAGAGCTCGTTCCAAAGCATCGCCCCGGCACCACCGACGACACCGGCGATCGAAGCCGCAATGACGAGTTGCTCTGCCAGTTGAAGCCTCGTCGATGCGCGTGAGGGCGCAGCGCTGAAGAGCCGACCCACCCAGGCAAATGCCGCCGCCGCACCCAATGCCCCAGCGACCAGGTGCCGCGGGCTATGCTCACGCACGAGCCTCAGGAGTACCTCGAGGCCGTCTGATCCTGCCTTCAGGTAGTCGCCTAGAACTGCAGTGGCCACCAACGCAATCAACGCCGTCGTGAGCCCGATTAGATTCAACCAAGTTCGTCGATGAAACGACTCGAAGATCAGCACGGCAAACGTCGTCAGGGCGTAAGCAGCCAGAAGAGCAAACAAGTCTTCGCTGTTCAAGTCACTTTCTCCCGTGGGTCGCGGCCAAGGTCAGCGTTGGCCTTGATACTCAGGAACCGATCCTCGTGCAAGACGCGCCACGATCGCGGACGGCATCTGCTTCCGCCACGGCACTTGTCGCAGGCCTGGTTGCGAAGAGCTCAAGCGCCTTTCGGCTTGCGAAAGCCTAGCGCGCCCATCCAGACGGAAACAATCATCAAGCCGCCGAACTCTCGCGCGACTTCAGCCTCTTCAGATTGCATCCGCGCGGTCCCGAACACTTCGGCTGCCGACACCTGCCCGAGAAAGGTGGGAACCAAGGTCAGAGCCCACAGAGTTGCGACGAGCGACAAAGCCATCGGCCAATATGGGGGGAGCTTGCCCAACGCATGAGCAACGCAGAAGACAGCCGATGCCAGGTAGACCGAGATCCAAACGAGCGGATCCGGGTCGTTGAGCTGCACCGATGCCGCAAGCACGAAGAGAAGCACCATTAGAATGTTGACAGCTTTGAAGCACATCGCGACGCACCCGATCAGACCTCTGAGCGGTCTCTAGAAGAGGACCAGCTTCCGACCGTAGAAAGCCTCCGCGTAGCCGCGAGGGCGATTGGCCTCGATACCACGGAGTCGCATGAGCGCGGTAAGTCTGTCATCCGAACCAGTGCTTGTCTCGCTGCGACCGATAGGCCCTCGATGAGTACCGAACTTTTCGATGGACCTTCGACTTCGATCGGCACGAACACGATTCGGCTTGCCCAAGTCGCCGTCGAACTTCGGGATCTCGTACTCCAGAACCAGGTGGTTCCGGAAAGTGTTCCACGTGAGTTCCTTGACGACACGATGATCCTGGTGGCGGTCCTGCTCGCAGTGCGTGAAAATCAGGTCCGGGTTACACTTGGACTTGAGCTCTTCGAAATGCCGCTTCACCGCTTCCCAGCGGTGAGGGAGAAACCCGTCTTCAAAGTCGAGCACGGTGACATTGGAGCTCCCCGCCTGTTGGAGAAAGGCCTCGGCCGCGCGCCGAGCTTCCCGGCCCGGGTGGCGCCCGACGTGAAGACCACCCAATCGACCTCGGTATCGGGTGGCTCACTGAGAAGGCGCAGCACGGTGCCTCCGCAGCCGATCTCGATGTCGTCAGCATGCGCGCCGAGGCAAAGCACGCGCATACCTTGGCCGGTCTTTGCTGGAGGTTGGAAGCTCAGAGAACGCACGCCGCTCACTTCCACACGGCCCAGGGGGTGTCCCCTCGGGCGTACATGTCGTCGAGTTGTTGCTTGTCCTTGAAAGTGTCCATGCACTGCCAAAAACCGTCATACGCGTGGGTAACCAGCTGCTGCTTCTCGATCAAGCGGCCGAACGGCTCGACGACGAGCTCGTCGCCTGGGTTCATGTAGTCGAAGATCTCTTGCTTCAGAACGAAGTAGCCGCAGTTGATTCTCATGTTTTCCGAGACCGGCTCGATGTCCGTTACGAGCCCATCGGCGTTGCTCTGCACTACATGAAAGCTCGTCGCGGGCTTCACGGACAGAAAGCAAGCAACTTTGTCTTTCGAAAGAGCAAACGACAGATACTCGTCGAGTGGCAGGTCGCTCAGTCCATCCGTGTAGTTCGCGAGAAAGATGTCCTCGCCGCGGAGGTGCTCCTTCACCTTCATGAGCCGCTCGCCGATGTTGGATGTGAGACCCGTATCGACGAACGTGATCTTCCAATCTTGAATGTCTCTGCTGTGGAGCTCGATCGATGCGCCACCTTCGCTCAGAGTGAAGTCGTTCGTAATGGCCTCGTCGTATCCGAGAAAGAAGCGCTTGATGGCTTCGCCTTGGTATCCAAGACAGAGGATGAACTCCTTGTGGCCATAGTGAGCGTAGTAGCGCATCAAGTTCCACAGAATCGGTTGCGGACCGATACCGACGAGAGGCTTCGGCACGGAGTCCGAGTAATCCCTCAAGCGCAGCCCAAGGCCGCCACAGAACAACACGACTTTCATATTCTTTGCTCCAATTCTAGGCCTCTCCGATGCGGCCTAGCAACTCCTTTTCCTCGAGCAGCGCGGCCACCTCCTCGAGGATTTGGAGCCTCAATCCCGATCGTTCCGCGATGTCCGCGAGGCAATGCTCCCCATCGGAGTAGTTGAGAACCCATTGCATGGCGCGTTCGCGTGCGTTGCTGTCCCGATGCCCGCCCAGCGCGGAGTACAGCCCCCTACGCCCGAGCTGAGGCTCGGCCCTCGGGCTCAGGTTCTGGAAACGCGGCGAGCTTTCCAGGAGCGAGCAAACGCGAAGCAGCACCTCGAGTGCGACGCCGAGCGAGTCGGGCCGGATGAATTCGAGCTTGTCTCCAGAGGTGTGATACTCGGGATAGGTTCCGTACGGCGTTCGCGAAAGCCGCCCTACCGGCAGCTCTATGCCAGGGGAGTTGTACTGGCGCTCGTCGTATCCGTCTGGGCTGAAGTCGACGAGCCCGAACGACGAACCCGACTCTCGCAGCGCTCGCTTGACGAGCAGATCGATCTCGGCGTCCCCGCGTCGCGTCCTCTTGTATGTGAAGTCGCCCGAATCTCCGACGCCCGCGATGACCAATCCGGCCTCGACTATGCCGAGGCGACCCTCGTTCTGCGCGAGCCAAGTGATGGCGCCGATTGTGCCAGGGGCAAAAATGAAGCGGTACGACCAAGTCGTATCCAGCTGCGATAGAGCCTGCGCGAGATGATGCAGCACCACGATGCCCGACAGGTTGTCGTTGGCAAGCGACGGATGACAGACGTGCGCAGAGAACAGAATCTCTTTCTTCCGACGACCTGGCAGATAGACTTCGCCATAACTGAGCGAGCCATCTTCGAGCGACGAATCGATGCAGTATTCGTATTCGCCGTCGGGGAGCGATGCACGCTGTGCATGACTGAGGCAGAATCCCCAAGTCTCCCTATAGTACGAGGTCTTGTAGGGAATGGCCTCGGGCTGCGGGCAGTGTAAATAGATGCGCATCGAGCTCGGCCAGCCGCATACGACCGTGGACCGGCGTGCTGTAATTCAATACGTGGAGATTCGATTCGTTGAAGTCGACGATCTTGCGCCCTGACGGGTCCTTGATCCACGCGTCACGCACGTTCCATTCCTTCGGAACCGTCCAATCGAAAACCTGCGTCCCGGTAGGGACTTCATGAACCTTCAACGGCAGGTCACTCTGCAAACGTCTCAGTGTCTGCCGAACACCTTCACCGGTGATCGACCGGCAGAAAGGAAACAATTCGGTCGCCAGCGCATGCATGCCACGACCGACTTTGGCCGGGTCCGTACTTGCAACGAGCTCTTGGAGATTCCGGCTCACGTAGTGAAACCCTGCACCCGATCGAAATCAGGGTAGCTGGCATCGCGCTCCGAAATAACAGACACCTGGGCGGGCCATTGGATATCGAACGCCGGGTCGTTCCAGCGGACACCGCGCCCGGGGGTCGGCGAATAGAACTCCGACATTTGATAGAACACTTCGCAATCGTGTTCGAGCGTCAAGAACCCGTGGAACACGCCTTTGGGAATGTAGAGCGCGCGGTGATTGTCCGCAGTCAGCATTGCGCCAACATGCCGTCCATAGCTAGGAGACGAGGGGCGTAGATCTAGCATCACGTCGTAGATCGACCCGCGCGTGCATCGGACCAGCTTCTCTTCTTCGTGTCCTGGGATCTGGCTGTGCATGCCGCGCAACGTACCCTTCTTTCGATTCGTCGACACATTGCACTGTGCAACCACTGGGTTCAATCCGTGGGCTTCGAATTCACGCTTGCAGAACGAACGTCCAAACGAGCCTCGCTCGTCCAGGTGTGCCTCGATGTCGATGAGGAACCCACCGACGACGTGGGTCTCGGTGAAGATCATGGGTAGACGCGGACCTCTGGAATCGGGACGACGAATTGCCCGCCCCAGTCACGAATGAAGGAGTTCTGCTTCATGATTTCGTCCTTCAGATTCCAGGGCAGGATGAGCAAGTAGTCTGGCTTGGTCTCCGAGATGCGCTCGGGTGGGAAAATCGGAATGTGTGTGCCCGGCAGATATCGGCCGTGCTTATAGGGGTTTCGATCCACCGTGTAGTCGATGAAGTCCGTCCGAATTCCGCAGTAGTTGAGCAGGGTGTTCCCCTTGCCGGGTGCACCGTAGCCCGCGACGGTCTTCCCCGCCCGCTTCGCCTGAATCAGGAACTCGAGCAACCCCCTCTTGGTCTCGTCGACCTGTTCTTGGAATGCTCCGTACCGTCTGAGGTCACGGAAGCCCTCTGCTTCTTCGTGAGCCAGCAGCTTCGAGGCTCGTTCGGTCGTCGGATGCGTCGAATCGTCCTCGTGACAGGCATAGATGCGTAGTGACCCACCGTGCGTCGGAAGCTCCTCGACGTCGAAGAGCCTAAGGCCATGCGCGCTGAATATCCCGGTGGCCGATAGGAAAGAAAAATAGGAAAAGTGCTCGTGGTAGATCGTATCGAACTGGTTCTCCGCCATGAGCCGAAGCAGATGCGGGAACTCGATCGTGACGACACCGGTAGGCTTCAGGAGGAGCTTGATCCCGCCAACGAAGTCATTGATATCAGGGACCTGGGCCAAGACGTTATTGCCGATGATCAGGTCGGCGGCCTTGCCTTCGGCAACCAGCCGAGTGGCGCAGCTCCGTCCGAAGAATTCGACGAGTGTGGGCACGTGTCTTTCTTCGGCCGCCTTGGCGACGTTGGCAGCCGGCTCGATTCCGAGGACCGGCACGTCTTTGTTCACGAAGTGTTGGAGCAGGTATCCGTCGTTGCTGGCGACTTCGACCACATGGCTATTCGTATCGAGCTTCAGGCGCTCGATGATCATGTCCGTGTAACGGCGTCCGTGCTCGACCCAGGAGTCGGAGTATGCAGAGAAGTACGCGTATTCTGAAAAGATCTCGGCAGGCGCAACGTACTTCTCCAGCTGGACGAGCCAGCAACTGGGGCAGACGTATACGACCAGCGGGTAGAAGGGTTCCATCTGGTTGAGCTCGGCCTCCGGAAGGAAACTCTCGCAGAGGGGAGACATCCCCAGGTCGACGACGACGTTGGAAAGCTCGCCTTCACAAAAGAGGCATCGGCTCTTTGTCGGTCGTCGCGCCATCGCGACGTCGTGCTCGGGACCCTCGGTTCGTTCTTGCTTCAACATCGCTCTTCACTTCCCACGGTTGCGCTACGAAAACAGGGTAGCCAGCAGATTGTCCTGCGCAAGAACGAGTGTAGCCCCAGGCGGACGTCCCGGGGCTCAGCCGCGGGGCGAGCCCGCCTCTTTTTGGGCCCTGAACCATTCTATGGTCCGGACTAGCCCTTCCTCGATGCTGACGCGCGGCGACCAGCTCAGGCGCTCACGGGCAACCGAAATGTCGGCGGTTCTTTCAGGCGCAGGCGGTCTGTCCGCGAGCTCGCCAAACCGCAGCGGAACGGTCGACCCCATCAGTGCATGAACCTCCAGAAGGACCTCTTTGGTCGATTTCAGCTCACCCCGTCCCAGGTCGAACTCTGCGCCCTCGACGCCCGGTGTTTCCATGGCGGACATCAGGCCATCCACCACATCGCTCACGTAGATCCAGTCTGCGAGCCAACGGCCGCTAGACAGGCGCGGTGAGACTCCGGCGAGCAGCTTGTCGATGACGTAGGGAAGGATCTTCTCGGGATGCTGGCGGGGCCCGAAGGTCATGAACGGCCGCACGACCACGACGGGCGTCTGATAGAGAAGGTGAAACATGCGTGCGTAGAGCGTGGTGGTGATCTTCGCAGCCGCATACGGTGACGATGGAATCGCCTGTGCCAAGCTTCCCGTGGGCTCCAGCAAAGAGCCGGCCAAGACGATTCGACGCAAATCGAAATCATCGACCAAGCTGAGAAGGTTCAGCGTGCTCGTTACGTGACTATGGTACGTATCCAACACGAGTGCAGGGTCGGGCGCCGCGCCGACCGAACCTGCAAGATGGAATACGACCTGCGGCTCGACGGTCTGGAGAATGCGCTTCGCGACATCGAGGTCCGCTAGATCGGCGCGATGAAACGTCAGCTGATCGGAGTCGGATTCGCGGTCGCTTCGGCTGGTGGCGTGAACCTGCCAACCTTCGGCCAGCAGGCGCTCTACCAAGTGTGCGCCCAAAAAACCGGCGCCTCCGGTGACCAGCGCCGTTTCAGTCATCTGCTGCGCTCTGGTTCAAGATGCCTTCCGTTCAGGGCTTCTCGTAGACCAGCTCGCCACGATCCTCGGTGCCGTCGTGGAAAAGCTGGACGACGTCCTCGGCGACGCGCTCTAGATCTCTCGCCCGCATGAAATCGCGGATGTTGGATCCCGTACAATACACGTCTTGGGTCGGTGCGCCCTTCCCTGCTCGGATATCTCCGGCGTGAACAGTTCGAAAGTCGATGCTGAACCTCGTCTTCCCCGAGGTATTTGGAACCGACGAGTGCAACTGCGCCGCTGAAAACAAGACCAAGCCGCCAACCGGGACGACGACTCTGATCTGTGACTCCGCTTCGATGTCCTCGGTAGGGCCGGGAAGAGGTCGTGTGTCCTTGCCTACTTGAGCCGCCGCCGCCGCTCTGTATTTGGTGTTCCACTCATAGTAGTTGTATCGCTCCGAGTCGTTCGGCACCTTGCGCTCAAAGTACGGCGGATGAAACATCACCGTATTGTCAGAACGTAGATCATACACCGGCAGCCAAATGTTGATTTGCGTGCTGGGCGCTGAATACCAAGTGTCTCGGTGAGGATGCCACGCGTACGCAATACCCGTCGTCAGGTAGCCACCGCTGGTCGAGCTCCGGAGCCGCGGCACGTCGAAATGAACTTGATCCGCATCGCATCCCAGATCCGCGAGAATCCTTTGAATATATCGCTTCGACTCCGGATGATGAATGAACTTCGGTTTGAGATCCTTCAGTACTTCGATGTAGTCGTCGACCGCCATCCGATCCTGGACCGTCTCAGGGTCCTCGTCGCCGAAAGCCCGAGAAATCATTTGGCGAGCAAACCCGGCAAACTCTTCCGTCGCAGGCGTCGATGAGTAGACGAACAGATCACCGTCGTAGAGGCGCTGCCGGCGCTGATCGTCGCTGAGAGGAGTATCGAAGTAGATCGTCGTCATCGGCCTGGCGATACTTGTCGCTACGGTCTGTTTTGAGAGTAACCAACACGAAAGTCGGGGTCCAACGAATCGGGGATGGCAGGCCTGGATTCCGGCTTCTCTTCCACTCGCTCCAACCAGATCTCGCGCCAGTAAGGGAAGATACTTCGAGGACAGAATAGGCGATTGCTCGAGCATTCGGAGCGGCAAATGACATCGTCGAGAATGATGCACTCGTTGCCGAAGTGCATCATCTTGCCCGTCTTCTCGTCGATGATCTTCTTGACTCTGCTGCGTACCCGAAAGATGCCTCCACAGTACGCGACCATTTCGGGAGAGAACCCCAAGCCGCGGTTGAGCCGCACGTTGAGAGTCTTGAGAATCTCCTCGACCGGGCGCACTCTGACGAGCTCCCCCGGTTGAAGGTCGAGTCGCAGCGACGGGGTTTTTGCCATGACCTCGCCACTCTCGTAGGGATAGGGGGTCTCGCCGAGCAGCTCGGCTAGCGCGTTGTATAGCTTGACTTTGACGCGGTATCCTCTCCCCAAGTGTACCAGCCGGTTGAGCACCCTGAAGAATGCGGCTCGCAGGAGCAGCGATAGCGGCACGTTCCCGGACAGCCAATCGCGAAGGTACTGCGTGGGCTCCCACCACGGGAGCGGCGTGGTCGCATCGAGCAACCGAGTGATCTGGCATCGATAGGTGGGTTCTTCCGAGCCGGAACCGTCCTCCAGCACGCTCATCCGAATCAGGGTCTCTTCCGTGCAGGGCGCGCGATGGGCGCTTTCGAGGGGAGATGAAGCGCTGCTACCCTCGAGCAGTCGCAACGCGAGCGATGGGCGGGCGGGCTCCACGCGCTTGAGCCACGACTCCTTCCAGAAGAACAGGCAGGCGGCCTGACAACCGCCGTGGACGCTTCCGTCACAACGAGCGTCTTCGAGGTGAACGCAGTGCTCCATGCGTAGGCCACCGTTTTGTCCGGTGATTGTGTCGCAGGTCTTGTGCGCTCTGCGAAAGACGCGCAATTGGCGGCCGCAGAGCTCGAGCATCTCCGGCATGAAGACCAATCCGTCGAGCTCACCGCGTTCGTCGAGCGTCTCGAGAATTTCGTCCTTACTTCGCACCTCGACGAGCTCTCCGACGTGAAGAGGTGATGCGTTGCTCGTGATCACGACAGATTCGCTCAAGGTAGAACCCAACCGGTTGTCGCTGGACGAAGCGCCAGCACACTTCTATGAAGTCCTATGAATAATGACTCCGCGGTTGAGGCCGTCAAGCCTGTGCCCTTTAAGGCAACCTGTTTGTAGGATGGCCCACCAATCGAAGTGCGCGCCGGCGTGCCAATGGCTTCGCGACTGAACGACTTCCGGCATCGGTCTTTCCTATTGCACAAAGAGCCCTTCCTTACGCCGAACACGACCGAGCAGCACCCCGAGCGGGCGAGCCCAGAACGCGGTGACGACCAAGAACACGACCACCGCGTGTAGTACGACATGGCTGATACCGAGCTCACCCAACCCATGAACGGCAGCCCACCCCGCGAACGCCGAGACGCCAATTCGAACGCTGAACATCAGATCTTGCTTGCGGGCGTCAAAACCAAGGCCGACGGCGGCAAACTCAGCAACCCCGTACCGAACCAGCTCCGAGGCGGCAAGGCCAGCGACCGCACCTGGAAAGCCTCCGAGCCAGTAGCCGAGCGGAACGAACGCAACCATCGCCGCGACCTTCGCGAGAGCAATCGCAGCGGTCCATTCGCTTCGACCGACGGCCAGGATGACCGACCCTGCGGTACCGTTGAGGACCAACCCGAACCAAAGGCCGCCCGCGAGAATTTGGAGCATCCAGCCCGCCTCCCAGTAACGGGAGTCGTACAAGAGCCGGACGATGGTCGGGCCGCCGGCCACCAATCCCGCAGTCGCCCATCCGCCAAACACGAGCAGGGGCCAGCGGGCGCTCACAAACACCTCGGCCAAGTCGCTCGAAGAATGCTGAACGCGGCTGTAGAGAGGAAACAGCACACTCGTAGACAGCTTCAGCAAGGCATAAGTCGGAGCGGCCGCGAGCATCACGGCGATGCTGTAGACGCCCAAGGTGGCCATCGTCGTGATCTTTCCGAAGATGATTCGGTCGAGCTGCTCGGAGGCAAAGAACGCAACCGTGCTCAGGAAGATCCACGAACCAAACGCGAAAAGAGACCGAGCGGCCTTGCGGTCGAATCGGAATCGATTGCGGATCCCCGGAAGCCAGACGTGACTCAGCACTACTGTCACTAGCGAGGCGACGATTCCAGCTGCCACCAGGGACCAGATGCTGCGGGTGAGCCAGGCCCAGACGAGCATGACGACCGCACCCGCCAACTGGGCGCCGAATTGTACGAGAACCGGGCGCTTGAGATGCAACTGCCGCGTTTCCGTGAAGATCGACGTCGAGGTGAACCCTTGGATTGCTGCCGTCAGCGCCGCCACTCGAATCAAGGAAGCGAGAATGGGCTGCTCGTAGAAGGCGGCGAAAGGGCCTGCGAGCGGCATCGCGATCGCACAGAGCGCGAGCCCACGAAAGACCTGCATGGTCCAAACCGTGTTCACGAAAGCTGGGTCTTCGCGCTTGTTCTGAATGAGCGCGGGGCCGATGCCGATATCGGAGAAAAGCTGGAGCCCAATCAGAAACACGTTCACCAGGGCCATCAGCCCGAAGTACTCGGTGAGCAGCAATCGGGTCACGACGATGTTGGAAACGAGCCGAACGGCCTGGCCGCCGCCGTGCCCTAGGATCGTCCACACCGCGCTGGACGACGCCTTCCCCGCAAGGTCACCCATGGTTTGTGTGCTCGAGACTTCCCTCGGAGCCTGGTTTTCCTCCAAATCGATGTTCTCTCCCTCCACGGCGGTGATCACGCTGGCTTACTTCGACCGTCGGCGTCAAATTGACGAGGCGTGTTTGGGGCAGGGGGTCTGCCACCCAAACAATGCGTAAGTGTCCGCCCTCTCACCGCCGGGACTCCTGCGATATGCTACATTGCTCATGACGAACATGGCGCCACGGGTCACGATTGGACTCCCGGTCCGCAATGGTCAAGAGCACATCGGCCGAGCAATCGAGTCAGTGCTCGCGCAGAGCTACTCGGACTTCGAGATGGTCATCTGCGACAATGTCTCCGATGATGCCACGGCCGAGGTCGTCCAGGGCTACGCTGACCGCGACTCGCGAATCAAGTTCCATCCGAACGAGCGCAACATCGGTCAACTCGCGAACATGAATCGCGTTTTCGAGCTGGGCGCGGGCGAGTTCTTTCGCTGGATGGGGGACGATGACTGGCTGGAACCCAGCTATCTCTCGAAGTGTGTCGAGTACATGGACCGCGACCAGGACATCATCGCGGTGTCCACGTACATCAGGTACTTCGACGACGAGGGCAACGATTTCTACGCCGAATACACGGGAGAGCGCTGTGACTCCCCCGAGGCGCATCGGCGCTTTGCCCGGATGCTATGGTTCAGCCGCTCGGACTACCGCTACTACGATCCTCACTACAACCTGTATCGAAGATCGGCGATGCAGAAGACACACATGCTGCGGGTTACATATCGACCCGATGCTCTTCTCGCTGCCGAGCTGGCTCTTCTCGGTCCGGTCGGCCACATCCCCGAGTGCCTATCGCATCGACGAAGGGTTCCCTCGGGCTACGATGACCCGGCATTGCTGTACAGACGCAATAACCCTGGCCACGAAGACGCGCTGCGACCGTCCTTGAGTAGGCTTTGCGCCAACTACGACGACCTTGTGCGCGCCGCCCCGCTGACGCTGCCTCAGAAGGTCGCCTGCAGGTACGCAATTGCAAGCTTCTATCTCGACCGAGGGCGAGCTGAGCTCGACGCCAAGGCGCGAGCGGCAGCTCGGCGGATGCCTGGCTACCGAAGAGTCAAAGCGGCACTAGGGCGCTGATGTCCTGCGTCGTTTGGGGGCGGCCCCGAATTTGTTGTACATAGAGATCCATGAAAGTACTCGTCACAGGCCACAACGGCTACATCGGGGCGGTGTTGGTGCCGTTTCTACAGAAGGCAGGCCATGAAGTCGTCGGCCTAGACACGTACCTATTCGAAGGTTGCCACCAAGGGCCGGCGCCCGCAGATCCCCCTGCACTGCGCATGGACCTCCGCGACGTAACCGAGGACCATCTGCGCGGCTTTGACGCGGTGTTGCACCTAGCGGCGCTGTCCAACGATCCCCTCGGTGACTTGAACCCGGAGTACACGTACGACATCAACCTGCACGCCTCAGTGAGACTGGCAGAAGCCGCAAAGAAAGCGGGTGTAGAGCGTTATCTGTTCTCATCGTCTTGTTCGCTCTATGGGGCACCAGCAACGAACGATCTGGTCGACGAGACCGCGCCGTTCGCCCCGGTCACCGCGTATGCAGAGTCGAAGATCAAGGTCGAGCAAGAGGTTGCCAAACTTGCCGACGATGGCTTCAGCCCGACGTACTTGCGAAACACCACTGCCTATGGATGGTCCCCGCAGCTGCGCGGCGATATCGTCGTCAACAACTTGGTCGCCCACGCCTTCATCAACGGTGAAGTCCTGATCAAGAGCGATGGGACTCCCTGGCGACCCTTGGTCCACGTGGAGGACATCAGTCGAGCCTTCCTGGCCGCGCTGGAGGCTCCGCGCGAGGTCATCCACAATGAGGCTTTCAACGTCGGGAGAACCGACGAGAATTTCCAGATCTCGACCGTCGCTGAGATGGTCGCAAACATCGTGCCGAACAGCCGGGTCGTGTATGCGCCAGGGGGAGAGCCCGATACTCGGAGTTATCAGGTGGACTTCTCGAAGATCGCCAATGCACTACCCGCCTCGAAGCCGCGTTGGACGGTTGAGAAGGGCGCAAAGGAGCTCTACCAGGCGTACGAGAAGTACGGATTGACTCTCGAGGAGTTCGAGGGTCGCTACCTACGCATACGTCACCTTCGGCGCCTGCTCGCCGAAGGCCGGCTAGGTCCGGGACTCCGGTGGCAGTCGAACGAAAAAGCCGCGAGCTAGCCAGCGTAGCGTTCGAACAGCGCCTTGAGTCGAGCTGCCTCTTTGCGCGAATCATGCATTTCGAGGACTCGCTGGCGACCCAGTAGCCCCATCTCAGCAAGCTCCGCATCGGGAGCCTCGATCGCTGACCTCATGGCCTCGGCAAGTCGTTCCGGGTCCCCTGGCGGCACCAGCCAACCGGTTTCTCCGTCCGCGACGAGCTCACCGATGCCTCCTACGTCGGTGCTGACGATGGGCCGACCCATGGCCATCGCCTCCATGATCACCACCGGCAGTCCCTCTCCGAAGCTCGCCAGCACCAGGGCGCGGCTAGCGCTGAGAATCTCTCGAACGCCAGCGTGATCTTGCCAACCGGCGAACTGTATTCGATCACGGAGACCCGAGGTCGCCGCTTGATCCTCAATCTCCCCGCGGAGCTCGCCATCGCCGACCAAGACGATTCGGAACTCCACATTATCCCGCTGCATTCGGGCGGCCGCGTCGAGAAGCACCCGGTGTCCCTTCTCCGGGGACAGACGGCCCACCAGTACTAGCTGATTACCTGTGATGCTCGCCGACGCTGGCGCAGACAAGAAGGTCTCGTCGAGACCGCAGCGAACGACGTGGACCTTGCTCGGGTCGATGCCCGGAGCCGATGCGAGCAGCTCTCTTGCCCCATACCCGCAAACCGTCACGGCAAACCGCGCCTTCTTTGCCTTCAAGCCCAAGCGGACCCGACGCGGTGACTCGAACGATTCCGTGCCGTGTGCCGTGAAGCTGTATCCCGGGCCCCCCAGGGCAGCGCAATACATGGCTACAGCGGCGGCGTTGGTGCCGAAATGCGCGTGCAAGTGATCGACTGGATCGCGCCCCAAGATCTCGAGCAAGGCGCATGCCTCCACGACGTAGATGAGGTGACGCGCGAGTCCGCGATCCGATCCAATGCCGGTTCGCACTGCGAGGCATAGCGTGCGGAGGAACCGAACCGGGTGTCGTGCTCCGACGCGAAGAAAGCTCAGGAGCAACCTCACCGCGCCTAGCTCGAGGATCACCTCGGTCTTGGCGAGCTCCTCGCGGTCTGCGGCGTCGACCAAGGGCTCCGACGTCCGACGGATGGCGAAGCGCCGCACGGTTACGCCCTGCGATTCCAGCGCTTGAATCTCTCTCCGAATGAAGCTGTGGCTGATCTTCGGGTAGAGATTGACGAGATAAGCCACTTTCATCACAGGACCCTCTGCCTTCCAAACGGTCATTCTCCGCGCCAACCGGGCAACTCCGCCATGCGGCGAAGTCCCTCGCGACATAGGCTGATCTCAGCGCGAAAGCCGAGCGGATCGAAGCGCCCATCGGTGGTCGCGATGCGGTCGGGCGTCATGTCGATTCGGCGCAGCTGAAAGCGATTCGTGTCCTCGTCATTGCGACCCGACAATGTCGTGCAAGCGTAGCCATGGCCCGCTGCATCTACCGCGCGAGCTACCTCGGCGTCGAAGTCGCCATTCGGATAGCAGAAGCCGATCACGTCTCGTCTCGTCCACTCCTGAAGGAGCTTCCTTGCTCCCTCTATTTCACGTCGGCGTTCATCGGCGTCCATGCGGGTTAGTATCGGATGCGAGAGCGTGTGTGAGCCGACTTCATGCCCTCGTTCGGCCAATTGTCGCACCTGGTCAGCGGTCATGAGCGGGCACGGCGAATCGCCTTCGTTCGCTTGCTCTTCAAGCACCGTCATGACCCCCGCTCGTCGATGGTTGGGAAGCGCCTTGAGCCATTCGATCCAGACCTCGCGCGTCTGAAGGCCGGGTACGTCCGCGTCGACCTCCTCGGAGACTCTGCGACGGATCTCGTCGCGGCCAAATGACATCCACATCGCCGCAGCCCGATCATACCAGAGCGGAGCTCGGGTCTCGACGGCGCCGGCCGTGATGAAGAAGGTTCCTTGGATCCCTCTTGCCTCGAGCAGCGGGGCCGCAATCTCGAAGTTGTCGATGTAGCCATCGTCAAAGGTGAGACACACCAGCGGTTTCGAGCTGGTCGACGGATCATTGGTCTGACTCAACGCGTCCGCGACGGGCAACACGCGTGCGTGCTCGGCGAGCCAGTCCAGTTGGGCCTCGAACAGGGAGCGCGGCATCACGAGGGATGGAAAAGGATAGTCGATGGACTTCGCATCCTCGAGGACACGATGGTACATCAGGATGGTCATCTTCGAGCGCATGCTTCGCTCGCACACATGCAGAAGACCTGATCGCTTCGCGATTCGATCCGTCGCGCGTCGAATTCTTCGCTTCCAACTCATGGCACGCTCAAGCTCTCTAAAATTGCCAGTACAAGAACTCGCTTTGGCCGCCGAGTTGAAAAACCCCTACGGCTGCGATTGCGGACAGAAGAACGGCCCATGCCGTCGATGGTCTCCAGGTAAGCGCACGTCTCCAGGCACCGGTTTTGCCCGAGGGCGGCTTCACACCGAGCGCCGGTTCATACGGAGCCAGGACTTGAAGGGTATTCGGGAAGACGAGCGCAATGAATGTCAGCACGACGATCCACGTCACCAGCTTGTTGACCTCGAGGCCATGTTCCAGGCCCCGGCTGACGCCGGCTTCGGCCAGCCACCCGCTCACGGGGCCTAGACGATCGAACACCGTCCGTGGCAGCGCGACTCCATTGAGGCCGATCATTCCCTTCAGCAAATTGACTGCCGATCCCATCGTTGTGGCTCGGAAGATGATCATCGAAGCGGCAACACCGATGAAGGTCAGCACGAGACCGACTGGCTCCATGAAGCGTGCGTAACTCTGCTTGTCCGGCCAGAGGCTCGGGCCTACCTGGCGCCAGCCATGGTTGATCGTGAGATACACACCATGGAGCAGACCCCATACGATGAATGTGTAACCGGCGCCATGCCAGAGCCCGGACACGAACATCGTGAACACGGTCGGGAACATCAGTAACTCGACGAATGCGCCGAGCGTCGTGTTGCGTCCCCCGTATACGGGCTTGCCTCTTGCCAGACGGCGCCGCGTCAGCCAGAGCGCCAGGGGATTGTAGATGTACGCCGTCAAAAAGCGCGTCAACGTGATGTGCCATCGCAGCCAGAAATCGATGATGCTCGAGGTGCGAAGCGGCGAGTAGAAGTTTTGCGGTAAGCGAATCCCGAACAATCGAGCGATACCGAGCGCCATGTCGGTGTAGCCAGAGAAATCGAAATAGATCTGCATCGTGAAACCGACCGCCGCCATCCAGGCGGTCATCAGCGAGATCGGGGCGCCTGATGCGGCCTGCTCATAGATCGGAGCGATCAGCGGCCCGACGCTGTCTGCGAGAGCCACCTTCTTGAACAATCCGAACGCAAAGAGCGTCAAGCCAACGGAGATGTTCTCCTTGTCGACCCGGCAAGAAGCTCGATGAAACTGCGGCATCATCTCGCGATAGTGGACGATTGGCCCGGCGATGAGCTGCGGAAAGAAGAGCACGAACAAGAAGAAATCGCGCAGTGTGAACGACGCGATTCGGCGCCCGTGCACGTCGATCAGAAAGGCGATCATCTGGAACGTGATGAAGGAAATTCCGAGCGGGAGGATGATCTCCGTCAGCACCAGATCGCGACCGAAGACGTCGTGGGCCACGGTCGCCGCAAAGTTCGCGTACTTGAAGTAGCCGAGGAACGCGACGTTGAACAAGATCCCAGTGACCAGAACCGCCCTAGATAGGCGTCGCTTTTCTTTCTGCCCGCTGAGGCTCTGTAGCGACGATGCGAGGGCGAAATTGAACAGAAGCGCCGGTGAGATGATCAGAAGGTTGATCGGGCGCCACCAAGCATAGAAGCGATGGATGCAACGATGATCGAGCTGAGCGCCCAGCTGCGCGAGATGGTTCCCAGCAGGAAGAAAACCGCCATGGTCGCCGGGAGAAAGACAAAGATGAATTCGTAGGAGTTGAAGAGCATGGCTGGGGTCGCCCCATTCTTTCGAACAGTGCGGCGCTTACGCCAACAGGGCCTGGGTTTGACGGACGATGGCACCGACGTTGTCGAACGACTCGACGTCCGTGACGCTGAACCTCACGCCGAATTCCATCTCGACGCTACGGCGATGAAGTTGACGTATGTGAACGAATCCCAGTCTGTCGACGTCGTCACGCCTAGTTTCCATAGTCAGAACGATCGAGTCGTCCGCCAGGAGATCGCGGAGAATGCGGGTGAAGTGCTTTCAGAATGTCTTGATCCGTCATGCTACGTCGATCTCCGGCTGATGTGGGTTTCGGGAAGGCGCATAGTCAACCAGCGGCAGAACCCAGCGGCTGGCGCCTTCGGAGGGGAGCGCTTCCGGCGAACGCACGAAGCCTAGCGTCGGGTACAGCTCTCTGACTACGCCGTTCTTTGAAGTCGGGATGTAGTCGGCGACAGAACATCCGTGTGCCTCTCTCCCGCGCGGCCTCGACCGCGATGTTCATCGCCTCCAGCTCGAGTTGCCTGCCGAATACGCGGCAGCTCATGACCCATGTGTCGATCTCGAGGACATCGCTGTCCTCTGCATCCGGGCGCAGAATCATCACGCTGACGAGGCCGTTGTCGCCGAATCGGTCCGACAACCTGAACTGCAGGGTGAGACATCGGTCTGAGGCCGCAAATCGCTCCACTTCCTCGACGGGATAGCGTCTCGTCGTAAGGTTGAACTGATTGGTCTTGTTGATCAACTGCGCCGACGCGTGGAGGTCGACGGCGCCGAACGGTCCGGCCTCGACCGACATCTCCAAGCCCCTGACAGGAAATCGTCGATGCTCTCCGACGACGCGAAGCGAGGCCTCGCGTGATGCGTTGGCGGCGTACTGCTCGCCGCGCTGTCGGTCATCGTCGGTGAAGGCGATCGCCTCGAAATAGCCGGCATCGGGCGAGACGAGCGCACGTACTGCGCCGGCATCGTCCGGTAGCTCGGGAACGGCGACCATCGGAAGGCTCTGCCGAATGCGTGCTCGCTCCGCGGGGTTGTCGTCCACGAAGACGAGGCTGTCGATGCCGATGTTGAGCTGGCTTCGCGATCGCTCTCGAGGTTGGCCGCCTTGTCGTTCCAGTTCGCCACGAAGGCCGCGATGTCGGAGCGCTTCAGGACCATCTCCGGGTGCTCGCGGAAGACCGCCTCGGCGAGTCTCGGGGTCGTTCTTCGAGCAGACGGCCAGGATGACGCCCCGCGTCGCCTCAGCTGCTTCGCGTAGCGCTGGAGGGCGAGGTGTGCCTCACCGCGAGCGCTGCCTTCCCCGAGCACGATTCCTTCGAGTCCGTCGTCACCGACCACACCGCCCCACAGGGTGTTGTCGAGATCGAGGACGAGGCACTTCCGGGAGAGGCCGCGTTGGGCCGCGACGACTGCGGGCGACGAGGTCGCCGTACATTGGTGGCCGCCTGGGGTGCGATCTCGAACTTCGCCTGCAGCCAGCGCTCGACGTCGAACCAGGCATCGAGCCCATCCCGCTCGCTGGCTCGGGCGACATCGAGCAGCAGGAGCCGAATCCTCTCCGGCGGCGTCCGACAGCTCGTCGTTGAGGCGCGCGATCAACTGTGCCGGCGCCCCGGAAACGAGGCGGTCGTAGCTGCCGAAGAGTGGTTCGGCGACGTTGAGGAAGGTCTGTTGGATCACGGTGGCGTTCAGGGTCTCCCGGGCCTTGCGCCAGAGAGCCGCGCAACTCGGCGATGAACCGACCCAGGATCTCGTCCGCCTCGGCCGCGGTGGCCGTCAGCGGAGCGCCGCGCGATCGCTTCGTGTGCCGTGAGCGAGAACAAGACGATCTGCGGGCCGAAGCGGTGGAGCGGCGAGCCTCGTCGAGCAGCTCCTGCCGGTATTGCCCGTAGGCTGCCGACGTAAACGTCGATCAGCAGTCGCCGGCGCAGACCCGCGACGCGAATGGCCGGCACGAGGTGGTCGACCGTCGACGATGCGAGGATGGCGAGCCGAGCGCGCGCAAATCCCGGCGCCTCCTCGCCGGACCCGCGGCCCAGAGCGCGTTCGAGCTGAATCGTCTCGAGATAGCCGAGTCGGCATCGAGAAAGCGCCGTGAGCTTCTCGAGGCGATCCGCTGCATCCGGGGCCTCCAGCGCAGCGTGCAGGTCACCGCGGAAATCCGAAGGGGCCGGAAGCCAGTTCATCATCATCTGGGTTGCCGTACATCGCGCGATCGGGCTATCCAAGATGGTAGCTGACATGATCAGCGCTCCCAAAGTCGCGAAGCTGACGCTCACGATTCACTCAAGCATGTCCGGATCTGGGGACCCGCGGCGTCGATGAAAGCCGCAGACCAGCGTTCGCTGCTCGACTCATCCAAGTGCAATCCATCGAAAGTGATGAGCCCATCCAGCTCCGGTGCAACCAGATTCACCCCGAGAGCCGTCGCGACGGCCCTTGCCGTCTCGATGCCTGTCGCCAGCGTCGGTACGATGGTCATGATGACGCATTCGCGACCGACGGGCAGATCGGTCAGGAACTCCCTACCCGCGGCGACGTAGGTTCTCAGGAGATCCTGGTCGACCTGATCGTCGTACGTCACCGGCTCGCTCTCGAATCGCCCCCCGTGAGGAGCCAGTCGCCGGTCGCTCGCGATCGGAAGAAAGCGATTTCATCCCCGCAGAGCGACGGAAAGCTTCTGCACAGCGGCTCGTGGAAGCGTTGCCACACGCGCTTCTGCTCGTATCGGCCCTCGCTCCGCTGATCCCGCATGACCGTTTTGGCGGGTTGGGTCATTGCTTGCTCGAAGAAGAGGTCGACATTGATCACGTAGACGTTGGCCTGCGGGTCGAGCTTCTCAGAAGTGGCGCCGCGAAAGTGTAATTGCCGTTGTGTGAAAAGCCCAGCAAGAAGTAGGGCGCGGCCAATGACGAAAACCACTCGTACGTCGCCTCGGTCGAGAACCCGAACTGCATGCGGCTGTTCCCGAGAAAGAGCACCTCCGCGTTCGTTGCCGCGGCGATTGCCGCGGGTTCGAGTCCGAACCAGAACGCGCCGTGGTCGTAGTCACCGTATCTCGTCGCCTGGCAATAGGCCGCGTAGCGGTCAGACCCGTATCCGGAGGCCTGACAGGCAAAGAGGCCATCCAATCGAACGCTGTATACGAGCGTCCCACCCACGACCGCTACGATAACCGCGATGTAGACACCTGGCCTAGCGTCGAAAAGCATGACGATCGAATGAGTCCTTGTGAGAAAGCTTAGCATTCCAACGGGGGGCGCCAAGCTCTTTGCGGGACAAATTGGGCGCATCTTTGCGGCGCGTCCAATCGTTTCCGATAATGTCAGTCGAATGAAGGTTCTCGTCGTCGTCTTGAACTACCGGACACCGGACCTGGTGGTCCGTTGTCTCGAGTCACTGAGGCACGAGGTCGAACGGATAGGCTCGATGCACGTCGTCGTTACCGACAACGCTTCGGGAGACCGTTCAGTCGAAATCATCGGCAGCGCAATCGAGGCCGGCCAATGGAGCTGGTGCACACTGATGCCCCTTCCAGACAATGGCGGATACAGCTCTGGCAACAACGCCGGCATTCAGCCCTACCTTCATACCAGCGAGGGTCTGGACTACGTAATGCTCTTGAACCCCGATGCTTACGTGCATGAAGGTGCCATCAGCGCGCTTCTCGAGTTCATGGAGGGCCGGCCTGACGTCGGCATTGCCGGTGCACGGGTGTTGGACGGCGACGGCCAGCAGGTCCATTCCGCGTTTCGATTCCCAAGCGCCGCGAGCGAGCTGGTCGATGGCTTCAAGCTCGGCGTCCTCACGAAGCTCCTGAGTAAACGAAAGCTCCAACCCGACCTGGGTGACGAGCCAATGCCGGTGGACTGGGTCAGCGGCTCGGCCATGATGATCCGAAGGAAGGTCTTCGATGAGATCGGGCTCCTCGACGACGGGTACTTCCTATACTTCGACGAAGTCGATTTCTGCTTTCGAGCGCGGCAAGCCGGCTGGCCCGCGCACTATGTACCCGATAGTGTCGTCACGCACCTCGCGGCGCAGGCGACCGGCATCACGGACGAGCGACAAGAGCCTCATCGGTACCCAGACTACTGGTTCGAATCGCGACGCCGCTTCTTCGTGAAAAATCGCGGCAAGTTGCAAGCCATGCTTGCAGACCTCGCGTTTCTGGCGGGCTATACGACCTTTCGAATTCGTCGCGTCATCCAGAGGAAACCAAACGTCGAACCGCCTCGTTTCTGGTGGGATTTTCTTCGCAACAGCACACTCGTGAAGGGGTTCGAGATATGAGCTCGGCGGGACTCCCTTTGGTAGGTGCGGTAGCCATCGGCAAGAACGAGGGCGAAAGACTCAAGGTATGCTTGCGCTCGCTGAGGCAACAGGCATCTCATCTCGTGTATGTCGACTCCGGATCGTCGGACGGAAGCGTGGAGTTCGCGCGAACGATCGGCGTCGACGTCGTGCAGCTCGATCCTCAGCTTCCCTTTACGGCAGCACGCGCGCGAAATGCAGGCGTCGCTCGGCTAGCGCGGGTCGCCCCGGAGGTGCAATACGCGCAGCTGATCGATGGAGATTGCGAGCTCGTCGATGGTTGGATCGAAGGCGCCGTGGGCTTCCTCGAGAGGAGCCCGGAATACGCCGCCGCAGCTGGCCGCCTGAGGGAACGGTTTCCGCATCGGAGCGTCTACAACTACCTCTGCGACGTCGAATGGAATACGCCCGTTGGCGATGCCGACAGCTGCGGCGGGATCGCGATGATGCGCGTCAGGGCGTTCCAGGCGGTTGGCGGTTTCCTGCCCGGCTTGATCGCAGGCGAGGAGCCGGAGCTCTGTGTGCGCCTACGTCAAAGCGGTTGGAAGATCCGACGGCTCGACGCCGACATGGCGCTCCACGACGTCGCAATGACGCGCTTTTCTCAATGGTGGAAGCGCGCGACGCGGGCAGGACACGCTTACGCCGAGGGGGCGTGGCTGCACGGCGCTCCGCCCGAGAGAATGGGGGTACCGGAGTCGAGGCGGATCGTCGCCTGGGGTCTGCTTCTCCCCGTGCTCGCAATCGCCGGGGCACCGTTCACTAGCGGGGTCTCGCTACTGCTGCTGCTCGCTTACCCAGTCAACGTGATCCGAATCGCGCGCCGCCTGCGCAGCGAAGGCCAATCCCGACCGTGGACCGTGGCCTTCTTCCTGATGCTCGCCAAGCTGCCCGAGGCCGTGGGTTGGCTCCGCTTTCAGTGGGGCAGGCTCACTGGCAATCGCTCCACACTCATCGAATACAAAGGCTCCTGAGTCCCAATGGAAGAGCTCGAATGAAGAAGTTGTTGTTCACCGCGCTTGTCTTCGCGGCCGTGTTTGTCATGCTCGAGTTGCTTGCACGCATCGCGGGCACCATCGATGAGGACATCGCTGGGAGCGCGCTGGCGAGCTCTGAGCCGTGGATGATCCACTCCCCTGCCGTAGGCTGGGAGAGGAGACCAGGCTACGCGGGTCGCGTCGGACTGGACGATCGCGAGTTTGACGCCGAAGGCTATTTGACCGTCGACTCGGATGAGATCACCGGCTCGCTCGGCAAAAAGAAGATCGTGTTCGTCGGCGACTCCAACACCTCCGGCTGGGGCGCTCCGACCCCAGCCTCCTTTGTCGAAGTTACGGAGAATCTTCTGCCGGATGTCGATGCGATCAATCTCGGCGTCGCCGGTTACAGCTCGTACCAGGGACGTGTCGTCGTCGAGCGGTATCTTCCGATTCTCAAACCAGATCTCCTCGTTGTCTCGTTCAATTTCAACGACCGGCGATACGTCTTGCCGCCGGAGTCCATGGACGGCCCGGAAGAGTTCAAACGCGCCTACGAAGCCTCTCGAAGTACGATGGGGAGAATTGCAAGACTCGTGGAGATCTCACATTTCTATCGGGGTCTGCGTCGCGTCATGCGAAAGGTCGGACTGGTTCCAAAGTACGTTGGCGAGGTGGACGTTACAGGACTGGAACCGCGCGTCGACGAGGCCTCCTACCGAAGCAACCTTTCTCGGATCGCTGCGGAGCGCAAGACGTTTGAACATTCCGGTGCTCTTCGTTCTTCTGCGCGATGACCCGATGCAGTCCGATCACTTGAAGAGGGGAATCGCAAGCCTGGCGAGCGGCGACTACGACACTGCGATCGCATACCTGAGCTCCGCCACGCAATCGCAGATGATGTTCCGCGACTTGGCACGCCTGTATCTCGTGAAGGCGTACGAAGCGAAAGGTGACGATGCGAAGGCGGCCGAAGTCTCGCTCGCTCCATCAATCTACCGTTCTTTTTCCGGCGGGACGCTGATTCGTCTGGACACCGCGTACAATGAGATCATGCGTGAGGTGGCCGCTGAGAGCCATGTCGCGCTTCTCGACGGTGCGGCGGTGCTGGAGGAGCATCCAGGCGTATTCGTCGACTTCTGTCACTTCAACCCGGATGGTCACCGCCGCCTGGGGGAGCTCCTGGCTGACCGAATATCCGAAATACTGGCGATTGGAAATGAGAGGCATGCTGCCCCCGCGCTCAACTCACCGGACGTGGTCGGCGGAGCGCTTTGACCGTGGCAAAGAGCCAAGGCATTCTCCCTCGAGCTGAAAGATTGGCGCGGTCGCTGAGCTTCCGCCATGGTTCTTGGGAGAAGCGATAGGTATCGTGGCGGGAAGACCCCGTTAGGAGACTACTATGAGACGCCTTTTCAACAGGCTCATTCGCTGGTTTGCGTGGGAGCATGGCCGCTTCGAGTGGCTCTATCGACGCACCGGACCGAACGGTTATGAATGGGCGGCTTACCTCAAGCATCGCAATACCTTCTACGCACAGGGCGAGGACTGTTACATCCTGCCGAGCGCGCTGATGAAGGAAGCCAGCAACCCCAAGTTCATCCGCCTGGGAAACAACATCCGGATCGGCACCGCTACGTTTCTTTGCCACGATGGATCGGTCCATGTGTTCAACCGCGCGTTGGGCCTCCACCTCGATCGCGTCGGTAAGATCGACGTCTTCGACAACGTCTTCATAGGAGAGGGCGCGATGATCCTTCCGAATGTCTGCATCGGGCCGAACGCCATCGTGGCAGCCGGGGCCGTCGTGAGCCGGGACGTCCCGGCAAACACCGTCGTCGCCGGCGTTCCCGCCAAGCCGGTCGCGAAGCTCGATGAGCTGATCAGACGCTGGAAGGATGAGTTCGAAAACTTGCCCTGGGCGCCACTGATCGCCAAGCGAAGTGGTGAAAAGGATCCGGCCCTCGAACCGGAGCTCGATCGACTGCGTATCGAGCATTTCTTCGGAAAGAGCAGCCGCTAACCGGAGCATCGGCGCCCGTCAATGGCTTGCCGGAGGCGGGCAGGCTAGCCTCCTTCCGTGGCACGGGAGTCGAGAGCACCAATCCTACTGGGCGTACTGGCGCGACACGCGGAGCGCGCTTCGATCGACTGGTTGGTCCGGGCCCTGCCGTTGCCAAACCAGCCGTTTCAGCGCATTCCATACTTTGCAGCGTACGCAGCAGCCGGTCGCCGCGTGCGACAGCTCGATTGGCATCTCGAACGAGAGGATTTCGACGCGCTTCGGGAGGTCGGCGCGATCGATCCGGCGCGTTGGTCTGCAGCTGAGCTGGCGCGTGCCTTCATGCTCCTGGCGGCGGGCGAGACTCTGCCCACGGAAGAGCATACGGCCCTGGTTGAAGAAGCGTTTCGCAAGGGGGACAACGCAGAGCGCTGTGCGCTGCTCAAGAGCCTAGCCTTGCTGCCGGAGCCTGAGCGGTTCCTCAAGACGGCGACCGAGGCCAGCCGCACGCAAGTGCAGGAGGTCTTCGAGGCCATCGCCTGCGAGAACGCCTACCCAGCCGCCCAGTTCCCAGAGCTGAACTTCAATCAACTCGTGCTGAAGGCGCTGTTTCTCGGAATCCCGCTGGCACGAGTTCATGAATGGCGCCCTCGCTGCAATCCAGACTTGGGCCGCATGGTCTCCGACTACGAAGCTGAGCGTATCGCTGCGGGCAGAACGGTTCCGACCGACATCGAGGAGTTACGGGGCGCAATCAACGCCCTAGGCATGAGGAGCAATCAATGAAGATGTTCGACCCCCACGTCCACATGACCTCCCGGACCACCGACGACTACGAGGCGATGGCGGACGCGGGCATCGTGGCGATCGTCGAGCCAGCCTTCTGGCTCGGTCAGCCGCGCACGCACGTCGGCACGTTCGAAGATTACTTCCTTTCACTATGCGGCTGGGAGCGTTTCCGTGCGAGTCAGTTTGGCATTCGCCACTTCTGCACGATCGGCTTGAACCCGAAGGAAGCCAACGACGCAGACCTGGCCGACGGGGTCATGGACTTGTTGCCTCGCTATTTGGAGAAGGACGGCGTCGTGGCTGTCGGGGAGATCGGCTACGACGACATGACCAGCGCCGAAGAGAAGTACTTTGCGGCTCAGTTGGAGCTTGCCATGTCGTTCGACATGCCGGCTTTGATTCACACTCCGCACAGAGACAAGAAGAAGGGCACCGAGCGTTCGCTGGCATTGGTGCGCGATGTCGGTATCGCGGAGGACATGGTGCTGATTGATCACAACAACGAGGAGACACTTCCCTTGGTGCTCCGCACCGGATGTTGGGCGGGCCATTCGATCTATCCATCCACCAAGATGGACGAGAACCGCATGGCGCAGCTGGTCCTAGAGTACGGGTCGGAGAGAATCATCGTCAACAGCGCTGCCGATTGGGGTGTTTCCGACCCGATCAAGGTTCCCAAGACCGTGAAAGCGATGCGGCTAGCGGGTATCGATGAAGCTCAAATCGAGAAGATCGTATGGCACAATCCGATCGAGCTGTTTGGCAAGAGCGGTCGTCTCGATCTGGGTGCCGATAGCGGGCGGCCAAAGGTGGATCAGCGCGAGCTTTTCGAGGAAAATTCGGTGTTACGCGGGCAGTCTCCACGGGTGGAAGGTTGAATCGCAGGCGGGTTGATGCATCGCACCTTGGTCCTCAACGTGGTCGGATTGACGCCCAAGCTCCTGGGGCCGAACACGCCACATCTGCGGGCTCTGGCGAATCGAGGAGGTTTGCGCCAGCTGCAAACCGTCACACCCGCCGTCACCTGCGCGGCCCAGTCGACCTTCATCACCGGCGCGCTGCCACGCGATCACGGCATCGTGGCCAATGGATGGTATTTCCGCGACTTGGCGGAAGTCTGGTTGTGGAGGCAGTCGAATCACCTGGTCGGAGGAGAGAAGGTCTGGGAGGCCGCCAAGCGACGCGACCCGAGCTTCAGCTGCGCCAAGCTCTTCTGGTGGTACAACATGTACGCGTCAGTCGACTTCGCCGTCACCCCGCGACCGATGTATCTCGCCGACGGACGCAAGCTTCCCGACATCCACAGTCACCCGTCGGGGCTGCGGGACGAGTTGCAGGAACACCTCGGTCAGTTCCCGCTTTTCAATTTCTGGGGTCCCAATGCCGACATCGCCTCGAGCCGCTGGATAGCCGACTGCGCCCGATACGTGCACGACAAGCATCGTCCCAGCCTCAGCCTGGTGTACTTGCCGCATCTCGACTACTGCCTGCAGAAGCTCGGACCCGACGCACCCGAAATCGCCGCAGAGCTCCGCCAAATGGACGAAGTTGCAGGTGAGCTCATCGCCCACGTGCAACGCGATGGGACGAAAGTGATCGTGCTCTCGGAGTACGGGATTACCCGGGTGACCGGCGCGATTCACATCAACCGAGCGCTGCGCGAAGCGGGTCTCATCGCAGTCCGCGAGGAACGGAGGCGCGAGTTGCTGGACGCTGGGGCCTGCGACGCATTTGCCGTCGCCGATCATCAGATCGCGCACGTCTACGTACGCGACCCGGCACGT
The DNA here is from genome assembly GCA_963786865.1 of uncultured delta proteobacterium. Taxonomy (GTDB): domain Bacteria; phylum Myxococcota_A; class Polyangia; order Polyangiales; family Houyiibacteriaceae; genus SG8-38. Next base: position 286,781 of record CAWBAV010000011.1, on the reverse strand, counting down.
GTGACGGAGGTGAGGGACTTGCTGCTGGCGCTCGATGGTGTCGAGGCGGTCTTGAACGACGCTGGCAAGGCGGCGTACGGGCTGGATCATCCGCGTTCGGGAGAGCTGGTGGCCATCGCCAAGGCCGATCGGTGGTTTTCGTACTACTACTGGCTCGACGACGACCGAGCGCCGGATTTCGCCCGATGCGTAGACATCCACCGCAAGCCCGGGTACGACCCGGTCGAAATGTTCGTCGATCCGGGGTTGCGATTTCCGAGGCTTGGAATCGGCTGGCGCCTACTGAAGAAGCGCCTGGGGTTTCGCATGCTGATGGACGTCATTCCGCTCGATGCCTCGATGGTCCAAGGCAGCCATGGCCGCGTGACCGACGATCCAGACGCGGGGCCGCTCATCATCACATCAGATCCCGAGATGCTTCCCGCCGGTCCCGTCGCGGCAACCGACATCAAGGGGTTGATTTTGGATCACGTATTCGGCCGTCCATGAGATCTGCGGGCAAGGCGTCATGAACCTGCGCGTCGCCCTGAGGCTCGGGCGGGTATCGAACCTGCCGACCGTCTGGACCAACGTCCTGACCGGGGTCGTGCTTGCCGGCGTGAATTACCGCGTCCTCGACTTGTCGATTCTCATGCTCGCAGGGTCTTTGTTCTACGTAGGCGGGATGTACCTGAACGACGCGTTCGACGCTGAGCTCGATCAGCACGAGCGCCCGGAGCGCCCCATTCCCTCGGGCGAAGTGACCGAGCGCGCCGTATTCGCTCTCGGATTTGCCATGCTGCTTGCTGGGATCGGCCTGCTCACGGTGCTTGCAGCATTGCCGCGAGATGGAGCAAGTTGGCCGACCGTCGGCACGGGATTGGTCCTGGCTTTGTTGGTGCTGATCTATGACGCGTACCACAAGACCAATCCCTTGAGTCCATTGCTGATGGGCATGTGCCGGATCTTGCTCTACGTCATGGCCGCGTGGGCGCTTCGACCCGCATTCACTCTGGACTTGGCATTGGGGTGTGCCGTGCTTCTGAGCTACCTGATGGGGCTTACCCAAGTGGCCAAACACGAGAACCGGGGACGCGTGAAGGATGCTTGGCCGCTGGCATTCCTGGCTGCACCGCTCTTTTATGGCTTGACCGAATCGACCCAGACGCCCGTGCTTCTGGGACTGATCGCACTGGCCGCGTGGAGCGGCTACGCCCTTTCGTACCTGTTCGTGACATCGCGCGTGCAGATCCCGCGGGCGGTGGGGGGGCTAATCGCAGGCATCTCCCTGGTCGATGCGCTCCTGATCGGAATGCACGGAGGAGGCGTGCCTATGCTCCTGGCCTTCGGCGGCTTCGGCACAACGCTGCTTCTTCATCGCTATGTTCCCGGAACGTGAAGCCTGAACGACTACGGAGCGTCGAGACAGCTCTTGGCCCAGGAGAGCTCTCGGGCAATTGCACCAACCAAGTCCGTCTGACGCCAAGCCGCCGGCAGCACTTCCCAAGTATAGGTTTCCACCTCGAGATGTCGCGATATGCCTACCGATGCCTGAAGAACAAGAAGCTCACGCAAGAAGTCTTGCGTGCTTTCGAAAGGTTCCAGCTCGTCGAGGAAGATGGGAACATGAAAATGAATGCGCCACTCGCCGCCGGTGGAACGACCGGCACGCAATGATTCCAAGGCCCCCGGCAGGTCTACGAATCGTCGCAGGGTTCCCTCGTCTGTGCGCTCGACGACTTGGTGCAAATAGACATCGTCGACGAGACGCTCGAGGACCGCGATCGGGATCCTCTCGGGGTTGGGAATCCGAAGGCCAGCGCTCAGCTGAAGCTTCTTGATGTCGATCTCATGCCGGCGTAGTGACTCGATGCATCCGTTGGCGTCCTCGAATTCCACCGCCGCATGACATGCGTCCAAACAAACGCCCAGATGACGGCGCAACGCTAGAGCAGCTTCCGCAACGCTCAACCCCGCGATGTTCCCAAACCGCTTGACCGCGGTGTCCGAGAACAGCTGACGATCGAAGAAGCGACAGGTCTCCTCGATCGTCTCGATGAAGCAATACGGTTCGGGTTCCAAAGCCAGGGAAATGATCCGGCCCGTCGATTCGTGGATGCGGTGAAGGTGTGCGGCATGATCTAGCAGGTGCCCGACGATCGCGTTGACGTCGTACTCGCTCTGTATCTCCGGCCTAAACCCACCGGGCACGGTGCTGACACTGCCCTGTAGCTCACCGTTGGGGAGAAGCTTCGCCAGAATTTCGGCCAAGCAATTGCTGTAGGCGAGCCTTCGGGGATCGCGCCAGTCCGGACGGTACACTTGCTCCTTGACCCGGGTCTGATGGAATTCACCGTACGGAAAGCCATTGATCGTGAAGACGTAGAGGTCGTTGGCCTGCAAGAACACTGCGAGCTCCTCGCATGCCTCGGGTTCGCGAAGGCTCTGCGCTGCTTGCGCGGACAGCCGCAAGCCAACGCCGAAGTCTGCATTGGGGGCGCACGCCTGCTTCACCCTCAGAACGTGTCGCTGCAGATTGGCAAACACTTCATCCCAGCGCTCGCCCGGATGAATGTTCGTGCAATAAGTCAAATGAGCGTCCGAGGACGCTAGCTCCATTTGTCTTCCAACCAACGCAGAGCGCTCAGGATTCGATCCCGATCCATTTCGTGCACCTCGATGCCTTTGCCGATGTCTCTCAGCAGCGTGACCGTCAAGCGTCCTCCCAGATGCTCACGAAACTCTTCGAGGCCGTCGAGAATCACTCGCTGATCGGTATCCTTCGTGGACATCAGTGCTTCGTCCCATAGTGGAAGACCAATGCGATCGATCACATTACAAATGCGGTCGAGCGCGGCTTCCTCGAGCAGACCGGCCTCGACGCTGTAGCGACTATCCACAGCCATTCCGATGGCGACCGCCTCACCGTGCCGCAAGCGATGGCCGCTCATCGTCTCGAGCTTGTGCGCCACCCAATGGCCGAAATCCAGAGGTCGCGCGCTCCCGCGCTCGAAGGGATCGCCGGACTCTGCGATGTGCGTCATGTGGAGCTCGGCCCCCCGACGGATCATGTAGTTCATCGCGTCGGGTCTCCGTTGGGCCAGGTCCCGCCCATGGGCTTCGAGCCAGACAAAGAATTCCGAATCGCGGACCAGCGCGACTTTGATCGATTCTGCGATTCCGGCAGCCGCATCCCGATCGGACAGGGTGGAAATGAAATCACCGTCGTTGATGACGGCAAAGGGCGGAGCGAAGGTCCCGATGTAGTTCTTGTTGCCGAACGCATTGACGCCGTTCTTGACGCCAATTCCAGTGTCGTTTTGCCCGAGCACCGTGCTCGGGATGCGAACGGTGCGAACACCGCGGTGCGTGGTGGCAGCCACGTAACCGGCCAGGTCGAGTACCGCGCCGCCACCGACGATTACAAAGAAAGAGTGCCGATCGAGGCGGAGGTCGTGGATTCGCTTATACAGGCGGTCGACGAGCTCGGGCATCTGCTTGGCGCGCTCCCCGCCCGGTAGGATCTCTGGCGGTGCGAGCAGCTCGAGCTTGTCTGAATGGCAACGAAAATAGTCCTCGATCTGTTGGCCGAGATCGGGCCAGGCGTCGGCCACCCCACTGTCCATCGCGAGGAACACCCGGTGTCGGCGGTCCGGCTCGAGGCGGCTGATGACCTCGTGCAGCGCCGGGTTGCCGGTCTTGAACACCCCGCGAGTGAACCGCACCGGATACTCGAAGGGAACGCTGATGCGCTGCAGGTAGACCCGGTCCTCCGAGTTGGCTCCGGAAGCCTCGTCGTCGGAAGCATCTAGGGACCTGTAAAGGAAATCGGGGGCAGCCATGAGCTCGGACTCCAACCTAGGCCCCTTCCGGGAGGTGCAATCGCTCCAGGGTCGAACGCGCGAGCTTGGATTAGCACAAACGAGGTGCTTGGAAAGATGACCCGATCAATGGAGCACCCTAGTCCGCTCTGACTTCGATCCGATCGAGCTCGAGCCGAGTGCCTACCATGACGATGCGCAATGCGTGTGCCCCTTGCGTGAGCTTCACGGTCAGCGGCGCATTCGCCGTCTGCTCCAGAGAGCTCAGCTCGCCGATCGGCTCGCCGTCGACTTCGACGACGACGCGACCGCTTCCTCGACCTTGCAGGCCGAACGAGTAGCTCCGCGTCGTTGGGGCGATCAGCATCCAGGCGTGCCATTGGTCCGCTGGATCGTTCAGCCAAGGAATGTACTGACGCCACCAAGGCCCGTTCGTCTCGTGGCGGTGCGACCAATCGGCCTCGTCGAGTCGCAGAGTCGTAGGGAGGGATCGTCCATACGTCGGCTCGGCCCGGAGCCGTTGCCCCGCTCCGTGGATACTCCGCATGATCGCATAGCTTCCCGCGCCGGCGAAATCATGCGTGGGCCAGTACTCGTAGACACCCCAGACGGTCAAGGAGCTCCCCGACTGGTCCCACCAGTTGATCGCCTGATCATTGATTGCCGTGGCCCTGGGGTCGCGTAGCTTGCACCAATTCTGAATTGGCAACTGGTTGAAGTCGCCGCCGAGCGACCAGCCGGACTCATAGGCAACAACCTGAAGTCCGAATGCCCGTGCGTACTTCGCTTGGGTCCTGAGCTGATAGGCAAAGTCGGACGCGGCCTCTTGACCGAGTGCCTCCCCTTTGTGGAACCCGCTGGTCATGATCGCGTCGGCGCTCGCAATCCGGACGTTGTCGACCAACAAGTAGTCGACCGATTCTCCACGAGCTACGAAGCTCACCGTATGCAAGCCCGGCTCGTCGATCTGGAACACCGCACTGCCCCACTCCTCGTCGAGGCTATTGAGACTTCGCGACCAACCTCCGATGGATGCCGTGCGAGGGCTCACACGATAGTCGACCTGGTCCCGCGGACTGATCTCTGCGGCCATCCAACAGAATGTCGAAACGCTGGTAGCCGGGCCAGTCTTGTCCGGAGCCGGCAGCGTTGAAGCCGATGGCATAGGTCCCCGGTATTGCGAATCGTACATCTTGGCTAATCGACCCATCTTGGAGCAGGATGGCGGCCTGCTTGCCGGAAGTCGGCGTCGGTAGGTTGCTGAGCCCCTCGATTTCATCCTCACCGTCAGGGCGAATCAGCCCAGCCTTGCCCTCGAAGGTCCAAGCCGTGCCTGATGGCCTGAATCGCAAGGTCTTTGGCTCGACCGACCTGTCCTCGAAGCCGGCGTCTCGGAAGAGCGTGTGATCCTGCTGTCCGGTACGGTTGTCGAGGCCGTAGTACGCCGCTCCCCCGGCGCCCCAGAGAAAGTAGCTGACGGGGTGCGGATCGCTGACGTTCACGCTCGATCGGTTGTTGTAGTAGCCGTCGATGAAGTCGAGAGACGAGAGCGCGGTGTCTTGATAGTTGTCGTACTGGTACTCGACGAGCGGTCTGACCCTCGGACCGATGGACTCGTCCCCCCAAACGCGCCGGAACGCATTGCTGGCTTGCACCGTTTGAAGCGCATGCCAGCGCCGAATCGCCTTGATGCCCGTGGGATCACCGGCCTGAGCGTCGTAGTCGATCGCTTTCCAGATGGCCGAATCTGCGTCGTGTTCGGCCTCGGTCAAGCGTTGAGCCGCATCCGTCGTTTCGAAGGCCCAATTCCAAATCTCGTTGTCCACCTCGACGTAGACGCGCACGTTGGGATTGAGAGGGGGGTAGATCGGATCTGCGGTTGGACCCCGATACGGCTCGCGCCCGTCGGATCCATAGCGCATCAGCATGGCGAGCTTCTCGAAATACGAATCGTTCGCCCCGATCGGGATCGTGATGTACAGGTCCCTGCCCGTCTCGTTGGCGAGCATGACCATGTACTCCCAGTTCAGCTGCCCCGTCGGACCTACGAAGAATGCATAATCAGGAAGCGTTCGCTCGGACCAATCCTCACCGCGATTGTCGGCAGATGCGACGAAGCGTAGCAAGGTGAAATTGTCTTCGATGGCTTGCTTGAATGGACGATAGCCGATCTCATCGATCCGATGATGTTCCGCGCTGCCTTGTGCGATAGGCCGCATGAGCTGGATACGGCCGACTCCGTCACCGCTGTGATCTGGGCCTCGTCGTGTATCCTCGAATGTGACCAACGTCCTCGAGCCGGAAAGCGTCATCAACGACGTGGTGGTGTTGGTGGAGGCGTCGTATCCGGCTCCTCTCGGTAGGTTCCGTTCGAACGTTCCCCCGCCTGCTTGGAAGACGGGCTGGTCGCAACACTCCTGGCGAACCTCTGCCTGACCCTCGAAGCGCAGGAGATAGGTGCCCGACATCTCAGGATCACTGGCGTACTCTCGCTCACTGACGACGAGCTCGACCCCTGATGCCTTCGGCCATCCCTGCGGACCCGTCTCTTCGGCTCGCTGACCGTATCGCGCACTCTTCATCAAGTCGGCCCAGAGATAACCCGCCCAAACATAGCGGCCGAGGTTGATCCCCTGCTGGCGAACGGGATCAATGACTTCGCTCGGCGTGCTGGCGCTTTTCCACATGAGACGGCACTGCGCGGTCTGGTCGAGCTCGCGATATTCGACTTCGATATCGTAGAGCTCGCCCGCGCGCATCGTGAACGGCTTGGATTCGAAAGCGCCACTCTCATTCCAGCGATCGACCAAGGTGCTCCAATTCGACTGCCCCGACGCGCGAGCTCGGATGCGAACGCCATCATCGGCTTCCCCGAGAAACGTATAGGCTTCGCTGAACCGTGGAATGACCTGGCCGCTCCAGCGGACGGAGAACCCATCACGGGGAAACGACCGGTACGGCTCCGCCGTGGAGCCGCCGACGGGTCGCACCTCGCCCCAGTCGAAGTCGATTCGAAGGTCGCGGCGGGTGAAGGAGGGCGTGCCTTGGAGGTCGGGATTCGCATAGTAAGCCCCTTCGACGCCTGGCCCGGCGAACCCACCACCGAGTGCATCAGGAATGGCAGCCGCGGCGGGCGCCGTGACCAGCAGAGCGCAAAGCCCGGCCATGCTCGCCAAAGGGACCGAGGGGGCGCCTCTCTCCTCGTTCGCAGCCGCGATGCGTTCCGACCTCAGTCTGCTTCGCACTACGGCTGCTTGCTGCGAAATGCCCGTCAGACAGCCCCAGAGCGCCCCACTCAAAACGAAGACGATCCGAGTGAAGTCGCCATTCGGGATCAGGTCGAAGCTGGCAAAGCCGATCATGAGCCCCAGCCCGGCGATGAGGCGCCGATCGGATCCACGCGGCAAATACTTCATTCGCCTCCGCAGAGCGAGGACTGGGAATAGCAGAAGTCCGAACTTGCCGAGGAAGCCAACGATCCCTGCGTCGCCGAGTTGGATGATCCAGTCGCCGTCACGTGTCGATTCCAGGGCCATGTCCCCGGTCCAGGGGTCGAACAAACAAGCCCGGCAGTAGCCTCCCCACCCGAACCAGGGGCGCTCCAAGGCTCGATCGAGCAGGACCCCTTCGTTCTCCAGACGAAACATCAGCGACTCCTCCCTCTCGTGCCCGAATTGTTCCTCGGAGAGCTCTTTGATTGCCTCCAATGGGATCAGGTCGCTCGCCCGCACTGCGGGATAGAGGAATAGGATCAACACCAGGACGGCGGCAGCGCGAGCTTGAGCTCGGGGGGACGCGAGGAACACGAGTGGCACGGCCATTACGGTGTAGAGAAAAGATGCGACACTCTTGGACAGGAACAGAACCAGCCACAGATACCCCATGACCCAAAGAGGGCGGAATCGAAGTATTTTAGCCCTGGTCTTCGTCAAGGCCGCTGCTGCCATGACCGTCAGCGAGGTGAAGAGCGCGACCGCGAGCCCGTGCGCCATGAACACCATCGGGCGATAACCGCCGTCGCGAACTGTCTGTGAGAAGCCGTGCTGGTGGAATCCATATACCCAACGGTGCAGCTGTGGGCTGAGGATCAGCTCCACGAAATTGAAGGGGAGAATAGAGGAGCGACGCCACCACCATCGTCGTCAGGAGCACTCGAAGATCCTTCGAGCTCCTGAACATGACGGCGCCCAGGTAGAACGGAAGGACCGAGTTGAGCAGAGCGATGATTGCCAAGTGAACAGCGTCGTAAGGGACTTGCCCGGGGACATGTCGGGACCCGACCCTGAATCCATCGGCGTTCAAGAAAACGGTGAAGATCGATCCGGCGATGAGGAGCCCAAGGCAGAATCTGAACCACCCGCTCTTGGGCGCCGACTTCAAGCGTTGGCGATGAAAGATCAGGGCCCCTACTAAGATCCAAACCAGGATGATGTCGAGCTTCCTGAATTCGGGAAGCCCTGGTGGCTTGAAGAAGACGACCTGTGGAAGAAGGAGGAGCCCACCGAAGAAAAGGAAGGCCATGGCCTTCGCGGGAGGCCAGCGTCGCATTCCATAGAGCGCGATCGGGATCCAAATGAAGAATGCGAGAATGCTGAAGATGTTGCCGTTGCTGAAGTAAGTCACGCCTTATTCACCAACCCCGCGCAGGCGCGGCGTCAGCGACGCGCTGTGCATCAGGCCCTCCTGCTGGCCTGCTTCGCCTGTTCTTGTTTGCGATCGTGCCATTGAAGCAAGGTCCCTAGCAGGCCATCCTACCGGCCTCGGGCCAGCGGAATGCTCGGGAAGTATCTCATCGGGTGCCATCTGAGTATAGTCACTGGGATGTCGCAAGCCACGGAACCTGAGCCGTCGGGCGGCGAGAAGAATTCAAGGCGCCGTACCTTGCTCTGGCTGATCATGATGACCATGACGCTGGGTGTCATCGAGCTCTTGGCGGCCGTGGTTCTGATGATTCAGCCGAATATCTTCGGAGGTCATGCGACGAGTCTCGAGGACCGTGACGCGCGCCTTGTCGCGAGCATCACCGACATGCTCGATGGACGTCCCGACTCACTCGCGGAGTTTGACGGCCACTTGGGTTGGCGGCCACGGCCGAATCTGGACAACGGTCCCGACATCATCAACAGCCAAGGCCTGCGCAGCCGTCACGGCTACCCCGAACGCCGATTGCCAGGTGTCCTGCGCATCGCAGCCTTCGGAGATTCGTTCGTATACGGATCCGAGGTTCTCACCGATGAGGCGTGGCCCACCGTCCTCGAGCGATCGCGTCCCAATACCGAAGTGCTCAACTATGGGGTTCCCGGTTACGGACAGGACCAAATCTACCTTCGCTTTCTGGCCGAAGGAAAGGATCTCGAGCCACAGGTGGTCCTCTTCGGAGTTGCCACACCGACTCTCGAGCGATTGATGATGATCTCAGCGGTGTTTCGATCACCTGGAGCTCCTGCCTACGACTTCGTCAAGAAGCCTCGCTTTCTCCTCGATGACGATGCTCTGTCCCTCGCACCGAACGACTTGCGCCAGCTGAGTGATTTTCAGCGCTATGTGGAAGATCCTTCTTCGTTTCGCGAGCTCGGTGCGCACGACTATTGGTACGAGCCTCTCGTGCACGAAAGCTGGCTGTTCGAGCACTCCCACGCAGCTCGCCTCCTGATAGCTGCATGGGCGCAGCTCAACCGCCGTCTGATCGATGCTGAACGTCCCTTGATCGGCCCGAGGGGTAGCGGCGTATACAACGAGTCCTCACCCGGGTTCACGATCTTGACGCTGATACTGAAGGGCTTCGCAGCGACAGCCGCAGACTGGGACATGCGTCCAGTCGTGCTCATTCTGCCGGACGGATTCGCGGTCGAGCGCATGCGAAGAGGCGAACGCGGTATCATGGATCCGGTCCGCGAGTTCTGTGTGGAGGCGGGCCTGGATTTCATCGACGTGAAGGACGCGTTTCTCGCGCAACCATACGAAGCGGATCCCCGCTCCTGGTTCAAGAACAGCTTCCACTACTCGGTGGAAGGGAATCAAATCGTGGCCGATTGGATTCGGCGCGAAATCGATCGACGCGGGTGGTGACGCTCCAGGCTGCGTTCCGAAGGCCGCTCAACTCAGAGGCGTGGACCTCCGGCCAATGTAGTCGTCCCAAGCGACCACGCCGAGCTCGCGGGGCCGCCTCGCCCTCAACGCCTCCACGACTGCCCCAGCGAGCTTGAGATCCGTGATGAGCGGAATGCCCGCGTCCACGGCACGCCGGCGGATCAGATAGCCGTCGGGGCGGCCTTGCTCGTCGTACTCTCTCGGAATGTTGATAACGAGGTCGACGCGGCCGTCGTCGATTAAGTCGAACGCGCTGAGGCCCTCACCGACATCCTTTTCGACGGCGATGCAATCGACGCCGACTTCGACGAGGCGCTCGGCTGTTCCTTTGGTCGCGTAGATCGGGAGCCCGAGCTCCTCGACGATCAACCTGGCCTCATCCGCGAAGCTGTACTTCTCGGCTATGGGACCGAGCGAAAGCAGCACTCCCGCGCTCGGGAAGCGGAAGCCGGTGGCAAGAAGGCCGTGCAAGAGTGCTTCGTCGAGATCGGCGCCGAGACAGCCCACCTCGCCGGTACTGGTCATCTCCACGCCCAGCATAGGGTCGGCGCCCACTATCCGTGAGAAGGAGAACATCGGGGACCTTCACGCCTACGTAGTCGAGTGCGAGCGTCTCGTTCGAGGCCTCTCGCTTCAATCCCAACATTCGCTTGGTTGCCTCAGCCGCGAAGTTGGTTCCCGTGACCTTGGAGACGAACGGAAAGCTACGCGAAGCGCGCAAGTTGCATTCGATGACCTTGACGGCTCCTAGCTTGGCCAAGAATTGTATGTTGAAAGGCCCCGTAATCTTCAGCTCTCGCGCGATCGCGGCTGCGATCCGGCGCGTTTGCCGTATGGTTCGGATGTACAAGGTCTGAGGCGGCAATACCAGCGTCGCGTCGCCGCTGTGCACGCCGGCGTCTTCGATGTGCTCGCTGACGGCCCACAACACGATCTCGCCCTGATCCGCGACCGCATCGATCTCGATCTCGCGGGCGTGCACCTCGAACTTCGAAACCACCACCGGATAATCCGGGTTGATCCTCGCCGCGCGGGACAGGATGCGGCTCAGCTCCTGCGGCTCGTGGGCGACGCTCATCGCTGCGCCACTGAGAACGTAGCTCGGCCTGACCAAGACCGGGAAGCCACCGAGGTGCTCGACTATGCTCTCTGCATCATTTGCGTCAGTGAGGCTCATCCATCGGGGCTGGTCGACCCCGATGGCATCTAGAAGCGCGCTGAACTTGTTACGGTCCTCTGCGCGATCGATGTCCTCGGGGCTCGTGCCGAGAATCTTGATGCCCTGCTGGTGCAGGCGGAAGGCGAGATTGTTTGGAATCTGACCGCCCATGCTGACGATGACGCCTTCGGGTTTCTCTCGCTCGCAGAGGTCCATCACCGACTCGAACGAAATCTCTTCGAAGTAGAGCTTGTCGCAAATATCGTAGTCGGTGCTCACCGTCTCGGGGTTGTAGTTCAGCATGATGGTCTCGTAGCCGGCGTCGGCTGCTGCTTGAACGGCATTCACACAGCACCAGTCGAATTCGACGCTGGAACCGATGCGGTACGGGCCCGAGCCCAGTACGAGAATCTTCTTCCGCCACGATGGGCTCACGTCCGAGTGGTGCGCGTGGTACGAGGTATAGAGATAGTTGGTGTCCGCTGGGAATTCCGCCGCCATCGTGTCGATCTGCGCGGTATGCGACATGATCCCGTGTTCCTTGCGCGCTTGTCGAATCGAACCATACGGCGCATCGACCAGAAGCTCGATCGCTCGGTCGCTGAAGCCCAACTGCTTGGCCTCGCGGAGCGATGATGCAGACAATGGACGCTCGCTTCGTCCCAGATTCACGTGCATTCGCACGACTGCTTCGATCTGGCTCAGAAACCAGCAATCGACGTCGGTCAGCTCGTGGATCTCGTCGACAGTGAGTCCATCGAGAAACGCGCGCGCGATCGCGAAGATTCGATGCGTAGTCGCGTTCTTGAGTGAGGCGCGAATGTCGTCGAATTCGAAGGCGGTCGGATCCAGGCCGTTGACGCCGATGTCGAGCATGCGAAGCGCCTTCTGAATCACCTCGGGAAACGTTCGTCCGATCGACATCACTTCCCCGACACTCTTCATCTCGCTGCCGATGCCCATGGCAGCGCCCTGAAACTTGCTGAGGTCCCAGCGAGGCACTTTGCAGACGATGTAATCGAGCGCTGGCTCGAAGAACGCGGTCGTTCGCCGCGTAATCGAGTTCGGGATTTCGGGAAGCGTGTAGCCGATACCGATCTTCGCAGCGACATAGGCAAGCGGGTATCCAGTGGCTTTGCTCGCCAGCGCGCTCGACCTCGACAGGCGCGCGTTGATTTCGATCACCCTATACTCGAGGCTGTCGGGATCGAGCGCGTACTGGATGTTGCATTCCCCGACGATGCCTAGATGCCGAACGGTGCGAACCGCGATCTCGCGGAGAAACTGATACTCCTCGTCGTTCAGGGTTTGCGAAGGCGCAACGACGATGGACTCGCCCGTGTGAATCCCCATCGGATCGAGATTTTCCATGTTGCAGACGGTGATGCAGTTGTCTCGGGCATCACGTACGACCTCGTACTCGATCTCTTTCCAGCCTCGGAGGCACTCTTCGACGAGAACTTGGGATTGCTCTCCGGAAAATGCCCTTCGAATCGCGTCATTCAGCTCCGCCTGGCTCTCGACGATTCCGCTTCCTTTTCCGCCCAGGGCAAACGCGCCACGGAGCATGACTGGGAGGCCGATCTCGGCAGCCGCAGCGCGAACTTCGTCTGGCGTCTCGCAAGCCCTACTTCGGGCCGTCCTGACACCGATCTCGGACAAACGCTGAATGAAGAGCGCTCTGTCTTCAGTATCGCGAATCGACTCCACCGGTGTCCCGAGCACCTGGATCCCGTACTTCTCGAGCACCCCGCTGTCATGAAGGGCAAGGCCGCAGTTCAAGGCCGTCTGCCCTCCAAAGGACAGCATGATCGCATCGACCTCTTCTTGCACGATGACTCGCTCGACGAACTCGGGCGTCACCGCCACCAAATAGATTCGATCCGCAAGCTCTGCGCTGGTCTGGATCGTCGCGATGTTGGGGTTGACCAGAACGGTCTTGATCCCCTCTTCCTTGAGCGCCTTGATCGCTTGCGAGCCGGAATAGTCGAACTCGCCGGCCTGGCCGATTTGAAGGGCTCCGGAACCCAAGACCAGGACTCGTTTCGGTTTCTTTGGTAGATATGATCCGTACATCGTCTAGCGCCGTGCCGAGGCTCCGACCAGCCTGAGGAAGTCGTCGAACAGAAAGCCGGTGTCCTTGGGGCCCGGATTGGCCTCGGGATGAAACTGAACGCTGAAGTACGGACGGATACGCGAGCGAACGCCCTCGTTGGTTCCGTCATTGATGTTGACGAACCAGGGTTCCCAGTCGGACGGAAGGGCTGCATCCTGGACGGCATAACCGTGGTTCTGGCTCGTGATGTAGCAGCGCCTCGTCAGCAAGTCCTGCACTGGCTGATTCACGCCCCGATGTCCGTAGGGTAGCTTGTACGTATCGCCGCCCGCAGCGAGCGTGAGAATTTGGTTGCCCAGACAGATGCCAAAGATCGGCTTGTCGAAGTGACCGAGCAACTGACGAATCTGCTCGACCAACGGTCCCAGGTCCTTCGGGTCGCCCGGCCCGTTGCCAATCACGATCCCGTCGGCCTCCACTGCGAGCTTGCCGAGCTCCGCATGCCAGGGAGCCCTAGTCACGGTTGCACCGCGCGTGAGCAGCGAGCGAATGATGTTGTCCTTGATGCCGACATCCACGGCGAGGACTTTCAGATGCCCGCCCTCATATCGAACGGGCTCATTTGGAGCGACCGCCCGGAACACTTCTTGGGTCATGTCGACCGATGCCGCAGCCTTCTTCGCATCTTCCAGGCTTGACCCGTCCGGCACGAGCCAGCCGCGCATCGTTCCATGCTCGCGCAGGCGCCGCGTTAGCGTTCGCGTGTCGATCCCATACACCGCGGGTATTTCCTCCTCCTGGAGCCAGGTGTCGAGAGAGCGGCTGGCACCACGATGGCTGTGCTGATCGACGTACCGTTGAACGACCAAACCCTGAACCTGGATCCTACTCGACTCGTAAGGAAGATCGATCGAGCCAGTAGCGCGCCGCGGCGGGACACCGTAGTTGCCGACCAGCGGATAGGTCATCACTAGAATCTGGCCCTTGTACGAAGGGTCCGTGAGCGTCTCCACATATCCCGTCATTCCGGTGTTGAAGACGACCTCTCCTGCCACCGGCCGATGCACACCAAAGGCCTCGCCTCGCATTTCGGTGCCATCCTCGAGCACCAGCTTTGCACCGGGGGTTCTCACCGCTCTAAGAGATTAGTCGATGAGGCCCCCCACCTGCCACACTCTCTCTCTGCTATGCTGTCGGCGTCATCGTTAGAGGGTACGAACGCGTGAAAAAATCTTGGCCGATGGCCCTCGTGGCCCTGGCGCTCGGGAGCCTGCTGGCATTTGCGGTCCTCGAGGGAGCAGTCCTGCTTCTCTACGGCGAGCAAGTGAAATTCCCTCGTCACGTGGTCGAGGCCCCCTGGGGGCTCCGCTACAACGATCCCGGTTCCGACTATCGGCACCAATCGGCGGACGGTAGCTGGCGATTCCACATCAACCAGCAGGGCATGCGCGACGACCGGGACTTCGACTACGAGAAGCCACCGAGAGTCAAGCGCATCATCTCACTGGGCGACTCGTTCACGATCGGCTACGAGGTCGACGTCGGTCAGACCTTCTCGATGGTATTGGAGAAGCAACTAGAAGACGCCGGCTACCAGGTTCAGGTGCTCAACGCCGGCGTTTCGGGCTTCTCGACCGCGGAGGAGGCGCTCTACCTGGAGCGAGAGCTATTGAAGTACGAGCCTGACGTAGTCGTGTTGTCTTACTTCATCAACGATCTGACCGACAACGTGCGCACCGGATTGTTTCAACTCCAGGATGGGCGCCTGGAGACTGCGGCGGAGACCTACGTCCCAGCGGGCAGACTCGGCAATTTCTTGAATAGTAGCTGGTTCTTCAATTTGCTCTCCGAGCGCTCGAATGCCTTCGCGTTCATCAAGGAGCGGGCGACCTCCATCGTGAAGGCCGAGATGGTTCGTGCGAACGAGGAAAACCTACTGGACGACCAGCAGTCCGGATTGGAGTCTCGGGAAGCAACCGGCGCTGGCGAAACCGCGGCGGAGCTGGAGGATGAACAACGCGATCCGGAGCGCGCGCTGGCAGCCGCCATTCTAGAACGCACCTACGAGCAGCTTCGGGCGCGCGGAATCCCCTTCGTAATCCAAAGCATCCCCACGGAGGTAGGGGAAGATCTGGTCGAGAGCTTTCCGGGCGAGCACTTCGACCTGGAGCAGCCAGGCGTCTACTTCTTATCGATGCGCGACGAGCTGCGCCCGTACGTCGGTCAGGAGCCGCTGTACTGGCACCAGTCGCATTTCCACTGGACCCCCTTCGCTCACGACAAATCCGGTCGGGCGCTAGCCAGGCTGATCTTGGATGCCCGGCTACTTACGGCAGATTGAACCCCGCACATCGCAGACGCGGCCAACGCTGGTAGACGGAGATAGCTGGCGCGGCCTCTCGCAATCCGCTAGCCTGATCTGCGGCAAACATCGCATGAACATCCTCGGAATCTCAGCGTATTATCATGATAGTGCGGCCGCTCTCGTCAGAGACGGCGTGATCGTTGCTGCGGCGCAAGAAGAGCGCTTCACACGCAAGAAACACGATTATTCGTTTCCACAGAACGCAATCGATTACTGCCTTCGAGAGGCCGAAATCGGACGCAATGAGCTCGATTTGGTGGTGTTCTACGACAAGCCGCTGCTGAAGTTCGAGCGCATTCTCGAGACCTACGTTTCGTACTCCCCGTCGGGATTCAAGCTGTTCCTGATGGGGCTTCCGCTTTGGTTGAAGCAAAAGCTATACACGCCGCGCGAGCTGCGGAAGGGCTTGGGCGGCGAGTACGAGGGTCGCTTCGTATTCCTAGAACACCACGAATCGCATGCGGCGAGCGCGTTCTTTCCTTCACCGTTCGACGAAGCGGCCATCCTCACGATGGATGGCGTGGGCGAATGGTCGACGGCAAGCATCGCAAGCGGGCGCGGCAACCGGATCGAGATGCTGAAGGAGCTGCGCTTTCCACACTCGCTAGGTCTTCTCTACTCGGCATTCACCTACTTTACTGGATTCCGAGTGAACAGCGGTGAGTACAAGCTCATGGGCCTCGCGCCTTATGGCAAGCCCATCTACCGTGATCGCATCATGAATGAGCTGTTGGACCTCAAGGAAGACGGGTCCTTCCGGATGAACATGGAGTACTTCGCGTATTGCTACAACGACAGGATGACGTCCTCGAAGATGAACGAGCTCTTCGATGGGCCCCCGCGAACGTCCGAAACCGACATCACCCAGCGAGAGATGGACATCGCGGCGTCCATTCAAGCCGTGACCGAAGAGGTCGTACTGCGGATGGCGCGTCACGCGCACGAGCTCACCGGCATCCTCCAATCTCACCATGGCTGGCGGCGTCGCTTTAAACTGTGTCGCCAACGGTCGCGTGCTGCGCGAAGGCCCGTTCGATGAGGTGTGGATTCAACCTGCCGCGGGTGATGCAGGCGGCGCGCTCGGGGCGGCGCTGTTCGCCTGGCACCAGCTGCTCGACATGCCTCGGGACAATCGAGGCAAGGACGTGCAGCACGGCTCGCTCCTCGGACCGCACGCCTCCGACGAGGAAACGCGCGCCTATCTCGACTCCCAAGGCGCCGTCTACGAGCACTACGAGACCGAAGAAGAGCTCTGCGACGCGGTCGCGGATCTGCTCGCCGAGCAGAATGTAGTGGGTCACATGGCGGGCCGCATGGAATTCGGGCCGCGCGCACTCGGTAGCCGCTCGATTCTCGGTGATGCGCGTTCGTCTGAGATGCAGTCGACGATGAATCTCAAGATCAAGTTCCGCGAGTCGTTCCGGCCGTTCGCGCCGGCGATCCTGCGTGAGCACGTGGACGAGTTCTTCGAGATGCGCCCGAACGAAGACAGTCCCTACATGCTCCTGGTGGCGCCGGTAAGACAAGACAAGCGTCTTCCGATCGACGACACGGCCACCGGTCTCGACAAGTTGCATCAGAAGCGATCCGTCGTTCCCGCGATCACGCACGTCGACCACTCTGCGCGCGTCCAAACCGTCGACCGCGAGCGGTATCCCCGCTTTGCCGGGATCCTCGAAGCGTTCAAAGCGCGAACCGGTTGCCCGATCTTGATCAACACCAGCTTCAACGTGCGCGGAGAGCCGATTGTCAACACGCCAGAGGACGCCTATCGTTGCTTCTTGGGCACCAACATGGATGTCCTGGTGATTGATAACTTCGTTCTCGAGAAATCCAAACAGCCGGCTGCCCAGACCATCGACCGCGACGCCTACCTCAGTCAGTTCGCACTGGACTAATCATGAGCAAGCTCGTCGAAATCAACTTCAATCCGGACACCAAGACGCTGCGTCAATTCGGCGTGATCGCATTCATTGGCTTCGGGATCCTGGCCGCCCTGGCGTACTACGAGAAGCTCGTCTTCTCGTTCGGATTCGGCGACGCGCGCATCCCTCTGGTGGCGACGTTTGGAGCTCTCGGTACCATCGCTCTGCTGTTCTCGTTGGTCGCCCCGAAGGCGAACCGCGTCCTCTACGTGGGGCTGAGCCTTTTGGCGTTTCCCATCGGTTTCGTGCTGTCCTACGTGATCATGGGGACGCTCTTTTTCCTGATTATCGGGCCCATTGCAGTCGCCATGCGGCTCTTCGGCAAGGACCCCATGCACCGAGCCTACGACCCGAGCGCGCCCACCTACTGGTCGGCGGCGCGCCCCCCGCGGGACAAAGAGAGCTACTTCCATCAGTATTGAGAGACTGCCATGCCAGACAGCAACGACCCCAAGAAGGACGATGACTTTCTGACCCAAGCGTCCGGTAAGCAGACCGGGCTCGTCGCGGAGTTCATTGGTTTCCTGAAGGCCAACAAGAAATGGTGGTTGGCTCCCATCATCATATCGATTCTCTTGCTCGGTTTGCTGGTCGTCTTCGGCGGAACCGCTGCTGCTCCGTTCATCTACACTCTGTTCTGAGAAGCGATTCGAACGGCGGTCCAGCTAGCTTGCTCGTGTGGCCCGCCACACGTCTCGCTGCGCTTCATTGAGTCGTCGCGTGGCCTCAGCTTTGCCGAGGAACAGGCAGCTCCACTGGTAGCGGCGCAGGAAGCGCCGGAACTCGTCATCGCCATACCGGGGATTCCCGTCGAGCATGCTCTTGACGTACCCCCACCACATCGCCATCCCGCCGACGAGCAAAGGCGGCCGGGTCATCCGAAACAGAGCGCTGGCCGTCATGTAGATCGGCGACGTGCCCATGAAGTACTGTCCGAAGCCATGCCGCAGGCGACCGGTCACGATGCCTTTGTGGCTGGACCCCATGGGGCGGAGATGGATGAAACGAAGCTCAGGCTCATCCTAGCTCGCCGCAACCCAACCGAGCATCCGGCATCGGTGCCCGTCGATGCCGTCCCACATGACCTCGTGAACGAAGCCCCCAATCTCCTCGAAACACGCGACTCGGTAGAACTTGGTCATGCCGACGGAGTTTTCGTCGCCACACTTCTCGCTCACGAGCTTGCCGTTCAGAAGCATGTAGGGTTTCCCCGTGCAGGTTCCGAGACGAGGGTCCGCCGCCATCTTGTCCATGAGGATCTCGAAGTAACGCGGCGGCAGATCGAGATCGAGATCCAACTTGCAGACGAACTCGAACTCGCTCGGCCTGATCGTGCCGTAGCCTTCGTAGAACGCTTCGATGACGCCCGGCCCGACCTTGCGGGATCCGCGATCGGCGCGAGTGACGACCCGGATGTAGTCGAAACGTGATGCCCAATCTCGAAGGATCTCGGGGGTCTCATCGGTCGACCCGTCGTCGACGATCACCCAGAGCGCGGGGGGCTCCGACTGGCTCGTGACGGTTTCCAAGGTGCGAACCATGTACTGCGCCTCGTCACGGCAAGGGCTGATCAAACAATAGTGGCGATGAGAGGTCACAGGGTCACTCCATGCTCGCGGCACCAGTTTAGCAGAACGAACAATGACCAGACACGGGACCAGTACAAGCCCGGGGCACCATCTCGATAGCTACGCCACAATCGAGCGACGGCATCGGGCCTCAAGCCAACGGCGGTGCACAGCTCGTGATCAGCAAAGGTCGAATCGATCACGCCCTTGATCTGTCTGCGGCACCACAGATCCAGCGGGAGGACGAAGCCGCTCTTGGGACGGTCGAACAGCGCGGGATCGACCCCGCCCAAGCCGAGCTTGCGGAGAAGTTGCTTCTGGCCGATCGGCACGAATCTCGTCCCCTCGTGAAGCGCCGCGAGCGCCTCGACGACGTTGTGGTCGAGCAGGGGAACACGAACCTCGAGCGCAACCGCCATGCTCGCTGCGTCCGTATCCCGAAGAAGACGCTCGCCTAGAAACAATCCCTGCTCCAACTGAGAAATCGCGCCGAGCAGTCCGCACTTCGACGCTTCCCGCTCGAGCTCCCGCGCTCTACCGACCGGCAGCCCGTACTCGACATCGTCGGCCTCGGTGGTGCAGAGCTCTTCGAGAAAGGCCTGGGTGAACAGGCCATACGCGACCTGATACATCTTCAACAGATCACCTCGGGTCGCCAGCGCGTCTCCAAGCTTGCCCCAGCGCGTCTGGGGTTGGACCTCGCCAGGGCGCCCGGTTCTCAAGCGCGTGAACGCCGCGGCGCCAGCGCGCAGCCATGCCTCAGGCGCCATCGCGGCCAGGCGGCTCCACCTGATCGCGCTGGGTAGCTCCCGGAAGCTCGCGTACCCCCCGAAGAGCTCGTCTCCCCCGGTCCCCGCCAGCGCCACCGTGAGACCGGCTTCGCGCACCGCTCGGCTCACGAAATAGGTGTTGATTGCGTCGAATGTGGGTTGGTCGATGCTCGCCAACGCATCGTCGAGTTGGCTCGCAAAGCCCTGCTGGGTGAGACGAATGTCGTGATGCTCGCTGCCAATCGATTGGGCCACGAGCTTCGCGTAGGGCGACTCATCGAACTCGGTCTCGTCAAAGCTGATATTGAAGGTTTGGACAGGCTGTTCGGACACCTCGGACGCGAGCGCGGCGAGGGCGCTCGAGTCAATCCCCCCAGAGAGAAAGACCCCGAGTGGCACGTCTGCGACCAGACGCATGCGCACGGATTGCAGAAGGCGTTCGCGGAGCTCGCTCGTGTCGTCGTTCGCTCCGTCGGCCGAAGGCTGCCGCCAGTACCTGGTAGGCTCCCGCTCACCAGAGTCGAAGACCGCCAACGTCGACGCCGCCGGTAGAAGGTCGACTCCTTCGATGATCGTCGGCGGCCCGACGACGAAGCCGTTCCACAAGTAGCTACTGAGAGCGCGGCGATCGAGCGTCCGCTTCACGAGACCCGTGGCCAAGAGAGCGCGGACCTCGGATGCAAAAAGCAGCGTCCCTCCGGACCAGGCGAAGTACAAGGGCTTGATGCCCATTCGGTCGCGAACCAGCAACGCGCGCCGTCTCTCGCTATCCCAAAGCGCGTACGCAAACATCCCATTGAGCCGCCGGACGGCATCGTCACCCCATGCGGCGTGGGCCTTGAGAAGCACTTCCGTGTCGGTGCGCGTCTGGAACACGTACCCAAGCGCTTCGAGCTCGACCCGTAGGACGGCGAAGTTGTAGATTTCGCCGTTGAAAACGATCGTGAGTCCAGTCTCGATGTCACGCATGGGTTGGGCGCCGTCTGCCGACAGGTCGATGATCGCAAGCCTTCGATGCGCGAGCGCCGCGCCGCGCTGCCCTCGAACGTCTTGCCAAACGCCCTCGGCATCGGGCCCGCGGTGACGCAACGCCTCGTGTGCGCGGCCGACCGCCTCGATCACGCCGTCATCCACGAAGCCGATGGCGCCTGCAATCCCGCACATCGGTCAGCTCCCCTGGGTACGGCTAGCCGTCACGCGTCGATGACCTTTGAGCTGTGATTTGTCGGAGGCGTGAGCTTCATCTGAGCCTGTCCAGGGTATGGGTGCCTCAGAGTTCTTAGCAGACCGAAAGGGCCGAACGCCAAATCGGTGAGGCATCGCGCGACGATGACGTCCTCGTAGACCCAAAACGGGCGAAAGAGCGAAGCTTGGGGAGCCCTTTTCGCTCGGCAGTCCTGCATTGTGAAGTGGCCGGATCCGTCGATCTGCCCCAAGAATGAAGCGTATGAACCGCGTAGAAGCGCTCAATGATTCGACGCGCCTGGGCTTTTCCGGCCGGTGGGCGATGTTGTCGGGGTTATCGCTGGTCTTTGCTACCGGCCTCACGCCTGGGTGTAACGGGGTGGCGAACGGTGGCTTGGAGAGCTGCACCCCGGGCTGCACGAACAACGAGTGCAGCGACGATGGTTGCAGCAACGTGATTTGGACGGACTCGATTCAGACGGGCAACTCGCCATATGGCTTCGACGAGTTTCTGACCGAACATCCAATCGACAACGTGGTGACACCAAGTGATGCGAATGGCGCCAACCTTTCGCGCGTGCGGGACCCTCTCGGGGGTCCGGGGTATGCGATCCGCCAGTACGGCGAGTTTGGTCAGGGCGGTGCGCGCGCGGAACTGGGCGTGTGGAGCTTCGCAAACGACGCATTTCGAGCGCTCGCGCTGAGCGGCGCGCCCATTTACGTGGCGCAGGAGTGGTATTTCCCGGAAACGATTGATGCGAACGCGGATGAATGGCCTTGGCTCTCTTTCCTCGATTGGCACACCACAGCAGCCAACGGCGAGGCCCGATGGAATACCTCGCCGGGAATGGTGCTCAACGAAGATGGCTCGATGACGTTCGAGTTCAATTGGGGTGATGGTCCCAGAGAGACCAATGGCGACGGCTCCGGCTGGTCGCATATCGGCATGCCCGTAGGGGAGTGGTTCGACATCGAGGTGCGGTGGCAGTTCGCGACAGGCCCGACCGCAACCGTTTCTGCGTGGATCAACGGTGAGTTGGCCTTGGAGCAGGTCGGCGTGGTGACCGCGCTCCCAGAGCACACCGAGGTCGAACTCTACATCAAGCACTACGGAGACGACCAGGGCCACACACCTTGGAATCCAACCCCTACCATCAAGTACGTCCGTAACGTCCGCATCGCAGGCGAGCGAATCTGGCGTTGAGCCACTAGCGACACTCTTCGCCGCCACGACTCCATCGGCGCAGAGCGTGGGACATCGACACTTGGAGACGCTGCGGATGCCAGCTGCGCCCCGGCGGGTTCTCACAAACCAAGCCACATGGGTGCGCCAGAGCAGCACCCCACGACACCTGGAACTAGGCCTTAAAGGTGTATTTTATTGTCTGCAAGTGTAGAGGTGCATAGCAAACTACACCCTTGAAGGCTAATAAATACCCATAGGGGGGTAGACCAGTGTTTAAGCATAACTCGTTCAGCCGGATCGGCCTTTTCCTCGGTATCCTGGCCCTTATCAACGCCTGCGCAGGAGGGGAGATCGGCGATTTTGCCGGAGACCCGAGATTTGATGTGGGCTCCAATGACGCTGCGCTGAGCTGCCCCGGCGTGAACGCCGACGTCAGCGCAAGCGACGGGTGGGAGAGCAAAGAGGCGTCACAATCGGCACCCGACTCGCTCTACTTTGAGGTCATGGCGCGTCCTGCCGAGGCGAACGTCGACGCCTTGGTGGCTGTCGGGGCCCAGGACATCCAAGATCTTTCCGATGCTGCCATTACGGTTCGGTTCTCGGAGACCGGCCTCGTCGATGTGATGGACGACCTTGAATACAGTAGCGATGGTTCGTTCGAATATGATCCGGGAGTTTGGTACAACATTGCGATTTCCGCTGACGTAATCGCACGAACGTATGACGTCGAAGTGGGCCGCTGTGGGGAGAAGCGTCGCAATGTCATTCGGGGCGCCAGATTTCGATCTGCGGCAAACGTGTACGATCAGCTCAACACCTGGGGGGTTTGGTCCTCGCGACTCGCATCGCTGGAGGTCTCCACACCGACGTGGATAGCATCCGGAACCTGCGCGCCTGCCACCTGCGAGGCTTTGGGCTCGGAGTGCGGCCAGCCGAGCGATGGCTGTAACGGCACCTTGAATTGCGGCGTCTGCGGCGGCGGCCAGTTCTGCTCGAACGGCGCATGTGTCGATGAGCCGCTGAGCGTTCCGCCTCCGCTGAGTTGCACATCGGCGAGCTGCCAGTCCCTGGGCGCCGAGTGCGGTAGGCCAAGCGATGGCTGCGGTGGCACGTTGATTTGTGGTGGCTGCGGCGCCGACCGCTTGTGCACCAACAACGTCTGCGTCGATCAACCGACGACCCCGCCTCCTCCTCCGCCGGCGTGCGTACCCACCACCTGTCAAACCCTCGGCGCCGACTGCGGCGTGAGGAGCGACGGCTGCGGCGGATCTTTGAATTGCGGTGGCTGTGGCACCGGTCAGATCTGCACTGACAGCCTCTGCATCGATCAACCGGTAACCCCGCCTCCTCCGCCAGGGTGCGTACCCGCTACCTGTCAGGGCTTGGGCGCCGAGTGCGGCGCGTGGAGTGATGGCTGCGGCGGCTCCTTGAATTGCGGTGGCTGTGGCGGCACCAATACGTGCGACGGCGGCGTTTGTGTTGCTTGCATTCCCGACTGCGGTGGTGGCTCGAGGGAGTGTGGTAGCGATGGCTGCGGCGGAAGCTGCGGCACGTGCACGCTGCCCGATGTTTGTGGGACCAACTACACGTGCATCACGGCGCCACCGGTCACGATCTTCTTCAAAGACAAGATTCAAACGGCCGGTGAACCTTGGGGCTTTGACGAGGCGTTGACCGAGTACCCGGTGGGCAGCTTCCTTTCCGCTGGATCGCGGAGCGATGCAAAAGCCAACCTCAGCAAGGTCGCAGACCCGGCCCCGGGAGGCAGCGGTTATGCGATTCGGCAGGCGGTTCACGCGAATGGGCCTGGCGGCGGAAGATCGGAGCTCGGCGTGTGGACGCTCGGCGGAGCCAATTCCGCTCTACGCACACACCTTCGAACCGGCGCGCCGATCTTCATATCCATGGAGATGTATTTGCCAGCGCACACGCAACCGAGCCCACCCGACGATGTTCCATGGCTGTCGATGTACGATATCCATCCAACAGCGGGCGGGATCTGGCGCCCGGGATGGATGCTCGGATGGGCAGAGGACGGCTCGAACAGCATTCTTGCCGGAAGGAAGGACACGGACGCTGAGACGTACTCCAACGTGCAGATGCCGATAGGCAAGTGGTTCACCTTGGAAATCGAGTGGGCGGGCGGGTCCAACAAGACCGTCCGCACTTGGATCGACGGGCAGCTCGCGACGACCCAGAAGAACGTGAAGACCACACCGAACGGCGGCGCGATCACCGACTTCGAGACCTACATCAAGGTCTACACCGAGCCGCAGGGCTCGCCCTGGGTAGCCGACCCAGTCGTGAAGTACATCCGCAACTATCAGATCACCGACGGTCCGAGATTCCACTGAGGCCGAGTCGCGCATCACTTCGTTGAGCGAACCTTCGTCCGCGCTCCGCGCCCCTCGCGACAATGTTTTACTTCCGCCCTAACGGCGGGAAAGAATGCGGGTTTCGCCTTGGTGCCCGGTAGGAATTAACCTTTGTGGGTTGGCAGCGATGGGAAATCTCTCGCAATAATGTTCGCGTATGAGCCCTTGGGGGAAGCTTAGTACATTTTCGCGATTGGCCTTGCAAAGCGGGTTCGCCGCGTTGCCGGGGCTCTCTATCGTTCTGGCCGTCACTCTCATGACTGCTTGCGGCAGCGCAACGATCGGTGACGACCGAGCTTTGGAATTCTGCTCTCCCGAGTGCTCAGGCCAAGAGTGTGGCGACGATGGCTGCGGTGGGAGCTGCGGCGACTGCGTCGGAGGAATGCTCTGCAATGGTCTCGGGGCCTGTTACGACCCGGAGGATTGCGTCCCGGACTGCGCCGATCGAGTGTGTGGCGATGACGGCTGCGGTGGAAGCTGCGGCACCTGCGCTGACGGAGATCTCTGCGACGATCTTGGAGCCTGCTACGAGCCGGCAATCTGCGTCCCGGACTGCACGAGTAAGGAGTGTGGCGACGATGACTGCGGCGGAAGCTGCGGCACGTGCACGCTGCCCGATGTTTGTGGGACCAACTACACGTGCATCACGGCGCCACCGGTCACGGTCTTCTTCAAAGACAAGATTCAAACGGCCGGTGAACCTTGGGGCTTTGACGAGGCGTTGACCGAGTACCCGGTGGGCAGCTTCCTTTCCGCTGGATCGCGGAGCGATGCAAAAGCCAACCTCAGCAAGGTCGCAGACCCGGCCCCGGGAGGCAGCGGTTATGCGATTCGGCAGGCGGTTCACGCGAATGGGCCTGGCGGCGGAAGATCGGAGCTCGGCGTGTGGACGCTCGGCGGAGCCAATTCCGCTCTACGCACACACCTTCGAACCGGCGCGCCGATCTTCATATCCATGGAGATGTATTTGCCAGCGCACACGCAGCCGAGCCCACCCGACGATGTTCCATGGCTGTCGATGTACGATATCCATCCAACAGCGGGCGGGATCTGGCGCCCGGGATGGATGCTCGGATGGGCAGAGGACGGCTCGAACAGCATTCTTGCCGGAAGGAAGGACACGGACGCTGAGACGTACTCCAACGTGCAGATGCCGATAGGCAAGTGGTTCACCTTGGAAATCGAGTGGGCGGGCGGGTCCAACAAGACCGTCCGCACTTGGATCGACGGGCAGCTCGCGACGACCCAGAAGAACGTGAAGACCACACCGAACGGCGGCGCGATCACCGACTTCGAGACCTACATCAAGGTCTACACCGAGCCGCAGGGGTCGCCCTGGGCAGCCGACCCAGTCGTGAAGTACATCCGCAACTATCAGATCACCGACGGTCCGAGATTCCACTGAGGCCGAGTCGCGCATCACTTCGTTGAGCGAACCTTCGTCCGCGCTCCGCGCCCCTCGCGACAATGTTTTACTTCCGCCCTAAAGGGTGGAAAGGGCAAGCTAATCTCGTCGTCGCGCTGCGCCGATTAACCCCTGTGTATTGGCCACCCATGCGCGTCTGTCGCAATAGTGAACGTCGATGGGCCGTGGGGGTAGGCAAAGCGTCTTGTGGACATTCGCGGTCGCGAGTGCCCTGACGCTCGTGGCGGCCTGCGAGGGCCTGATTGGCAGCGCCGATGGGCCTGGCGGTGACGGACCCGGCGGAGACCGCGCGGGCGGCGCGCAAGCGTTCGTTTGCCAAGACCCTAGCGTGATCACCGTGGGCTCCGCCCCCGTGCGGCGCCTGACCAATGTCGAGTACGAGAACACCGTCCGGGACCTCATCGGTGGCGATGTCCCAGCGCTCCCCGAGCAGCCGAGCGATGCCGTCTTGGAAGGGTCCTTCGAGAATGATGCCTTGTCGCTAGGGCCGTCGGACGTTCGCATTGCCCGATATGAAGACGCGGCGATACGTCTCGCTGAGCATGCGATCAGCAGTCCGCTGGCGCGCGATCGGGTACTGCCGTGCGCGACCGCGAACGCGGACTGTGGCGAGCAGTTCGTCGAGAGCTTCGGCAAGCGCGCGTTCCGCCGTCCGCTCACCGGTGACGAGCTCGACCGCTGGATTGCTTTCTTCGAATCGCAGCGAGTCGCAATCGACTTCGACGCCGGGGTGCAGCTGACGATCAGCGCCATGTTGCAGACGCCCCAGTTCCTCTACCGACTCGAGAACCAAGGGTCTGCCGTCAGCCCGGATCAACTCGAGCTCACGCAGCACGAGCTAGCGAGCCGCCTCTCGTATTTCCTGTGGGAGACGATGCCCGATGACGATCTTCTAGCGGCTGCCGATGCAGGCGAGCTAGGAACCGACACGCAGCTCGAAGCACAGGCGAGACGGCTCCTGGCCGATGCTCGCGCGCGAAACGCGGTGCGAAACTTCCACCGGCAGTGGCTCTATCTCGATCGGGTCCTCAACGAGGACAAGGTCCCCGAGCTCTTCCCCGCGTGGACCGGCCCGGTTCGTGAGTCTGCCAAAGAAGAGACCCTCCAGTTCATCGAAAATACCTTCTTCGACGGCGGAACCGTCGCTGACCTGTTCACCAGCAATGTCGCATACGTCGACGACGCGATGGCCGAGCTTTACGACGTTCCTTCGCCGCCGGAGCCTTGGTCGGAGGTCGAGCTCGATCCGGCGGAGCGCGCCGGGCTTCTCAGCCGAATCGCGTTCTTGGCGGGCAACGCCCACGAGGCGAACGGCTCGCCTCCGCTCCGCGGTGTGTACGTGATGGAGAGGTTGTTGTGCGAGCCACGCCCATCACCGCCTGCGAACGCGGACCTGTCGCCGATTGTGGCCGATCCGACTCAGGGCCCCATGACCAACCGCGATCTCTTCGAGCAGCGCGTCGCGCCGTCGACCTGTCAGGGCTGTCACGTGCGAATCGACGGGTTTGGGTACGGCTTCGAGAGCTATGACGCGGCGGGCCAGTTCCGCGCCGAGGACAATGGGCTGCCCGTGGACGCAAGCGGCTATGCGAATGGTATTGGCAACGACGCGCAGTATGAGGGAGCCGTCGAGCTGCAAGGGCTCTTGGCACGAAGCGATGTGGTACGCGATTGCGTGGCGAAGCAGTGGTTCACCTATGCGAATGGCCGGCCGATCGAACCCACCGACACGTGCCAGCTGGAAGCGATTCAGGCGGCGTTTGCAGCGAGCGGCGGCGACCTCGTCGAGCTCTTGATCGCCATCGTCACGCGTCCCGAATTCAGGCTCCGAAGCCAGGTGAAGGACTGATCCCATGAGCCGACGCCCCATGATTCTCGATCGTCGTCGTTTCCTGACCGCACTCGGCTTGTCGGCCGGTTCGCTTTGCCTTCCCTCGCTGCCGGGTCGCCGGGCGCGCGCACAGGGCGGAGCTCCCAAGCGCGTAGTCTTCTACATCACGCCGCACGGAACCGTCCCAGGCCGTTGGCACATGCGCCAGCCGGGAAAAGACAACCAGGAATACGATTATTCTCTCAGCTCGCTCGGCGAATCGGAGTTCAGCGACATCCTCCGTCCACTGCACCGCCACCGTAGCAATCTGCTGGTCGTCGATGGACTCGCACGACTCGTGACGTACGCAGAAGAATACCGAGTCGCAGAGCTTGGGTACTCGGGCGACATCAACCGGCATCACATCGGCCAAGCGCACCTGCTCACTAGCACATGGGCTTTCCAGGGCGCCTCGACCGCGCGCGGCGGCGCCCACTCGATCGATCAGGAGATCGGCAACGCGATCGGTCAGCCTGGTCGCTGGAATAGCCGCGTCTACGGGTTCAATCATCAGCACGCGTACAACTACGTCGGCGCCAACCAACCGGCTCCACGCGAGGAGGATCCGCGGGCCGCCTTCAACGACATTCTCGGCCTTGCGCCCGCGCCGAGCGACCCCGGAGAGCCAACCCGCGCAGACCTGCTCGAAGCTGCTCGCGCGAGCGTCCTCGACATGGCGAGCGAAGAATTCGCCGCGGTGCTGCCCAAGCTCAACGCTTCCGATCGAGAGAAGCTAGAGCGACATCGATCTCTGGTTCGCGACCTCGAGGTCGGCGTGAGCCTCACGGCTCCGGTCGGCTGCGACCCGAGCTTCTCCGCACAGGGCCACGTCATCGATCAGTTTTCGCGAATCACCGCGATGGCGCTCGCATGTGACCTCACGCGCGTCGCGACAATCGTGACCCAAGACATCCCTGGAAACGAATTCGGCGTTTCCCCCGGCATCGACATGCACCAGGACATTGCGCACGCGTCCGACGAAAACGGCGGAGACTCCCAAGCCATCGAGGGTATGGTCGAGTACAACCGAGTGTATGCCGAGCACTTTGCGTACCTGTTGGACCAGTTGGATTCCGTTCAGGAAGACGGCGGCACGCTTCTCGACAACACCGCCGTGGTGTGGCTCACCGAGCTTGGAACGGGCACGCACGACATCGGTCGTGTGGCCAACGTGATTGCAGGCGGTGCGGGCGGATACTTCAGGACCGGTCGCTATGTGCACTACCCGCAGACCACGCTTCGGGCCGCCTGGGGCGACGAAGGTCAGGTGGGACCTGCGCACGAACGACTTCACGTCAGCCTCATGCACGCGATGGGCATGACGGAACGGCGCTCGTTCGGCCTCGAGCAGGTCGAGTTCAGCGACCTCACGTTTTCCCTCCGGGATCCCCTCCCGCGTTTGACCTGAGAGCTTGGTTACGAATCCCCACGTCGCGCCCGGATTTGGTAGGCCCGGATTCGCGCGCTAGACTGCTGACAGCCTGAGGCCGCGTCCTCGACTACTCATGCCGTTGGAACGAGAAACCGCTGCTGCCAGGGGGGGAGCACTGTTGAAGGTGGGCGCTCCGTTCGTTGCGCGCGTTCTCCGGGATGCGATCGGATCTCATTCGCGGCGTCAGAGCCGCGAAGCGCACCTGCATGCGGCCGTGAAATGGCTCAAGCGCGCTGCGGCCGCGACCTCTGATGGCGGGGTGAGCTACGGCTACTCGATCCGCGGGGGTTGGCGACCTTCCTACAGGGAGACATCCGGCTACATCGCCGTCACCTTCTTCGACCTCGCTCAGCGGCTGCAGGACCCCGAGTCCGCGCAGCTCGCGCGCTCGGTGGCCGACTGGCTCTGCGAAGTACAGGAGGCAGACGGTTCGATCGCGAATCCGCGCTATCGGGCGAACGAAGGCATCGTGTTCG
The DNA here is from genome assembly GCA_963786865.1 of uncultured delta proteobacterium. Lineage (GTDB taxonomy): Bacteria > Myxococcota_A > Polyangia > Polyangiales > Houyiibacteriaceae > SG8-38. The sequence goes on along the minus strand of CAWBAV010000011.1, from coordinate 257,098 downwards.
ACACTGGGCAGGTACTGCTGGGATACGTTCGAGCCTACCGCGAAACAGGCGAGCCTCGCTTCCGCGACGCGGGCGCCCGCGCATCGTCGTGGCTCAGAGTTCGAGTCGACGAAGACGGGGCTTGGCGAAAGAACACCCACCTCGGAAGCCCGCACACGTACAACACGCGGGTCGCTTGGGCGATGCTCGAATATCAGGACATCGCGCCGGACCCGAGCATCGAAGCGGCTGCCCGCAAGAACCTCGACTGGGCGCTCCTCCAAGAGAAGGATGGTTACTTTCGGCACTGCGCGTTCGAGCCGAACGTTGCGCCATTCACACACACGATCGCCTACGCGATCCGCGGTTTCCTCGAGTCCGGTCGACTCCTCGGCGAGCCGAAGTACTCGGAAGTCGCCGTGCGAGCCTCCGACGCCGTTCTCGAACACGTGCGAGAGGACGGTTGGATTCCCGGGCAGATCGACGAGGACGGCAAGCCCGCCGCGCGCTACTGCTGCTTGACCGGAAACTGTCAGCTCGCGATCATTTGGTTGAAGCTCTACAAATCGACCGGGTCCGAACGCTATCTAGACGCGGCCAAGCGAAGCCTCGGATTCGTCATGGAGCACCAAGACCTGACGACTCAGAATCCGGATCTTCGCGGGGCAATCAAGGGTTCGCATCCAATCTGGGGGCGGTACGCGCCGCTTTCGTACCCTAATTGGGCCACGAAGTTCTTCATCGATGCAGTTCTGCTTTGGAGCGAGATCGAACCATGAAAGGCGTTCGAATACTCAACTGCGAGTTTGCCCCTGTCACGTTGGCCGAGACGGTCGACTGGGCGCGCGACTGGATTCATGGTGGCGGACACGGATACATCTGCACGGTCAACGTGGCGATCCTCATGATGATGCGATCGGACCCCAAGCTACAGCGCTTCGTGGATCGAGCGTCGCTCGTAGTCGTGGACGGACAGCCTTTGGTCTGGGCATCACACCTTCAGTCGGCTCACCTTCCCGAACGGGTCACCGGAGTGGATCTCGTCGACGCGCTCTGCGCGCTCGCAGCCGACGAAGGCTTTCCCGTGTACTTTCTGGGCGCTCGTCGCGAGGTCGTCGAGACTGCGGCCAAGCGCCTCGTCGTTCGCTTCCCCGGGCTCGATGTTTGCGGCATCGCGGACGGATACTTCGAGACCAGCGAAGCGCCTGAGCGAGCCCGGGCGATTCGCGAAAGCGGCGCGAAGATCCTCATCGTAGGCATGGGCGTGCCCCGGCAAGAGCAGTTCATCGAGGACCAATGGGACGAGCTGGGCGCCCAACTCGTCATCCCGGTTGGGGGCAGCTTCGAAGTGATTGCCGGCACCGCCCGCCGTGCCCCGGTCTTTCTACAGCGTATCGGGATGGAGTGGTCCTTTCGCCTCGCTCAAGAGCCTCGTCGGCTTTGGAAGCGATACTTGGTCACGAACACCCAGTTCATCTATCACCTCCTCAGGAGCGCTGTGAGCTCGGGGCCCAAGCCCCGATAGCGTCACGGCGTGGACAAGCGATGCCGAAGACAAAGTTGCTGATCGTCATGGGAACGAGACCGGAAGTCATCAAGCTGGCTCCGGTGGTCATCGGCGCGCGCAATCGCCCGGATCAGTTCGAGACGGTCGTCGTTACCACCAGTCAGCACCGAGAGATGCTCGACCAGATGCTCGAAACCTTTCAAATCGGTGTGGACTTCGATTTGGACATCATGAAACCCAACCAGGACCTGCGCCACGTCACCACCGCGGCGCTGAACGGCATGCACGACGTCATAGGAGAGGTGAAGCCGGATTGGGTCATCGTTCAGGGCGACACGACCACGACATTCACTGGCGCACTGGCCGCCTTCTACCATCGCGTGCCCGTCGCCCACGTCGAAGCCGGCCTTCGCACGTACGACAAAGGACAACCCTTTCCGGAAGAGATCAACCGCAGGCTCACGACTCAGATCGCCGATGCTCACTTCGCGCCAACGACGCTGTCACGCGACAACCTGCTACGCGAAGGAGTGAGTGACGATCTGATTTGGGTCACCGGCAATACCGGCATCGACGCGCTCTTTCTGACGCTCGGAGCCCAGACTGCGGAAACGGAGCCCGCCCGCACCGGCGGACGACGTCTACTGGTCACCGCCCATCGCCGGGAGAACCATGGTGAGCCGATGCAGCGGATCTGCCGAGCAGTGCTGCGCCTCGTGGAGGAATTCCCAGACCTTCACGTCCTTTATCCGGTCCACTTGAGCCCCAGAGTGAGAGACGTCGTCTTGCCACTTCTGGGGAATCATCCGCGAATCGAGCTGGGCGAGCCCCTGGAGTATCGCCAGTTCGTCGAAGAGATGAACCGAGCCCATCTGATTCTGACCGACTCCGGCGGGATTCAAGAAGAAGCGCCCTCGCTCGGGAAACCGGTTCTCGTCATGCGAGAAACCACCGAACGGCCCGAGGGAATCGACGCGGGAACGGTTCGGCTCGTGGGCACCGACGAAGAGGGAATCTACCGAGAGACCGCCCGCCTGTTGCGCGACGACGAGGCCTACCGGGAGATGGCTCAGGCGCGCAATCCCTACGGCGACGGACGAGCCACCGAGAGGATTCTCGCTGCCTTGGTCGGGTAGCCGGGCGCAGCGGGCGACCAGAGGTTTTCGGGAGGGCGCTGTGGCCGAGCTAGGATGCAAAAATGGTTGAGAGCGGGCGGCGGAGCCGGTACCTCCTTCTGCTCGGCGCACTCGGCATGCTCACGGCCGAGTACCTGACGATTACTCTCGGGTTCGACGCGGAACCACTCCTCGAACAAGCCGGCGCTTGGGAAGGACTCGGATGGATGGGCCTTCTGGGTCCTGCGGTAATCGCGTTTGGAACCGCACTGTGGATCCTCGGCAGCACCGAGTTACGCGCCGCGTTCGCCCGTTCCGTCGCGGCCACGGTCGATGCGCCAGCGCTGGCGCCTCGCCTCGTTATCCATCTGCTTTGCTTCGCGGGCTTCTACGCAGTCACGAGCCTCGTGTTCGGGCGTGAGACACCCCCGGACGGCCCCCCGCAATTCTGGATCTTGCTATGGCTGCTCGGCGGCGCCGGAACCTTGCTGTCGTTGATCCCCGTAGCGGCCGGCGGCACGAGGCTGAAGCCGCTCTTGCGTGAGCTTGCGGTGCCACTCGGTTTAGCCAGCCTGCTAGCGCTGGTCGCTTTGGGAGCCGGATTGGCCACAGTCGGACTTTGGGACCCCTTCGGCCGATTCACGCTCGATGCGGTTGCCGCAGTGCTGGGGGTGTTGGTGTCCCCCATTCACTTCGACGCGGCTGACGCTGCGGTCGGTACCGAAGAGTTCTGGGTACGCGTCGATGCGACGTGCTCGGGGTACGAGGGAATCGGCCTAATCATCGTTCTTCTGTCCGCATACCTCGTGGGGTTTCGAGATCGCTGTCGTTTTCCCAATGCGCTCTCCTTGATACCGCTCGCGATCCTCGCGGTGTGGCTCCTCAATGTCGTTCGAATCGTCGGATTGATTCTGCTTGGCCATGCCGGATACCCCGACATCGCGATCGGCGGTTTCCACTCCAAGGCTGGTTGGCTGCTCTTCTGCGCGGTTGCGCTGGGCGCGGTCTGGATCAGTCAACGCGTGAGTTGGTTCGCTAAAGACTCGAACGCCCCGAAGGGCAAGGTCATCAATCCAAGCGCTCCGTTCCTGTTGCCTCTGCTGTCGGTCGTGGCGACTGGACTTGCGACCGGCTTGTTCGTGGGCGAGTTCGACTACTTCTACCCCTTGCGCGTAGTGGTCGGCTTGCTCGTGCTGGCCTGGTACCGGCGAGAGTATGTAGCAGGACTTCGGAAGCACCTTCGCGGTCGCAGGATCCTTTCGTGGCACTCCGTGGGCGTCGGCGTCGCTGTCTACGCGCTCTGGGCCGTGATCTCGGCGCTGAGCGAACCCTACGCATCGGACGCTCCGCCAGAGGCTCTCTCCGATCTCGCGACGCCTCTGGCTGGCATGTGGATCATCGGCCGCGCGCTCGGAGGGGTTCTGGTCGTTCCCATCGCGGAGGAGCTCGCGTTCCGCGGTTTCTTGATGAGACGCATCATCGCGTCCGACTTCACCAGCGTGCCGTACGACAGGTGGCATTGGCCGGCGGTCTTGATTTCCTCGCTCTTGTTCGCAGCGGCTCACCAACAGTGGATTGGCGGTTTTGCGGCCGGGGTGCTCTACGCGTGGGCCCTGAAGCGCAGGGGGTTGCTGAGCGACGCGATCATTGCGCACGCGGTGAGCAACACACTCATCGCCACCCAGGTGCTCGTCGCTGACCACTGGTCGCTCTGGTGACCTTCCCAGTCAGTCATAACGCATCGCAGCAATGTAATGCATCGAACGACTGCCCAAAGATCCCCGAAACGGGTCTAACCGGGGCAAAAGGCGCATGAGCCTGATCTTCTGATCGGTATTCTTCTTGACCTTGAGCGTTCGAAGATCTACATATGTCAAAGAATGTATTCGCCCCTGAATGGAGAGAGATTCCGATGAAGCGTCTAATGCTTGTCCTGTCCCTCGTCGTTGGTGCCTGGGTCCTGAGCCCCACACCCGAGGCGCAAGCCTGGAGTTGGAGTTGGGGTGGCAAGAGCCAGAAGCACAAGACTTCTAAGCAGCCCAAGCGCTGGAGCGATTACAAGGGCGGCGGATCCGCGGTTCCTGAGCTCGACCCGAGCGCAGCAGGTAGCGCCATGATCTTGCTGCTCGGCGGGACGGCCTTGATGGCCTCGCGTCGACGCGAGGAAGACCTCGCCTAGCTCTCTCGTCTCGTCCGGCGGGATACAGGTCGTCACTGCTCGCGGCGCGCGACTGAGCACACCTACGAGAGGTGCGGCCAGAGCGGACCCAGGTCTCGCTGCCCAAGCAGGGAGCTGCGCTGCAAGGCCCCGAAGAACCGCCGGCGCACACGGCTCACGATGCGCGTGTCGATGGCGAGGGGCGAAAACAAGCCCTGTCGCCGGAAGTCGGCGTCAAACTCGATATGCAGGGGATCATTGACCGCGTCGTCGAGAGAACAGAAGCTCGCGCCCCCGGACCGCCACTCGGCGAGCAGCTCTGCCAGTTTCTGGCTGGTGGCGCCGCCGAAGTGAAAGAGCAGACTGTGGGCTGAATCGCGTCCCGATAGCTTTCGAGTGGCTCCTACATGGAAACGCAAGGTCATACTCGTCGCACGCGCATAGCGATCCAGAATGCGGCGGGCACGCTCCGGCTCGGCGCAAAGCTCCGCCTCCGCCAGCGTTCCCTCGTATAGATAGTCGAGAGAGTCTAGCGAAGAGCCCGCGACGCGGTATCCGCGATTGCTCAGCTCGGCGGCCAGCTCTGCCCTGGCGTTTGGATCCTTGCCGCGATCGAGGTGCGGAAAGCGAAACCAGCGCTGGCGTCCCTCGGCGAACGCGCCGACTTGCTCCAGGTAGCGGTCACAGTGATCGATCGAAGTCAGGGTTTCGGCGATCGTGCGATGACTGGAACACTGGTGGTCCGCGGTATGGTTGCCCAGCGCGTAGCCAGCGTCCAGCCAGCGTTCCATCTCGGCCTCGAACCCCCGAGCCCAGTCACTGATGACGAACGCAACAGCGTGTCTCACCCCAGACGCTTGCAGGGCCTCGCGAATGCGGTCCATGCGCGCGGGATCGAACTGTTCAGCCAAGCCAGGCTCGCGCGTCGAAGGTGCATCGTCGAACGTGAGCGCCAGCCGAGCACCTGCATATCCCATGACTCTTCCTCGCTCAACCACGCCGACTAGAACATCTCGTAAACGAAGTCTGACACGTCTTTCTTTTCCTCCACCAGCTCAAAATGCTTGCTCAGCTCCATCAGAGCGGTGCCCAAGTCCGCGTAGGGCCCGCCAGCCCACTGCTGGTTGAGAGAGGCGGCGATTTGGTCCGCATCAGAAAACGACAGCTCGAATCGCTCGCGCGGGAAAAGACCCTCGTTGCGGTTGACGTAGTAACTGTCGCTCTCATCGCGTTCACGCCCGAGAACGCGACTCGGATCCGCGGTGCGATTCTGGAGGTACTTCTTGAAGAAGCGCAGGAGTAGTGCGCGCTGGGATTCGTCAATCGAGCTCATATTCTTCTCGCCAATTGGTGTCACTGAAAGCGGGTTGTTCCGCTTTATTCAGAATGAAATTCTCGATCACCAGCGTATCCATATCGGTCCGCATGAAGCAGCGATACGCATCTTCGGGCGAGCACACGATGGGCTCGCCACGCACGTTGAACGAGGTGTTGACGATGACGCCCTCGCCGGTGAGTTTCTGAAACTCACTGATGAGGCTGTGGTAATCGGCCTTCACCTCGCGTGACACCGTCTGCACGCGTGCGCTGAAATCCACGTGGGTGATGGCCGGCACCGAGCTGCGAGGACAGTTGACTATTTTCAAGAGGTCCTCGCCCTCGCCGCGCTCGAACGGCAAACGGATGGCATCCTGCAGGGGGGCGACCAGCAGCATGTAGGGGCTCGTGCAGTCGAGGTCGAAGTAGTCCCGGCATCGCTCCTCGAGGACCGATGGCGCGAACGGCCGGAAGGACTCGCGGTACTTGATCTTCAGGTTCATGATCGACTGGGTCTCGCTGCTGCGAGCGTCACCCAGAATTGACCTGGCACCCAGGGAGCGCGGACCAATTCGGAGCGGCCGACCATGTAGCCCACGATTTTGCCCTCGGCGAGATCCTTGGCCACCCGTTCGGCCCGGGTCTGCGCATCCACTCTCTCGTAGGGGTAGTCGTGCAGATCGAGGAAGGCCCTGACCTCGGGTTCGCTGAAAGCAGGTCCGAGGTAGCTTCCTGCTTGGCGATCCGCTCGGCCCCGAAGTGCCGGCCTCTCGCAGCCATAGTAGATGTGCGAGACGGCCAGAGCAGCACCGAGGGCGCCACCCGCATCTCCTGCCGCAGGCTGAATCCAAATTTCGTCGAAAACCTTCTCGTGATGCAACTTGCCGTTGGCCACGCAGTTCAGCGCAACACCTCCGGATAAGCATAGCGCCTTGCGGCCGGTGATCTCGCGCAGATGTCGCGCTAGCCCGAGCACGGCCTCCTCGGTGACCACTTGGATCGATGCAGCGAGATCCATTTCGCGCCGCCCGATGCGTGACTCCGGCTCTCGCGGCGGCCCATCAAAGAGCTCGTGAAAACGGGGGCCCGTCATACTCAGGGAGTCGATGTAACCGAAGTAATCCATGTTCAGGCGATATGAGCCGTCTGGCTTGAAGTCGATGAGCTCCTCGCGAATCTTGTCCGCATAGCGAGGCTCACCGTAGGGCGCGAGGCCCATGAGCTTGTACTCGCCGCTGTTGACCTTGAAGCCGCAGTAGTGCGTGAAGGCACTGTAGAGCAGCCCGAGAGAGTGGGGGAAGTGGATCTCCTTCAGGATTCGGATCCCATCGGCACTGCCGTCTGCAAGCGTGGTGGTCGCCCATTCGCCCACGCCGTCGATGGCGAGCAGGGCCGCCTCTTCGTGAGGGCTGGGGTAAAACGAGCTGGCCGCGTGAGAGAGATGGTGTTCGCTGTAGAGCACGCGCAGATTGGTCCCCAACTCCTTTCGCACCAGCCGTTCGAAGAACAGCTTCACGCCGAGCATGCCAGGAGCGCCTTCCAGCCAGGGAATGGCACCGCCAGCCCCTGCAGCGCCAACCGACTGAATCACGCGGTCCATCGTGAGCGCTGGATTCTCGTAGAACACCACCGCTTCGAGCTGGCTCGGCTCGATCTGTGCCTGTTCCAAGCAGTAGTTGATGGCATTACCAGGAAACCGGGGGTCGTGCTTCTTGCGCGAGAAGCGCTCCTCCTGCGCGGCCGCGATCACTTCGCCGTTGCGAACGAGAGCAGCCGCCGAGTCGTGATAGAAGGCTGAGACCCCGAGAATGAACAAGTCGCGCGACATCAGTTGTTCCCTATTCGCGTGAGGCGTTCCAAGTGAGGGGTGAGCGCCTCCGCCAGAAGTCGGTGACCTAGTCGATTCGGGTGCTCGTCCTCGGGGAATCGACTTCGCTTGAGCAGCTGCCTGGGGTGCTCCCAGAGTGCCGGCAAGACATCGATCAGCTCTACCCCTGTCTGCTCGGCTAGCTCCGCGAAACGCGCTCGGTAGTCATCCGCGGATGCGGTCTTGAACAGGTGGGCGAAGGTCGGGATGGGACACAGGACCACAGGCACCGTGGCCTCCCCGATCGATCGACGCAGGATCGCGCTCATCAAGAGCCAGGCTGGATCGCTTGCGCTCCGATATTCGGCAGGCAAGCTCAGGTGGCGGACCCGTTGGGTCCACTCGCGAAACCCCGGCAGTCGGCGGTCCACAGCCGTGTTGATCTCGCGCATGCGCCGACGCACGGGGCTCACGCGTTCGGCGTTGGAAGGCAAGCGCTCAGGGGGGACGTCCTCTAGGGGAGTCACGCCCTTGGGTACGGGAACGTGGTGCAGCTCCAGCTCACCGGCCCGGAGCTCGAAGTAGGGTTTGGGCCGCATCACCAGCTGACCCTGCGCCGAGCTCTGAGTGAGCCGCTCGCTGTCCAGATTGCGCAGAATGTTCTCTACGAGCGGACAGATCAGAATTAAGATCCGCGGACAACGCAGCACCGTACTCGCGAAACGCGAGGTATTGCTGATCGGTCCCAGTTCCCGGCAGCGCCAGATTGAATAGCTCGAGCTGAGGCAGTCGCTCCTCCAAGAGGTCGCCAAACCGCTGCCCGTTACTCACGCCCTCGCCTGCGCTGTACGAGTCCCCAAAAAGCGCAATTCGACGACGATCGGCCGACTTGGCAGCCTCGAAGTCGTGGTCGCAGCGAAATCCCCAGTCGTTGGTACGCAACAGGTAACCTCCACCCTCATGGCGTACCCGAGCTCGAAGCCCCGGGATGTATCGATATCCGATAACTGGATGATACTCGAACAGATTTCGGGTCATGCGTGGAACCTCAAGAGCGCCTCTCGTCCATCGGCAGAGGCGGCGGGGTAGCAACTAAGACTAGCGTGAGACAGTTCCAAAAGCACATCTTCCCGATCCAACGGCATCTCGCGCCGAAACTCTCCGCCGTCGCCAAAGCCGCGATCGACACGCCGGCCCTTCCGCTCGGCACACCTCAGCGAAGTAGTTTTCCGATGGAATCGGGTAGCGCGGCTCTCTTCGGCACCCGTCGATAGAGCTGAACCGACGCATCACCAGCGGCTACCTGGATCTGATGCAGCACTGCGGGCTGCATGGCGGCTTGACAGCGATCATGGCTCTCGAATCGAAAGAGCGCGGTGCGCTTGAACGCGAGCGGATTCGTATTCGCCGGGTGCGCGCGCTTGCTGATCATGATGGGCGCGGTCTCATGGCTCTGATAGACCAGTCGTCCACCCGCCGCCTCGACGATCCTGTGTATCGCCTCCGGTGCCTCGTGAAAGTGCACGGCGAGGACCCACTTGCACCGACGGAGGTTGCCGAGCGAGTCGGGCGAGTGCGTGAACGAGGCCTCGAACTTGCGAACGGCCTTCATCCTCTGCGGATTGGCGACCGCCATGTAATAGGGATTGAGCGCGAGCGCGAAGAATCGGCGCTGGTTCGGGTAGCGAACGACGAGGAGCTCCTCGGCCCTCGGCTCGCCGTAGAAAGACTCGACGTGCGTGCCCATCCAGCCGACCTCGGCGCCCACGAGCTTCAACAAGGGAAGCGTCATCACGCCGTACCACTTGTAGGCCTCGGGGTCTTTGAAGTGGATGAGGTTGAGAACGTCGATCGGGGTCGGGAGGTCGGCGCGATAGAGCCGCTTCACGGCCTCTAGGTCGATCTGGTCGAGCATGCCCATCGAGGGTTTGTAGTACGGCGGCGCTTGGCCTGCCATCTTCCGCTCGAATTGCGGGGGGTGCCTTCTCGGCTTGTTGCCCCTAGTGGAGTCCGTTAAGGAGCGGACCGATGGATCACGAGATGGACGTTGCGGCAACGGAGGACTTGCGCGAGCTCGCGACGAGCGACGCTGAGCGCGTATCCGTCGTCACCCGGATGATCTTTGGAGCTCCCCCTGCCGAGGTCTGGCGCGGGCTGATGTTCTACGAAGAGCTGGGCGGGCGCCCTCCCTTGCATCTCCGGCTACTGCTTCCGGTTCCGATTCGAACGGAGGGGAAGATCTCGGATGTCGGAGACGTAGCGGTCTGCCTCTACGAGGGTGGGCACCTATTGAAGCGGCTCACACGCATCGAACGCGGCGACCTCTACGAGTTCGAAGTCGCCGAGCAAGCGCTCCGTGTGGGCGGCGGGATGCGACTTTCCGGCGGGCGCTACAGCTTGACCCCGCTCGCCGACGGGCGAACCGAGGTCTCAGTCGAGACGCGCTACCTCAGCCGCAAGTGGCCACGCTGGTTCTGGAAGCCGATCGAGCGAATGGTTTGCCATTTGTTCCATCGCTACCTCTTGAGCTCGATGCGCCGCAAGATCGAAGCGCCGTAGAGGAACGAGATGCCCGAGCTGATGCCGCCTTACTGGTTGATTCGTGGAGCCGTGGCTGCGGTCTGGCTCTACGAGGGCCTCTGGTGCAAGTTGCTGCGCGGCGAGCCGCGAGAGATCGAGGTCGTCAAGGCGGTGCCGCGCTACGGAGAGCGCTTCGGTGTGCCGTTTCTGATGACGCTCGGCGTGGTCGAGGTGAGCATCGCTCTTTGGGTTCTGAGCGGCGCCGAGCCGTTTCTCTGCGCGCTCGCGCAAACGGTGCTGCTGGTGACCTTGAACGTGAACGGACTGATCTGGTCGCGTCACGTCATTCACGATCCGCGCGGGATGATCGTGAAGAACTTCGCGTTCCTCGTTCTCGCCTGGGTGGCGGCGGCCATCCCCGTCGGAACCGGGCAATGAGCACGGGGATCACGGTATGGGAGCGCGGCCGTTTGGACTCGCGCGTGGGCCCTCGGCAAGTCTTGTTCGGGCGGATGTACGAAGATGCGTCGATCGAGCTCGACGCGTTTCGGCCCGGGGGCCGGGTGATGTGCATTGCCTCGGCGGGCTGCACGGCGATGAAGCTAGCGCCCGAGCACGAGGTGGTCGCCATCGACATCAATCCGGTGCAGCTCACCTACGCGGAGCGACGATTCGCGGGTGACCCCGGTTTCCGTGGTCGGGCCGAACGCATCATGGACTTCATGCGGTTCTTCGCCCCACTGGCGGGCTGGTGGCCGTCACGCGTCCGCGCGTTTCTCGAGCTCGACGACCCGGGCGAGCAGATGGCCTATTGGGAGCGCGAGCTCGACACCTGGCGCTTCCGAATGGCGATCGACGGCCTTTTCTCGTTCACGGCGCTTCGCTCGGTCTATTCGCCGCGACTTCTCGACTTCCTCCCGAAGCGCCTTGGCTCGGTGATGCGCGCTCGAATGGAACGCTGCTTCGCCCACCATCCGAACCGCAACAACCCGTACGCTCGCTCACTTCTTCTCGGCGAGCTCTCGGTCGAACCACCGCCTCCCGAGGCTCAAGAGGTTCGATTGGTGCATGCAGACGCCGCGAGCTTCCTCGAGAGCGAACCCCCCGGGAGCTTCGATGGCATCACGCTTTCGAACATCCTCGATGGCGCAGACCAGGCCTACAGAGCGAGACTGCTCGCCGCCGTGAAGCGCGCGGCGGCGCCCGATGCGATGACCGTGCTTCGAAGCTTTGGAGACGCCGACGCCGATTCGCCGTTCAATCGCGCCGAAGACGACAGGGCCATGCTCTGGGGCAGCGTGCTGGTGAGGCCGGCGGCGGAGCTTTGAGCTAGGGCCTCGGAAGCCGAAGCGTCCGCACGATCGCGTCTCTTGCGGTTTCCTCTGCCGTGATCACCGTGGTTGCGCCGGCGGCGAGGAGCGCGTCCTTGTCCGTGACGTACTGGGCTCTGGCGAGGATGGGAACCTCGGGTGCGGCGTGCCGGATCGTTCGTGCGGCACGCTCCGCGGCCCCCGGGTCATTGATGCTGAGGACCACGAGGCGTGCCTGTGAGCAGCCGAGCTCTTCGAGGAGCTCGTGCTGGGTGACGTCGCCGAGGACGACCCGATCGCCGGCGGCACGGGCTTCGCGCACGTTGTCTGGGTTGATGTCCACGGCGATGTATCGGATCCCGGCGTCGCGAAGGGCTTGGCACACCGCGCGACCGGTGATGGCGTAACCCGCCACGATGACGTGCTCGCTGTGGGGCTCCTGCGCGTCGACGCCGGGCGGCGGCGCACCCAAGCGGCGGTTGAGCCAAGAAAAGCGGCCTGCCCCGCTCGCCAAATGGGGGCCAAACCGAATGGCTAACGGGGTCAGGAGCATGGAGAGGATGATCGCCACGAGCAACATGTGGGAGAACGACGCTGCGAGCAGCTCTGTCCCGGAGGCAGCGTTGAGAAGCACGAACGAAAACTCGCCCACCTGACTGAGCGTCGCGGCGGACAGGATCGCGACGTTGAGGGGTAAGCGCAGGGCTAGCGCGGTGCCGAGGACGATGACGAACTTCCCGGCGAGGATCGCGAGCAGGAGCCAGGTGATGGGAAGCCAGTGTGCGAGCACATCGGGCACGTCGAGCAGCATTCCGACCGATACGAAGAAGAGGCTGGCGAAGACCTCGCGCGTGGGGATCAGGTCCGACAAGGCCTGATGGCGGAACTCGCTCCCCGAAACGACGAGGCCTCCGAGGAAGGCGCCGAGTGCCAATGAAATCCCGGCGAGCGAGAGCAGCCAGGCCGTCCCGAGGCAAATCAGAAAGACGGTGAGCACGAAGAGATCGCGCTCTCGAGTCTTGGCCACGAAGGCAAGGAGGCGTGGAACGAGCACGACGCCTGCCGCAAGCACTCCGCCGAGGACGAGGAGGGCGATTCCGGCGGTGCGAAGCGCTTCTTCGCTCGAGCCGCCTTGGCCGGAGAGAAATGGCACGGCGAGGATCATGGGAACGACGGAGAGGTCCTGAAAGACCAGAATCCCGACCGCGAGTCGCCCGTGAGGCGCGTTGAGCTCGCCGCGCCGCGAAAGCCCGCGAAGCACCACGGCCGTGCTCGATACGGCGACCACGAAGCCAACGAAGACCGACGCTCCCCCGGAGAGCCCGAACGAGCGCGCGACCAGGGCGGTGAGCGCGACGGTCGCCGTGACTTGAATGCCGCCGCCGAGCACGACCGCCTTCCAGAGCCGACGGAGACGTTCGAGAGAAAGCTCGAGGCCGATCCCGAAGAGAAGGAGAACGACTCCCACCTCGGCGAGGACCTCGACTTGGTGAGTGTCGTCGACCAGCTTCAGGGTGGTGGGCCCGATGAGCACACCCGTGAGAATGAAACCCGCAATTGCGGGAACTCCAAGGCGGCGGAGCAGAACGACGACGACGACAGCGGCCGCGAGGATGACCACCAGGTCTTTGAGAAACTCGATCTGCGGCACGCTGCGGAACGTTCTGCAGCTTGGCCCGCCCCCGAGCAAGTTGATTGAGAGACGAGTCTGGCCGGTACCGCAGGAAGGTCTGGGCCCTCTCGACAGAAACCGGCGGAGCGCTAAGAGGAGCGCGGAGCGCATGAAGACCTATCTCTTCGACCTCGATGGAACGCTTCTCGATTCGATCGAGCTCATCTTGCAGAGCTTCCACTACACCGCTCGCGTGCATCTGAAGCGTGAATTCTCCGACGCGCACTGGCTCGCCGGAATCGGTAGGCCGCTTCGCGACCAGCTCGCTGCAATCGCGACGTCCAAAGAAGACCGCGACGCGATGCTCGACACCTACCGCGACTACAATCTCGAGCACCACGACGCGATGGCGAAGCCCTACCCTGGTGTCGTCGAAGTGGTGAAGGCCCTACACGCGCGGGGCGCAACGCTCGCCCTGGTCACGAGCAAGATGAGCCGGGGTGCGCTGCGTGGTCTTCAGCTGCTCGGTCTCGAAGAGGAGCTTCTGGTGCGTATCTGCGCCGATGACGTCGTGAACGGAAAGCCCCACCCCGAACCGGTCTTGAAGGCACTGGCGGCGCTCGGCGCCTCGACCGAGGGCGCCGTGCTCATCGGCGATTCGGCGCACGACATCGCAGCCGGACGAAGTGCGGGGGTTTCGACCGCGGCAGTCACCTGGGGGCCCTTCTCGCGTGAGACGCTGGAGGCGGCCAGGCCCGACTACTGGCTCGACCACCCCGAGCAGGTGTTCGAGCTGTAGAAGGTCGGATTTCACGAGCTGGAGCGTCTCCGAAGGATCAGCGGCTCAATCGAATCGACCAGGGGCCGCCCTCGGCGCGCGCATGAAAGAGCGTTCCGCCGTGCCAGGGCTCCGAGCCGAGCTCCGCAAGACCGTCGAGCTCGACCTCGACCGACGAGGGATCCTCGGTCGGAACGAAGACCTCCATCCGATTGCCCGCACGCGCGTCCTCACCGCCTGCCTCGAGCGCGCTGTCATCGGGAGTCCATTCGAGATCGCTCATGGGACCGGCTGCGAATCGAACGCTCATCTTTCGAAGCACGTCGATGAGCGCGGTCCGAGGACCGGTGATGCTGTTGGTCTCGCAGTCCACTTCGAAGAATCCCCAGACCTGGGGGACCTGACCGTTGCGCGCCGGTCCGTACTTGTGCGGGTCGCCGCAGGCTTCTCTCCAGGTCCAAATCGTCGCTCCGAAGCGGTACGCGTCTTGTTGCGAGAGATGCCGTTCGAAGTAGTCGTCTTCCGGGTCGGCGGCGCGGCCAGGGTCGCTCCCCCACTCCCCCGAGACCACCGGCGCGCCCTGAAAGAGATCCGAGGCCTCTTGTGCAGCGCGCGCAAAACCGGCCTCGAGCGTGCCGCCGGCGATGCCTTCCTGGTAGAGATGGGGCGAATAGACGACTTGGTCATCGTGCTCGAACGGAACTGGGGCGGCGTATCCGAGAATCCAACCCACCGAGGGCTCGAACAGGAACAGGCGACGGGGTGCGCCGACCGCCTGCTCGGCCTCACGCATGGCCGCGAGCGCATTCTCGTAGAAGGTCTTGAGCAGCGGCTGGTCGAGGGTCTCGAACAGGTTGGGCTCGTTCATCAGGTCGTAACCCGCCACGGCATCGTCATTTGCGAAGCGCTCGACGAGGTGCGCGAACATACGAACGTAGCGGGTTTGGATGCCGACTCCGCCGGGGCCTTCGACGTTGTCCCAGAATGCACGCCAAGCAGCTCGAACCGCGGGCACGAATTCGCGCTGCCCGCCGCTCTCACAGCGCGGCGCTCCGCCATCGAAGGTGGCCCAGGCCGGCGCGCCGTCCCAGCCACCCGCGGGAACCGAATCGCCCTCGCAGACCTCGTCGGGGGGCGCGGCCAAGGACGCGTCCCAGGCGTCCTGGTGCAGGTCGAGGATCGTATAGACGTTTCGCTCGCGAAGCATCGCAATCGCAGCGGCCACCTCGTCGAGATACGCTTCGTCGTACTCGCCCGCTACGGGCTCGACACGGGACCAACTCACCAGCAACCGGACGGCGGTCCAGCCCATCTCGGCAATGGCATCGGCATCTTCCTCGGTGAACGGGTACGTCGTGAAGAGATCCTCGTCGTACTGCCAGTACTCGACGAACGCGTTCACGTTGGCGCCGCGGAGGAGGACTTCCCTGCCGCTGGCGTCGACGATGCGCCCACCATCGACCGGATCGGCGACGGCCTGAAGGGCGGGAAGCTCGCCGCTCGGCGCCGCGGTTTGCTTGCTGTCGCCGCAAGCTATCAAAAGAAGGAGGGTCGCCAGGGTGGCGACGCGAAAAACGGCTACGCAAGACATGCGCCGCTTCTTGACATTTCTTCGGGGCGGCGACCAGCCTCTCAGGCCCGCCCTCGGCAGCGTTGCCATTTTCGCCTCGATCGATGATCCTGGGCCTCGCGCCGCTCGGGCGCTCCCGGTCGCCCCGTTCATGCGTTCCTTACTCACACTACTGTCGGCAATCGCGTTGAGCATGGCGCTCGTAACTGCTTGTGGCGGATCCAGTGCCATGGGTGGTGACGACGGCTCCGCGGGTGCGGGCGGAGACGCGGGCATCGCTGGCAACGGCGGTGAGAGCGGCGCCGATGGCGCAGCGGGCTCTCCGGGCAGCGGAGGGGTTGGCGCGGACGGCGGAGTCGGCGGCAGCGGCGGCGCGAGTGGCATGGGCGGCGATGCTGGCAGCGGCGGCGCGAGTGGCATGGGCGGCGATGCCGGCAACGGCGGCGCGGGTGGCACCGGAGGCAATGGTATCGGCGGCGCGAGTGGCATGGGCGGCGATGCTGGCAGCGGCGGCGCGGGCGGCATGGGCGGCGATGCCGCCAGCGGCGGCGCGAGTGGCGCCGGAGGCAATGGTATCGGCGAAAATCTCTGCCCGAAATTCTTCGTCCTGAATGCGATTCCTTCGACCATCCAACCGGGAAGCAGCACGACCGACGTTCAAGTGCGGGCCGAGGACCCGGACGACGGGCCGCTCCCGCTCGTGACGACGTTCCACGCGCTGAGCGGAGGCTTCGAGGACGTTCACGCGCCCGAAACGGTGTATACTTGCGGTGATCCCGGCCTCATCGAGATCTGCGCGGATGCGAGCGACGGCGCATGCGTGAAGACCGCGTGCATCGACGTGCGCTGTCCGGAAATCGATTAGCGCGCGGCTGCCAAGCCGCGGCCGAGCCTCTCCTCGAGGCGCCGGTGCCACTGGCCGAGTGCACCTTCGAACCGCGCAAAGCGAAAGAGCTCATTGGCGCCGCTGCGCATTCCGCGCTGGATCTGCTCGGCGATGACGAAGTCCTCGTCCAGGGTCTTCAGCGTGAATGCGTGGTTCGCGGCGAGGAACGCCCGAACCTTCTCGCTGTAGCCAGCGACGCCCGGTTTGGGCGCGACGGTCATGATCTCGATCCGCGTCTGCCCGACCGATACCGGAGTCGTGAGGATCAGATCGAAGTGCCTCTCCTGCATCAGAATCGAGGCGTTGGGCGAAATCGCATAGAGCAGGTGCGTGTGTTCTCGAATGTCCCAGTCGGACTCGGGCTTGTTGCGAAGGTCCAAGACGGAAACGCGCGGCAGCACCGAGCGCACGTGGTCCCCGATGCACTCGAACGTGGAGGTGTTGTCGGTGAAGAAGCTGCCGATGGTGTTACGGTGGGCGATACGGAAGTGATACGACTCGAGGCCGCCATCGACGATGAGCTTCCAATTGGCGTTCCAGACCCGCGCCTCGGACGCGAACACGGCACCCTCGGATGTGCCGAAGCCTTCGAGCTCCGCAATCAACGTGCGAGTCGCATCATCCGGTGCCCAATGGGGCGCGCCCGGATCCGGGCAGACCCAGATGAGACCGGCCGCCTCGAATGAGGGAAGCGCAACGAGCGAAGTGGATTCCAAGTCGAGCGTAGGGAAACCCTCCTGCTGACGAACAGCAGCGAGTGAGCCGTCTGTTTCGTACGTCCAAGCGTGGTACGGGCAGACGAAGCGCCGACAGTTCCCCCGCTCCCGGAGCTCGACGGTCGCGCCGCGATGCCTGCACACATTCACGAAAGCTCTTGCGCGGCCGTCCTTGTCGCGGACGAGAATCAGGGGTGTCCCCAACAGATCACGGGTGACGAAGTCACCAGACGACGGAATTTGACTGCTCAGTGCGAGCACGTTCATCGAGCGTCGAAACAAGAGCTCGCGTTCCTCTTCGAACCTCGCCTCGTCGAGATACCTGGCGACTGGAATCAAGGTTTCCTCGTCGCTCATGAATGGCGTCTTGCCTTCCGCGAGCTCGATGCATTCGGAAAGGAGCGCGACTTGCTTTTCTCTTTCCATGGAGAGCCGTTCCGAGTCGTAACACGTTCTCTCGGTCGGATGGCCTGCTCGATTTCAGCCATTCGCTGCCAATTCGCCGGAAGCCTAGACCGGCGGAGGGCTCGCTAGGCGATGGCTCATTCGCAGTTGACGGCGCATTGAGTGGTGAAGCCGGCTCGGATCGGAAGCTGGAACGCGTTGCTGGCAGCCGCAGACCATGAACCCTCGGAGCTACAATTGACGCCGGCTCCCGACAGCTGGAGCGTGACGTCGACCGGCGCGAGCTCGACGAAGCCGCCCGTGCCTGACGCCTGGGTTTCCGTGAGGGAAGTTTCGGGAATGCCCGAATCATTCACGTAAAAGCTGCGCCCGTTGCTTCCGAGCAAAGCGTAGCTGACCCCGGCGAGAGGATTGCCATCCGAGACCGATCCTCGAAAGGTAGTGACCGCGAGCGACCCCGTGCCATCGGGGGGGTACGCAGTGCCGATTTCCGAGGCGAGCTCGGAGAGAACCGCATCGGTTGCCATGATCGCGTCTCCGGTGAGATCCTCGGTGCCGGAGAAGCGAGCGACGAGCACCGATCCGAAGCCTTCCTTGACGATGGAAAGCGCGACGTTTCGGTTCTGGAGAAGCCAAAGTGAGTACTCACCGTTCTCGTCCGTGAATGCACAATTGAAGGACGCGAACTGACAGATCTCGACGTCGGCGATCGGAGCGCCCGCTCCCTGCGAGTCAGGATCGAATTCGGTGATCTGCCCGGTGATCCGGACGCTCGAAGAGCGCGTGCCCTCGGAGCATCCAATCGTCGACACGGGACCGAGGAGAGCGAGGATGAGCAGGGTCGAAGTCCAGGTGATGCTTGGCATGAGGTGCGAAGGAAGAATGATCCCACAGGAGTGCGCTGGCAAGCTTCGTCGCCAGTGCGCGGGCCCCTTCGACATCCGGGGTCGACGCTGGTGGCCTCCGCTAGAAATAAAGCTGGACCGCCGGTCCGAGGGTTTGGACCCGTTCGGTGAAGAACTGACCGTTTGGTGAGCGGCCTATGTAGTACCGCAGGAGAAAGTCGACGCGGTAGCTGGATTCGCCGATCGGATCGAGCGTCAGCCCTGAGACGATCGACGCGTCCGGGATCCAATCGCTCTCCTGCCAGCATTGCAGGTTCACGGCCACCAAGAGCTGTAGGCGACGCTTGGTCTTTGCGGTCACGGGGCGAAGCTCGAGCCGAACTGCAGGGACCAGCGGTCGAGGTTTGAAGGGTCGCTTCGGACGATGACCGCGGCTCCTCCGTAGACTCTCGCCCAGGCACGCGGATCGTACGAGACCAGAACGGTGATCTCTTCAAACGAGAAATTGATGCGCTCGACATCGTTGTTCAAGAGGAACTCGTCGCCGAGATGCGAGCTCTGGTGCATGTAGCGAGCGAAAAGCACGATCGAATCGAACGCGTACGAGAACGTGATGCCGCCGAGATAGTCTGCATTGATGAGGTCGCTCGAGGGCGCCGCAAGATCAAAGACCGCGAAGATGCCGCCCTGAAACCCGATCTCCCAAGCGCCCGGGCGACGTGAGCTCTTCTTCTGAACGATGGCGATCGAGGCGCCCGCCTCGGCCGAGCCGGCATGGGTGAGATCCGAGTCGCCAAAATAGTAGTTGTACCCGAGCGTGAACTTCGGCCAGCGAAGATCTGCAGCGAGTGGTCCGAACAGCGAAATGCGTGGGAAAATCTGCACCGGCAGCGCTTCGACGGTCTGCGCCGACACCGATGTCGGAGTCGAAGCGAGTAGAGCGGAAACGAGAACGAGCCGACCCAAGTTGGCGTGCGCCATTGGGGCGACGATAACCGCAGGGCTTTGTGGGGCAAGGCGTCGAGCTCGGCTAGTTCTTTCCCCGTGAACGCATGGAGACGATTCGCACCCAGCTCGTGAGCGGCTGTATGAACGCTTGCCAGTGCGCATCGGCCCATCGCGCGAAGCTCGGCTTCAGCGAGGTCGCCCCTGCGGTTTTCTCCAGCACCGCAACGTGGTCGCCCTCCTCGATGACCTCGACGAGACGGATCGCGCCGGGGTATGCGCCTAGCCAGTTGCGGACGATGCGCCGTTCGGGGGCGCGCCGATAGTCGTCGAGAAAGATCCGGGCGCCGATCTTCAACGAGGGCATCGCCTGATAGAGACAGGCTTCGCGGCCTCGGCGTGTCCAATGGGGCGGTCCGTCCACGAGCAGAGCGTCGACCTCTTCCGGCAAGTCGCAGCCCGAATAGCTGAGGTAGGGAGATCCGCCGTGGCGCTGCCATACGAGTGGGCGGTAGACCAGCTCCACTCTCGCATTCGGAGGCAACTGGGCGCGGGTGCGCTCGAAGTACGTGGTGTCGTTGTCGACCGAGAGGATCGTCGCCTCGGGCAGGTCACACGCAAGCGCAGCGGTGGATGCACCGCTTCCGAACTCGACGATCGTCGGCGCTTGTATCGCGCGAAGGTGGCGAAGAACCTGCGCGTAGGCGCGCTGGCCGAGAGCCCACGGTGCATCGAGCGGAGAGAGGTCGGTCACTCGCGTTGGACATGGTTTAGGGCTGACGGAGTGTCAATCGGGTGGCGCCAGCTCCGCAATGCATCGGAACAGCGCTTCGGTCAGCGTCGGGGTTCGGGGCTGGAAAGGCGAGACGCCGCGCGTGAGGAGCGCTTCGAAGCGGTCGATTGCGGGAATGTCGAGCTCTTCGGCAGAGACCGCAATCGCGAATCCGTCACGCTCGGCGAGCCGGGCGTTGAGCTCCTGCTCGATCATGTGAGCTGGTGAAAGAAGCAACATCGGTCGGCCAAGCGCGATCGATTCGCCGATGAGGTTGGATCCGG
Source organism: uncultured delta proteobacterium (assembly GCA_963786865.1). Taxonomy (GTDB): domain Bacteria; phylum Myxococcota_A; class Polyangia; order Polyangiales; family Houyiibacteriaceae; genus SG8-38. The sequence continues at coordinate 236,572 of CAWBAV010000011.1, read as the reverse complement.
CCGTCGCGACGACACCGCGGCAGGAGCGAAGCGCTGCCGCGAAGCTCTCCATACCCGGAGGTTCGACGCGCAGACCACTGGGCAGGTGCTCGGCACGACCGAAGACTTGGAGCCGGTGCCCGCGCTGGTGGAGCTCCCGAACGTAGTCGGAAAGGTCCGCCTGGCCGGCGTACACCAGCAGTGCGTCGCCGCGGCTGGTGTCACCTTCGACGAGCTCGGGGCGCGGATCGGAGCGCGCCACGACGGCGCGCGGGTCAAATGGCTGGAGCTCGCCAAAATGCACGACGATGATGCGGTTCGCCACCCAGGATGCGCTCGCCGCGTTCAGCGCAGCATGCATGCGTGCGCGCAGCGGGAGAGTGATGGGCAACCGGCAATGGGCGAAGAGAAGCCCATGCCCGACCGCGATGCTCGGGATGCGCGCCAGAGCGGCAGCATGGAGTGACGGCGCGTCGCCGTCCGTGATGACTAGGTCGGGCTGAAGCTGGCGCAGCAGACGGCGATCCGCATTGAATCGAGCGGCGAAGCGGCTCGCGAGCCGCGGCCCCGGATCGAACGTGTCGATCTCGACGCTTCCAATTTCGCGAAGCAACACAAGCGCATCCCCTCCCGAATGCAGATGAGCTTCATGACCATGCGCGCGGAGGGCCGGAATCAGGGATCGCGCACGCATCGCATGACCGCGACCGTTGCCGTGCACGAAATAGGCAATGCGCACGATCCCCGTGTACCTCTGCGATGAACCACCGTCCAGCCGGGCGGGCTCTCGGGCCCGTCGCGGGGACGGCATCCTTCGCCGTGCTCAGTCGCTCTTGGGGAGAGGGTGTGGCTTGGACCTCCACACCAGGGCTGCGATGAGTGAGCCCACCGCGCCTACTTGCAGGAGGGCGGTGTCGGTCAAGAACAGCGCGGTCACTTGCGCTTCCGGGGCATGGATCGTCCCGGCCAAACCCAGAGCCAGCGAGAGGAAGAGGAACTCTCGCGCTGGAACGAAAGGTGTACGGGAGACCAGCAGATCCACGATGAGCAGGCTGATCCAATCGGAGAAGCGCGAGCCGGGCAAGCCCACCGTCCATTGAAGCCCGAGCAAGACGATCCTCGCGAGGCTTCGCGCGCCGTGATAGCCGAGGATCCGCCACATGACGGGTGTGTCTACGGCCAGAACGGTTCCTCGAAATCGAATCACCAACAAGCTCAGGAGGGAAACCGCGAGCGTGACGCCGATGATGAGCCCCAGGACACCCGGTGACACCGACTCCATCAGGGAGAGGTCGCCGTATGCAAGATAGGCGCCCAAGACGAGCACCGCGACCGCATTGGCGGCCGCCGCGGAAAGCAATGTCACGTCCTTGGCTGCGGAGAACGCCTTCCGGTATGACACGCGAAGCGTGCTCACCGTCCAGAGCAAGAGGTAGACGTCGCCGGAGCCTACGGAGAAGGAGCTGTTGAGTAGCCGCTTCATCAAGAAGGCGCCGAAGTGGCGAAAGAGATTCGTCGCCCAGAGCGCCGAGTAGGAAAGCGCGTCTGTGACCGGCAGCAAGAAGAAGCGCGCGACGAACAAGACGTAGAACCAGGGCGAACGTGGGACAGAGCGAAGGACCTCGGGCCAATCGGTTCCGGAGAGTTGTCGGTAGAGCACGAATCCGATGACGCCGAAGAAGGCGACCGAAAGAGCGCGACGTAGGCCTCGACGCAGGCGAGGGGGCACGGCGCCATGAAACCCTTCACCGAGGCGACGCAGCCCTGCAAGATGGACACCGAGTCGGTCTGCCGGATCTCCACCCGACGGGTCGCCGCTGCTCTGCTCGTCCACCCCCGCGTTATGACCCAGAGCCTGCGCTCGTGAAAGAAACGCGGCGAGCGGTCCGGCCCGAGCCCCTCTAGGTGCGTCTCGGCAAATCGTTTGGGAGTGCCACGCTTCCGTTCCCGAGAGAGCTGTGCAAGGCTCTGGCCTCGTTGCCGACCATAGGGAGCAAACCGATGCCTTCGATCTACAAAGCCTGTCTCTTCGCTCTTACGCTGCCATGCCTGCTTCTCAGCACCTTGCCCGCCTGCGGGAACGGTGGGGGTGACGGCGGGGGCGGAGGGGGCGTGGGTGGAGACGGCGGCGCAGGCGGCGGGCCGGTGACATCGTCCCTCGAATTGCAGACCTTGGACCTGCCGAGCGATGCGAGACCTGCTCACACGCCAGGCAGCCCGGGGGTGACGGTGACCAATCCCAAGCTCATCACGCAGTTCGGCGGCGCAAACTTCAGTCTCAACAACGCGCGTTACACCCGCTACTACCTGTCCGACCAGGCCGACCGTCAGCCGGACGCGATCCTGGTGCTGGTGCCGGGTTTCGAGGGAGGCGCTTCCACATTCGCGGTACTCGCCGAAAGCCTTGCCCGACGCGCCAAGAATGCGTCGTCCATGGTCGTCGAGGTCTGGGCGGTCGATCGGCGATCCAACCAACTCGAGGACACCGCTGGCCTGGACCTCGCCGAGCAAGAGCAGGATCCGTCGCTCGGGCTCGACTTCTTGTTTGGCGACGACCTCGGGCTCGAGATGAACGAGACCCTCGCGTCCGAGCTCAATCGCCGGGCCATCTTCTACAATACTGGGGAAGACCTGGCGTTCATGGCCCAGTGGACGACGCTCGTGCACTCGCAGGACATCGACGCGGTGGTGGAAGAAGCCCGGAGCACCGCACGCAACGCGAATGTGTTCCTCGGCGGTCATTCCGCTGGAACGGGCTTCACGGCGCGTTACGCGGCCACCGACTTCAACCTCGAGGGCGGCGATCCGGAGCCGGGCTACGCCAAGCTGCGCGGCCTGGTCATGCTCGAGGGCGGCGGCGGGAGCCTGCCAAGCGAAAGTCCCAGCGAAGATGAGCTCGACCGAATCGAAGCGCGTTTCGACGGAGGGCTCTACGAAGCGGTGCGAAGCCAAGAGCCGCGCTGCATCGACGGGGAGACCGCCTGCGCCGTCGAAACGGAGCGCGTGGACTGCGACGAGTTGCGAACACCTCATGCACGGAGCCAGTCGACGCGTACTCGGTCGTCGCGGGCCTCCTGTCGCCTCAGCTCTTGGCGGTGTCGGAAGTGGCTGCGCTCGAGGGCGACCTCCAGGGCGACACCGGGATTTCGATCTTGCAAGCCGATCAGAACGGCATCGAAGGCAACAACGCGGTGAGCAAGGTGCCAGAGCTCGCTGCGCTCACCCTCTTGCTAGGGACGGAGCCCGCCACCTCGGTGGCCTTGATCGGCTTGTTCCTGGACGATGACGGCGTAGCCGCTGCAGCCGCAAGCTTCGTGGCAACGTCGCTGGGCACGATCGGCGACACCGTGGACGGCGTGCGCACTTGGTTGAACTACGGTGACCCGATGCCGGCCAGCGTCCTGCCCGACAACGGCCCGGCGCCGACTGAGCTCGCGGGCGCCGGTCCCTGGGGCAAAGAGGTCGAGTCCACCGATCTCGAAGGGCACATGATTCCCAGCTTCTACCAGGGGCGGACCAACTTCTCGGATTGGTACTATCCAAGCTCAGGGCTCGGGGTCGTATCCGGTCTGGGTCTCGACACCACGCCGCTCTCGGCGCCGCCGCCCGAGGGGCGCGGCCGCAGCGACATCGACAACATCACGCAGGCGCGGAACGTCAACATTCCCGTGATCGCCTTTGGCGGAAGCAACGGCCTGGTTCCGGTGCCGGGGCGTATGTTGGCCTATGCGGACTCGCTCGCCGCTTGCGCCGCGCCGAGCTGCGATGGCACCACGGCGCGGGTCGTCGATCGCGAGCAGCCAAGCTCCGCATTCCCAAGCTTCGGCGACGCCGCCGGCGGGTTCGAGGTCTTCATGTCCGAGGGGTACAGCCATGTGGACGTCGTGTCCGCCGAGGACGACGAGACCAACAACGTCGTCGCACCGCTGCTGGCGTTCATCGAGCGCAACCTGGAGTAGCTACCGCGTCAGCCCCAAAGCTCGTAGAGCGAAATCACGATCTCGAGGAGGATGAGCACGACGATGTACCACTCGACTCGGAGACTCTGACTGTGCAGCCGGAGATCGAGGAGCACGCGGGCGGCGCTCGACATGACATCGAGCTTGCGTTCGAGAGCTCGGTGCCGCTCGACGAGCTCGAGCTCGTCGCTGAGCCGCGCGTAGAGCGAGTCCAACTCCGGGTGCTCCCAGAGGACCTCGGGTTTCTCGGCCGCTTCCACCCTGACTACCGTGCGATTGAGCGCGAGAAGCGTGCTACCGATGCGTTTTGCGAGTCCGCGTGCGCTGCGTGGGGTGCGGCCCTCGCGTTCTAGGTCGAGGGCCAGCGGCTCCACCTCCTCGAAGGCCGACGCCGCGGTCTGCTCGTAGTGACTCAGTGCGACGCTCTTGGCGAGGGCGTCGGCAATCACCTGCACACGCTCGATGTCGATCGTCGGACAGACCACGACCCCGTCGCGTACGCGGTCTCCGTCGACCTTCTCGGTCACGAGCCGGAGCCCGTCGCTGGCCGGCTCCTCGAATCGCTCGCGCAAAAGCGCGTCGAGCTCGGCCCGAAATGCTCGCTGTTCCACGGGCATCACGTTGATGAACACGGCCACCCCGTACCGAAACAGCACGCAGAGCCCGTCGCGACCCGCCTCGACCACCAGCGGCGTCGAGGCCAGGCGGCGTGCTTCGAGCTGACGCGTGTCGATTCGCTGAGCGAGGTACACGGCGTCGACCGCAATGTCACGGCCTTCGAGCGCCGTCCGGCGCAACGCGTCGATACGGTTGACCATTTTTGCGTGATAGCATGCAGCCGGGCCGGCAACCCGAGGTCTATAGAACCTACGAGAGCGCGATTCCGTCCGGCGCCATTTGGACGGAAAGACGGCGCCCGCCCCAGGTTCCAGCATTCGACTCGAAGACGCCTGCGCAGCGGACACCGCATTCGGGGCAGCAACCCTCGACGAGGTTCCATGCGAGGATCTCGTACCAGTCACGGCGGATCAGCGCCGTTCCACAGCCCCCGCAGAACGTGGTGTCGCCCTCCGGATCGTGGACATTGCCGGTGTAAACGTGACGAACGCCCGCTTGCTTTGCGAGGTTCCTCGCATGGCGCAAGGTCTCTCTCGATGTCGGAGGCACGTTCAGCATCTTGTAGCTTGGGTGGAACGCGGAGAAATGAAGCGGGACGTCGGGGCCGAGCTCTTCGACGATCCAGTCGCTGAGCTTGCGAATGTCGTCGTCAGCGTCGTTGTGCCCGGGGATGACGAGGTTGGTGATTTCGAACCAGACACCGGTCTCATGGCGGAGGTACCGCAAGGTGTCGAGAACAGGATCGAGCCGGCCTCCGGCGAGGCGTCTGTAGAACCCATCGTCGAATGCTTTCAAGTCGACATTGGCCGCGTCGATGAATGAAAAGAAATCGGCACGTGGCTTCGGGTTCACGTAGCCGGCGGTCACGGCAACCGTGCGGATCCCTCGATCCTTGCAAGCGGCCGCGACGTCTCGCGCGTACTCGAGAAAGATCACCGGATCGTTGTAGGTAAACGCCACGCTTCGACAGCCGAGCCTTCGCGCGGTGTCCGCGATTTCCTCTGGCCCGGCGGCGTCGGCCAGCGTGTCCATCTTGCGCGATTTGGAGATGTCCCAGTTCTGGCAGAACTTGCAGGTCAGATTGCAGCCGGCCGTACCGAAGGAGAACACGGGCGTTCCGGGTAAAAAGTGATTCAAGGGCTTCTTCTCGATCGGGTCCACCGCAAACCCACTCGAGCGCCCATAGGTGGTGAGCACGACCTCGTCGCCCTCGCGGGCGCGCACGAAGCAAAGCCCTCGCTGCCCTTCGCCGAGCTTGCACTCGCGTGGGCAGAGCTCGCACACGAGCTTCCCATCTTCGAGGCGGCTCCAATATTCCGTCGAAACCGTTGATTGAAGTGTGTGGGTCATCACGCAGACAATGCGCACCTGGGGGCCCACTGGCAAGGCCGCGAGGACTGCATTGACAAGCCTCTTCTCGTGCTCAGATTTGTCATATGGGAGCTGTGCGGCCTGCTGCAGTAGCGGGTTCTTTTTATCCAGCCAATGGGAAGGCTCTGAGCGCAGTCGTCCGGGAGCACCTCGATGCAGCACGCAAGTCGTTCGAGCCGCGCGACACCTGGCCAAAGGCGCTGATCGTGCCACACGCGGGCTACGTGTACTCGGGTCCAGTGGCGGCCAGCGCGTATGTGCAACTCGAGACCGCGCGGGACCTGGTTGCGCGCGTCGTGCTCATCGGTCCGAGCCATCATGTCTCTTTCGATGGCCTGGCGGTTCCAAGCAGTACGGCCTTCGAAACGCCCCTCGGATCGGTGCCCATCGATGAAACCGCGCGTCGCCAAGTCTTGAAGCTCCCCTTCGTCGAGGTGCTCGACGAAGCGCATCACTGGGAGCATTCGCTCGAAGTGCAGCTTCCTTTTCTGCAAGAAGTGCTCGGCAGCTTTTCCGTCCTTCCAATCGCGTTCGGTCGCTCATCCTCGCAGCAAGTGGCCGAGGTCTTGGCCTCTCTTTGGGGCGGCGACGAAACCCTGATCGTCATCAGCTCGGACCTCAGTCACTACCACGACTACGACACGGCAAGGCGCATGGATCTGGCGACCGCGCGGGCGATCGAATCGCTCGAGCCCGAGCGCATCGCGTCCGAGCAGGCCTGTGGGCGGGTTGGTATCAACGGACTACTGCTGAGCGCGCGATCTCGCGGGCTTCAGCCGCGCTGCCTGGATCTGCGAAGCTCAGGCGACACCGCGGGCGGCCGCCACGAGGTCGTCGGCTATGGCGCCTGGGAGCTCAGCGCACCCGGTCGCCAGCAGTCCGGTCATCAATCACGCCGGCACTAGAGGTCTTCCGGCTTCGAAGTAGGCGTGACGCCGTCGAACGGTATGCCGTCCCAGAACGCGCGCTCGTCGCCGGCGGGGTCGTCGACCAGCTCGGTGAGCGGCGCAGCATCCGTCGTGTCGAAAAGCAGAGTGGGCCGGTTCGTGATGTCGTAAGCGGGCCAGCTCGGCATGTTGGGATGGTTCGGGTCGCCGGTCTTTGCAAAGGCGATCCAGGCGTCCATCATCTGGTCGCGTAGCCCGGCCGGGATCCCAGCGGTGCCATAGATCTCGGTCCAGCCCTCCGGCGTGCCAAACATGAACGCAAGCTCCGATGCATGCGGGGCGCCCAAGTCGTGCTCCGAGTACGCCGGTGCCGGCGGTGGCCAATCGAAGCGATAGAGGAACGTGTTGTTCGGTTGGTGAGCGAGCTGCGCTTCGACCAAGCGAATTGCCGGGAGCCGAAAGAAGATGTCCGTCCCCGCTGCATGCGTCACGACTCCCGGCTCCGCGCCGGGGCGGTTGGCTGCATAGAGGTCGATGACGTCCTGGGCGGTCATTCCGTCCGGAATCGCCCGCGCACCCGACGGGACGAACGAAAGCACCACGTCGAGAGGCACATTGGCCAAGAGCTCGACATAGATGATCCAAAGACGCGTTTCGTCTTTCGTCGTTCCAGTCAGGAGCGGCACGCCGGCGGAGCTTCCTTTGGCAATCGCCTGAATCGGAGGCTCTGGCACCACCGCTCCATCGACCACCGTGCCGAAGAGAAGGTCCGCGAGGAACGCGTCCTCTATCAAGAGGTCCTGTGCGGCAAGGAGCTCCGCGGTCGTCATCTCGGAGAGCTCGGATACATCGTTCGCACCCGCCGCAGCAAGGAACTTATCCGAAACCGCCTTCGCGTACGCGGCCTCGCGCGCCGTGCCACCGGCGCCGCTCTGCGCGATGGCTTTGTGGAATAGACCTTTTGCGCGAGGCATGGCCATCAGCGCGGTCGCACTCATGCCACCGGCGGACTCGCCGAAGAGCGTCACGTTTTCAGGGTCTCCCCCGAAGGCTGCGATCTGCTCGCGCACCCATTCGAACGCGAGCGTCTGGTCGAGCAGGCCGGCATTGCCGCTGCCCTCGATGTCTTCGAAGTGACTGAAGCCGAAGACGCCGAGTCGATACTCCATGCTCACCACGACGACGTCGCCACGTGCAGCCAACTTCGCGCCGCTGTAGAGCGGATCCTCGGTGCCTTCGTAGATCCAGCCGCCGCCATGCACCCAAACCATCACGGGGCGTTTGCCGCCGTCCGCCGAGGGCGTCCAAACGTTGAGCGTCAGGCAGTCCTCGCTCTGATCTTGATAGAGCTTCTGACCGGGCTCGACCGGCTGCGGACAAGCGGGACCAAACTCGCTGGCGTCGAGCGGACCGTCCCAGGACTCGACCGGCACCGGTGGCCTGAATCGCAGCTCTCCGACGGGTGCCTCGGCAAACGGAAGCCCGAGGAACGCCACCACGCCTTCATCGGTGACGAACCCGTTCGCGACGCCGAGGCTCGTCTCCGCGCTCGTGATCTGCGGCGTAGGGCTACTCTGGTCGCTGGAACAGCTCGCGCCGAGCAGTCCGAACAAACCCGTCAACGCTCCAAAAACCAAACTTGCAGCTCGCATCACGCACCTTTCAACGCCCGGGGGCTTGTTTCGTAGCAGCCCTCGGTCGGCCCGTCAGGCAGAACGATATATGACAAGCGGTCAGCACCCCCTCGTTCTTGTGCTAACGTCTTTCCCATGCTGAGAGCTGCAGGCATCGCGCTGCTCTTCCTCGGCGCTTGCACACCGAGCTCGGGATCGGCGAGCCCAGCCCCTTCGAAACCCGATGCGCGCGCCGAAGAGCGATTGCAGATGGTGCGCTCGCAGATCGAATCGCGAGGCATCAAGGATGCACGCGTGCTCGAGGCGATGCGCAAGGTGCCGAGGCACCGGTTCATGCCCGAGTCGCAGCGCCCATACGCCTATGACGACCGTCCCCTTCCGATCGGCGATGGACAAACGATCAGCCAACCGTACATCGTCGCGCTGATGAGTGAGCTCGCTGGGGTGAAGCCAGGGGACACTGTGCTCGAGGTTGGAACGGGATCCGGATACCAAGCCGCGGTCCTCGCGGAAATGGGTGTGAAGGTGTTCTCCATCGAGATCGTCGCGTCGCTTGCCAAGCGCGCCAAGGCGCTCCTCGGTGACCTCGGGTACGACGAGAGCATCGAAGTGCGGCACGGCGATGGCTATGCCGGATGGCCCGAGCACGCGCCGTTCGACGCAATCGTCGTGACGGCGGCGCCGCCGAAGATCCCGGAGCCTCTGAAGCAGCAGCTCGAGGTTGGAGGCCGTTTGGTCATTCCCGTCGGCAAGAGCTTCCAAAGCCTACTACGCGTGACACGTACGAAGGACGGATTCCGCGAGGAGTCGGTGATCCCGGTTCGCTTCGTGCCGATGACGGGCAAGGCGCAAGAGAACTAGCCGGCCTCCGATCTCTACGTGACAGCCCGCGCTCGACTGGTTAGGCTCCGCGTCGCAATCGAACGAGGTGGTCCGATGAACAGATGTCTGCTCCTTTCTTTCATTTCACTCGCGCTAGTCATGGGTTGTGACTCCAGCTCCGATGGCGGCGGTGGCGGTGCAGGAACCGGCGGAACGCCCCGGACCTGCCAAACGGACATCGACATCGGCGAGGTGCAGCCCTTCGGCACGACCACGCCTCCGAGAAGCGAGGGCATCACCTTCGACGCCGATGGAAACCTCTTCGTCTCCGCGATCGACAGCACGACCGACGACCAGCTGCTCGCCGTCACGACGGAGGGCACAGCTACCAGCGTCGCCGAAGCTCCATCCATCCTCGGTCTCGCGAGCCACGCGAACGGCATCATCGCCGCCGCCATCGACACCGGAGAGCTTCTGCTCATCGATCCTTCCACTGGCGAGTCGGAGCCGATCGCGACCGGACTTGGCGCGCCCAACTTCGTCGTCACCACCCCATGGGACACGATCCTCGTTTCGGACGACAGCATCGGCGAGGATTCAATCGACGAAGTGACTTGGGAAGGCGACGTTTCGAATTGGGTTTCAGGAGTGCCAACCCCGAACGGAATGGTGTTCTCTCTCGATGGAAGCACTCTGTACGTCGCATCGACCTTCCAGGAGCCGGGACTCTGGAGGGTGCCGGTTTCCGCCGAGGGAGTGGCCGGTACGCCCGAGAAATGGGTCACCTTCGAGAACGCCACCACACCGGACGGTGTCGCGATCGACAGCGAGGGCAATGTCTACGTGGCTCTCAACGTGGCCGGCCAGATCGCGCGAGTCGACCCGGAGGGCAACGCGACCATCGTCGCCGAGAACGTCAGCACCGTCGCGAGCCTGGCCTTCGGTCAGGGAGACTTCGACCCCTGCTCGATCTACGCAACCAGCCTCTTCAGCGAGCAACTCTGGCGCGTCGGGATCGGCGTCGCCGGGGCCAAATAGCCAACGGCTAGATCTTCGTTGGGACGCTCGGCGCCTAGGAGCAGCGATCGACCGGTGTTGCCTACGGAGCCTGGATCGGAAAGTTGATCAGCTCCGAGTCCGGTGTGGGGCTCGACTGGCCGGGCACCGGTGGGACTGGGCCGAGCGGGCCGCCGCTGTCGACGGCCATCGTGCATTGTAGAGCGACTGACAGACCCGATGCGTTGAGCTTGATGCCATTGGGACCGAGCGGGTCCGTGAAGGCGAACAGGGGCAGGTCATACGTTCCGTCAGGGTTGAGCGTGGCGCCCGTGCTCTGATCGTCCCAGCCGAACGAGACCACACCCGACCCGTCTACGTCGACGCTGCTGTCGACACCGGTCAACGGGATGAGAAAATCGCCAGTAATGCAGAAGCCGTTGCTTTGGCATTGTGTGGTCTTGCCGAGCAACTCACAGATGCCTCCGGGCGAGCAATCGGAGCTCGTCGGGAATGCGACGAGGTGCTGGCAGGGGTTGAAGGTGCCCGTGGGAACGCAGTCCGTGTTGCTGCGGAGGCCGGGTACGCTTGCCCCGTCGTTGGCCGGATCACAGCTATTGTTTGGCAGGATCGCGCAGGTGCCCGGCCCTACGGGTAGCGGCGAGCTCAAAGTGGAGTCCGGCGACGTCGCGCCAGAGCGCACGTGCACCGTCGCCTTGGCCTCGATGAGATCCGCAAAGGCAACGCCGCCCGGGACCGCCGGCTGAGCGCCATCGATGATGACTTCGGGGAACCGGAACACCCCGGCGTAGTGCACCGGGACGGTGGTGCCGCCAGTGAGCGGATCCGCCGTCACGGTGAGCTCGACGTCAACCATCGTCACATCCCCGGTGACGTTTTGCGTGCAGCCGAGCGAGAGGGTCCTCGTGCAGGTATCGAAGGGGGGAGCTGCGAGCTGGACACTGCATGGAGGCTGCGGGTTGGACAGGCAGTCGCCCGCGCCATCGCAAGCGCCGGCACTGCAGCTCGTACCGAAAGGCAAGGGATTGCCCAGCACGCACGCGTTCCCGGTACATGTGGTCGGCTCGGAGCACTCGCCCGCGGGTGCGCACTGCGAGGCGTCCAAGCACTCGACGCAAGTCCCCACGCTGCACACGCCGGGTTCGCCCCCGCGGTCGCAGGAAGTCCCGTCTGGCTCGTTGTCGTAGAAGCACCAGCGCGCCTGCACGTCGCAGGTGTCGACGGTGCAGTCGTTGAAGTCGTCGCAGCGGTACCCCACGCAGAACCCGTTCACGTTGAATTGCACTTGATCCGTCGCGGTAGCCAGGGCCTCGTAGTCGCCGTCCCCGTCACGGTCTGCGGAGATGCGCGGGCTATCTTCGGGATCGTTCGTCGTCCCGTTCGGAGGGTTGCTCTTGTCGGTCGGGGTACACAGGTCTATCAGGTCGATGAAAGGCGGAGGAGAGGGGACGATGTTCGTCAACCAGAACCTCATCCCGGTGGCGCTGACCATGAAGTCCACCGTCCACGCGCCATCCGCCCAGGGCGTCGCTGGAATGGTGCCGTAATCGAGTGCGATCTCTGGACCATACGCGCCTGCGCACGCAGCCGCGATATCGATCGACGGGATGGGCAGATCGAGCGCAAACGACGTTGCGGAAAGGGCTCCCGGGAGGAAGACCCCGCCGAACTCCGTGACGACCGTCGATGATTGAAGCTCGGCCTGCGTCATGGGGACAGCCGCCAACGCGCAAAACACGTCGGCGGGAATGCGGGCGCCGACCGACACGTCCGCGAACATGCCGGTGCCCGCGGTTGGGTACCGATCCAACGCCACCGTGAGATCGATCGGAATGAAGACCTGGTTGCCGCCAAGCACGCAGTCGAGAGCCACCGGCTTGGCGGTCGCTCTTCGGGTCGGGGTTCGGCGTGCAGTCCTCCTGCCCCATCAGGAAGGGCAGGCTGAATACCAGGAGTAACCGTGTCAGTCGACGCCGGAGCTTCATGCTAGGGCTGATTTTCATGGGCGTCTCCTCGCGGATCTCGACGATACGCCTTGCTTCGACGGAGGTGCAACCTCTTTGTCGGACGGGCTCCCGGGAGCGCAAGCCCTCAGGATTCAGTCCAGAACACGGCGAGCCAGACGGTGGGCTCGTCGGGGCTCGTCCATGTGACCTGGTGCCTTCGGTGCGCCGGAATGAACGCGGCGTCGCCCGGACCGAGCTCGACTTCGCCGTCCTCGTCCTCGTAGCGCAGCCTCGCGTGGCCGCTCAAGACGATCAGCCATTCGTGCTCGGACTGGTCGTACCAAAACCCCTCCTCAGATGCCTGGCCGGTCGACACGATCCGTTCGATCCGGAAAGCGGGCGTCCGTAGGAGCTCTTCGACCTGCTCTTCGTCGAGCGACGCTGGAAGATCTCGGAGCAACCGGTGATGCCAGGTGTCGCGCTTCATCGCTCGCCTTTCTACGTACAGCCAAGCGCGAAAGTCCAACAGAATATCGAAGTTTCCAGCGGAGAGTCTCCCGTGGAGCGCGCCCGGTCGACGCTTCGATGGGGCGGTTGACCCCCGGGGACTTGACGAGGTTCATCACCGGGTGCATAAAGTAACCACTGGTAACATTATGGATGGATCATTCATCGATCGTGCGCGATTCGCGATTCCAAGCCGCCGGGCCCCGGCGCGCCCCCCGTATTCCCTAATAGATGTCGGCAAGACGTCCCTCCGTGTTTCCGACGAAGGTTCCGGGGCGCTCGCGTTCGTGCTCACGCCCGACCCGCCCAACGTCTTGGAACACCACGAAGCGGCTCTGCGTTCGCTCGCGCGGCAGGGGCGAGCCATCGGTCTCGAGCTGCCAGGCTTTGGGCATTCCCGCCCGTCGCCTTCCTTTCGATTCTCGGTCGACGAGAACGCGGACGTGGTTCTGGGAGCCCTCGAGAAGCTAGAGGTCGATCGAGCCGTGCTGATGTTTCCGTGCCTCGCCGGCATGATCGCCTTGGAAGCCGCGCGACGGGCCCCGGAGCGCATCGCCGCCGTCGTCCTCGCGCAGACCCCTTCTTTCGAGGATGCCCTGGCGTGGACCGAGCGGGTCGATTTCCACGGGCTCATCGGAACCCCCGTCCTTGGACAAGTTCTGGTGCGTGCCCTTCGCCGGCCCTTGGCGCGCTCCTGGTACCAAGCTGCCCTTCCTAAAGGCGCCGATCTGGGCCCATATCTCGAAGAGGCGCTCGCCGCGTATTCGCGAGGCGCCGACTACAGCCTCGCCTCGGCCCTGCAAGCGGTCCGCAACGCCACAGCACCGACGGCGCAAGTGCCGGTCCCCGTGCTTTCGATCTGGGGAGACGCGGATCGCACCCATCGCCCGAGTGATCCGGGCGGGGCACTCACGCTCGCACCCCGCAAGAAGCTCGTCATCTTCGAGGGCTCGGGCCACTTCCCCGACCTCGAGCAACCGGAGCGGTTCGAGCAAGAAGTGCTCGCCTTCGTCCGCGACGCCATCCGATGAAGCGAGGCGCGTACCATCATGGTGACTTGAAGCGAGCGCTCTCCGAAGCGGGCTTGGAATTGCTCGCGGAGCTGGGCCCGGACTTGTCGCTCAGGCAGGTCGCCCAACGCGTGGGTGTGACGCACGGCGCAGCGTATCGTCATTTCGAGGACCGCGAGGCTTTGCTGGCTGAGCTCGCTCGCCTCGGGTTCGTGGACCTACGAGCGCGTCTACAACGAGCGACGCGGGGAGCTCCGAATGCGCGCGGCAAGCTCGAGGCGTTCCTCAAAGCCTATCTTCGTTTCGCCTGGGAACGGCCTGCTCAATACGAGGTGATGTTCGGAAGGCGCTTGAACGAGAGCGGCGATTTCCCAGATCTAGAAGAGGCGGTCCTTTCCGCTGTGAGATTTCTGCAGAGCACCGTCTCCGACTACTTGGGGACCGATGATCCAGCTCAGGCGAGGGATCTCGGCATCGGCCTCTGGAGCTTCGCCCACGGCTTCACGCTCAGCGTTCTGCGGCGGCGAATTCACGTCCAGTCGCTCAGGGCAGCGCAGCAGTACATGGTGTGCGTCGCGCGGCCGTTCCTGGACGGTATGTAAGAGGCCCGTCGGCATCGAGGTCTCGAATGCGTGTGCAACCGCTTCGTTCGCGGAGAGCTCAACCTCATCGAGCGTTGCGCCGCCGGAGCGCGGCCAGGTATCCGGCCAAACCAACGACGGCCAACAGGCCGAGCCACGGAAGTAGGCTCGTCTTGGCCTCGAACGCGTTGTAGAGCATCCAAACCGAGGATCCCGCATACACGGCAGCGGCAAACAAGGCCGATTTCCGGGGCGATGGCAGATGAGGCTTCCGGCGCTTCACGAAGAACAGGCCGAGGGCCACGAGAGCCGAGAAGAAGATCAAGACCCCGGCCACATTGCTCAGAAGCTCACCGACCGAGTGCAGATAGAGCAGCACGATTGCGAGAACGGCTTGAATGACGATCGACGCCCGCGGTGGAACGCCGGGGCGACCTCGGAGCAGAGCTGGGAGAAAGCCGTCGCGCGCCATCTCTGCGTAGACGCGGGGACCGACCAGGAGCATTGCACTCACGCTCGATAACATGACAATCGAGATGCCCATCGACATGATTCCGGAACCGGCTTCACCGAGCAAATCCTGAGCGACCAAGTGACCCAACGTGACTCGGGCCTCTTCGTAGCGGAATACGACGCTCGCGCGCTCCGGGGTCAGATTGGCAACCAGAACCCAGTTGACGAGCAGGTAGACGAGGCCGACGACGGCGCATCCGATCAACATCGCTCTCGCGACGTCGCGCTTTGGATTGCGGAATTCCTCTGCCGTGTATGCGGCGGCGTTCCAGCCCGAAAAGGCATAGGCGACGAAAAAGAGGCTCGTCGCGAAGGGAAGCGGCGCGAAATCGGTGCTTCCGCTCGCAGGCACCCAGGTCGGCCAGTCCGTGTTTCCGATCGACAATCCGAGCGCCACGAATCCGAGGACGAGCAGGCCCTTGACGATCACCAGGCCATTCTGAGTCCACTTCGAGAGCTTCAAGCCGAAAGAGTGAAACACGGTTAGCGCGATGATCACCGCCGTGGCGCCGAGACGGGGCTCGCCCGCGCCGAACACGGCAAAGGCAAACGCGGCTGCTGCGTAAGCACTGATCGCCATGGGAGCGGAAAAGCCCACCAGCAAAGAGGCCCATCCGGCCAAATACCCCACGGCCGGGTGAATCAGCTCGGACAGATATCGATACTCGCCGCCGGAGCGTGGAATCAGAACACTCGCCTCGGCGTAGGTTCGCGCACCCGCCATCGCGAGCAGAGCGCCCACGAGCCAGGCCGACAGGATCCAAGCTGCGCTGAGCTCCTGGGCCATGAAGCCGGCGCTCAGGAACACCCCTGCGCCGATCATGTTGGCGACTACGAGCCCCACCCCGGACCCGAGGTCCAAGAACCCTTCGCCCGGAGGAGGCGCATATGAATCAGGAGTCTCTCGCGCCACTCTATCCCGTGAGGACCGATCCTACCGATTGTCGGCGTGAACGTGAAGAATGCTCATCGCTTTGTTGTCCGCTTGTTGTCCGCGGTCTCATAGCGACGATTCGTCCACGACGGGCCCCGAGGGTGCTCCGCGCAGCCCTCCATGCCACTATCGAGCCGGCATCATGGATTTCACCTACAGCGACAAGACGAAGGCCCTGATCGATCGCGTTCAGGACTTCATGGAACGGCACATCTATCCGAACGAGGCAGCGTTCTATGCGGAGCACGAGGCTCTTTCCGACCGCTGGGACGTCCCGCCGATGCTCGAAGAGCTCAAAACCAAGGCGAAGGAGGCGGAGCTCTGGAACCTCTTCTTGCCCGAGAGCGAGCTTGGCGCCGGGCTCACGAACCTCGAGTACGCGCCGCTCTGCGAAATCATGGGGCGCGTGATCTTCGCGCCCGAGGTGTTCAACTGCTCCGCGCCCGACACCGGCAACATGGAGGTCCTCGAGCGGTACGGCACCGACGCGCAAAAGGCGCAGTGGCTCGCGCCTCTACTCGACGGCCGCATTCGCTCCGCGTTCGCTATGACCGAGCCCGCGGTCGCCTCGTCCGATGCGACGAACATCTGCACGGAGATTCGTCGCGACGGCGACGCGTACGTGATCAACGGACGCAAGTGGTGGACCTCCGGCATCATGGACAAGCGATGCGCCATCATGATCGTCATGGGCAAGACCGACCCCAATGCCTCGAGCCATCTTCAGCAGAGCATGATCCTGGTTCCTCGTGATACAGAGGGTGTCACGGTCGAGCGTTACCTTCCGGTCTACGGGTTCGACGATGCACCGCACGGTCACGGTGAGGTCATATTCGAGAACGCTCGAGTTCCGGCCGGCAACATGCTTCTCGGAGAGGGACGCGGCTTCGAAATCGCCCAGGGGCGCCTCGGCCCCGGACGCATCCATCACTGCATGCGCCTCATCGGTGTCGCCGAACGCGCGCTCGAAAAGATGTGTGCACGGCTCATGAGCAGGGAGGCCTTCGGCAAGAAGCTCTACGAACATTCGGTTTGGGAAGAACGCATCGCCGACGCCCGCATCGACATCGAATGTGCGAGGCTCCTGACCCTCAAGGCCGCCGACATGATGGACAAAGTCGGCAACAAGGCGGCGAGGGCCGAGATCGCGATGATCAAGGTGAAGGCGCCCAACATGGCGCTCAAGGTCTTGGACGACGCCATTCAGGCGCACGGCGGCGGCGGCGTGACGACGGACTTCGGTCTGGCTCGCGACTGGGCCAACAGCCGCACCCTTCGGTTCGCAGACGGCCCCGACGAGGTGCACCGTCGCACCGTCGCGCGACTCGAGCTCAAGAAGCACACCATGCGCGGCGATCGCATCCCCTGAAGGCACCGCGGCGACGTTCGCCACCCAGCATCAACCGCAGGGCTAGTGCTGAAGCTTGATCTTGATGACTTTCTTTCCGCCCTCGTACTTGAACGTGCATTCCTCGAATTCAGGCGGTCCGAAACGATGCGCAGGCGCGTCGTTGGACACCCCCCAGGGTTCTTTCGGCCTTCCAACCATCGACGTATTGAGGTCACCGCTGCTGTCGAGGTCGTGCATGACCGAGATCGCGTACGTGCCCGGTTTGTAGCCTTTGAACGTGCAGCCGCCCTTCTTCGACTTTGGCTTGCTGTAGAGTTGCTCGTCCGCCTTGTTCATCTTCCCGGGGAAGCCGTCCGCCTTCGAGAAGATCCGGCAGCCTATCTGGCCGTGGTCGCTCTCGAGGCCGAGAATCTCGACGACGATCTCGTTCGCCGACTTCGCTTCTGTCGCTGGTTCTGCTTCTTGGGCAAGCGCGGGCATGACAGCAAGCGAGCTCAGAGCGAAAACCAGTGTCCTCATCTGTCGAATCATCATACGTCTTCCCGTTAGAAGATAGCGAGCGCCGTGCTTGCCGGTAACCTGCGACGACAAGTCCACCTCTCCTCTTCGTTGGCTCTCCTCGATTCCAACACTGTATTCCATAGAGCCACCGAGCTCGACCAGAAAGTCCGAATGTCCCGCAACCGAAGACAGCGGAGCGAGATCCAAAGCAGATTAGACGAGCGGCTTTTCAGCTACGATTCTCCAGTTCAAGTCGGCAATCTTTGCCTTCTCCGCATCGGTCCATGCCTGGCCACCGCTTTGAAGAAGCTCCAGCGACTCTTCGACCCAGGGGGGCAAAATGCGAATTGCCTCGAGCGCCCTGACGACCTTTCGCCCCCCGAGAATCAGATCTCTCTTCTGCTCGCAAATCGGCCAGGCCGCGCTCTTCGAGGGAGCCGAAAGGACGATCTTGAAGCCCGCTCTTTCCAAAGCGGCGCAGACATCGGCTGGATACATGGATTGAGTGGCCGCAAGCGTTGGCAGAAATGCCTTGTGTAGGCTCACGTGCTCTTCGTTGTTCCAGTCGAAATGCGGCGTCAGTAGATACTCGGAACAAGCGTATCGTGCTCCGCGCTTCAACACGCGGTACATCTCTGCCGCGTGCGCATCGAGCTCCTCTTTCTTGAAGAACGGCCAGACCGCTTGAAAGGAGAAGCATCCATCGAAGGTTTCGGAGTCGTACTCGAGTGGCTCGTGATGGTTGCCGACCTTGAAGTGAAGGCGATCGCTCATTCCGCACTCCGCGGCCCAGTCGATCGCATTCTCGATCTGATTGGGATCGATGTTGTATCCGGATACCTGACCGCCCGTCAGCGTGGCGAAGTGGTGAGAGACCCGCCCCCTCCCGCACCCCATGTCCAAGAGATGCGATCTCGCCGGGTCTTTTAGATTGAGCTCCTTCAGTACAGCCTGCTCGACCAGGAGCTGATTGCCATACAATCCCTCGGATTCGTCTAGCTGCGGCGGAATGTAGAGCTTCTCCAGGTCGAAAACCGAGAGCAAGTTGTTGAGGACTTTGTAGTAGTCGGCGACCGCCTTCGTTTCATCCTCTGTCTCGGTCGGCTCGCCATCCTGCATTCTCTGGAGAAACTTGAAGGCGTCGATACAAGCTTGCTTGTCTTCGTCCGAGAGCTCCGCCAATCGCTTGAGCCCGATGAGCGCGGTCTTGAGTCTGTACCAATTCATCTACTAGATCTCTCAGGGAACACGCTAGCAGCCTGCGAGCGCGCAAGTCAGTCCAGCCACATAGCTCTCATGTCGAGATCCCGCCAGAGGCTCGTCCCATGCGGTCGCTTCGATCCATCACCTAAGTACGAGCTTTTGGTTGATGGGCGGCGCGAGGATGACCTCGGATTCGCCGTTCGGCCGGTAGATGGTGACGCTGAGGACGCGTTCGAGCTCACCCAGGCCGAAGGTTAGCTCCGGAGTTTGGTCGGTGAGCATGCCTGCCCCAGCAACGACATCACGTGTGTAACTCTTACCGCTCTCGGTCTCGACGCTGACGCGGGTACCAAGGGCGGCGACGGTATCGGGCACCACGATGGTGATGTAGTTCCCCGTCGATGTATTCAGGAACGCGCGCACCGGCCCGTTCATGTTGATCCATACGAGATCCTGCCGGCCATCGTCGTCGATGTCGGCGATCAGCGGTGACTGGCCGAAGTGCTTGTTCGCCGTCCCGAGCGAAGACGCATGATGAAACTCGCGCGCACCTTTTCCGGCGTGCTGCAAGTAGGAGCGACCTGAGAGCTTGAACAACTCATGAACCGGCCATTTGATGTAGTTCTGCGCCACGAACAGGTCGAGTTGTCCGTCGAGGTTCAAGTCCTCGAACACGGCGCCCCAGGCAAAGCCCTCCCCCGTGAGACCGTACGCCTCGGTCACATCGGTGAAGTGGAAGTCACCGTCATTGCGCAGCAACCTCCATTGGTGAGTGTGGGTCTGATCGGCATGGAGATCGCCGTCGGTGAGGAACAGGGGAATCGAGTTGCCGACGTTGGTGAAGAACAGATCCTGATCGCCGTCGTTGTCGACATCCCCCACTGCCAGACCCATCCAAAATCCGAGGCCTGTATTCGTGGCGATGGCTTGGAATGTGCGGTCTCGCAGGTTTCGGAAGATCTCGACCTCGCCGGTATTCTGCGCAACCACCAGGTCTTGCCAGCCGTCAGAGTCTAGATCGACGAACGCCGAGAAGAACGTATTCTGTTTGCTGGCGGTTCCGGATTCCCGGGTGATATCGGTGAAGGTCAGGTCGCCGTTGTTCAGCAGCATGCGATTCATCTTGGCGTGAGTCGGATCGTTGTAAGTTGCGGTGCGAAAAGACGAGAATGCAACGAACGCGCCGACGTAGAGATCCGCGTCACCATCGCGGTCGATATCCGACACCGCGACGCTGAACGGGACCGAGTGATCAGGTAGGTCGACGGGCACTCTCGTTTCGCGAAATCGCCCACTGTCGTTGAGGTACAAGTAGACGCCGTCATCGCGCGCCACGATCAGATCGGTATCCGCATCGGCGTCCATGTCGATGGCGGTAGCACCGTAGGTTGCGGTGCTTTTCGACAGCCCTGTAGACTCGATGATATCGACGAGTCGCCCATCGCGATGGCTCAACAGAGCGTCGCTCTGACCTTCTCCTCCGCCGACGAATATTTCGAACCTCCCGTCGCCATCTATGTCGATGACTGCCGCACCGGTGAACGGATGCTTGGTCTTGTCCCAAACGTGCGTGAACTCGGATGGGACTGGAGTAAACGCGGCTGGATGCATCGGAGTCTCGGGATGGCCTGTGCATCCGTCGACCATCAGCGCACACAACAAGAGACCGAGCTTGTGGCTAACTTTGTGACCTTTGAGCATGGGTGTGCCTTTACGAAGAAGAGAGCTCATGGATCGGTTTGGTAGTCGCTGATGAAAGCCGCCCGGCGCTGAGCGCCGGGCTCTGTTTTCTCCGGCGGCCGAATGGGTGTTAGTGGGTCAGCCAGTACCAGAGCTCGACGTACCAAGGCGTGCCGCCGTCTTCGACGATCGACTGGACGGTGAACGGCTTGTAGTCGCCTTCTGTCGCGCCAACGTCCATTCGCATCGCGTTGCCCATGCGATCAACGAAGATGTAGTTGTCTTTGGTGATGGTGGGCGCGACCATGGCGTAGGTTTCGCCACTGGGAGTGACCAGCGCCTTGGGCGCCAGATGTTCGCTCTTGTCTAACTTGAGGAGGCTGCCAACTTTCCTCTGCAGCTCTTCCGAGGAGGTCACGTTTCCCCCGAGCTCAGCCTGCAGAGCATCCGGGTCTCCGGTGGTGGCGAGCGTGACCAATGCAGCCGAGGCGGTTCCAGATTCGCTAATTGCTGGGCTTTCGGCGAAGGCGGGCGACGCCGAGGCGAGAGCCAGAAACGCCGGGATCGCGAGCTTGGGCCGACAGAAAAGGTGTGTTGATTTCATGGGACAGGTTCTCCAATTGGTTGCGAGTGATCTTTTCGAGGGGAATCCTCTTGCGAGCCGTGCTCGCTGGAAACCGACGGGAAATCGCTTTCCTGGCAGTTAGACGCACCGTCTTTCAAATCTCTTACCTCGCGGTTCGAAGCTTCGTTTGGCGGTTGCTCACCTTGGTCGCCCACGAAAGCAGGGGTAAGACATGGCGGTCTCGACGCGTCTGAGGACGATGGGCCGACAGAATGCTTCGGGCGGATTCGTAAATTTGGTAATCTCGCCAGCCAGTGCAAAACGAGCGCTGGATAGAGGCGTTGAGCTCGCATGGGGCCGAACAGGCCGTCGCGCTGGCGGAGCTTCGCCACTACCTGCGAACCCGTCTCCCCATTTGTCTGCGGCGACATGGGGAGGTCCCTCCGGATCTGATCGAGGATGTCGTGCAGGAATCGCTGATAAGGGTGCTGGATCGACTGGGGGATTTCGAAGGACGAAGTCGCTTCACGACCTGGTGCATTTCACTTGCGGCCCGGATCGCCATGACCGAGCTTCGCAAACACCGCTGGCGCGATGTTTCCCTCGAGGCACTCGTGGAGAGTGGTGCGCCCGAGCCCGGATCGCAGCCCGACGGGAGCGAAGCGCCCGAGCGCAAGCTCTCCCAGGACGAAATCACGCGGGCGCTCCAGTCTCTCATCGAGGGGTCCCTCACCGAGCGCCAACGGACCGCGATCGTTGCCGAGATGTCCGGCATGCCGCAGGAAGAGGTTGGCCGCCGCATGGGAACGAATCGCAACGCCGTCTACAAGCTGGTGCACGACGCGCGCAGAAAACTGAAGAGCGAGCTGGAGGCGCAGGGCTTCGATTCTGAATCGATTCGTGCGGCTTTCTCATAAGGACACTAGGAGAACTCGAACGACCATGCCGCTTTCCAAAGACCAGCTTTCCAGACTGCTCGTCATCGTCGCTGACACGCGTGACGACGAGATCACCTGCGATGAATGCCTTGCGGGTATGGCGGAATTCGCCGACGCCCGCTTGCTGGGCAATACGATTTCCACCGCCTTGGAGCGCATCGAGGCGCACCTCGAGTTCTGTCCCGAGTGCAAGCAGGAGTACGAGCTTCTCCTCGCGCTGCTCGCGACACAGGCTGTGGATCCGGTCGAGGAGTCCTGAACGTCCCCTGCCCGCATGGACACCTCTGATCTAGGATTCGATGTCGCCAACAAGGACGGGCACCGAGGGTCGACCTTACGACTCCAACCTTGGCAATCCTTCCGCAGGCTCTACTTCGAAAGCGTGGTGCTGCCGGGCTACACTGGTCGACTCAGGTGGGCTTGCGCACTCGAACGCGTGTTGGTTCCCCTGGGAGAGATCGGACGGGCGTTGGCCAGTCATGCCCGCTCGAAGGCTTCCGCCACTTCGCACGCCGCGCCGTAGCCCGGTAGGAAGGTGACGCCTGGCCCAGGATGGCAGGAGGCGCCGCACAGATAGAGCCCTCGAATCGGCGTTGCATGCGCCGAACCCGGGACGAGGAGGCGCCCGCCGACCATCTGCTCCGGATGGATCAGACCGTGGGTGAAGTCACCGTGGGTGGCGCCATGCATCGCGGCGAAGTGGTCCGACGAGAAGACGGCCTGCTCGACGATGCACTCCCGCAGGTCGGGCAGCCACTCCGAGAGCCGGTCGAGGATACGCTCCGCCATCTCGTCGCGCAGCTTGCCGCGCTGCTCGCGCGGCGCGTCGCAGGGGAAGAAGAAGCCGTAGGTCGTCGCGATGTGGAAACCTTCCGGCGCAAGACCCGCATCCATGACCGTCGGGATCTGCATGCCCACCGGCGGATGCTGCGGCACCTCCCCACGCCGGCAGGCCTCGTAGCTTGCCTGCTGGAGCTCGGGATCGGGAACGAGCGTGGTGTTGAAACGCGTGCGCGGGTCGGTGTTGAGGTGCTCGAAAGGCGGCCCGTGACGCGGCAGGCGAGAGAGCTTGAACAGGAGATGCACGTACGCACCTCGGTGCTCGATGCGCTCGACACGCTCGATCGATTCTGCGTCCAGGTGCTCTCGGCCCACCAGACCGAAGAGCGTGGCCGGTTTGTCGAGGTTCGAGATCACCGTTTTTGCCATGATGCGCTGACCGTCGCGCAGCTCCACGCCTGCCGCACGGCCATCCTCGATGAGGACGCGTTTCACGGGCATCTTCAAGCGGACTTCGCCGCCGTCGTTCGTGATCGAGCGGCAGAGCGCCTCCGAGAGCGATCCCATTCCCCCCTTCACGCGCCGCATCAGCCCGCCGCCTTCGTTTTGGGCAAAGGTGTAGACGAGGCACAATGCGCTACCCGGCGTGAAGGGTCCCTTGTACGTGGATTGCACCGCGGCGAAGGCGACCAGCGCGCGCAGGGTGCGATGGCGCTCTCGGTCCGGCAGAAAGCGGTCCACCAGGTCCATCGCGCTGCCGGTGAACGCGAGCTCGATCTGTCTGCGCTTGCGCTCGTTCGGTGCGCTCGCGAGGAGCTCGTCGAGGGTCTGCGGCAGGCTTCGCGGCGTGAAACGATGCATCAAGCTCGCGGGGTACTTACAGAAGGCCATGAGACGCGCGAAGCCGATCATCGCACCCACCCCGAAGTGACGGAGCACGTAAAGTGCCATCCGCAGCGGGTTCGCGTAGAAAATCGCAGGCGGCGAGGTCTTCGAGTTGAGGTTGGTCGCCATGATCGGGAGATCGATGAGCTCGACCCCGTAACGTTCGAGCTCGAGCTCTGCCTGGATCTCCTTGGCCAGCGGAAAGAGCAGGCTCGCGCCCACGTCGTTGCGGCAGCCGGAGAGGATCTCGCGCGTCCCGGCCATACCCCCCGCGTACGCGTTTTTCTCGAGACACAGAACGCGAAACCCGCGTTTCGCAAGCAGTGCGGTCGCCGCCAGCCCGTTGTGCCCTGCGCCGACGACGATCGCGTCGTAGTCGTCTACCGTGCTCACTGGGGCCTTGCGTTCCACCTGACCTGCCGCTCCTGCACCGCCAGATACATACCCATCGCGAAGGCGAAGCTCGTGAAGAGGCTCATGACGAAGTAGATCCAGGTCCACCGCATCCCCCGCCGCGGGCCATCGAGCATCGTCCAGAGCGGAAAGAGGAAGCAATTCGCGATGATCAGATCTTGCGCACCCGAGCCGCCGGCCGGAGTGTCGAAGAGCTGCTTCGTGAAGTGGACCCAGCTCGCCTCCTCCGGATACGAGAACACGTACTTCTGGTTGAAGTACCAACCCACGCACACCGAGATCGCGGCGAGCGCGTAGCAAACGCCTTCGGGCAGGCTCACCTGCGATCCACCCCAGTCTCGGCGGTAGAGGTACGCGTTGGCGTAGAAGCAGACGGCAAGCGCGATGGCTCCGAGGGCGGCATGGATGAGAAGTGAGGTCATTGTGGCGGTCTCCGGTTCGGTTGGCCTGCGATTCTACCCCGCCAGCCGTGCGGAGGTGTCCCGCGGGACGTGGAAGGTTGGGTGGAAGCCCCGACCTCCGAGCAGCCTAGTACGAGGTGATGCCTGCACCGACCGCAAATAGTGGACTCGCCGTGTCGTGGGGCACGTCTTCGTCTGCAGAGTAGACCGCGGACTGGGACGATGGGATCTCCATCGGGAGTGTGCCCGAGGGTTGGATGCTCGGGTCCTGGATGCCGTCCCTCATCTGGAAAACCATGTCGAGCAGGGCCTCGTCCGTCATGCCGAAGTCCGCTGCCAGGACGGACGTATCTTCCATGTAGTCGCTCCAGATCCACGTCCGATTCGTCGACACGACGAAGATCAGCTTCGTGCTCGTGCCCTTCGCAGCAATGTGCGCTTCGATCGTGTCCGCGATCATGTTACCGGCAGCATTGTTCATTTCCGCCGTTCCGAAGAAAAAGGGGCTAGACGCGCTGGAG
Source organism: uncultured delta proteobacterium (assembly GCA_963786865.1). Lineage (GTDB taxonomy): Bacteria > Myxococcota_A > Polyangia > Polyangiales > Houyiibacteriaceae > SG8-38. Next base: position 211,555 of record CAWBAV010000011.1, on the reverse strand, counting down.
TCGACATTCGACGGCATGTTCGTATCCTGATCGTAGACCTTGATCGGGTCCCGGTAGCTCAGCGGCACTCCCCCGTCCAAGCCGCCGTAAATCCCGTGGCGAGCGCTCACGCGAATGATCGCGTAGTCCGCGTCGGCGATATCGTCGACCGCCCCGAATCCCACGACCTTGGATGTGTAGGTCAGGATCTTCCCGTCGTCGTAGCCATCGAAGAACACCTGAATGCCTTCGGTTCCATTCTGATCCACCGAGTTGGCGTCGAGCGGAAGGATGGCATCGTCGTTCTTGAGCAGCGTGAAGGCCTGCATCATCGCCTCGTGCGCCTCGTCCTCGAAGCTCTCGATCACGGTCACCGCCTGATCCTCATCGACATAAGGGTCTTCGAAGGCGCCGACCTGGAACGCGAGCTCGAGAGCTTTCTGGGCAGCCACGGCGATCTGGGCCTCTGTAATGGCCCCGGCCGACAGGGCATCCTCCCACATGATCCCCGAGCGGAAGAAATTGCCGATTTGATGCCCGCCGGCTTCGACATAGGCAGCCACCCTCTGGGCATTGGTCCAAGTATCCGTACCCCACGCCGATGATTGGTTGCAGCCGCCAAGCTCGAGGCAGTTGCCCACCGCGCCCCAGTCGGAGGTAACGAGGCCGTCCCATCCGATCTCGTTTCGCAACAGGTCGATCATGAGGACCTGAGAGAAGGATGCACCGGTCTGCTCGACGGGCGCTCCATTCCAAGCTTGATCTTCGTAGATGCTGTAGCAGGGCATGAGGGCAGCGGGATTGGCTCCCTGGATGGCGGTTCTCATGACGTCGATGTGGGCCGCGAAGTTGTCGCCCGGGAACACGGCAAACCGTCCCCAGGAGGTATGGCTGTCCATTCCGTTCTCGCTGGGACCGCTGCCGGGGAAGTGCTTGACGGTGGCGGCGGCGCCCGTGAATGGATTCACGCCGTCGTCCTTGCCCTGAAACCCTTGAATGTAGGCCTTGGCCAGCTCCCCAACGCGATCTGCGCGAGCACCAAACGTATCATGGACGCGCGACCACATGGGCTCGGTCGCAAAGTCGACTTGGGGCCCCAGCATCCACCTCACTCCGACGGCGCGAAGCTGGGCGGCTTGCCATGCTCCGACCTGTTTCACGTACGCCGGGTCGTCGATGGCGCCAAGACCGAGGACGAGCGGCCAGTCCGTGATTTGAGGGGACTCGAATGAACTGGTCAGCATCGTGCTCGACATGTCGCTCGCAGCCCCGAACATCGGGTCGGTCGTGATGAGCATGGGAATGCCGAGCGGCAGTGATTCCGCCAGCTCCTGGAGCTTGTTCAAGTGCCGGGCGATGGCGGTCGCGCTCAAACCCTCGGGCCAGCGAATCAGAGTCTGGCGCACGTGCTCGTTGGTGATGGTGTCGATCTGCACCTCATTCACGGTTCCAGCCTCGTCTTCGGGACTCACCCTCAAACCACCTTCCTCGAGGAGGCCGATCTGCTGATCCACGTCCATCCGCGACACGAGGTCGGCGGCCCGGTCGGCTGGAGAGAGCCTCCAGTCTTCGTATGGGTCGAGCTCGCCGTTTCCGTTTGAGTCTTTGAAGTCCCTGCCGCTCACGCGAATGACGGAAGCCGATCGAGCGCCGATGGTCGGCATGACCTCAGCGCCGTCGATGCAATAGCTGCTGTCCGGGCACGCATTGATGCCGGTGCCCCCGGCCCCCCCGGACCCGCCGCCGCCGGTTTCGTCCGTGCAGCCCGCAAGTGCCAGCGCCGCAACCACGACAGTCAGCACCAACCCATAAGCTGTCTCTCTCATCGTTGCCTTCCTGTCTCGGCGCCATGCGCCTCGTGTCGCGCTTATACCGGATTCTCATGCGCTCGGAGCCGAAGAAAATCATCGCCCTTGCGTACCCATGCGACCGTCTGGGCCACGCCCTGTTCCTTGGGCACGATAGGTCGATATTCGAGGTCACGCTCAGCGTTCGCGTTGGAGAAGAAGAAGTCCTTCACCAGGATGTGGTAGTGAAAACGGTGGAAGGGGACCTCGAGTCCCGTCAACCGATGCACGATCTCCATGGCCCGGGCGAGCGCGAGAACGGCGGGTGCCGGAAGGCGGAGGCGAGGCATGGGAATCCCGCAAGCCTCGGCGAAGGGACGGAGGAAATCGAAGTAGTTTGGCGCGTTGCCCTCTCCTGCGAAGTAGGCCCGGCCACCGACCCGGTCGCGCGTCGCCGGATCATGAAGCTTCGCGGCGGCGAGGAGGTGTGCGTGTGCCACGTTGTCGACGTGAACGACGTCGAAGCGCGCGGAGCCGTCGCCGAGCAAGAACGGCACGCGGCGCTCGGCGAATGCTTCGAGGCTCTGGACGATCGCGTGGGGGTCGTTCGGTCCGTAGATGTGCACGGGGCGGATCACGCAGGTACGAAGGCCTCGTTCCCCATCCGCCTTGAGTACCGCACGCTCGCCTTCGATCTTCGTTCGGACGTAGTCGTGTAGCGGCTTGCTCGGATACGGGAGCGACTCGTCGCCGCCAGAGACAGGCGTTTCGGAGAAAACCACGTCCTCCGAGCTCGTGTAGACGAGAAAGGGGATGCCGAGCTCTTGGCAGATCTCGATGACGTTGTACGTGCCGGTTACGTTGGTCTCTTCGATGGCTGGGTTCTTCTTCAGCCCGACATCGACGAGCGATGCGAGGTGGAAGACGGTGTGCGCATCGCGAAGTGCTGCGCGGAGGTCCTCCTTCGATCGAACGTCGCCGATCGCCGACGAGAACGAGATCCCTCGCTTGTCCCGTTCCAGCTTTGCTCGAGCGTCGTCGACGTAGGTCGCACGGTCGAGAACATGCACATGACCGAATCGGGGCCACTGTTGCGGCGGCTCGAGCGAGCCGTCCCCTCCGCCGATCATCGTCACGAGGCGCTTCCCGAGGAAGCCGGCACCTCCGATGACCACTGCCTTCCGTGGGCCGCCCGAAACGGCGGCACCGTGCCTCTCCTTCGCTTCGTCCACAGGAATTCCTCCAGCGAAGACGGTCTAGCGCTGCGACGGATCCGGGGCTACAGGGCACGAGAACCGGAGATGGCGGACGTCAACCGGGAGGAATTCGCCGACGACTGGGGTTCCTGCAGGACGGGAAGCAGGATGTCGGCTCGTAACGACTGACCAACCGTGGCGCAGGAAACTACCGCACAGCAGTTTTTCGGGTGCTGCTCGCACCAAGACTGGGCTTCACCGCGACGCTCTCGATGAGACTGACACGTTCCTCTTCCAGATTTCGACGCAGGTTGTAGGCCTTGGTCTGGATGTCGCGACCCACCAGCAAGTACACACCCAGAACCGGTAGATTCGGCTCTCCCACGGGCTCCTTCGCATTGGCAAAAGCCTCTCGCGCGAGATCGGTCTTGTCGTTCCACGCCCCGATTTCGAATCCAGCGGATGCAATGATCGTACGGAACGCTTCGGGTGGCACCAAGAAGCTCATCGAGCTGTCTTGCGCCCAGGGCACGGGAAAGTGAAGATCCGTGTTCCTGTGCGCGCAAACTTCGTAGAAGATCGCACGCCCACCGGGTTTGAGCACGCGATAGGTTTCATTCAACCATGCCTGCTTGTCTTCGACATTCATGTTCATCTGGAGCGACCACACTCCATCGAAACAGTCGTCCTCGAAGGGCAACTCGAGCGCACTGCAGGCATGAAACCTCACTCGCTCTTGCATGCTGAGCAACTGCGTCAGCCTCTCTGCGGCATCGATGTATTCATCGCTCAGATCGATGCCCGTCACCCGGCAGCCTGTTTCATGTGACAAGCGACGTGTTGAACCGCCAATCCCGCAGCCAACGTCCAAGATGTGCATGTCGGCCGTAAACTCGGCGAGCTCAATGAGCTCTTTGGTCGCAGCATCGCCACGAATATGAAACTCGTCCACGGGCTGAAGATCGTCGAGTGTGACTTTCGACAAGTCCTTGCCCAGTCTCTCGAGCCCATCGACGATCTTGTTATACAAATCGTTCGGCGAGTAGTAGCGATGAATGTGAGATGGATCGTCAGTCATGATCATCACCTACCTCGTGCATGGCGACCGTCGGAGTTCGGCCATTCGTCGACTCTTGGATAGCCGGCGTGATGCCCGCCCTACCCAGGGCCGATAGAAAGCACGTTCGAGACCCCTCGTCAGCTTCGATGTGGATACGCCGTGAAAGTCTTCGCGCCGTGGAAGAGTACCGGGATCTTTCCGTCCCGGTCCATCGTTTGCTCTTGGTCGGGGCTCCGAAAGTCGCACGGCAACACATCGAGGGGCTCGATATCGGAGGGGAGGACTCCGAGGTCTCGAAGTACGAGCGCCACGAGTTGGCTGCAGAAGAGCTTCTTCGACGAGTGCGTCCGCTCCAATAGGTTGCGCCAGGGGCGCACCCCCTCGTAGACCGCGCCGAAAAGGTCGAGGGGATTCCAGTCAAACTCGCGGTCGAGATAACGCTCCACCACGCGCTCGAGCTCTTCTGGATCGATGTCGGGCCGCACGTTGTCGTGCATACACATCCAAGCCAACTCCGAGTCTTCGAAACAGTCGTAGTGGAGAACGATGGCATCCAAATCGCGGAGCTGTACTCCGGTGAAATTCTTGCCGTCGAAGTTGGTCACGCCATCTTCCTTGGGATCGGTACATTCGAAAACATAGAGCATCGTGTCGCTATAGAAGCGGCTTGTCTTTGGGAAATCGGAGCCACGCATCACGATCCCAAGATGGGTGTAGTGCGCAGCTTGCGCGCCCAGCGCTCGTCGCTCGACGCGAATCATCCCGCGCGAAACCCAGTCCCATCCGCGAAACAGAATCATGTCGAGCGTCTTCAGTTGGCTGCGAATCTCGCTCCATGCCGCTCCCGGCTTCTCAAGAGTGGCAGGATCTGCGCGTCTGCGTGTTTTCATCGATTCGACGAATGGACGTTTGAGCCTGAGCCCGCCCAACCGATTGACAATCGCATCAACGTCCGTGCTCTTGTCCGATGTTTTCATCACAGTTGAACCCATTAAGCGAGGCAAATGCGCATCACGACCCCGCTAAGAGCAGCTTGCGTTCGAACATAGCGGCGGGCCATACGTAATTGTTATCCCGGGAGTCCGGCCGGGACAGGGCCAGGCTGTGCACCTCAAAATCCAACTCTTTCAGCCACTTGGACACTCGGCGAGTTCCTGCCCGTCTTGATAAGGGCGTCCTCTTTCGATCGCGCACTGCAGACTTTCGGACAGCGTTCTACATGGGACGCGGTCGCTCCACGGCGACGTGCCTCGCGTGAAGGTTTGCTCGACGAGCTTGCGAGCGAGCCTTCGCGCGGCCGCATCGGCGACGCGACATTGTGGTCAGTTTAAGCTAGACCGCCTCTCGGCGTCGGTGTATCGGGGTCACGCACGATTTCCAACTGCTCTGTCGGGCACGGAGGCCTGCCCTTTCCCGCGGAGGAGTCAATGCTTCGATGAGAGTCGCTTCCGAACAAATCTCAATACCGAATTTGCTGAGCGATCGGTCGCCCGTACTGAACCTTCGACAGGCTGTTGAAGACGGTCTCGGTCCGGACACGACGCCGTTGCGGATCGCGATTACCGGCAAGGTCCGCCAGGGGCATCGCTGTGAAGTCGAAGCCATTCACCCGCGGATTCATCCTCCGAATGGGCGGGAGGTGTCGATCTTCGACTACCGGCCGCGGCGGATGGCCCGCAACCGCGAGTTCAACGCGGTGATGTTGATCCCAACCGGCATCGACTGTGCGATCGGCGGCCATGCAGGCGATGCGACCCCTGCCGCGAGGCTGCTGGCTTCCGTATGCGATCATCTGATCGTCCACCCGAACGTCGTCAACGCCTCGGACGTCAACGAGCAAACCGAGAACATGCTCTACGTCGAGGGCAGTCTGCTCTGTCGGCTGATGATGGGAACCGTGGGTCTCCGTAAGGTTCGGCAGAACCGCGTGATTTTGGTGACCGAGAACCGCAAGGACGCTCCCAACGTCATCGACCAAACGATCAATTGTGCTGAAGGTGCCCGGGCCACGCTCGGCATGGACATCAGCGAGGTGGTCGTGCTCGATAGGGAGCTATTCATGCAGACCGGCGTGTCAGATTCGGGCCGCATCACGGGCCGGGTCGAACGGTTCGAGAGTCTGCTCGACATCCTCGCGGACAAGCGCGAGAGTTACGACGCAGTGGCGCTGGCGACGCGGATTACGCCGCATATCGACACGGTCGAGCTCCACCGATCGTACTTCAGCGAAGGTGGTCCGAACCCCTGGGGCGGTGTCGAAGCGATCCTAACGCATTTCGTGTCGAGTATGCTCGACGTTCCCTCGGCCCACGCACCCACGATGAGCAGCGAAGCGCTGCGCACGGAGCGCTGGGGTGTCGTCGAACCGCGCAAGGCGATGGAGAGTATCTCCACGACCTACCTGTTCTGCCTGCTGAAGGGGCTCAACCGGGCGCCGCAAATTGTCGCCAACCCGACCGGTGTCTACGACCCGTCGATGATTGCGGCCGAGGATGTTTCGTGCCTGGTCATTCCGGACGGTTGCGTCGGCTTGCCCACGTTGGCCGCGGTCGAACAGGGCATTCCCGTCATCGCGGTGCGTAGCAACACGAACCTGATGCGGAACGACCTGCGGGAATTGCCGTTCAAGCGGGATCAGCTCCAATACGCCGCGAGCTACTACGAAGCCGCGGGGATTATGGCCGGCATGAAAGCGGGCGTAGCTCCGGCCGCTCTGGTACGCCCAATGCGGCCGCTGCGAGTCGACCGCGTTGGCGCGGAACGTGGAAATCGGTGACCGCCGACTCACGAAGGGCAGCCGACCAAGACCGCGCGCCGCTGTTCGAAACGCTGGACCGGTACGCGCGTGGCGGCATTTATCCGCTGCACACACCAGGCCACAAGAAAGGCCGGTTCGCGGATGCGGATTTGACCTCTCTCGTTGGGCCGCATGGCCTTGCGCTCGATTTACCGGCCATGAGGGCCACCGACAATCCATTCCATCCGGCGGGCTGCCTCCGCGACGCGCAAGCGCTGGCTGCCAAACTCGTCGGGGCCCGAGAATCGTTCTTCCTCAGCGCCGGCTCGACGCTCGGTGTGGCCACGGCCCTATTGGCATGTGTGCCGCCGGGATCGCCCGTCGCCCTTCCACGAAACATCCATCGCTCGGTGTTGGCCGGACTCGTGCTGTCCGGGGCAGAGCCGCGGTTCTTGAACCATGACGTGCTTCCGGAGTGTGGGGCGCTGGGTGTACCAGTGGAAGAGCTGGCGCGAGCGCTCGACGCGGAGCGGCAGGTGGCAGCGGTGCTGTTGACGCGCCCGAGCTATTACGGCCTTGCGCAAGAATTGTCAGAGCATGCGGCACTCTGTCGATCGCGGGGCGTGCCGCTCATCGTGGACGAAGCCCACGGCGGGCATTTTCATTTCTTGCCCCCGGGATCGCCCGAGCCTGCACTTGCAGCAGGCGCCGACGTCGTCGTTCAGAGTTGGCACAAAACGCTCGGTTCGCTCGTCGGTTCGTCGATGCTGCACGTCGGCTACGACTCGCCCGTGACGCCGCTGCAAATACGCGACGCGCTCAACGTTCTGCAGACGACCAGCCCGAGTTTCCTGCTGTTGACATCGCTCGACTTGGTGCGCCGACGTATGGCCCGCGACGGCGAGCGATTGTTCGCAGAAGCTGTTGGGGAAGCCCAGCGGCTGGAACAAGAGATCGAACGCTTGCCCGGCTTGCGGGTGCTCCGGCCCGAGACTGATTCACGGATGGACGACCACGTGCGGGACCCGCTGCGGCTAGTGGTCAATGTCGGCGGGACGGGCTGGACTGGTTACGAGGTCGAGCAACACCTCAGGAACGAGTTCCAAGTGGAAGACGAAATGTCAGACTGGACGAACGTGGTCTTACTTCTGAGCCCACAAGACGATCCGGCAGCGCTTCGTCGTTTGGTTTCCGGCCTGAAATCTGTGAGCGACCGGCCAAGGCCGGCGACTGTTCGCCCCGCCGACGAGGCACTCACCCGCATGATGCAACCTTCGATACCGCCCCTGGCGCTTCTGCCGCGCAGCGCAGCGCTGGCGCCCAAACAGTCCGTCGCGTTGGCTGGGTCCGCTGGCGAAGTATGTGCGGAAGTGGTTTCGTTTTACCCGCCGGGAGTTCCGTTGCTGATGCCCGGCGAGATCATCACGGACGAAGTCGTTGAGATCTGCCAGCGACTGCTCGCCGCAGGGGCCGACCCTCACGCCAGCGATCCCTTGCTCGCCACGGTCCGTGTCGTAGATACGAAGTGGCTGGACGCTGAGAAAGCGTCCCTCAAATGGCGAACCGTCGAGGAGAAGCCGGCGAGAGGCTAGCGCGGTGCAACGCGTTCCCGGTCGCCGGCGGTACGCTGCGCAGCGGTACGCAAGGTTCGAGACATCCCTCTGCCGCCGCCGCTGCAGGATGTCCTGAGACAAGACCGGCAACGACTCATCGGAAACCAGGTTCGGGGGCCGCTAGCCACCCTCCGAGCTCCGGTCATCAACAAAACATTCGTAACAACTGACCAATTTTGGAGCGGGAAATGGGATTCGAACCCACGACTTCAACCTTGGCAAGGTTGCACTCTACCGCTGAGTTATTCCCGCAAAAGGAGGCCTTTGGTAGCTCGCATGCGGCCGGGCGTCAAGCTCACGGCAAGGCCCGCGGAGGCATCCTCGAGGGCCCGTAATCAGTGGAGCTTCACGGTAGAAAACAGGCCCCAGATCGCCTCGTTGGCATCGATGTCGGTGGTGGGCTCGCCGAGGTCTCCGAGGTCTCGGCAGGGTTGGCCGGGCCAGCAGTGACCCGCGCCTTCGATGAGGCAGACGGTGACGCTTGCGTTCCCCTCGCACTCATCGACGGTTTCACAAGTCGCTGTCCCTTTCTGATAGGTAACGAGCCGCTCGCCCGTACAGCCGTTTCGCTCGAGCCATCCGGCCGTCGAATCCGCAACGCTTTGCGATCCGGCCAAGCCGCCGCCATCGACCGGAACGATCATGTCGCCGGTGCCATGTAGATGCATGATTGGGATCGGGCGCTCTGGATTGCAGTCGGAGTCGTCGATCCCGAGCACGCCGGCCACCGGCGCAATCGCCGCAATCACATCGGCCGCCTCACAACCGAGGCGGTGCGAGAAGAATCCGCCGTTCGACATTCCCGTCGCGTAGACGCGCGACTCGTCGATGCAGCCTCGCTCGCCGATATCGGCGATCACCGCCCGGGCAAACCCGACGTCATCGACGCCGTTCCTCGCGGAGCTCCCACAGCAGAGGCCTGCATTCCACGAAACGTCGAGACCGTTCGGATAGGCGACGATGAAGCCTTCTCGGTCGGCGGTCACGTCCATCTTCGAATCGGCTTGCTGCTGGAGGCCGCTCGAGGTGAAGCCGTGGAAGTTGAGCACCAAGGGCAGCGGCATGACACCGTCATAGCCGGGCGGCAGGTGAATCTCGTAGCTCCGCATCTTGCCACCGTGCTCGAGCTCGAAGTGCGTCGCACTGGAATCGAGGGTTCCATTGGCGCAGCCGAGGCTCGCGCTACTCGAAGCAGTCTCGGAGCCGCTCTCGCCCCCGCAGCCGACGAGCAAAGCCGCCAGCCCGGTACCGATCAGCATCCGAAGTGTCATGGCCGCGCATCCTATCACCGAGCAAGCCGGGCCGAGCTGCCTTTTCATTCGTAGCGAAGGCCATCGACCGGGAGCATCCGCGCAGCCCACCAGGACGGTGCAATCGTCGAGAGGGTGCAGATCAAGAGGGCGATGCCGATCGTGACCAAGAACACGGTGGGGTTGAGCACCACCGGCAAGTGATCGATGAGATAGACCTTGGGGTCGAGCGGAAAGCGGATCTTGTCGAGGTAGGCGACGAGCGCGCCGCCGACGAGCACCCCGGCCAAGGTTCCGATCACGCCGACGACCACCCCTTGCACCATGAAGATTCCGAGCACGGTGCCATCGGTCGCCCCCATGGCTTTCAGAATCGCGATCTCGCGTTTCTTCTCGATGACGATCATGATCAAGGTCGCGATCACGTTGAAAGCCGCGACGAAGATGATGGTCGCGATGACCAAGGTGAGCGCGACCTTCTGCACTTCGAGCGCGGTGAAGAGGTTCCGGTTGAGCTCCGACCAATCGAGCGAGTGAAACGCTCCGCCGAGGTCTTGCTCGATGCGGCGCGCGAGCTCGTACGACGTCTCGAGGTCGTGCACCCGGAGCTCGACGCCGGTGACGTTGTCGCCCTCGTCGAAGAGGCGCTGCGCTTCGAAGAGATCGGCGTAGACGAGGCCGGAGTCGTACTCTTGAAAGCCTGCTTGGAAGACGCCGATGACCCGAAACTCCCGCGAGCGCGTCGTCGAGCCGGTCGGCTCGCTCAAAGCGAGGCCGAGCGCAGCCATCGGCGAAATCAAGCGCACCCGGTCACCGAGCTCGAGGCCGAGGTCCTCGGCAAGCGTCTTCCCGACGATGATCCCTGGGAGACTTTCGATCGGTTCCTGCGCCTCGCCGTACGAGAGGCCGGCCTCCCAGGTCGGGTCATCGGGGAGCGCAAGAGCGCGGTCTTCGAACGCACCGAGCATCGCTTCGATTTCGTCCGGCTCGGCCACGGCGCCGATGCGCGGTCGACGGGCACGCTCGGCGGCTTCGCGCTCGGCCACCCTCCGTTCCTTCTCCTCTTCCCAGAATGTCTTTCGCTTGACGGGCGCTTCTTCAGTCTTCGGGATCTCGGGCTTGGTACTCTCGGTCTTCCCATCCCGCAGATCCCGTAGCCATTGCCAGTCCTGGTCTTCTACCGGCTCAGCGGCGCGTGTCGGGGTCAAGCCCGGCCGTCGCAGGCCGTCGAGACCACCCGCAACGATCTGGTTGGGAAGGTCGAGGACCGTGCGAACCCCCTCGGGGGTCACCCCTTTCACGAGGACGACGCCTCGGCGCTCGCCCTTGGTGAGCATCATCTCGTTGATCGAGAAGGGCGCGACGCCGGCTACTTCTGGCATCTCACCCACGGTCGAGAGGACGTCGCGGTAGTCCCGGAACTCACGGCCGTACTTCAGGACCAGCACGTGCGCGTTGACGCCTAAGACCTTGTCGCGGAAGGCTTTTTCGAAACCCGTCGTGATCGAGAGCACCGCTAGAAGGGCCGCGACACCGAGCGCCACGCCCACGATCGAGATCAGCGTGATCATCGAAACCGTGGCTCGCTTCTTCGAGCGCAAATAGCGAACCCCGATCTGGAGGCTGTAACTCACTGCGCTGGGGCTTAACACGGCGGTGCCAGGGCGGCGAACGCGCGCCCTCGTTCCTGAACTTGCCCGCCAGGTGCGGACTCACTAGGGTTCAGTAGATGAAGCGGATCTGGCCCTTCGCGATGAGCATCGGGTTGATGGTGGCCTGCCATCAGCAGCAGAACGTGCGGCGCGAAGTCTGGCCCCCGGCGAACCAGGCGAAGCCTGCCGTGGTCACCGCCGCGGCACCGGTCGAGCCACCGAAAGTCCTCGACCCGGTCGTCGTCGTGCTCCCGGAAAAGTCCCCGGTGATGCAGGTCCGCAGACAACTCGACAAGGGCAACCCCGGCAAGGCACGCGAAGTCGCCGAGGCGGCGCTTTCGTCCGCAGGCGCGCGCGAGAAGGGTCGCCTTCACTGGCTCGCAGCCAAGGCAGCGATCGACGAAGGGTACAGCAGCATTGCGCTCGGCCACCTCGACACCCTTGGCACGTTCAATCATCCGCTCGCGCGCTGGGCCAAGCTACGCCGCGCCTCACTTTTGGAACAAACCGATCCAGTGACCGCCGCTCGGATCGCCGCGTCCTTGACCGACGACTGGGCCGGCAGCGAACGCGCTCGAACGATCGAAGTGCGAAGCGGCACCGGCAGCGAGTCGGGCGCCCGTCTCGAGATTCGCCTCGACGGCACGCTACCCACGGGGGCATCCAAAGCGCCGGCCTCAGAGCAGGACGTCCGTCCGCGCATGCAGCAAAGTCTGGACAGAGCCCAGGCACTCTACGCCTCCAAGCGCTACGCAGAAGCCGAGCAGCTCTATGGGAAGCTCGTCAAGCATCTCAAGCCGGGAAGCAGCGCGTGGTGCGACGCGAATTACAAACGAGGACGCGCGCTTCTCCAAGGCCGCGAGCGCACGCGCGGCGCCCCCGTCATGCGCGAGGTGGCGGACAAGTGCGGGAGGGTGGATCCAGAAACGCGCACCTGGGCGCGGTACCATGCGGCGCGCTCGTACGGACGCATCGGCCAATGGGACGAATCGGTGCAGCAGTACGCCGAGCTCGAGGCCGAGGCGCCGGATCATAGCCTCGCCGACGACGCGAGTTACCGGGCCGCGCTCGCCGAGCTGGAAAACGACAGGCCGAAGGCCGCGATCGCGCGTCTGACTTCGATCCCGCGGCGATATCCCGAGGGAGACATGTGGCCCAGGGCTTTGTTCAAGCTGGGCTGGGTGCACCTGCGCGACGGCGACTACGAAAGCGCCTACGAACGTTTCAACGAGCTGGTGTCGCGCGGTGGCGACGAGCGTGAGGAAGGCATCACCGGTCGTGCCAACTACTGGCGCGCTCGCTCTCTCTTCATGATGGGACGGCGCATCGACGCAATCGCAGGCTACGAAGAGATCGTCCAGCGCTGGCCACTTCGCTACTACGCTCAGCAGGCGCTTTGGCGCATTCGCGAGATCGTCCCGGCGCAGGCTGAAGCGCTCCTCGCCGAGATGCGAGCGGGAGATGAGCGCACACGCATGGTCTTCGCATGGCGCGATGAGTTCGACGATCCGGCGTTCGATCGAATGCTGGAGCTCTTGATCGTCGACGAGGTCAACTATGCGTCGTCCGAGATGTCGACGCTTCACATGCTCGGCAAGGACGTGGATCCCGAAATGGCCGTAGTGGGCGCCGTGCTCCTTCAGCACGCGGGCGCTGAGACCAAGCTCAGCCGCGTCATTCGCACGCATTTCGAAGACTTCGAAGGCCTGCTTCCCAAGGGTGAAGGAAAGCTGATTTGGGAGGCAACCTACCCGCAGGCTTTCTCGCCGCTCATCGAAGACATCGCAAGCCATGAAGGCATTCCTCCCTCGTTCGTGCGCGCGATCGCGCGGGAGGAAAGCTCGTTCGATCCGGAGGCCGAATCCTGGGCCAAGGCCTACGGGCTGGTGCAACTGATCATGCCGACGGCGAAGCGTTTCGCGAACGAAGTCGGCGAGAAGGCCACCCCTCGGACGCTCAAGAAGCCCGAAGTCAACCTTCGCATCGGTGCACGCTACATGGCATGGCTTTGGGAGCGTCTGGGCGAAAACCCGGCGCTCGTGCCATCGGCTTACAACGCCGGCGAAGGCGCGGTACGCCGCTGGCTCGAAGAGGACGCCGCACGCCCCCTCGACGTGTTCATCGAGGAGATTCCCTACGACGAAACGCGGCGCTACACGCGCAGAGTCTTGCAGACGTACGGAATCTACCAGTGGTTGGCCGATGAGGAGCTGCCCGCGCTACCTGCCAAGCTCCCATCGAAGAGCGCGCCGCAGCGCTTCAGCGCGCTACCCTGAACGCTCAGGCAAGGACCTTCGGCAGGAGCGAGCCAAACTCGATCGCCTTGTTGACGTCGCCATCCACGCGCAGCTTGCCTTGGACGAATGCGATCTGCGGGTCGAGCTTGCCTCGTAAAATCTCCGCAAGATGCGCGTCGCGAATGGTGAGCGTCGCATCCGCCGGTCGGCCATTGCCCTCGGTGACGCTGCGTTCCTGTAAGTCGATCATCCAGCTCTTGTCGGCCAAGCCCGTGACTCGAAGTTGGAAAGTGCCTTGGCCGAGCGAGCGGTCGGCAGGCGCCTTTTCGAGCGTCGACCTCATCTGCTCGACGAACGCGGCCGTGAGCTCGGACACGGCCTCGGCCTGCGCGCGGCCGGCTTCGTCTTCCGGCTTGCGGAGCGCAAGCGCGGCCGCTTCGAGCTCGTTGGCAGACTCGCGAAGATAGCGCGTGAAGATGTCGAGGTCGGGCATCACCTTGGGGCAGGAAGTGGGACTGATCGACAGGATTCCGTTGTAGCTGAGCACCGTGATCAGCAGTCCCATACCATCGACGAGTGGAGCCATCCCCATGGTCGCGAGGAGCTTGTGCCCCGCCATGTACATATCCATCTGCGGCCCGGGTACGTTGGTGATGACGACGTTGAACACGGGGTTATGCATCTCGGAGACGCGAAATCGCGAGTAGAGCCGGAGCACCCGATTCGCCAAACCGAAGGGAATGAAATCCCAGAGATCGACGAAGGCACGCGTTGCACCTGCCTTCTCGAAGGCCTTGCCGCCTTGGCCGTGCTGCTGAATCACCTTGAGGCGCTCGATTGGATCGGCCACGTCCGTCGCGATGTCGAGGAACATCGCCGAAACCTTGTTTCCCATCTTTCCATGCTCGTCCTCGCCACGGGTCGACACGGGAATCATCGCGATCAGCGGCTTATTGGGGAGCGAGTCCTTCTCGTCGAGATAGCGACGTAGTGCCCCCGCGCAGATCGCCACGACCACGTCGTTCAAGGTGCAGCCGGTGATCTGGCGAATCACTTTCACGCGGTCGAGCTCGAGGAGCGCCGTGTTCCAAATACGCTGCCCCGTAATCGTACGGTTGATCGGCGTCGGGGGCGCAGTCATCGGGACGGGAGGAGCTGCGATCCCCTTGCTTTTCACCTTGGCCGCAGCACGCAGCGCCTCACTGATCTCGCCCGCCACCCGCTTGAGCTCGGTCGGCTTTCCCATGATCTTCCGCGCCGTGTGCGAGAGCACTTCGAGCTCGTTCGGTACGGGAGGGACAGCGCGAGGCGGAGGTGGTCTGAACTTGCGCGGCTCCTTCGTGATGTCGAGCAGCACACTCAGCATGTCGGAACCCGAGACGCCGTCGATCGCGGAGTGGTGCACTTTGTTGATGGTGGCCACCGACCCAGGCGGGACCTGCGGTATCCGGTCGAGCCCTTCGACGAAAGTCATTTCCCAAAGTGGCCGCGAGCGGTCGAGGGGCACGCTGAAGATCCGAGCCGCAAGCCGACGAAGCTCCTTCCAGCTCCCGGGGCTCGGCAACGCAACGTGCTGCAAGTGCATGTCGAGATTGAAGTCGGGGTCCTCGATCCAGTACGGTTTGCCGATCCCGAAGGGCACCATCGCGAGGCGTTGCCGGAGCCGCGGGACGAGATGCACGCGCGAGGCCATGGTCTCGCGAAACTCGTCGAAGGTCATGGAGCCCTCGAACACCAGGACGCTCCCAACGTGCATCGGTTGGTGGGGATCCTCGAGATAGAGGAACGAGGAATCGAGTCCGGTAAGAGGCTGCATCATTCGTCTTCCTGGGGCATCCCCCGAAGTAGACGGCTAGCGTACACCCAGAAGCCTGCGGATCTCCAGCGCTTCTCAGGACTCGTCAAAAGTCCGGTCGAGGTCCTGCAAGAGCCGCTTTTGCTCGCGGCTGAGGCGCCTCGGCACCTCGACCTCGACCAGGCAGATCAGGTCGCCGCGCCCGCGACCGTGCAGTCGTGGGACGCCGGCGCCACGAACCCGCAGCGTTTCGCCCGGTTGAGTTCCAGAGGGGACCTTGATCGTTTGCATGGCCGCTTCGTCCTCTTCGAGAGCCGGGATTTCGATCTTGGCTCCGAGCGCAGCCTGCGGATAGGTCACCGAAAGCCGATGTATCAGATCGAAGCCGTCGCGCTGAAAGTCCGGATCGGGCTCGATCTGAACGGTCACGTAGAGGTCGCCTGCCGGTCCACCGCGCACGCCTTCCTGTCCGCGCCCGCTCAAGCGGAGGCTTTGACCACTGTCGACTCCAGCAGGCACGTTGACCTTCACGACGCGTTCGACGTCGACCTGACCCCCGCCCTCGCATTCCTCGCAAGCGGCCTTGGCCCGAAGGCCCCGACCCTGGCAGGCTGGGCAGCTCGTCGTCATCACGAACGCGCCCTGGGCGCGCGCGACTTGGCCTCTACCTCCGCAGGTCGTGCAGGCTTCGAGCTCTCCGTCCTTGGCACCCGTTCCGTGGCAAGCCTCGCAAGGGGATGGATGCGAGAGATCGATTTCACGACTGGCGCCAAACGCCGCTTCGCGAAGCGACAAGCTCACGTCCGTGCGAATGTCGGCGCCTCGTTGGGGGCCGTTCGGATCACGGCGCCTTCGGCCAAAGCCGCCGAAGCCAAAACCTCCGCCCCCTCCGAAGAGGTCGCCGAAGATGTCTTGGAACTGGCTGAAGACGTCGCCGATGTCTGCAAAGCCCGGCCCGCCCGCGCCGCCCAAGCCGGCGTGCCCGAAGCGATCGTAGATCTCGCGCTTCTGCGGGTCGCTCAGGACCGAGTAGGCCTCCGCGCAGACTTTGAACTTCTCTTCGGCTTCCGGATTGTCCGGATTGCGGTCGGGATGAAGCTCGAGAGCCTTTTTACGATAAGCCTTCTTGAGCTCGGTCACGGTGACTTCGCGGGAAACTTCGAGGACTTCGTAGTAATCAGGCTTCGACATGGGCTCTGCGGGCTGAGCGGCGCAGGCAACATAAGTACGCTGCCTCTCCGGTCAAGGTCCGGATTCACCGCGAAAATTGCGAGCTTGGGCTCAGGCTCGAGAGCTCGCTGGCGGCATCCTGCGCTGGAGCACATCGCTCACGAGCGTCTCGGGAAGCTCGCCTGAGCGCTGGAACGCGCGCATGTGCAAGATCGGCTCCCCCCCGAGATCGGCAGCCGTTCGGCCCCGAATCTCCTCGGTGTACTTGCGCGGCTCGAAGGGGGCCAGAGTGGACCGAGGCTCGGCGTCGACCCGTTCGAGCAGGGCCAGCAAAGCATGGAGCGAGTTCATCTTCATGTACGGACAGGTCGCGCAGCCGCCTGACGTAGAGCAACCCTCGCCACCAGCGACACCGGGCACGATCCCGAGGCCGCTCTGCGCATCCTGCGCGATCGCCTCGCTCGCCACCGGGAAGATGATCTCCGCCGATAGCTCGGGACCGCCCTCCGATGCGTAATCCCGAAGCTTCGCCTGCACCTGGCGGACGATGGGCGTGATCATCCCGGCCTCCGTTCCGAGTATGAACCGGAGGTTCGCGCCTTCCCCCTTGGCGATCGCCTCGTCCACCTTGGCGAGGACGAAAGCGAGAATGTTGGAGGTCGAGCCGACGACTCCGTTGCCGTCCAGCTGCTTCTGCAAACCGAGCTCGAACATCTCACCTGGAACCTCGAGGTGCGCGGTGACGAACACATCCTCGTAGTGCGTGCGCACCAAGTCGACCACCTCGCGGCCGAACATGTGGTGAACGATACAGGTTCCTTGCTCGAAGTAGTGGAATCGCCGAAGCAGCGAACGGATCGAAGCCCGGTCGTGCGCCGAATGCAGTTGCTTGATCTGCGCGTCCGGCATCTCCGCGAGGTTCCGGAACATCTGCGCGAGGTTCTCACCCATGTACGTGTCGGGGCCGAACCAGATGTGCACGTCTGGAATCTGGGCGGCGGCTTGCAAGACCGTCCGCACCACGTTCGACGAGGTACATGTGATGGTCGGTACCATTGCCTGGGCCTTGGCTTTGGTCACGAGGCTCGTGTTGATGTAAACGACATGAAGAGAACGCGGCGTTTCGGACGCTTCCATCAAGTAGGCCCCATACGCGGCAGCCTCGGCTGACTCGGCCAAGGAACAGCCGATCGGGTCGGATGCAACTCGATAGACCGGGATCCGGGCGTGACCCGAAGCATCGAGCATCGCTCGAACGTTCTCGCTCATGAAGTCGACGCCGAGCACGGCGATCGTGCTCGCGCCTTGCTCGGCCATCGCGATCGCACGGTCGGCCATCGCCAAGGAGTCCGACACGTGAATGTGCGGCCAGTCACAGGCGGAGAGCACACCCTGAAGCTCCGGATCCATGTAGAAGTGGGCGACGACGCCCGCGTTCTTTGCTCGGAGAAGGGCGTCGAGCCGCGAGACGAGCGCGGGGTCAGGCTTCAAGAACGCCGCTTG
Organism: uncultured delta proteobacterium; assembly: GCA_963786865.1. GTDB lineage: Bacteria > Myxococcota_A > Polyangia > Polyangiales > Houyiibacteriaceae > SG8-38. The sequence goes on along the minus strand of CAWBAV010000011.1, from coordinate 193,576 downwards.
CGCCTCGGCAAATGCGCCCTCGGGGATGAGGGCATCGGCCGTAATTCGTAGTGATGGAAACACCGGCAGGGTCATCTGCGACCAGCTTCGAAAAGGAGAGTATACCTTCTGCCCGGCGCAGCGCATGTCAAGCGAACCCACGGACACTTCGGTCTACATCCACTTTCCATGGTGCGCTCGCAAGTGCCCTTATTGCGACTTCGCGACCGAACCGATTCGCGCGAATGCATTGCCTCACCAGGAGTACGCCGACGCCGTGCTGCGCGAGCTCGACGCACGCGGCCCCGATTTGAAAGGGCGCAGGCTGAAGTCCGTGTTCTTCGGCGGCGGCACGCCATCGCTCTGGAGTCCGCGTGCGCTCGGAAGAGCCCTCGAAGGGATCATCAGCGCGTTCGATGATGTCGACGACACGCCTCGAAGTCACGGTCGAATGCAATCCAAGCTCGCTCAGCAGGGAGAGCGCCGCGCAGTTGCGAGATGTTGGAGTCAACCGCCTCTCGCTCGGGCTGCAGTCCTTGCGCGACCCGCACCTACGGTTTCTCGGACGCTTGCACGACTCCGATCGTGCGCTGGCCGCGCTCCGAGACGCCCGCGACGAGATGCGGCGCGTGAGCGCTGACCTTATGTTTGGAATGCCCGGACAGACGCTCGAAGAGCTGAGGGAAGACATCTCGCGAATCGCCGAGCTCGGTGTTCGCCATGTTTCGGCCTACGCCCTCACCATCGAAGAGAAGACCCAGTTCGGCTCGCTTCATCGCGCCGGCAAGCTGCAGGTCGCGCCTGAGGAGCGGTATGCCGATCTCTTCGAGCATGCCGAGCGTTGCTTCTCGGAGCTCGGCTGGACGCACTACGAGGTATCCAACTACGCCGCCGAAGGCGAAGAGTCGCGCCACAACCTTCACTACTGGCGCGGCGGAGCGTACCTGGGCCTCGGCGCTGCCGCAGTCGGCTGCCTCGATCGGGGCCAAGGAAGCGCGGAACGCTGGCGCAACGATCCGAACCCACAGCGCTATCTCCGTCAGTCCACACTCGAATCCGAGGTCGAGACACTCGGCCCCCAAGAGATCGTGCGTGAGGCCCTGATGCTCGGCCTCCGAACGATCGACGGGATGAGCCTCGCCGCAACCGAGCGAAGAGCGGGCTGCGACCCGAAAATGGGGCGTGAGCGCGAGATCGAACGCGCCCTCGACGAAGGCCAGCTAGTTCAAGCGGGAGATTGGCTGCGCGTCCCGCACGAACACTGGCTTAAACTTGACGGCATCGTGCGAGACTTGTTCTAGAGTGCGGACCGGTGAAGCTCGATTTTGAACACGTTTCGGTCGCTGGCCTGGCCAAGTCCTACGGGCCGACGCTCGCACTGGCCGGCGTGGACCTCGAGTTCGATGCCGGGTCGGTGACCGCGATTCAGGGCTCGAACGGCTCGGGCAAGTCAACGCTCCTCTGGCTGCTCGCGACGCTGGCCTACCCAACCCGCGGCGAGATCCGATACGGCGTCCACGGTATCTCGAGGGCGGACGACCTCCGCGGCCGAATCGGCTTCGTCGCGCATCAGCTCCAACTTTACCCAGGCCTCAGCGGACGTGAGAATCTCGTGCTCGCTGCCAAGCTGCAGGGCATTCCGTATGCAGAAAAACGTGCGGATGATCTCTGTCAGGCGCTAGCGCTCGGCGAGTATTGGGGCCGGCCCATACGCACCTATTCACGCGGTCAAGCCCAGCGAGTATCGATCGCCCGGGCGCTTCTCCACGAGCCTCGCCTCCTGCTCATGGACGAACCCGCCACCGGACTCGACGCGAAGTCTAGCGAGTCGTTGGTCGAGCTCATCGAACGAGAAAGACAAAAGGACGCCATCGTGATCATCGTGACCCACGAAGCGAAGTTCGCGGATGCCGTGGCCGACCGTGTGCTCTACATGGACCGGGGCCGTATCGTGGAGCCGAGCGCATGAGCACGCTTCGCGCGGCCTGGCTGGTCGCCCTCAAAGACCTGCAACTCGAGATCCGCACCAAGGAGATCCTCACCTCGACGGGGCTCTTTGCCGTGCTGGTCGTGACGCTCGGCTCTCTCGCGTTCTACACCGATCCGGTAAGCTCGCCGAACGTCGCTCCGGGCGTGCTTTGGATTTCGATCCTCTTCTGCGGGATTCTCCTGATCGGCCGTAGCTGGGCGCTCGAGCGGGAGAACGACGCTATCTTCGCGATCTTGCTCGCGCCCATCCCGCGGGCGTCCATTTACATCGGCAAGACCCTCAGTGCGCTCGCCCTTCTGTTCGCAATCGAGTTGTTGCTCGTCCCCCTCTGTCTGGTCTTCTTTCAGATCGAGCCGAAGGGGGTGGTTTTGCCATTGCTTGCGCTCGTGTTTCTCGGCTCGCTAGGCTTCGTGTCCACCGCTTCACTCTTTTCGGCGGTCGGAATCCGCACACGCGCACGCGATTTGATGCTGAGCGTGCTCGTCTTTCCCTTGGTCGCCCCGGCTCTTCTGGCCTCAGCGGTTGCCACGCGCGAGCTTTTCGCCGGCGCCAGCATGACCGAGGTCATCGGTTGGATGCGAATTCTAACCGCCTTCGACCTCTTGTTCGTCGGCTTCGGAATCTGGGTCTCGCGCCATCTCCTCGCGGAGACCTGAGCCTCAGCGATACGCGCGAATGAGATCGAGCGCGACGGGATCCGACCAGTCGAGGGCGCCGTCGAAACGAAATCGGACGATCCCGTCCGCGTCGATGATCCAAGTCTCGGGAAAGAGCTTGGTGCCGAACTGACCAGTCACCACCCTGCGATCCGCGTCCAGCAGGCTCGTGATTCGGGAAGTTCGCGGAATGATCGTCTCGGCTTCTTCCCAGCTCCGGTCGGTCGAGATGGCGACGACCTCGACATCGCCCCAGTCCTCCGTAATCTCCGCGAGCAGCTCGATCGTGGGCATCTCCTGGATGCAAGGTCGGCAAGTGACCGTCCAGAAGTTCATCACTACGACCTTGCCGCGCTGCTCGGACATCTTCCATTCCCCACCGCCCTGCTTCGGAAGGGAGAAGTCCGGTGCGAGCAGCGAAGCGCCTAGGTAATGCGGTACTCCCCCCCGGCCATCCATCAACTCCTCGAATCGCGAATTGCCCAGCAGAGCCCGAAACGGAGCCTCCCGGGCACGAGCGCGGGAGTCGACCAGAGCGCCCGTGAAGATGAACATCAGGGGGAACGCGATCGCGGCTACGATCAAGGTGGCGATGAGTTCTCGTCTAGACACGCGGCTGGTTTAGCGCCTTCCGAGGCCAAGTGAAAGTGGATCGCTCAGCTCGGGGGGGCGCACCTTTTGCCCGCGAATCAGCAAGTAAACGCCTTCCTCGTCTTGAGCGATCAACCCGCTCATCTTGCTCACCGCGTGATTGTCGAAGCGCGCCGGGCATCGACCCTGGCGAACCGCACACCAGAGCGCTCCCTCGGGACCTTGGCTGAGCGAGCTCGGATCGAGGCTCTCGCGGAGGCCCCCCGAGAGATGGAGCTCGATCCCCTCGGCGCTGATCTCCACGTCTTTAACGAAATACGCAGGGCCTTCGATCTCGACGTAGGCCCAGTTGATCGAGTTGCTGAGACAGAACCGGCCATCCTCGGCGCGATCGACCCAACTATCGAACGAGCGTACGAGCTTGGGATGCTCGATCCGGTCCTCGCCGTTGAACCAGCGCCCGCTCGCGTCGCGGCGGATCTCGGTCTCTCGGCTGCGGCCCTGAAGAAACTGCGCTGGGTCCATGACCTCGCGCAGACTACAATGCACGGTGATGGTGAGAAAGAGCCGAAAGCTCGTGGTTGTCTCGAACCGCGGCCCGTATCGGCACGAAGCCGCCCGAGGCAAGGAACGCTGGGTCCGCTCCGCCGGTGGCTTGGTCGCTGCGCTCGACCCGGTACTCCAGATGCGCGGCGGCGTTTGGGTGAGCGCCAAGCCAGCCAAGGACTTCGACTCGGTCACGGTTCCGGCGCCTCACCTCGCCTACGACCTCGCGCACATATCGCTCAAGAAAGGGGATCAACGTGGATTCTACGAAGGCATCTCGAACGCGGTCCTCTGGCCGCTCCTCCACGGTTTCGAACCGACGATCCAGGTAGGTGAAGCTCCCTGGGCGAATTATGTCGGCGCCAACGAGGCGTTCGCGGAAACCACCTTGGCCACCAGCGGTTCGAGCGATCTGATCTGGATCCAGGACTATCACCTCATGTTGGTGGCGGCGATGATCCGCGCCAAGCGCAGCAAAGCGCGGATCGGATGGTTCTGCCACATACCCTGGCCTCCGCCGGACACCTTCGGCATCCTGCCCTGGCGCGAGGAGATCCTCGAAGGGCTCCTCGGCGCGGACATCCTCGGGTTCCATCTTCCCGAATACGCCGAGCATTTCCGCGCCTGCGTCGAACGATTCACCGCGCACCGGGTCTCCAGGGGTGTGATCAAGTGCCGGGGCCGTTCGGTGAAGACGATCGCCGCGCCGATCGGAATTCCGGTCGATGAGCTGCAAGCCCTCGCGCTCGACCCCGACGTCGGACGCGAGGTGGAGCGGATTCGCCAACTGATGGTCAACCGTCAGCTCATTCTCGGAGTGGATCGGTTGGACTACACGAAAGGCATTCCGGAGCGGCTCGCCGCGTTCGAGCGCTTGCTCGCCCGGGACAAGAGCGCACGCAAGCGGTACGCGCTGATCCAAATCATGGTGCCGAGCCGCACCGACGTGCAGGCCTACGCCGACCTCAAACAGGAGATCGATCGGATGGTGGGCGACATCAATGGTCGCTATGCGGAAACAGGCCGCGTGCCGATTCACTACCTCTACCGAAATCTGACCCAACGAGCCCTATTTGCGCACTATCGTGCAGCGGATGTGGCCCTGGTGACGCCATTGCGTGACGGCATGAACCTCGTCGCTCACGAGTATGCCGCCGCGCGAACCGACGAGGACGGTGTGCTGATCCTGAGCGAGTTCGCGGGGGCCGCGAAGCATCTCAAAGGCGCGATGCTGGTCAATCCGTACGACGTCGATTCGACCACCAACGCGATTCATCGCGCTCTCACGATGGCGCCTGTCGAGAAGCGCAAACGCATGCGCTCGCTGCGCGAGGAGGTCATGCGCCTCGACGTACACCGCTGGGCCGATCGGTACATCGCCGCCTTGGAGGGAAAGTGACGCGCGTCGATTCCTTGCTCGAGCGTCTCATGCGACTCGAGCGCCCCTTGCTCTTGGCCTTCGACGTCGACGGGACTCTGTCTCCGATCGTCCGGGACCCCGACCTGGCACGAATCCCGGAAGAAACGCTTCGCACCCTCGATGAGCTCGCCAAGTCACCCGTGATGGAGGTTGCCCTGATCACGGGTCGGGACCTCGGCTCTCTCGGCCGAATGGAGCAACTGAATGGGATTTGGCGCGCGGTCGAGCACGGAGGTCTCGTCTTGGCCCCGGGGGACAGGCCTGCGCCGCGCGGGCTCAAGGCGGAGCACGAAGCTGCACTCGCTCGATTTCGAGAGTGGGTCGACGCGCACGCGGAAGGTGCTTTCATCGAATACAAACCCCAAGCGATCGCCGTGCACGTTCGGGCGATCGCCGAAACGGATCCCGATCGCGCCGAGCGCTTGCTTCGGGAAGCCGACGAGCGAGCGCGGGACCTCGGTCTGTACGTGCGCCGAGGCAAGGCCTTGCGGGAAGCGGAGGCGGAGCGCCAGGACAAAGGCAACGCGCTCCGAGAGATCTTCGAGCGCTCGGGAGCGAAGTCCGTGTTCTTTGCAGGAGACGACATCACCGATTTTCCCGCGATCGATTTTGCGACTCAGCACGGGGTCGGCATATTCGTCCGCTCCGAAGAACAACGCGGCACACCGTCCGCGGGCGCCGATCTGCTCGACAGCGTGACCGAGGTCGCTGAGCTCGTGTCAGGCTTGCTCGATAGGATCCGGAGCTGAGCGCTGGCACCGGTATGCACCCGTGGTAGAGCTTTCAGATGCTGGATCGGGACATCGCGGAGGCCGCACGCATCGCGCGCGAGGCCGGTGCAATCCTGATGTCCGTCTACCAAACGAACTTCAGCGTGGCCTACAAAGCCGAGGCTGATCCGGTAACCGAGGCCGATACACGAGCCAATGCGTACATCGTCGCCGAGCTAGAACGAGCGTTTCCTGGTGACGGCATCGTCGCGGAAGAAGCCGAAGACCAGTCGGCTGCGTTGCGAGGCGGGCGCTGCTGGTACGTCGATCCGCTCGACGGCACGAAAGAGTTCGTGGCACGAAACGGCGAATTTTCCGTGATGCTCGGGCTCTCCATCGACGGGGTTTCGACTGCCGGCGTGGTCTACCAGCCCGTGACCGACAAGCTCTACACAGGCGTCGTGGGCGAGGCCGCGTTCCTCGAACGAGAGGGCGAGCGATACAGGCTCGAGGTCAGCCGCGTGTCCGAGCCGAGCCGGCTCAAGCTCGTGGTCTCGAGGTCTCACAGGACCCGAGCCGTCAATTCGGTCGTCGAGCGACTGGGCATTCGGAGCGAAACGACGAGCGGCTCCGTCGGGCTGAAAGTGGGCCTCATCGCAGAGCAGCAGGCCGACGTCTATCTTCACATCTCGGACAAGTCGAGCATGTGGGACGCCTGTGGGCCGGAAGCGGTTCTCAAGGCGGCGGGTGGGCGATTTACGGATTTGAACGGCGAGCCATATCTGTATGGCGGCAGGGACATGAGGAACCGCAGAGGCATTCTCGCGTGCAACGCGGCTGCTTTCGACTGCGTATTGCCCGTGGCCCGCGATGCCGCCCGAGCGGTCGGGCTGATCGACTGAGGAGGAGCCATGGCGCCGGTAGATTGGAAGGAATTCTGGAAGGCCGGACGCACGCCCTGGGACGCGGGGGCGTCGGCACCCGCCCTTCTCGATCTTCTCGCTCGCGAGCAGGTGCCAGGCGGGCGCGTGCTGATTCCAGGATGCGGCAGCGGCTACGACTTGGCGACACTGGCCCGCTCAGATCGCGAAGTCATCGGTATCGACCTCTCCGAGGATGCGCGCGAGGCGTTCCTCAGCGCCCATCCTGCGCTTCCCGGGAAGGTGGTCTACGAGGTGGCCGACTTCTTTTCCTATGCTCCAGAGCGTGGCTTCGATTTCGTCTGGGACTATACGTTCTTCTGCGCTCTCGATCCGGACCAGCGCAGACTCTGGGGCGAAACGATGAAGCGACTCGTCCGACCCGCCGGGACTTTGGCGACCCTGCTCTTCCCATTTGAAGATCCGATCTCCGAACGTGAGGGCCCGCCCTGGCCGATCAACACGGCGCTCGTTCGAAGCCAGATCGACGATGCATTCGAGGAGCTCGAAGTCGCCGAGGTCGAGATCTCGCACGCGGGCCGCGAGGGAAGAGAAAGACTCGCGATCTGGCGACGCCGCGAGATCTAGTCGCCTTCCGGTAGGGCGATCGAAGACGACTGCCAGGTCACTTCCGAGAAACCGAGCCGATAGTCGGCCTCCGCGCCCTCCTGATGAACGCCGACCCAAACCTGCGTCGTACCGATGGGGAAGTCGGACGCGATCATCGGATCCTTCGTTCCACTGCGGTTGTCGTTGCACAGCACCTCGCCGTTCGGCTTTCGCACGACCAAGATCAGGTCTGCGCGCGAGCGCACGAGGATGTGCAATTTGAAGAACGCCGTATCCGCCCGCAGCAAGTAGTCCGGAAACTCGGATATCCAGCCCTTGCACTTTCGGTGCATCAATTCGGCAGCCACGTCGCCGCGGGCCCTACCCCCGACCGCCCGCGGATCCGGGCTGAATCCTGCGTGGAGCGGAACGAGTCCGAAACGAGAACGGGAGTCACGATAGGGATCGGGCGCTCTCCACGGCTCACTAGCGCGCTCGAGCTCAGGATTTGTCTCAGGGGGCCCCTTGTCGGTGCAAGCCCCAAGGATCGCCAGCAGGAACAGGGCATGACTCCGCAGAGCTCGACTGGTTCTGTATTGGGCCACTGAGTGACCCAGCTAACCGTCTGCCGGGCCGCTGGTCAACTGCACGAATGAAACGGGGCCGCCCCTGGGAAAGGAGCGGCCCCTGCGATTGGGAAGAGGATCGCGAACTATTGTGCGTTGATCAAACGAATCGGAGTGTCGGACGCATCGACGATCGCCCACAGCTCGGGTGCGAGCTGGGCCTCCTCGTTCGAGGTGTTCTCGTCGACGGCGACGAGGATGCTCACCACATCAGCGGTGACCGGAACTGGCACCGGGCCAACCTGCGGACAGGCATCCATGTCGTCAGTCAGATCAAAGCCGACGTTGACTGTGCCGGATGCCAAGTCTGCACCGCTGCCGGTTTCGGGGAAGGTCGTCCCAAAGGCGAAGTCCGGAATCAAAGTCACACAGTCCGCATCACCGGCTGCGTTCGACGTCGAGATGTTGACCGGGTCGAGGGCGGGGTCATTCGCTCCATGAGCGACGAAGACACGACCGGTGTCCGTCTCCAGTCCTTCGGTGCTGTTACTGAAGACGAAAACGTTCACGGGCAGCGCGTCGTTGGTGCGGTAGGCCACGACGGTGAGGTCATCTCCATCGACGAGCTCGACACCCTCGAGCTCGAGCAACGGTGCATCGCCGCCGGGAAGACCGAGACCGATATCATAGGTACCTGCCGCAAGCGGAACGCGTCCGGTAGACTCCCCATACGAGATCGAGAGGCCCGAGTCCGCGCCGTTGACGAAGATCGCGACTTCGCTGTTCTCGGCGCTCGGAACCTCGGGTGCGAGATGCACTGCGGTGACCATGGCCCCTTCGGCGGTCATGCCGCCGGTGCCGCCGTCGCCGCCCATGCCGCCGGTTCCAGCCATGCCGCCGACACCAGCCGTGCCTCCGCCGCCCTCGCTATCGCTGTCACACCCGAGCAGGCCGAAGATCATTGCCGCGGCCATCACCAACATGAAACTCTTCTTTTTATCCATAGACTCCTCCGATTTGTCTAAGTTATGTCTAGATACTGTCGAGGTTCTACTGTCGCCGAGCACCTCGTCAAGCCGACTCGATGAATTTTTCGCCAGCCGGGCTTGAAGCTGGGGCTCGCAAGCTATAGACAATCCTTAGACAGTCGACGCTGCCCCCCCGGTGCCAGGGGCGTCCGCAGGAGCTCAGATGACGCACGAGGCGAAATACCGGGTCGGCATGGTTTCGAAGATGACGGGGCTTTCCACCCACACCCTCCGAATCTGGGAGAAGCGCTACGCTGCGGTCGTCCCTGAGCGCACGGAGGCCGGGGGCCGCTTGTACACGGACGCGGACGTGGAACGGCTGCGCATGCTGCACGCGCTGGTTCAGAGCGGTCATTCGATCGGCGGGATCGCGCGATTGGCCGACATCGATCTCCGACACATGGCCGCTCAGTCCCCCCTGCCCTCGACTCAACCCCAGCTGCAGCACCTTCCCGAATTGCGTGATCGTGTGCTCGCGGCGATCGAGCGACTTCGGGTCGACGAAGCGGAACAGCTGCTCTCGCGGGCAGCATTGAGCACCGAGCCACGGGAGTTTCTGATGGGTGTCGTGGCTCCCGTGATGACCGAGGTCGGTGATCGCTGGGCGCGAGGAGAGCTTCGTATCGCGCACGAGCACGCTTGCTCGACCGTCATGCGAGGGCTTCTCTTCTCGCTGATGCGTCTCTACCCCACGAGCGAGGCACGACGCCGGGTCGTCGTAGCGACTCCTGCAGCGGAGGATCACGAGCTCGGCGCTCTCATGGTCGCAATGCTCGCTGCAATGCACGGGTGGAACGTGCTCTACCTAGGTACGGATCTGCCGGCGGAGGAGATAGCCTTCGCCGTGGCCAGTACCGGCGCGGATCTTCTCATGCTCTCGGTCACCAACCTGGAACCGAAGGACTCGGAGCGGGAGCTTGCCGCGATCGAGCGCGCGGTGCCTGCACGCGTTAAGATTCTGGCAGGTGGGCAGGCGGCAAGAGCGCTGGCCGAAAGCCGCGTTGAGATCCAACAAGACCTCGCGGTCGCCGAGCTCGAGCTCAGACGCTAGCGTCGTCGGGTTCGTCGGGCGGAACGGAGTCGCGCGTGGCCCCCTTGATGACCTTTTGGGCGAGCGTTGCGAGGCTCCTGGCCCCGCTCTTCTTCAGCAGCGATCGAATCTGCGCTTTCACGGTATTCTCTGCAACCCCGAGAGCGTCCGCGAGCTCCTTACGAGAAAGCCCGTCGACCGAGAGCGTGAGAAGCTCGGTCTCGCGGCGTGTGAGCTTGAGCTGACGGGCCAGGTGCTCGATGCGTTGACCGATCGCCGCATCGTCCACTCGCGCTTGCGCCAGAGCGCGCTGGATGAACGGGTTCAGGTTGTCGACGGAGGCGGGCTTGCAGACGTACTCGCCTCGCATCGTTTGAACCTTGTTGACGACGTCGCGATTGAGCTCGCCCGTCAGGACCAGCACTGGCAATGCGCCGTGGATTTGTCGAATCTCGGCCAGCAGATCGAGACCGTAGCCGTCGGGCAGAATCAGATCCAAGACGACACCCGTCCATTCGTCCTGGTTCTGCAGCTGATCCCGGGCGGCCGCCATGCTGTGCACGACCTCCACCGGTCCGTGCCGCCCAAACGTACGCGCGAGGGTCCGAGCCAACGTCGGCTCGTCCTCGACAATGAGAAACCCTCCCGGCATGCGGCGTAAGCTAACCCAGTTGACCCGTTCGGTGGTACCGATTCCCTACGAGCGGGTGCGGTTTTTTAACCCTTATCCCCTGGGAATCAGCAGATCGAACAGGAAATACCTCGTGGTTTCGGTCGGTTGCGGAAATAGGCCGGGTGGGTTAGCCCTTGCGTAGTCCTCAGCCGACGGGGCGAGATTTGGCAGTCTCTTGACGCCGGGGTTCGGCGCGCTTTGAATGACCGCGGGGGATATGTATTCGGTCGTAATCACAGAGGAAGGAGGCTCGCAGCGGAAGCTCGATTTCTCCAAGCCGGAGCTCACCGTGGGTCGCGTTCAAGGGAACGATATCGTCTTGTCCAAGCGGAACGTGTCGAAGCAGCACGCGCGCTTGACGCTGAAGGGCGAACAAGCCGTGATCGTCGACCTCAACAGCACCAATGGCACCTGGGTCAATGGCCGCAAGATCACCTCGGCGCAGCCCTTGAAGCAGGGCGACAAGATCTACATCGCCGACTTCATCATCACCCTCGAGCCGGCGAACGACGATCCGCGGCCAGCCAGCACGGTGCCAAGGGTCTCTGAGCCGCCTCCACTTCCATCGAAGCAAGCAGCCGAACCGAGCGCGATGACCGCGAGGCCTTCACGCGAAGCGGAGCATCGGGTGCCACCCACCTCGAGGACGCCCGGCCCTGCGGAGATTCGCCGGACGAGCCTGCCATCTCGCATCGAAGCGCGGCCCACCGATGCTCCGGAGGCTTCCGCAAAGACCGCCTCGGGGTTCGCTGTCGTAGATCCCTTGCACGCGCTACTGAGCCATCTGGCAGAACGCATCGACATCGAGAACGTAGATCCGGCGGCGATGAAGAATCAGGAGCGCTGGTCCGCCACCCGTGCCGCGATCGCAGAGACCTTTCTCGCGATGCAAACCGAGGGCTCGGTCAATGCCGACTCTGACATGCGTCATATCGCTCATATAGCTCTGCACGAGGCCGTCGGTTTGGGCGCGCTCGACGATCTGCTCTCCGACGAGTCGGTTCGTACGATCGTGGTCAACGGACCCCGTCACCTGTTCGTCGACAAGGGCGAAGGGCTCGAGGCTGCCGCCCGGGAATTCTCTTCCCAGAAGGCGCTCAGGAGAATCGCGCGACGGCTTGCGGCGGAGAGCGGGCAAGCTCTGGCGGATCAGCGCGTGCTGCACGGTCGGCTCTCGTTCGGCCCGCGACTCACGATCCTGCAAGCTCCCCTGGTCGCGAATGGCCCGGTGATCGAGCTTCGCGTCCGGAGCTCGAAATCCCTGGAGGATCTCGCCGCGGCGGGGTGGATGAGCAGCGACGCGGCGACCTATTTGGCCAAGGCCATTGCCGAGTGCCGCAACATCGTGGTTGCCGGGCCGCGTGGCTCCGGCGTTACGGAGTTGATGTCTGCGCTCGCCCGAGAGCTCTCCGAAACGGAGAACGCCGTGGCGATCGAAACCGCTCCGGATCTCGACATCGATCGCGACCGGGTAGTCTCACTGACGGCGGCCGACGCAGGGATCTCCCTCGCCGAAGCGATCGATCACGGAACACGACTTCAATCCGAGCATCTAATCATCAACGATCTCAGCGGAGCGGACACGATGCGCGCGCTCTCCGCGCTGCTCGGGCGTGAGCCTGGTCATCTGCTCGGTGTGCACTGCTGGAGCAGCAAGAACGCGATCGAAGGCCTGATGCTTGCGGCAGGCTCCGGCGGTGCCGAACGCGCCTGCATTGCACAGCTCGTTGGAAGCGCAGTGGACCTCGTGATTGGAATGCGGCGTGGGCCCGACGGACAGCGGGTAAGCGGAATTCTCGAAGTTCAGGGCCACGAAGCAGGCGACGTCAGCTACCAATCCGTGCCGTTCTGAGATGCGCGACTCAGGCACCCTTGCGCATCACGGCGCACGGCGTCGCGCTGACGCCAGGGGCCGGATACGCCGGACGCGCGAAGTAGTAGCCCTGCCCGTAGTGTACCCCGCAATCGATGGCGACCTTCATCTCGGTTTCTTGCTCGATGCCTTCGGCAACGACCTTCGCACCGAGCTCCTGACAGAGCCTCACGAGGTGGCGGACCAGGACTTGCGCGCGTCGATCGTCGGCGAGGTCGGCGATCAAGGTTCGATCGAGCTTCACGATCTCCGGTTTGAGGTCGACGATGTACTTCAGGTTCGAGTACCCTGCACCGAGGTCGTCGACGGCGAGCGAAACGCCTTTGCCCCGGATCTCGCGAAGCACGCTGTGGCAGTATGCAAAGTGAGTGAGCGGAACCGACTCGGTCACTTCGAGATAGATCGCCTGGTCGTGTGTGAAGATCGGGTCGTCGGGCTGCACCAGCCAGGACTCGTCGAACTCGTTCGGGTGCACGTTTAGAAAAAGCGGCACCTCGCCACAGAGCGTCGTGGCGAGCTCGCGAATCGCGCGCCCGAGCGCGCCGACGCATCCAGCCTTGATCGCCTCGTCGAAGAGCTTCGGCGGGTTGGTCCAATGCGGCGAATCACTACGGACGAGGGCTTCGTAGGCAAAGGGCTTCATGGTCGAAAGGGAGACGATCGGTTGGTAAACCACGCTGAGGTCGCCGCGAGCGAGCACGCCCGGAAGCGCTTTCATTCCGCGGACCCGCGGGAGCCCCGATCTCCGTTGCTGTGTCGCCTCGAGCCAATTGCGGAAGTTGGTCACAGATGCCCTAACACGGTAAGTTTACAATAACACAAACATTGATTGATATCCTAATTGTGGGATGCCTAGCGTTTCCAAGGGGGCTCTGGTATGCCCCCGCAGCGATGAGCAGCCGCGTATCGATTGGCCCCGCCGAGATGAGTCCCGTGGGCACAACCCTAGAACGACACTTGCTCGATCGCCAGAGGCGCATGCGGGAGGCAACGGGTGATTTCACTGGCCTTTTCCAGCAGATCACCCTGGCGGCGAAAATCATAGGCAGCCGCGTCAGCAAAGCAGGGCTTTTGGGCATCCTCGGCCGAACCGGCACGACGAACGTCCAGGGTGAGCAGGTTCAGAAGCTCGATGACTTCGCCAACACCACGATCGTCAGCACGGTCGAGGCAGGTGGGCACGTCTGCGTGATGGGAAGCGAGGAGGTCGAGGAGCCGATCGCGATTCCGTCGAAGTACCCCCAGGGCAAGTACGTTCTGCAGTTCGATCCGCTCGACGGCTCCGGAAACATCGACATCAACGCGTCGATTGGAACGATCTTCTCGATTCACCGTCGCCTTTCGCCGGAGGGCGGGCCTGGGTCGCTCGAGGACTTGTTGCAGCCGGGGCGCGACATCGTCGCTGCGGGTTACATCGTTTACGGCTCGTCCAACATGCTCGTCTACTCCACCGGCGACCAAGTCGACGGTTTCACCTACGACCCTGGCGTCGGAGAGTTCTTCCTCTCGCATCCGAATATCCGGATCCCGAAGCGCGGCGGCATCTATTCGATCAACGAAGGAAACTACCACAGCTGGGACGAGAACATTCGCAGCTGGGTCGACTGGATCAAGACGCCCACGGAGACCAAACCGGCCTACCGGTTGCGCTACATCGGTGCGATGGTCGCAGACCTCCATCGAACGCTGCTCCGGGGCGGAATTTTCGTCTATCCGCCGGATACCAAGAACCGCAAGGGTAAGCTGCGTCTCCTCTACGAGGCCTCACCGATGGCATTCCTGGTCGAAGCAGCAGGAGGCGCCGCATCGGATGGCAAGAACCGAATCCTCGACATCGAGCCGACCGCACTCCATCAACGCACGCCGGTATACATCGGAAGCCCGGATGACGTTGCAGACGCTCTGCGTTTTGCAGGCTCCTGAGGGATCAGAGCTTCGGGGTCATCTGGAACGGAACTGCCGTTCGCACACAACCGCCTTCCGGCTTCGGAAACTTCCAGGTCTTCGCGACTCGCTTCACACAGGCATAGACCTGCGGGTCGTCGAGTGAGCCGCTCAACGACACGGCCTTGACGGCGCCGCTCGTGCCGATGGTGAGGAGCACGGTCATCGAGCCCTGCAGGAGATTGTTGTCTTTGAGGCGCTGTTCGTAGCAGGTCTGGACTTGCTTGCTCGGTTGGCCTCGGACGACGGCGCTGAGCTGCGACGCCGAGAGCGTCCCCTCGCAAATCCAGTCGGAGGGACGATTCTCAGCGCCCGGCTGAACGTCCTTGCCCGGCTCCTGCTCTTCGGCGCCGTCGATCGCTGCGTCGAGCTCGGGGATCTCGATCTCCGGGACGAACTGCTCCCTGGTGGCGGTCTCTGGGGGTGGACCCGAGACCTCGGCCGCGGAATCGCCGTCGGCTGGTCTCAAAAAGAACCAGAGACCTGCGGCAGAGAGCAAAAGGAGTAAGGCGATTAGCCCGTACTTGCCGTCGTTCTTCTTCAGTGGCGGTAGGCTCGAGCCCTGGGTCACTTCCCCCTCACTTTCCCCGGTCCGAGGCGCGCGGCGTAGCTGCAGCCGGAGTGTAGATTCCCTGACCGATCAAGCCAACTCCCGAGTCGCCCTGGGGCATCGCAAACCAGAGTTTGCCGCAGGCCCACGTCTCCTCTATGGTTCGGCCTCTTTAAATGGCAATTGGCGATGGTTGATAAGTTCAAAGGCTTCTTTCTGGTTCTTCTCGTGGTGCTGCTTTCGGCGGTGTTCGCCCTTCAATTCGGGGGTGGTCAGGCTGAAGGGTGCGCAGCGGGCGGCAGTACGTATCTCGCTCGCGTCTACGATCAGACGCTGAGTCGAGGCGACTTCGAAGCGGCTTACGCCGTCGCCAACTTCGGGCGGCTTCCCGACGAGACGCAACGCTCGATGCGATTGCCCGAGCTCGTGCTCGATGGCCTGATCGATCGCACTCTGCTCGCACGCGAAGCGCGCAAGGTCGGCTTCGATTTCGATCAAGACGAGGTCATGGTGCGCTTCGTGAACGAAGGCATCATTCTGCTGACACTGGGCGTCGGGGCACCTCCCATGCTCCCGCAGGGCGAGATTCCGGTTTCTTTCACCGACAAAGACGGCGCGTTCAACAAGGACCTCGCCGAGCGTTACATCCAGAACGGCCTCCGACGAAGCGTGGGCGAGTTTGCCGATGCGCAGGTCGACGAGTACCTGGCGGCACGGATGCGTGAGCTGATCAGCGCTTCGGTCAACGTCAGCGACCAGGAAATCTGGGATGACTACGTTCGCGAGAACGACACCGCCAAGATCAAGTACGTTCGCTTCGCGCCCGCTTATTACGCTCAAGAAAAGCCCCCGACCTCCGAAGCCGCCATCGACGCCTGGATGACCGAGAACGAGTCGCGTCTCGTCGCCGAGTACGAAGCCAACAAGCACCGGTACACCAACCTCGAGAAACAAGTTCGAGCGCGCCACATTCTCGTGAAGGCGGGGAGCTATGCCTCGGCGGAACAGAAAGCAGAAGCCAAGAAGAAGGCCGAAGCGCTTCAGAAGCGAGCCGCCAACGGCGAGGATTTCGCAGCGCTCGCGAGCGCGCAGAGCGATGATCCAGTCACGGCCAAGAACGGCGGAGACGTGGGTTTCCTGAGGAAGGGCGCGATGCCCGAAGCATTCGACGAGGCTCTGTTCTCGATGCAGGTCGACCAGATCTCCGATGTCGTCGAGACGCCCTATGGGTTCCACGTCATCAAGATCGTTGCCATCCGTGAAGGAGATGTCCCTGTCGATGACGCGAAGCACGAGCTCGCGGAAGGGCTCTATCGGACCGACTGGCTCGACGCCAGGGCGCAGGACGCCGCTCTGAGCACGCTGCGTTCCTGGAAGGAGAGCAAGGACGACGACGCCGTCGCGGAGACGCTAGCGACGGCTGGCATGAGGCGAAGCGATTCGGCACTGACGCCCGCCCTGGAAGAAACCGCCGAGTTCGGTCGCTCAGACACACCCGTTCCAGGCCTCTCGACTGCCGCATTGCTGGACGCCGTGTTCGCGCTGCCCGAAGGCGAAGCATTCCCGGAGCGGCCAGTGAAGCTCGGTCGGGAGTGGGTGATTTTTCGTCTCATCGAACGGCAGCGTCCCGACGAAGAGGCATTCACCGATGCCGTTCGCGAGTCCACGCGGGAAGTTCTCTTGACGCTCAAACGTAAAGAGACAGTCGACCTCTACATTCAACAGCTTCGAGCTAGAGCCACTGCCGACAAGGCGCTTCGGGTCAACCCGCTCTCGACTGAGGATGGCCGCAGTTAACGGAGTGCGTCTTCCGGAGCTTCCAACCGAGTCGTTTACACTCGGCAATGGCCTTCGGCTGCGTCTCATTCCCTTGCCCCACCTACAAAGTGCCACGGTCTCGTTCTTCATTCGCGTCGGCTCGCGCTACGAGTCCGCGAGGACCAACGGATTGAGCCACTTCTTGGAGCACATGCTCTACCGAGGCACGGAAACGCACCCCGCGGCGCACGAGCTCAGTCTCGCGATCGAACGGCTCGGAGGCACCCTGGATGCCTCCACGCACGTCGACTTCACGAGCTACAATCTGACCCTGCCCGCCGAAACCATCGCCGAGGGCGTGAGCCTCCTCGCGGAGGTTCTTCAGAAGCCCCTGCTGAAGGAGCTGAAGACCGAGAAGCAGATCATTCGCGAAGAGATTTTGGAAGAACTGAACGAGGACGGTCAGCAGATCGACATCGACAACTTGTCGCGCCGACTGCTCTATCCCGACCACTCACTCGGCTTCACGATTGCGGGACCGCTCGAGAACCTCACACGCTTCGATGGCGCGGACCTCCGCCAGCACCACGCTGCTTTCTACTCGGCGCTCAATTCCGTGCTCTGCGTCTCGGGAGCCTTCGATCCACGGGAGATCGAAGACACCGTTCGCTCGAGCTTCGAGAGAATGCCGGCGGGCTACGCGGTCGCGTCGGGCGGCAAACCCATGAACGCGACAACCATGCGCTTCGACTACGTCGAGGAGCATGGGAGTCAGACAGACGTTCGCCTTTCCTTTCACACACCTGGCGCTGCGAGCCCCGATGCGCCGACGTTGATCCTCCTCGCCCGCGTGCTCGATGACGGCCTGAGCACGCGTGTCCATCAGACCATCTGCGAAGAGCGGGGGCTCGCCTACGAGGCGTTCGCCGGAAACGATACCTACGAGGATTGCGGCGTGTTCGATTTCGGGGCTTCCGTGGAGCACAAGAAGGTGTCCCTCTTGGTGGAAACCGTGTTCGAGCTGATCGACGAGCTCCGAAAGCATGCTCCGAGCGAGCAAGAAGTCGAAAAAGCGAAGCGGCGCTACCTCTGGAACCTGCGCATGGTTCGTGACAGCCCCGAGGGCGCCGCTGGCTTCGTCGGGAGCGGCGCGCTCTTCGGGTTGCCCGAACGAATCGAGGTGATCGCGGAACAGGTCGCCCGGGTCACGCCCGACGAGATCCAGCGCGCCGCGAAGGCCTATCTCGACCCGAAAGATGCGCACGTGACCTGTGTCGGCGTGCTCGACGAAGCGTTGCGTTCAGACGTTCGTGGCCTTGCCGACGCCTAGCCCTCCAGATTGACCCAGTGTGCGCGGCCATCGGGGCCCCACTCCTTCTTCCAGAGCGGCACGGTCTCCTTGATTCGATCGATGGCTTTTCGGCACGCGTGGAACGCATCGTCCCGATGGGCGGCACTGACCGCTACGCAAACGGCAACGTCACCGATGTCGAGCCGCCCGATGCGGTGAACGGCTGCGATCCGCACCCCAGGATGCTCGGCCACGACCCCTTCGAGCACACGCCTCATTTCTTTTTGCGCGAGACTCTCGTGCGCCTCGTAGTCGAGGCGGGCCACGGTCTGACCATCCGAATGGTCGCGAACGACACCGTGAAAAACGCAAATGCCACCTGCACCTGGGTGCTCGACGGCCTTCCGAACCTCGTCGAGTGAGATCGCCTCGGCTGCTATTTCGCATAGGACAATCGGCGAACCGCCGGCGACCGGAGGCAAGATGTCGATCCGATCGCCATCGTGAACGGTGCGCGACGCATCGACGAAATCCTCGTTGATCGCCAGGCGCATGCGTTCGAGGAAGCCCGCCAAGGCGGGGACCCGATCGACGATCGCTCTTCGGAGCTGGCTCTGGGATACGCTTTGGGGCTCGAATTCGAAGGTCGAGCTTTCGCTGCCAGCGAGCTCCCGAGCGGCCGCGTAATAGTGAACTTCGACCCTCATGGTGTTCGAGAAGCCTAGCAGGCATCGAACTAGGGGCAGCCGTCGGGCGCGTGATAGGGTTCGCGGAAGGTGACCGAGTCCGCACTCAAGCTGATCGTCTGGGTCGTCGCAGCAGCCGTGGCGGGCACGATGCTGGCGATTCCGCAGCCGGTCGACCCCTGGGAGATGCCGAGCCTCGTGCTCGACCGGGTCGCCGTTGCAGACGCGGTCGCGCTCGACCGGACCCTCGCCCGGGAGGCCCCCAGGAGCGAGGAGGCCGAGGCCCTCCGAACGCTCTTCCTCGAGCATGGCCGCGCCGAAGCGAACCAACCGTACGCACGGGTGGAGTACGAGCAGCGTCAGGTAGCGATTCATAGGGCGATCGAAGCCATAACCAAGAAACACGGTGCTCAGGCGCTCGCGGCTCTACGGGCCGACGCGGTCGAGACCTTCATGCGCCAGTTCGGCGATGGTACGAGTAAACCGGAGGACGATCGGGAAGTCGCCGTGCTCGGTGGCGCGCCAAAGATTCTGGAGCGATACGGCGCCATCTATCGAGGCGTCTTGGTCGCGCCGCCGCTCACCGCGCGAGTCTTCTACAAAGCCCGCTGGAACGCTGTCCATCGCCGGCCACACGTGGAGGGTTTCTCCGAGATCGAGCTCCAGGCCTATTGGGGCTGGTTCGCCCTGCATGGATGGGGAAAACCTCTCGAGCAGCGAGAAAAGGCTCTGCTTGCGTTTCGTGACGCCGCTGGCGTGGGTACCGAGGAGGCCGCTGCGCTCTTGGATCTGCTCGCCGGGCGCCCCGAGCGAGCCGCGAGAGCCCTAGAGAAGCTGTACGCATCGAGTGGAGAGCTTCGTTTGCGAAATCTTGCGCTCGGCATTCTACACGCCGGCCTTTTGCCCCCAGGCGCACCGTGATACGACACTCGGAGTGGACACCGAATTCCGCCTCTCGTAGCCTACGGGTTCGGATCGAGCGGAAAGAGTCGAGCCTGGCGTGAAAGTCGACCTCAAGAAGAGCATCTTCATACTTCCCAATCTCTTCACGCTTTCGAGCGTGTTGTGCGGGTACTACTCGATCTTGATCTTGTCGGATCAGCGGACGAGCGACGATTTCTATCGCGCTGCGTTGTTGATCGTGCTCGCTCTGTTTTTCGATGGCATCGACGGTCGAGTCGCCCGACTCACGAAGACCCAGACGGCGATCGGCGTACAACTCGACTCGCTTGCCGATGTGATTTCGTTCGGGGTGGCACCAGCCATACTGGTGTACCACTGGTCGCTCGCCGAGCTGGGCACGGCCGGCATGCTAATTGGTTTCATCTTCGTTGCGGCAGGCGCGGTACGGCTCGCGCGATTCAATGTGACCTCCACGGGGGATGACGGGCAGCCACACGAACCCGACAAGTACACGCAGGGACTTCCGATACCCGCCGCGGCCGTCATCTTGATTTCTATCGTCGTTGCCAACACGCTGACCGGCAAGCTTCCGTTTTCGCCGTTCATCATTTCCGTTCTCGTTCTCACTCTGTCGGTCTTCATGGTGAGCGCGATGCCCTTCCGTTCTTTCAAAGACCTGCGGCTCAACTGGCGAACGGTGCTCTTCATCGGCGTGGCGCTGAGTGTAACCGTGTGGATCGCGTTGAAGGTTCATCCCTCGATGGCGCTGGTCTGGCTGCTGGCGGCCTACGTGATCATCGGCATCGTGGAGAGCTTGATCGTGCTCATGAACAAGGCGCGGGCCGGCATTGAAAAAGCCAGCGAACGCTCTTCCTAGTCCTCGAACGACCCTCGGGCATGGTCGAACCCCGCACCGGAGGGATTCTCATAGATCGAAATGATCGGCACGCCGTCGTAGAGGAGCACGTGGACGGGTCGGACGGTGCGAAGCGCGACCCAGGCCTGATGATCGACCTCATTGAAGTGCGCTTCATGGTGCACCAGCACGAGATCCGCCGAGCGCATGGACGAGGCGGCACGGATGTTTTGGGGAATGAGGCCGTCCCTCTGCATCATGAGCCAGGCCTCGTGCGTGGTGTCGCAGATCCAGACGGAGCCGCCCTCGGGAAGCCTCCGGGTAATCCATCCGGCAACGCTGCCGGTCGTGAACCCCCAGAACTGCCGATTCATTCCGAGATCCGCTGCGCCGGGAACACCGCCTGCGATCGGCGTGTAGTGCGAGAGGCCGAAGGGATGGCTGTGCGCCGTCTCGACTGCTCCCGGCAATAGGAACAAGGCCGCGAGCCCCCAGGAGGGCCATCGGCGACCTGTCCAAACGTCGAGCTCGGGCATTTCGAGCACACTGATGAGCCCTCGGCCAGCAAAGAGGGCGAGAAATGGATAGGCCGTCAGCCAGTGTTTGGTTCCTCCAAAGATGGGCGAGGACGGAAGGGCGATGGCCAGCAGCGGCGCGAGCATGCATCCAAGCCAGAGGAGCTCGGTCCTGCGCCCGATCGAGCCGTGCGACTCGCTGCGTCGGGGAAGTCGAAGCGCGCTGCGGCAGTCGTAGAGGCCGAGCGCGGCAAGCGCGAGCACCGTGAGCGACACCGTGAACAGTGTCATCACGAAGGGCACCGAAACGGGGAGCGGGGGCTCGAAATAGCTGACGCCTAGATACTCGTAGGTGTAGTGCACGTGTCGAAGATGGAATTGCACGTAGGCGAGGAGACGCGCCCAAGTGTCATGCCAAAGCCAGGGCCAGGTTCCGATCAGGACCGTCGGCCCGATCACGAGCATCGAAGGCAACCAAGCGATCGAAACACGCTCGGTATGCTTGGCGCGCACCTGGTCGGCGCGAAGCCAGAGGAAGTGAACGAGGAAGATCGCCGGAAGCATCCAGCTGTTGTGCTTCGTCGCCAGCGCCAGCCCGAACGCGAGCCCAACGACGGGCACCCAGCGGCGATCCGCTAGCGCGCGCCAGTAGGCGTAAGCGGTCAGCGTTGCGAAGAACGCAATGGGAACGTCGAAGCAGGCGAGATGGCTGTGGTAAAAGACGCGCGGCATCAGGGCGAACGCGAGGGCCGCAAAGAGCGCGCCGTCTCGGCGCATCAGGGAAGCACCCCAGTCATAGATCAACCAGAGCAGCAAGCCGGCCGTGAGCATCCCCGGAAATCGAAAGGCAAGCGATTCACTCGGAAAGAGTGCCCAATGCTTCTGGACGAGCCAGCTCAGGGCGAAGCTCAACTTCATCCACGCCGGGTGCTCCCAGTTGTAGTCCCAAGCGCGATCCATGCTCTCCCGGGCAAGTGCCAGTCCCGGCTCGCTGAAGAGCTGACTCAGCCAGGCGCCGTAGTCCCTGGCCGCGTGGACGTAGAAGCTCTCGTCACGCGACATGGCCAGGTCCGGTGCGGTCTTCACGAGTAGCAGCACGTATCCGATGCCGAGAAGCGCACCGATGAGGTGATCGCGGCCTCTGAGCGAGCGGGCGTCACTCATCGTGCGCCGCCGATCGACTCGATGCGGCCCAACAGAAGAGACGGGCCTCTGGGTTGGTGGCCGTGGTCTCGAACCGCACCTCCGCGCGCTCGCGTCCGAGCCCGGCCGTGTCGATCTCCATGCCCGTCCAGCCGTCTCCATCCCGGTGCACGAGCTCTCCTGCCAGCTGCTCGTCGATCCAGACCCGGAGCGTGACGGGCTCATGGGCCCGACTTCGCTCGCTCTCGTAGTGAATTCCGCCGTGCACGACGAGCCGCTCACCGAGCGGGGCATCGTGGAACGTGACCCTCACCGGATCGACGCCGGCGGGATGCTGATAGATGCAACGCCTCGGCAGAAGCTCGAGATCGGTGAGAACCGTCGCCCCCACCCAGAGCCATGGTCGCCTCGGGTCGCAGACGAAGCGTTCCTCCGGGGTCATGGGGCCCTGGCCGAGACCCCCAGTCGAGGTCCGGGCGCGGGTCCAGGTGCAGGGCTTCGAGCCTTCGGCGCTCAGCAGCTCGACCTCCGCCCCCTGGAGCTCTTCTACGAAGTCGTAGATCAGCGGGTCACTCGAGACGGGCCACATTCGAACGCGAGCTCCGCCGAAGCGCTCATCCAGCTCGACGGAGTCGCGGCGCTCTCCTGCTCCGCGGATGCTGATCTCCCAGATGCGATCGACTCCGCCGAAGTCGCCGGGAGCGGCGCTCTGCAGACTCAGCAGATCGCCAAGACGGTTTCGCACGATGGGGTCGGCCCAAGCTGGTGCCGCAACGATGCGATCCCCTGCGCGGAAGCGGGCACGGACGAAACCAGCCGCCGCTTCCCAGGATTCCTCGCGAGGAATTGCCGTGACGATCAGCGCGTGAGCGGCCAGCTCGAAGACCGCAATCGCGGCGACCAGCACCCAAGTCCACGGAGCGAGGCCCCGCTTTCGCCCTGCTACCGCCACGCCAGCACGATGCTAGCAGGGCTCAGATCATTCCGCAGCTTCGCAGAAGAACTCGAAGCTCCAACCCTCGAGCACCGGCGTGGTTGGCGGGCTGTTCGATGGATTGAGCATGGCGGTCACCTGGAGGTAGAGCAGTCCAGACTGGATCCCATCGGCCAGGAGCTCGTCTCGGATGTTGAGCGTATTGCTCGAGGTGTCGTCTGGAATGATGACGATCGCCGGAATCGCGGAGGCTAGCCCCGCTTCCGTTTCCGCGGTGCGAATCTGGAATTCGATGCTCGACCCGGTTGGAGTGCTTCCACTCCAGGTGAGGTTTCCCCAGGTGGGCCGCTCGGGTGGGGTGTTGCAGCGCAACGTGCTCTCGTAGACGTTGCGGTAGAAATTGGAGCCGGGAAGCTCGTCGAACTCGTGCGCCGCAGAATCGGGAACCATCACTCGGACGGGGATGCGCTCGACCTCGATCGAGCCTTCCGCTTGGACCAGGAGCTCGAAGTCGAACACCTGGGACGCTCCGTTCGGCGGCACCGTGGTGTTGGCCAAGAGTACCTCGTACTCGAGAACGGCATCGAGATCGCAGCGACGGCAGCTGTTGCCTGTGCCGAACGCACAGCCGAGAGGGGCGCTTTGCCCGCAATCGTGGTGCCGGACCTGGACCACGAATTCTCGCTCATCGACCAGGGAGCCCGGGGCGTCGAGCGCGTCGACCGAGAACGTGTACACCGAGCTCGTCCTTGCGAGAGCGATGGTGTTGCCCACCGCGGAGTCGAGGCCCTCGCCGTTGGTGGATGCGAGCTCGGTGACCCACTGCCCACCGGTCTTGGTGCGCGCACGGGTGGCGGTCGCAATCAGTCGCGCGTCGGCGTTGCCATCGCTGGGCATCGTCATCGCGTCTTTCAACGTGACGACGCTGGCGACGCGGATGTCACTGGCCAGGAGAGCGGTTTCGACCTCGCTCCACATCGCCGGCGCGTCCGAGGTCATCCAGGACGGATTGGCGGGATCGCCGTCGTGGATGATTGAAATGCTGAAGGCGCCCTCCGGCATGTAACCGGGATCGGAGGCCGGAATGATCCCATCGGCGACCAAGTAGTACTGTTGCGACGGCGCGGGAGTCCAGGCGATCACGCCCCAGTTGTTTGAACCTCCAGGCCCATGATCGCAGGCGAGCGCGGTCAGTGGATCGAGCGCGGCGTCGTCGAAGAGGGCCAGGTTCGCGCCTGGCCAATGGGTGTTCACCGCAAGGGTGCTGACGCTCGTCACGCTCGCGCCGAAGCGCAAGGCGAGGACCACGTCTTTGCCGTCCATGTCCGCACCGGGAGGTATGGCGGGCGGCACCGGGGGCGGTGGCGCGCAGCCCGGAGCGATCGCCGTATTGACCTGATCGCTGAGCAACGTGCTCATCCCCATGAGTGTCAACGAAGTCCCCGAGAGGTCGCCCAGATCGAGCGCGAGGGACGCGTCATCGGCCGCGAACAGCGCCGGGAACATCTGCACGGGCGGTAGCTCGGTCCCGCCAACACCCACTCCGGGCGCGAAGGGTGGGTCCATGTATCGAGCGCCGAGCGGATTCGGCCCGTTGTAGACCTCTGCGTCGCTGATGTTCATGACGACGTGCAAGGCATCGGTTCGGAAGCAGGGATACCCGATCTCGGCATCCGGCGCGTTCGGACAAGGCCCGCGATTCGGCACCGAGTTACCGAGGCCCAATCCGCTTGCGACCGAATAGAGCGCCTGAGTGGCTGCCGAAGCCACGGTATTGTTCGCAATCGTGTTTAGCGTGCTGACCGCCGTCTGCACGAGGAGCTCATCATCGGTGAGGTCGAGCACGTGATGATAAGGAGCCTGGCTGAAGGGAAGCGCAAGCGGTGTCAGCGCGTACTCGCGATACAAGCCGACCCCAAACTGCGCATCCGGAAAGCTCGCGCGAACGTCGTCGATGATGGTCAGGATCTCGGCTTGAAGTACCGCGATCTCTTCGGACAGCGTCGGGGTCGCGTCGATCAAGAAGTAGACGTCGATACTCGGAATCGCCGCGGTGGTCGTCGCGATAGAGCTTCGTATGACCTCATCGGCGCCCGACGCGTCGTAGAAGAGGGTTTGGTAGATGCCGTCGTTCGTGGGATCGCCATCGCAGCTGATCCAGTCCGGAGTGCCCGGGCATCCATCTGCATCGTCAGGTACGCCATCACCATCGGCATCCGGTAGAACGCTCACGCGGTCGATGACGAGCCCGCCTGTCTCGTTCGAGTATCGAAGCCCCGCGGAGTTCTCGACGGTGAGCTCGCTTGCTTCGGGGAAGTCGAAGCTGACCGAACAATCGGGACGATCCGGCTGACACTGCGCAGGCGGATCGATGATCGCGTTCTCGTTGTCGGACGCACCCGGCGATTCGCCGCAAGCGACGAGCGCGCTGAGCGTCGTGAGAATCCACGCGAATCGGAAGGTCTGCTTGGGCGAAATCATTGTGAAATTGCTTACAATAGGGGGAAACCACAGTACCGCAGATCGCGAGCTTGTGTAAGTGCTACATCGCAGCGCCGCCAATGCAGGCCGGCGGACCACCCTGGCGCGACGATCCGCAGACCTCTCGAAGGGCGCAGCTGCTTGAATCTACACAGGATCCATCCGGCAGGACGCATTCGGCTCGGCCGTCGCCCCAGAGATCCAGGCACTGGAAGCCTTCGACGCAATCCTGAACCGATGTGCAAAGACCCATCGCTCCGCAAATCGCGCCAGCCCCATCCTCAGTCGTCTCGCAAACAGGTGCTTCAGGGTCTGGGCACTGACTGGTCTCGCACGAAACCGCGTTCGGTGCGTTTGGCGTGAGCGAGGGCATGCACTCTTTCTCGCCATCACCGTCCGCATCGCCGCAGGGAACGCCGAGGGTGAGACAGTCGAGGTCATCGTCACAGGGGCGACTGATGCGCCGACAGAATCGTTGATCGGGACTCGGAAAATAGCAGGTGAACCCGTGCGGACAGTCCGAGCCAGATTCGCAAGGGACTCGGCGATCGACGCAGGTCTCGTTTTCGCACGCAAAGCCAGCGACGCAGTCGTTCGAGTCGTCGCACCCAGGCGCGGAACGAAGACAGCGAGCGATGCTTGGATCGCACGCGTAGGCGGGGTTGCCGCAGTCCTCGTCATTTCGGCAAGCGCCTCCGCCCGTGGTGAAGCAACGCGCGTAATCCTCGCAGCCGGTAGGAAGGCAAGCCTCGCCGACGGCGCAGGGATTCGCGTCGTCACAAAGCGAGTCGAGAGCGGGGCACGTTGGGCAGAGCGCGCTCGTCTCGCACCAGGGCAAGCCGCCGTCCAGAATGCCGCCGTCGGGGATGCCAGCGTCGACGCCGCCGTCTTCCACAGCCGCGTCACCTCCATCGACTCCCCCGTCCAGATCGATGGCCGCATCGCGCCCGGCGTCGACCGGGATCGTGGGTGCAGCGGCCTCACCACAGCCGACCGCCGCCGCAGCGGCCAGCAGAGCACAAGCAAAGAAACGCATCTTCAAGGGGGCCGACAGACCCGCGAAAGCCGCATGCCTGTTCGGGGACAGAAAGCGTAGCGCCGATGCCCCAAGGCCGCACCCCGGCCGCGAGGGGGCCTTGACCGGTCGGGCCGCCGGTCCCAAGGCTCAGAGCATGTCGTCACTCGATAGCGCCTTGATCGCGATAGAGCGCGCATGTGGCAGCGGCTCGGTCCTCCGCGACCCGAGCCTGCTCGAAGGATATGCGCACGACGAGAGCGAGGCTGCGCCTTGTATGCCCGAAGCGGTCGTCCGCGCGTCGAGCACAGCGGATGTGTCCGCGGTCATGAAAGCCGCATACGAGCACGGGATTCCGGTCACGCCGAGAGGCGGCGGTACGGGCCGTGTCGGGGGCGCCGTGCCCGTGCCTGGCGGGATCGTCTTGGCGCTCGAGAAGATGAACGCGGTCCAGGGCATCGACAAGGGCGAGCTCACCATGCGCGTGCAACCCGGCCTCATCACGGGCGAGCTCAAACGAATTACCGAAGCAGAAAAGCTTTTCTATCCTCCGGATCCGAACTCATTGGACTCCTGTGCGATCGGGGGCAACCTGGCGGCCAACGCGGGCGGACCGCGCGCCTTCAAGTACGGCGTGACGAGGGAGTACGTCATGGGGATGGACGTCGTCATGGCCGACGGAACCATCCTGAAGCTGGGGCGCGAGACCAAGAAGGGCGTGACGGGATACGATCTCACCTCCTTGATGGTCGGGAGCGAGGGGACGCTCGGGATCGTGACCGAAGCCACCCTCCGATTGATCCCGAAGCCGGAAGGGACGGTCACCGCTCTGGCCTGCTTCTCCAGCATCGACGAAGTCGCTCCGGTGGTATCCACCCTGCTCGCCCAAGGTCAGCTCCCGGCCTGCATCGAGCTGCTCGATGAAGAAGCGATTCGCATCGTTCGTCCCGAAGCCGGTTTGACGATCCCCGACGAGACCAAGGCCATGCTCTTGATCGAGCTCGATGGTGAAATAGCGCGCCTCGAGGGCGATCTCGAACGAACGGGCAACGTGCTTTTCGACTTGGACGCGCTCGAGGTGCTCGTGGCGCAGCACAGCGGAGAACGCGAGCGACTCTGGGCCTCACGGCGCGAGCTCAGCCACAGCTTGAAGAGACAAGCCAAGAACAAGCTTGCCGAGGACGTCGTCGTGCCTCGGACCAAGATGGCCGAGCTGCTGAAGTACTGCGCAGAGCTCGCGGACCAACACGAGCTCGTCGTCCCGACCTACGGACACGCCGGCGACGGCAACCTCCACGTGAACTTCCTCTGGGACGACCCAGAGGAAAAGGTCCGGGTGGACGCAGCGATCAAGGCCCTCTTCAGGCGGGTGATCGACCTCAGGGGCACCCTGAGCGGCGAGCACGGCATCGGCATCCTGAAGGCTCCCTACCTATCCATGGAGCAGTCTCCGGAGCTCATCGCTCTGCAGGAAAGAATCAAAGATGTCTTCGACCCGAAGCACATCCTAAACCCTGGCAAGATCTTCCCTGCCGACGCCAAGCGCTTCCACGGCGCTTGCTAACGGGGCCGGGTCCGACACCTCCTGAGGAAGGCCGGTTGCGGCCTACCCACTTGACCCTTTGCGGAGGTGCGGAGTAGGCCTGCCTGCATGCTTCGACTCGTTGGCTCGTTCTCGTTGTTCGTCCTCGTGGCGTGCTCGTCGGCCACGAGCGTTCCGCTCGACGCAGGCACCGATGCCGGCCCCGACGCTGGCGCCGACGCCAGCGTAGATCCCGTCGCACCTTGGCCCGAGTGGGCGTTCCATCACTGGGTCTGGGAGAACGAGAGCACGCAAGAAAGCGCGATCGCACTGGTGGATGACTACCTGGCACACGACATCCCAGTCGGCGCGATCATCATCGATAGCCCCTGGGAGACTAGTTACAACAGCTTCGTTTTCAATCCCGACCAGTACCCCGATCCTCAGGCGATGATCGACTACTTCCACAGCAAGAATGTGCGCGTCTTCTTGTGGATGGTCTGCGCGATCAATCTCGACTCCCCGCTCTATGAGGAAGCGGCCGCGGCCGGATACTTCACTCAAGTCGATGCCGTGAGCGGACCAGGAATCGTCGACTGGTGGAAAGGCGATGGAAGCCTGATCGATTACTTCAATCCCGATGCGGTGCAGTGGTGGCACGACCAGATGGACCAGGCGATCGCGCTCGGAATCGACGGTTGGAAGTCCGATGGAATCGATACGCACATCATCCAGGCGCCCTACTCTCCGGGCCTCGGGCGAGAAGCCGACCGCAATGAGTACGGCTATGCGTACTACCGAGACTCATTCGACTATCTGCGCGAAAAGCTGGGCGAAGATCGAATCATCACGGCGCGCCCCGTCGACAACCTGGGTACCGACATCGACGCCGACATCTGGGTCTATGCTCCGGTCGACGTGAGCTGGGCTGGCTGGGTCGGCGACCAGGACGGCACCTTCGACGGCATTCGCGACGCGCTCAGCAACATGTACTGGAGCAGCAATCGGGGCTATGTCGCCCACGGTTCCGACATCGGCGGCTTCCGCACCGACAAGGACGCCTATCCCGTGCTCGGCCGGCCGAAGGACGCATTCATTCGCTGGGCCCAGCTCGGCGCCTTCAGCCCGGTCATGGAGAACGGTGGTGGCGGCGAGCACCGTCCCTGGATGTTCGACGACGAAACCACCGAGATCTACCGCGCCTTCGTCGAGATCCACTATCAGCTCCTCCCCTACTTGATGAAGCACGGCGGAGTCGCTTGGGAGAACGGCACGTCGCTGACCACGTACCTCACGCACGCTGACTACACGTACCTCCTCGGCCCCGACGTCTTCGTCGCGCCGATGCTCGAGGAAGGCACTTCGCGAACGCTCACGTTCCCCGAGGGCCGCTGGGTCTATCTGTTCGATTCGAGCAAGACCTTCGACGGTGCGACCGAGACGACGTTGGAGATCCCGATGTCGGAGTTTCCGGCATTCGTTCGCGAGGGCTCGGACATCGCCGAGACGCTGCTCGCAAACCGCTGACCGGGGCACGGTCCATGGACAGCAATGGTGTTGCGCGGCTGCGCCAGAGCAGCCAGGTGGGCCACGGTGTTCGTGGCAGTGTCAGTGGCGGCGCCTGTGCCTGCGGCGGTGAATCGTCTATTCCCCGATGGTAGTTGCAATCCACGAAGAACTCGCCGGGACGCTGACGCTAGCACTGGCACTGGCACTGGGAGTGCGCGTAGGGGCGCGGGGGAGCGCGACCCGAGTCCTTCGCTCAGAGCAGCATGTTTGCCGGCGCTTCGAGAATCCGTTTGAGCGCCGCCATGTACTTCGCACCCGTGGCCCCGTCGATGATGCGGTGGTCGCAGCTCATCGTGAATCGCATGCGACGACCGGGAACGATCCCCTCTTCCGTGACCACCGGCTCGTCGCGAATCGTGCCGACCGCGAGAATTGCCGCTTCCGGCGGATTGATGACCGCAGTGAACTCCTCGATGCCAAACATGCCGAGATTGCTGATCGAGAACGTCCCGTTGCTCATCTCTTCGGGCTGAAGCTTCTTTTCGCGGGCACGCGCGGCGAGCTCTCGAACCTCTTTAGAGATCTCGGCAATGCCCTTCTGGTCGGCATCGCGGATCACCGGGGTCATCAAGCCGTCCTCGACGGACACGGCGATCGAGATGTCCACGACCTGATGGTAGTGAATCTCCTTGCCCATCCAGGAGGCATTCACCTCGGGGACCCTTCGCAACGCCACCGCTGCGGACTTGATGATCAGGTCGTTGAGAGAGACTTTCCCGCCCTCCGCGACGAGCTCGGCATTCATCGCCTCGCGCGCGTCTGCGAGCGGCGCGATGTCCACGTCGATGGTGAGATAATAGTGTGGAATCGTCTGCGTCGATTCGGTGAGCCGCCGCGCGATCGTCCGCCGCATGCTGCTCGCTTGCACCACGCGCGGGGGAAGACGTTGGCCGGTAACCGTTCGTGCATTGCTCGGCCTCTGTCCGTACGTCTCGATATCGCGCTTGATGATCCGGCCCCGCGGCCCCGACCCTTCGACCGCACGAAGGTCGATGCTCTTCTCGCGGGCGAGCCGACGAACGAGAGGAGAGGAGAGAACACGATCTGAAGACTCCGCCGCGGGCGCTGACTCAGGCGCGGGCTCTGGCGCGGGCGCTGACGCCGAGACTGGCGCGGGCTCTGCCGCGGGCGCTGACTCAGGCGCGGACACCGTCCTTGACGCGGTCTCTGACCCCGTCGCCGCTTGCACCTGCGCAAGCAGCTCCTCGATGTCCTCCCCGGCCTTCCCGATGATCGCCACCGGCACATCCGGCTCCAGGGTCTCGCCTTCCTTCACGAGGATCTTCAGCAAGACTCCGCGGTCGAAGGAGCGGAACTCCATCGTGGCCTTGTCGGTTTCGACTTCCGCGAGAAGGTCATCGACCTCGACCTCGTCGCCTTCCTTCTTGATCCAGGCGACGAGGGTGCCTTCTTCCATCGTCGGGGAGAGCTTGGGTAGTCCGATGATCTTAGCCATGGCTCATTTGGAGTAACTGACGCGCTTGACGGCGTCGATCACTCGCTCCTCGGTTGGCAGGACTTTGTCTTCCAGGTTCAGCGCGTAAGGCATCGGCACGTCGAGCCCCGTCACCCGCTCGACCGGCGCGTCCAGGTAGTCGAACGCCTCGCGTTGAATCCGGTCGACGATCTCGGCACCCGGGCCGCCGTAAGGCCAGTGCTCATGCACCACGACGCAGCGATTCGTCTTCATCACGCTCTGCACCATCAGCTTCGTGTCGAGAGGACGAAGCGTCCTCGGATCGATCACCTCGCATTCGATGCCCTCCGCCGCAAGCTTCTCGGCCGCTGCGAGCACCGTGTAGTACGGTCGACCCCAGCTCACGATCGTGCAATCCGAGCCGGCGCGTGCCAGGCGGCTCTCGCCGATCGCGATCAGCTCCTCGACGCCCTCATCGGGGACCTCGCCCTTGATTCCGTAGAGCGTTTCCCCTTCGAGAAAGACTACTGGGTTGTTGCTTCGAATCGCGCTCTTGAGGAGCCCCTTTGCGTCACGAGGCGTGCTCGGTTGGATCACGTAAAGTCCGGGAATGTTCGTGTAGAAGGGAGCGCAGCTATGGCTGTGCTGAGAGGCGACTTGTTTCGCCGCACCGTTGGGTCCGCGAAAGACGATGGGAACCCGAATCGCGCCCGCGCTCATCTGATGCACTTTGGCGGCATTGCTGATGATCTGATCGAAGGCTACGAAAGAAAAATTCCAAGTCATGAACTCGATGATCGGACGAAGGCCGACCATGGCGGCGCCGACGCCAATCCCCGCAAAACCGGCCTCCGCAATCGGCGTGTCGATGACCCGTTTCTCACCGAACTTTTCGAGCAAGCCCTCCGAGACCTTGTACGCGCCTTGGTAGTGTCCGACTTCCTCGCCCATGAGGAAGACGCGCTCGTCGCGCTCCATCTCCTCGAACATCGCTTCGCGAAGTGCCTCCCGGTAACGCAGCTCCCTCACGAATCACCCTCCGGAGCAAGCACCGTGCTCATCATCAGGTCCTCGCGGGCTGGTTCCGATTCCTCGGCGAAACGCACGGCCGCGTCGAGCGCTTCATCGACTTCGAGGTCGATGTCATCGAGCGCTGTCTCATCGACGCCCATGCCGAGGAGTCGATCGCGAATCACCGTGACGGGGTCTTGCTGTTTGCGTTGCTCGAGCTCGGTGCGCGTTCGGTACTTCGCCGGGTCGCTCATCGAGTGCCCGCGAAACCGATATGTCTTGATTTCGACGAAGGTCGGCCCACCCCCACTGCGCGCGCGGTGAATGGCCTCGGAAAGGTGTGCCTGGACGACATCGACATCGTGCCCTTCCAAGTGGTCACCCACCATTCCGTAGCCCGCGGCCTTGATCGACAGATCCTCGAGAGGGCTGGTGCGTTCGAGTGGCGTCCCCATCGCGTACTGATTGTTCTCGCAAACGAAGACGACGGGCAGCTTCCAGAGCCCGGCCAGGCTCATGGCTTCATGAAAGCCGCCGATGTTCGTCGAGCCCTCGCCGAAAAAGCAGATGGTGACTCTGTCCTCGCCGTTGTATTTGGACTTGAAGGCCGCGCCCGCAGCCAAAGCGAGATGCCCACCGACGATGGCCCAGCCGCCGAGGAAGCCACGCTCGACGTCGAAGAAGTGCATCGAGCCTCCAAAGCCACGCGAACAGCCCGTATCCTTGCCAAAGAGCTCGGCCATGGCGGCGGCGGGCGACATGCCGCGCGCCAGCGCGATGCCGTGGTCTCGGTAGGTCTGAAAGATGTAGTCCTGGGGCTGGAGGACCTCCGCCGCTGCGACCGCGATCGCCTCTTGGCCGATGTAGAGGTGCAGAAAGCCTCCGATGTTGCCCTTGGCGTAGTGACGCGCGGCTTCTTCCTCGAAGCGCCGAATCAGCATCATCACTCGGTATTTTCGAAGAAGATCGTCCTTATTCGGCAACAGCATTCCCCCACGCATTCATAGTGTAACCCCCGCTCGACCGCCATCCGTAGAACTTGTCGCGCGAGGGGCCCGTGCGCCTTGCCGAGGCCAAGTCGGGCCGGGCCTACAGGCCACCACAGCGGCATACCGGGTTGGCTTGGGTGCCCGGAACTGCCTAGGATTTGAGAGTGCGGGTTCACACCTTGAGGGGGCCAAAGCTCGAGGAATCCGTGCTCGGGGCATCGGGCTCCCGAGCTCGGTCCGTCACGCGTGTGCTCGAAGAGGCGCTCGAGGCTGCAGCGCTCGCCGTTCGTGCGACGGCGGGCGCGATCTACATCGGCCAGACCGTGGACTCTCTTCGTTGCGTGGCGTCGCATGGACCCGACGCGAAGTTTCTGCTGGAGCGAGGCGGTCCGACGTATCCGAACATCGCCGCGCGAGCACTCGGGCGACGGACGCCATTCGTGGTTTCCCCGCTCGGTGGGGATTCGGAGCTCTCGATTCATGCTGCAGACGAGGATTGGAACGCGTTGCTCGCTTCATTGCACGATGGAGGCCGGCCGCTTGGAGTTCTGCAGTTGACCCATCCGGAGCCGCCCTTTCGTTTCGCCGAGAGGGAAACACGAATCGTCGAAGGCATGTCGCGTTACATCACCACGTCTTTGATCCAGACCTCCTCGCTTCGACGTCAAGAGGGCTTGGCCGCGCACGACCCACTGACCGGCCTCAGGAACGTGCGGGAGCTCAACATCGAGCTCACCAAAGCCGTGTCATCGGCGCGTCGTGGCGAGCGCGACATGGCGATCATGTTCGTGGATGTCGACCGCCTCAAGCGGGTCAACAGCAAGCTCGGGCATGCAGCCGGGAGCGAGGCGCTCAAGCGAACGGGAAAGGCGCTGGACGAGGCCGCTGCGGGCGTCGGCGAAGTCTTCCGCTTCGGAGGCGATGAGTTCGTAGTCGTGCAAAAGCGCGCATCGAAGGAAAGTGCACGGGCGCTCGCGGATCACATGCGAAGCCACGTCGCTGCAAGCACGGCGGGCCCGATGCGCCCCGGAGGCACTCTTCCGAAAATCACCGTCTCGGTCGGCGTCGCCACGTTGCAGGGTCTTCGGCACCTCAACGGCCAGCCGCCGAGTGATCTGAAGTCGCGGCTGATGACCACCGCGGATCGGGCGCTGTTTCGGGCCAAAGAAGCTGGACGCAACCGCGTCGTCTTGGCGACCCCTCGCGACGATCGTCGCTAAACAGCTCGTCCCCTCAGGCGACCGCGCCGAGGTACTGCTCGGTATTCGATCGGATGCGGGCGCGAACTTCCGCAGGATCCTCTTCGACGAAGATCTCGTCGGGAGTGACCTTGAACAGCGCCTGGCCCTTGGAAACGATCGTTCCGTTCGTGCCGACGAGGATCTTGTCGACCGTGCCGGAGAAAGGAGCATAGACTTTGTTGAACATCTTCATGACTTCGACGATGTAGAGCGGATCGCCCATCTCGAAATGCGCGCCTTCTTCGATGAAGTGAGGCATGCCCGGCGCTTCCTGCGCGTAGTACATCCCGCCACTCACCGCCACGATTTCATCGGCCTTGTTGGCCGGCGGCGGCACTAGCACTTTCTTCATCTTCGCCTGGTGATCGGGATCGAGGAGTCGTTCCGGAATGCTGATCGTGAGATCTTCGTTCACTCGAAGATCGAAGAACCCAACCCTCTCACCGACCAGGGGCAACAAGCTATAGAGCTCCATGCCGAGCTGGAAGCCCAAATGCGCTCCGCGTACTTGCTCCCAAAGAGCGGCGTCGAATCCCTTGGGCGGCTTCTTTGCTTTCAAGAGCTGATCGATCTCCGGCCAGGGGCGGCTGCCCACGCGCTCCGCGACGGCTTCGTAGAAGGCCGCGCCATCGCGCAGAACGGTCTGGTCTTGCTCCCAGATCCGATGCGCTGCGGGAAGGTCGACCTCCGCATCCATGTGGAGAAGGAAGTACGTTTCTTCCAGAATGGACAGCGGATTGCGCAACCAAGTGACGCGGCCGTTCTTCACCTCGAAGTGGTTCTTGTTCGCGCTCAGCCAGGCCGACAGTAGATGTGGCTGCCTGAGAATCCTGCCGAGCGGCCGCCCGAGGAGCGTCTTCTTCAAGACCGAAAGGTCCGTCGTCGCCTGGGCCGCAGCGGGGTCTGTCGAGACCGCGGACAGGTACTTCCGGCAGAGCCGATCGTAGGCGTAGTCCACGTCGATCTCACTGGCCTCCTTGAGGAGCTCGCCCAACAAAGTGAGATAAGGCACCACGAAGCGGGTCGTCGGCTTCGCATCGACACCGTTCGCGAGGAACCAATGCACCAGACCGTAGTGAAACTGCAGGTTGGTCTGCAGGTCCGGACCGCGAATCACCGTCCGCCTCAGCACCTCACGCAAGCGCTCGTAGCTATCTCGACGGTCCTCGCCCGTGGTGACCAGGAGCGCGATGTTGCTGTCGTATGCGCCGGCGAGCTTGTAGCGCATGAAGAGATTGGTGTCGGGGTTCTTGAAGCAGATGCCCTGGTCGTCGCGAACTTCGCCTTCGATCGGATCGGACCAGGACATGATCTCGCCGCCCGCGTGGGGAGACAGGGATTGGTCCGTAGCGTTCAAACGGGCCTCTACGGCTGCTGCATGGCGCTGCACGCGCTCGGGCCGGGGGAGCCTGGCCTTGTGTTTTGCGAGCAAGGCCATCGCCTCGACCAGCGACTGCACCTCGAAGAAGTCTTCCGGATCCTCGGGATTTCGGAAGCGAAGCGCATAGCAGAGCTCCGAGACGCGATGTTCGACCTGAATGCGCGTGTTGACTTCCATGAAATAGTGGCGTGCACCATCGACGATGCATTCGAACGTCGATGCCGAATCGAGCTTCACGGCTTCGCCGAAACGTTCAGCCTCCGCTTCCATGCGGCGAAGGATGTCGAGGTCCTGCTGGAGCGCGGCGGCACCAGGCTCATTCCCGGCCGCACGCTCTCGCTCGACGGCGGCAGCCAGCGTTTCCTGGGTGACGGAAACCTCGAGCAGCTTCTGCTCGTGCATCTGGAGCGAACAATCGCGGCCGCCGAGCGAGACC
Source organism: uncultured delta proteobacterium (assembly GCA_963786865.1). Taxonomy (GTDB): domain Bacteria; phylum Myxococcota_A; class Polyangia; order Polyangiales; family Houyiibacteriaceae; genus SG8-38. The sequence continues at coordinate 157,403 of CAWBAV010000011.1, read as the reverse complement.
GTCCATTCGCCGTTGCCGAGAAGCTGGATCTCGTTGTGGCGTGTCGTCTCGATGTTGAGCTCGACGAGGATGTTCTTGTTGTCGCCCACACCGAGGGCCTTCACCTCGCCCAAAATCTCGCGCACCATCGGGGGCGCTTGCTTTGCAGCGTTCACGATACGCTGCCCCTTGCCCCCGCCCCCGCCGATGGCTTTGAGACGAATCCGACTGCCTTCGTACTCTTCGAGGATGGACGCGACCTCGATTTCGATCTGTTCAGCGAGCTCGTCGACGGTGTAGAGGTCGATGCCGGCATCGTAGGAGGCTGCCAAGAGAGCATCCGCAGCGGTCTCGAGATCGAGCCCAGCGTCGCCTAGCTCGGCGACTTCGAGCGAGTGCTTCTTGGCCAGCTTGATCAGAGCCTTGCGATCGGGATGCTTTCGGAGAATGAGCCTCGCCGTGACGTTGTTGATGCCTGGCGTCACGCTCACGTCCACGCGCTCGGCCGTGCGTTTGGCCTCGTCCTTGAATCCGGCAGCCTGAACCGTGTGCGAGCATGGACCGATGAAACGAAGGCCCGCCTCTTCGATCGAACGAACGAAGTCCTCATCCTCCGCCATGAACCCGTAGCCGGCGAAGATGTAGTCGTAGCCGTTCTTCTTCGCGATCTTGATGATTTGAGCGATCCGCTGTGTTCGCTCTTCCTTGCTTGCGCCGGTGTAGTCGGAGACGGCGTGTACGCGTGACGGGTCGAGTCGACGGAGCTCCGGTGCCAGAGCCCGCGGGTAGACAATCGAGTCCTTCTCGGAGAGCAAGATCCCGACCTGGGTCATTCCCATTTCGCCAAACGTGTCGAGCGCTTCCTGCCTAACCGGCCCGCGGCAGACGATGAGCACGGTCATGTCTTCACAAGCGAAGGAACGTATCCATTCGGACTCGGACTCGGCGAGGCGTCGATCCCTGTGAATTAGAGGGTTATTCAAGTAGCTGTCGGAATCCATCAATGGAACTCGCGCTGCACCGCCTGAAGCGGCGCCGGGGTGTAGTGGGACAGGTAGAAGTTGAGATTCTTCGCCAACGCGGCCCGGACGTCGGTCGGCATGACGATTTCGGAAATCGAACCCAGGCTCAACGCCTCCTTCGGATTCATGAGCTCCCTTTCGTATTGCGCGCTGAATGCTGCGTCTTGCTCCCTGATCCATGCCGCGGCTTCGGCCTCGGCATCCTGCTTGGACGCGCCGGCCGCAATCGCTTCTTGCATGCGGAGCTTCGCCTTGTTTCGCATGTCGCGCATTTCCCGCTTGTATACGAACTCCTTGCCTGCCGGGCCCATCACCGCGACACGCGTGGTCGGGAGCGCCATCACGTGGTCAGCGCCGGTTGCGTAGCAGTTGAAGGCCGCATAGGCGCCGCCGAAGGCGTTGCGAATGATCAACAAGAGGCGAGGCGTCCGCAGATCGATGATCGAATCGAGCATCGCCCGGCCTGCTTGCACGATCCCTCGGCTCTCCTGGTCGCGACCGGGTAAGAAGCCCGTGGTGTCCTCCATGAAGATCACGGGAATGTTGTAGAGGTTGCAGAACCGGATGAACCGAGAGTTCTTGAACGCGGCGTCCACGTCGATTTGACCCGAAGCGACGGCGCTGTTGTTGCAAACGAAACCGACCACGTGGCCGCCTAGACGGCCAAACGCGGTGATCGTGTTCCGAGCCCTCTGGGGCTGGAGCTCGAAGTAGTCTCCGTGGTCGCAGATCTGCTGAAGGATGATGCTGACGTCGATCGGCGTGTTGAACCCGGTCGGTGAGTTGAAGGCCTTTCGCAGGAGCGTATCGATCTCGCCGGTCGGGCGGTCGATCGGGTCGGAAGTCTCCTGATACGGCGCAAACTCGTGGTTGTTTCCAGGTAGGTAGGCCAGCAAGCGCCGAGCGGTTCGGAGAGCGCCAACCTCGTCCCGGACGGTGAGGTCCACCACGCCGCTCTGACCGTGAACGCCCGGTCCGCCGAGCTCATCGGCGGTCACGTCTTCGCCGAGGACCGACTTCACGACCCCGGGGCCGGTGAGGCCGAAGAAGGTGTTGGACGGCTGAATCATGAAGCTTCCCTGCCGAGGGAGGTATGCGCCGCCGCCAGCGTTGTACCCGAACATACACATGATGCTCGGGACCACGCCGCTGATCTTGCGAAGCGCCGTGAAGGCTTCGGCGTAGCCATCGAGGCCGCCGATCCCTGCAGGGACGAACGCGCCGGCACTGTCGTTCATTCCGACCAGTGGCATCCCTTGCCGACCCGCCAGTCGAATGAGATTGGCGAGCTTGGTGCCGTTGGTCGCATCCATGGAGCCGGCGCGAACGGTGAAGTCATGTCCGTAGAGCGCCACCTCGCGGCCTTCGACTTCGATGACGGCCGTTACAATCGACGCTCCATCGAGATTCGGCCCCCAGTTCTGGTAGAGGATCGTTGGCTCGGTTCCCGGATCCCGAAGAACGTCCATCCTCTCCCAGACGGTCATGCGGCGCTTGTCGTGCTGCTTGCCGATCTGAACTGGACCCGCCGCCGTGCGCGGGCGTGCGCGCAGCTGCTCACCTTCGCGGACGGCCTCATCGTAAGGCCGCTTGGCCTCGGGTCGGTCGCTCGCGAGGCTTTGATCGCGCTCCAGTTCGAATGGGTTGCGAATGCTCGGCGTGATGGTGTCTTTGTCGGGCATAACTACATTGACCTACATCGGGGAGCGCCGGAACCGCGGGCTCAGGAGCGCACGGCCTTTTACGGGCTTTGGGCTCGAAATGCCAGTGAACACGCCTCAGGCGCTCGGTTGCCTCTGGCGCGACCCCGGAAATCCGCGAAAATACAGGAATTCATGGGTGGCGAAGAGGATAGTGATCGTGCTCTCGAGGTAGCCGAGCGCGCGGCCCGGCGAGCTGGCGCGCTCGTGATGCGGGGCTGGCGCTCCGTGTCGGAGATTTCACACAAAGGTCGCTTCGACCTTCTGACCGAGTATGACCTCGAGAGCGAGCGCTCGATTCGCAGCGAGCTCTCTTCCGCGTTCCCCAGTCACCGGATCGTTGGCGAGGAAGGCGAGGAGACTGGAGAAGGAGAGATGGTCTGGTACGTCGACCCGATCGACGGAACGACGAACTTTGCTCATGGCCATTTCTTCTTCGCCGTTTCGATCGCCCTCTACCATGGGCCCGAAGGGCTCGCAGGGGTCGTGCACGCACCGGCCCTCGACGTCACCTGGAAAGCAGCCAAAGGCCGCGGCGCTTTTCGCAACGAACGCCCGTGCTCGGTGTCGACGCGTGCTCGACTCGAAGAAGCGCTCTGCGCGACCGGATTTCCTTCTGATCGATGGTCGAACCCCGACGACAACCAGGCCGAGTTGGCCCAATTCCTGCGGCGCGCAAGAGGCATCCGCCGCTGTGGTGCCGCATCGGTCGATCTTTGCCTGGTCGCCGACGGCACCTACGACATCTACTGGGAGCAAAGACTCAACGCCTGGGACATGTGCGCCGGCGCGCTGATCGTTCAGGAAGCAGGTGGACGGCTCTCGACGTACGAGGGCGACACGGCCGACCCGCGAACGGGAAAATTCATCGCGTCGAACGGGCTGCTCCATGAAACAGCAGTTCGCACGATTCGTGAGGCACGACACAAACTTCGGCCCGACAAGCAGTGAATAGCGGCCCAGCGCCGGATACACTGGTTTTGATGGGGCTCAGGCAGCGGGAAGAAAGCGCTTCGGTGCAGGGATTCGTTCCCTCCGCTGGAGCCGTCGGCGCCCACGAGCCCCTCGATGGGGGCCAGCGCTGGGCCATGTTCAACGCGACGACCGCGCGCCACGTGGTGACCATGTTCCTCTCCGCTGGCCTCGCGTACCTCGGACTCTCCTTGGGTCAGTGGTCGAGCGACCTCGATCAAACGCGCCTCAAGCTGATGACGATCTACGGGCTCACCGGAGTGGCGATGCTCGCGTTGAGCTGGCGTTTCAAGCGGCAAGCGCCACCGGTGATGTGGTCGGTTCACATCGGCGGAGCTTTGTTTCTGGTCGTCACGTCGACGGTGACGATCTGCTACGGGTTGAGCGGTGAGCCCTCCGACTTCTATCTCTACGTTCTGATTCAGGTCACCGCGGGGGCCGTGATTCACAGCCGGCGGTGGCTGACCGCGATCATGATCCTCGGCGATCTCGGCTGGGGTTTCACATCGCTTTCGGTGGCGGGCGTGGACTGGGGGCGTAGCATCGGATACCTCGCTGGGTTCTCGGTGGTAGCTCTCGCGCTGAACCACGTGCGTCGTCAAACTCTCGTTACGCTGGAGGAGCGCCGCTTGGCCGCCGAGCGTGACTCGCTGGCCAAGACCGAGTTCATGGCAAACTTGAGTCACGAGATCCGCACCCCGATGAATGGGGTGCTTGGTCTGAGCGCTTTGCTGCTCGACACGAAGCTCGACGGCCAACAGACGAAGATGATCACGGCGATTCGCGAGTCGGCGGATGCTCTGGTCGCGATCGTCGACGAGGTGCTGACGTTTTCGCAGCTCCAGAAGGGGCTGGTCATCCTCGACCAGAGTCCATTCGATCTCGGCTCCGTCGTGGATGGCGTGATCTCCCTGATGCGACCACGCGCAGAGGCAAAGGGGCTGAGACTCGACGTAGATCTGAGGGGATCGAGCGAACGCCGTTTCGTCGGAGACGCAGGGCGTATTCGGCAGGTCATCCTCAACTTCGTCAACAACGCGATCAAGTTTACCGACGCGGGCTCGGTCGTCGTCAGCGCAGAGATCGTAGGGCGCTCGGAAACGACTCGTGTCCGCCTCTGCGTCCGAGATACGGGCATCGGCATGCCCGAAGAGTCCCTCTCCCGGATCTTCAAGCGTTACCACCGGAACCAGACGAGCTCGCACAGTAGCGCTATCGGTACTGGGCTTGGACTCGCGATCACCAAGCAGCTCGTCGACTTGATGGGTGGGAAGCTTGGAGTGGAGAGCGCGCTCGGCAAGGGAACACTGTTCTGGGTAGAGCTCGATCTGGCGCCGGGCCGGGAGGACACGCTTCGAGTGTTGGACCCAGGCGGCGCGGGCGAAGTCCTGATTCGCGAGGGCATGCGCGCGCTCGTCGCCGAAGACAATCCGACGAGCCGTATGGTGACGGAGGCACTTCTGAAAAAGCTCTCCTGTGAGGTAGACCTCGCAGTTGATGGAAACGAGGCGCTGGCGAAGGTGACGAGCAATCACTACGACGTAGTGTTCATGGATTGCCGCATGCCGAACATGGACGGGTTCCAAGCGGCCGAACGCATTCGGCAGTCGGTGGGCCGCGAGGAACTGCCGATCATTGCACTCACCGCCAGTGTCGGCGAAGAAGACCGGATCCGATGCTTGGAGGCGGGCATGAACGACACGATCGGCAAACCAGTGCGGATCTCCATGCTCGCAAGAGCTTTGGGACGCTGGGTTCCGGTATCGGGCAAGCCCTCGGTGAGGCCGGTGTCCACACTTCCTCCACCATCGGCGCTCGACCTCGAGATGGTCCGCCGCTTGGTCTCTCTCGACGGAGAGGACGACGACTTCATCGAGGACGTCATGATGGGCTACGTCGTTCAACTCAGGGAGTCCATGTTGAAGCTAGGCGATGCGCTCGAGACGGATGACCTCGACACCGTTCGGCTCATCGCACACTCGATCAAGGGCGCGAGCAAACAGATCGGCGCAACCAAGGTCGGAGAGCTCCTCGGCGCGATCGAACGTGAAACGAGGGTGGACGCCCTCAGGCAGCTACTCGGCCAGATCGATGATGAAGTCCCACGGGTCGAGGAAGCGGTGCAAGCCCTGCTGCGCCGCTCGCGCCGCGCCAGTTAGATGTCGAGGTTCTTGACGTTGAGCGCGTTGCTCTCGATGAACGCTCTGCGCGGCTCCACTTGATCGCCCATGAGTACGCTGAAGAGGTCCTCGGCCTCGAGCGCGTCGTCGATGCGCACTTGAAGGAGCGTTCGGGTCTCAGGGTCCATGGTGGTCTCCCAGAGCTCTTCCGGGTTCATCTCGCCGAGGCCTTTGTAGCGCTGAATGCCGAGCCCCCTACGCGCTCTCGCGTCGAAGTTGGCCCATAGTGACTCCAGATCGTGAACCTCGGACGTCTCACCGGTGGGGCGCCCGTCTTTGTCGAGCATCGTGAGTACGAACGGTGGCTCTCCGAGAGAGCGAATGCCCTGATAGATCTGTCGAAGCTCCGCGATGTTGCCTGCCGAGAGGAAATCGAAATCCACGGTCGTCACGCGAGCCGTACCGCTGTCCTTGGTCTCGATGAGCACCCGGTGACGATCGTGCTCTTCGTCGTACTCGATCGTTGCCTCGATCTCGCCCGGCCGTTTCGATTCGACGTACTTCTTGAGCGCATCGATGCCAGCCTCGACCTTCTCGCGATCCGCCAGGTCCTCGACTTCGAGATCATTCCCGGTGACCAGCGCCTCGACGACGAGTGGGTCGAAACGATGCCCGATGTTTTCGAGCAAGAGCCGGAACCGCGCCATGTCTTTGACCAGGTTTCGGAGTGGCTCCCCCGTGAGCTCCGTGCTGCCCTCTTTCATGCTCAGCTGAACGCTGTCGGTTCCGAGCTCGATCAAGTGACGGCTCAAGGCCTCGTCGTTTTGCAGATAACGGAGCTTCTTGCCTTTCTTCACTTTGTAGAGTGGCGGCTGGGCGATGTAGAGGTACCCCTTTTCGATGAGCTGCGGCATCTGGCGGTAGAAGAAAGTCAGCAACAAGGTTCGGATGTGGGAACCGTCGACATCCGCGTCCGTCATGATGATGACCTGGTGATACCGCAGCTTTTCGATGTCGAAATTTTCACCGCCCGCAACGCCGCATCCGAGGGCCGTTATGAGCGTTCCAATCTCCGCGCTGGAGATCATCTTTTCGAAACGCGCGCGCTCGACGTTGAGGATCTTCCCGCGCAACGGAAGAATCGCCTGAAATCGGCGGTCTCGCCCTTGCTTCGCGCTCCCGCCCGCCGAATCCCCCTCGACGATGTAGATTTCGCTCTCGCTCGCGTCTTTGCTCTGACAGTCAGCGAGCTTGCCAGGAAGGGTGCTCGCATCGAGGACTCCCTTACGCTGAACCATCTCGCGCGCGCGGCGGGCCGCCTCTCTGGCACGCGCGGCGAGAACCGTCTTCTCGACGATGCGCTTTCCCGCCTTGGGATCCTCTTCGAGGTACTGGCCGAACTTTTCGTTCAGGATACTCTCGACGATGCCCTTGACCTCGCTCGAGACGAGCTTGTCCTTCGTCTGGGAAGAGAAGGACGGATCGGGATGCTTGACCGAAATGATCGCGGTCAGTCCCTCGCGCACGTCCTCGCCGCTGAGAGGGTTCTTGAGGTCTTTCAGTAGCTTTTCGCGGGAACCATACTGATTGATGACGCGAGTGAGCGCGGTGCGAAGGCCAGTGAGATGGGTTCCTCCGTCACGATTGAAGACGTTGTTGGTGTAGGGAAAAATCGACTCGTTGTACGAGTCGCTCCATTGCATCGCAATCTCGACGTCGACTCCGTCCTTGACGGCGCGGAGATAGATCACGTCGTCATGTAGCGGTGTCTTCTTCTTGTTGAGCGCTTCGACGAACTCGCGAATACCACCTTCGAACTTGTGGACGACCTTCTTGCCGTCGCCACGCTCGTCTTCGAGTGAAACCTCGAGACCGGCATTGAGGAACGATATCTCTCTCAGACGGTTGTTCAGCACCTCGAAGCTGAAGTCGGTCATGGTGAAGATCTGGGGGTCTGGCTTGAACGTGACCTTGGTTCCCGTCTTCTGGCTCGTTCCAATGGCGCGCAATGGCGCCTTCGGCACACCGCGTTCGTATTCCTGAAACCAGAGCTTGCCTTCCCGACGAATCTCCATCTTGAGCCATTCGCTGACCGCATTGACGGCGCTCACACCGACACCGTGTAAGCCCGCGGACACCGAATAGCTCTCGCTGTTGAATTTCCCGCCAGCATGGAGTTGAGTCATGACGACTTCGGCGGCGCTCACACCCTTGGAGTGCATCCCGACGGGAATGCCTCTCCCATTGTCGATGACCGTGACCGAACCCTCCGCGTGAACGATGACCTGGACCGCATCACAGTGGCCGGCCAAGTGCTCGTCGACCGCGTTGTCGACCGCCTCCCAGACCAGGTGATGCAGGCCCGATCCGTCGTGCGGATCGCCGATGTACATGCCCGGCCGCTTGCGAACGGCCTCGAGCCCTTCGAGCACCTGAATCGCGTCTTGATCGTAGACTCGTGCAGCAGGTCGCTGTTCCGCGATCGGGGGATCTGCCATAGCGCACTTCTAGCCTTGAAGGGGGGCCGACGCAAGGACTGATGCAGAGTCTAACTCCCTGATCTGACAAATGAATTTCTGAACGACAGGAGCTCAATCGCCGAGGACTCGTCGGCGCGTCAATCGGATGGAAATCAGGGTACAGGGAATGAGAAAAAGGGCCGTCGAACCGAGCAGTCCGAGAAGGTGCAAGCCGGGGGTTCCGAGCACCAGGAGCCCACGAGCGCATTCGGCGAGTTGGTAAACCGGGTTCAGTTGCATGAGCGCCCGAAGCCACGGGCTCTGCGGCTCGATCGGAAAGAAGGTGTTGCTCACCACGCTGAGAGGCCAGCCGATCAGGAAGACGGGATAATTCATGTGATCGATCGCCGGGACGATGGCCGTGAAGATGAGGGCAAACGATGCGAACGCCGAGCCCGCGATGAATCCGAGAACGGGCATCAGCAGCAAGAACTCCGCCTTCACGTCGACGACTCCGAGAAGATCGAAGACGGCCACGACGGATGACACGATCGAGATGTTCACCATGCCGCGAGCCGCCCCCCAGAAGATCTCGCCCCAGACGACGCTCGGAAGCTCGACTTGGGTGGCGAGGAGGCCGTCCCAGGTCTTCTGATAGAACATCCGGACGTACGCGGAGTAAAGAGCTTCGTAGTACGGACTTCCAAAACCCGTGTAGGCGATCAACCCAGCCGAAATGTAGGTCGCGTAATTGATCTGCACGCCGTGGTAGTCGAGGTCCTCGATGAACCCCCCAAACCCGAGCCCGAACGCAACGAAGAAGATCACGGGCTCCATGGCCGGCGGGATCAGAGCCGTGCGCCAGTTCCGGGAAAATACGAGCGCGTTCCGCCGAAATACCGCCCAGGACCGCCAATCCGCGGCCGCGGCCAGGTTTCGCACCGCCCTCACGCGCGCCTCCCTTTCCGACGCGCCAGGGCGATGAAGAGGTCGTCGAGATTGGGAGGGCGAACCATCCAGGTGGCCCCAGTGAAGCGCGCGCTGAGCTCGGCGAGATCTTCCTTGCTCACCGGTACGCGTAGCTCGCCGAGAACGGTGGCAACTTGCTCGGCGCCGCGATCACGGAGCCAAGTTGCAATCTCTTCGCGCGCCGGCTCGCCACGGGGAACGATGATCACGTGGTCGCCCAAGACGCTGTCGATGACTCGGTGCGGCTCTCCATGCGCCACGTTCTTCCCCTCATGAATGACCAGTAGCTCGTCGCTGAGTCGCTCGGCCTCGTCCATGTAGTGAGTCGTGAGCACGATCGCCAAGCCTTCGGCGCGCATTCCGTCGACGAGCTCCCAGACGTCGAGGCGGGCGCTGGGATCGAGACCGGTGGTCGGCTCGTCGAGGAACAGGACGCTCGGGCGGTGTACGATCGAACGGGCAATGAGCAGCCGCCTCACGAAGCCTCCCGAGAGCGCGTGCGGGGACACGTTCGCGTAGGGGGTGAGCTCGAACCGGTCGAGGAGCTCGGTGACGCGGCGCGCGAGGCCGTCGACCCGAGGGCGGAAGTAACTCGCATAGATGAAGAGGTTCTGGGCAACCGTGAAGTCGTAGTCGAGCGAGTCGTCTTGAGTGCAAACGCCGATCATGCGTTTGGCCTCTGCGCGGTTCGCCGAGAACTGCCGACCTGCGTACAGAATCGAGCCCTCGTCCGGAGGCACGAAACCGTACAACATCCGCAAGGTGGTGGTCTTGCCAGCCCCATTCGGGCCGAGGAGACCGAGCACCATGCCTCCGCGGCATCTGAGGTCGAGGTGATCCACGACCACTCGGTTCCCGTAGCTCTTGGTGAGACCTCTCGCCTCCAGAATTGCTTTCGTCATCGTGAATCCACCCCGGAAGGTGACGGAACCTCGGAGAGCATCCTACAATGGCGCTGCGATCGTGCACGTTCCGAAAACCGTGGCGATGCGGAGCTGAGATGGCCATCCCCAGCAAGGACGAGGACGGAAGACCCTTACACGCGGTTGGGCGGGTGCTCGACAGCCGCTGGATGATGGCATTCGCAGTACTGGCGGTCCTCGTCGCCATCGCATGGGCGCTGGTCGAGCGCGAGCCGCTCGGAGGAGACGGCCTCGTTGCGCAAGGTGAGGCGAGGATGGCGACGGTCGAGCTACTCGGCGTGCCCGCCGGGGCCGAGGTCACGCTCGACGGCCGGAGAATTTGAAAACACCTTATTCGGCGTTTCGCCAGGAACGCGCCACGCCCTCGAGGTGACGGACCAAAACGGACGAAGCTGGCGCCAGGTCTTCCTCGCCGAAGGCTCGCTCTCACTCGTGGTCGAGCTCCAAACGCACTTCGTCGAGGTTGATGTGTCAGCTAGCGCTCCGAGCGAGACTCGCGACTGACTTCGTAACCGCGAAGCCGGGCGAATACCGTCACGACCCGATCACTCGTCTTGGAACGCATGGTGGAGTCGAGCGCGACCGGACCTACGCCCGGGCAGTAGACGATCCGTATCTCGAGCTCGAGCTCACCGCCGGTCTCCGAGACTTCGATGCATCGCTCGAACCTGCCTGCCCGTGTTTCGATGCGAGTGTCGATCGATACGAGTCGGGCGGTGCGTCCTCCCCGAGCGGGCCAGCTTGCCCCTTCTTGGAGCGGTCCGCGGAGGAGCCATGCATCGTCTGGTGGCACGCGAATTCCCTCGGCGAGCGTTTCGTAGCGTACCGTCGCTCGCCCCGTGCGAACCTCCGCGAAGTGCCCGTCGAACGCTTCGACCCGAGTGACTCCGAGCGTGGTTGACGCCTCACCGGTGTCCACGTCGTACGACCAGGCGTTTCCCGCGTGCAGAGGAAAGTACTCACTTGGTTCGAGCGGATCGAGCGACGAAGGCCGGGGTTCGCTGCCCGCGCAAGCGGCCAGCAGACAAGAGATCATCACGCTGGCACGCAGAGCGGAGGTCATTGCAGGTGAGGATAGCAGCTCTGATGTAGGCGCGGAGCGCATATTCGCGATGCGCGGTCGGCCTGTTAGGATGCAGGGGTGACGGCGAAGAAGACGATCCTCGTTCTCGATGACGACCCCTCGGTGCGGCACATGCTGCAGGTCTTGCTCGAGCAAGATGGGCATACGGTCATCGCTGCCGGTGACGTCCGTTCGGCACTAGCGCAGTGCAAGGTTCGTTTGCCCGATCTGATGGTCGTCGATTTGATGCTGCCCATCGAGGATGGCGAAATGTTTCTGAGAGAATTTCATCGCCGCTGGAGGCACTCCGAGGTACCGGTCATCCTCCTGAGCGCGAGCACCGCGCGAAACGACATTGCGCGCCGCCTAAAGGTGGAGGCTACCCTCGCGAAGCCGTTCTTCGCTCAGGATTTGCGGGAGCTGGTGGCAACGCTCGTGCGACAGAGCGAAGCCGTAGCCGCGAGCTGAACATCGAATCGTCGGATCTCGCCGTGCGTGGTATGAGCCGCGTCATGGACAAGGTGTATGCCGACGGACTGTTCTCGGGCGAAGTCGTATTGATCACGGGAGGTGGCACCGGAATCGGCCTCGCCGCAGCCACGGAGATGGGCCTCCTCGGCGCGAAAATCGCGATCTGCGGAAGGCGGCCGGAGCCATTGAGGGATGCGGTCGCCGAGCTCCAGTCCAAAGGCATCGATGCGTTCGGTGCTCCCTGCGACATCCGCGAGCCGGAGGCGATCGCCGCGTACGTGGAGGCCGTGCTCGAGCGATTCGCACGCATCGACGTGCTGATCAACAATGCAGGCGGCCAGTTCCCAACGACCGCCGAAGCGCTTTCGCCAAAGGGCTTCGCGGCGGTGATCCGAAACAACTTGGTCGGTACCTGGACCATGACCCATGCCGTGGCCACCAAAGCGATGATTCCGCAGAAGCGCGGACGAATCGTGAACGTGATCGCGCAAATCATCCGCGGCTTTCCGGGGATGGTGCACACCGGCGCAGCGCGTGCGGGTGTGGACAACATGACCAAGACGCTGGCGGTCGAATGGGCCCTACACGGCATTCGAGTGAACGCCGTGGCCCCAGGCGTAATCGTCACCAGCGGCACGAAGCAATACCCGCCCGAGCTCCTCGAGACTGCAGAGAAGGCGAACCCATTGAAACGCCTCGGCACTGCGGACGAAGTCTCTCATCTGATCACGTATCTCTCATCGAGATATGCTGATTTCGTCGCTGGCCAGACTTTCTACATCGACGGTGGCGCCAGCATCTGGGGCGACCAGTGGTTTCTCCCGGACGATCTGCCGAAGTACCCACCCTATCCGGTTCCCGAACGCGGCTAAGCGCTCGGCTTCTTCTGGAATACGCTGATCAAGTATGCACACCCGACACCAACGTAATAGAGCAAAACGAGCGGGATGAGCATCAACACCATGCTGTAAACGTCCGCGGGCGTGAGGATCATCGCGAGGAACGCCGCGCAGACGATCCACCACCGTGAGAACTTGAGCAGCTGCTGCCACGTCACGATGCCGACGCCCGCTAAGAAGGTGACGACGACCGGTACCTCGAACACGACGCCGAACGCCAACAACATGCTGCGAAAGAACGGCATGTAATCGTTGACGAAAAGCGTAGCGACCAGCGTCTCGTCGCTGAAGCCGAGAAGCACGGTGAAAGCTTCGGGAAATACCAGCTTGTAACCAAAGATCGCACCGCCCGCGAAGCAGACCGTCGAAGCGATGATGAATGGAATCGCCAACGCCTTCTCTCTCTTGTAGAGGCCCGGCGCGATGAACATCCACAGCTGCCAGAAGATCCAAGGCGAGGCGAGGAGCAGGCCGGCGATGAGCGAGTTCTTCATGTACATCATGAAGGCGTCCGCAGGACCGGCGAATCGCAGTACCGCCTCGCCAGGCAGATTGAGCTTCTCCCAGGCGGGTTGAAGCGGAGCAACGAGAAAATCTTTGATCTCCTTCTTGAAGACCCAGCTGATCGCGACCGCTGGGATCAGGCCGAGGATCGCGCGAAACAAACGCAAACGCAGCTCCGAGAGATGCTGGAAGAAGGTCATCTCCTGATCGTCTTCGGGAACCGTCCGCGGTTCGGGTTCCGGGATCTGGATCTGTTCCGACGTCATGGACCCTTTGCCTCGGCGGCCGCATCTGCGTCCGCTGGCGACTCGGATTCGCCGCTCGACGGCTCGGGCGCCGCCGTACTTGGATTGGTACCAGGGCTCGTGTCGGCAGCGAGGGGCGTATCGATCGCCTGCGCAGCGTCCGGGCTCGGCACCGGGGGCTTGTCTTCGAGCGGAACGGGTCGCGTGCGCGGTGGGCGCACGGGCGGAGCACGGAAAGGGTCGCCCTCTCGCATGAGCTCGTCGAGCCCGATTGCTTCTTTGAACTCCCTACTGGCGTTTCGGACCTGCCGGAGGCCTTTTCCCACCGTGCGCATGAATGTCGGCAGCTTGTCTGGCCCCACGGCCAACAAGACGATTACGAGAAAGAACGCTAGCTCCGTCGGGCCGATCCCAAACATGCGCCCCTAAGATGAATGCTTGCCCCCCCAAGAGGCAACCAGAGGCATGGCGGCAACGGGCCCACCAAACAATCGCATACTCTTCATGACCGCAGTCACGAGCCGACACGAATCTGGCGCAGACGTTCGACCGCTCTGTGCATTTCGCGAACGCGCCGCTCGTATTCGCGCGTCAGCTCCTGAATCCGGTTGGCCGCGGCAAGAGTCTGCTCCGAGCTCTCGGAATGCTTGCGGTGAGACTGATGGAGCTGAAGCACCATGTCGGAAATGTTTTCGATCGCCCCGGTCATCTGACGGCCGCCCTCGGCCTGCTCCTGACTGCTGCGCTCCATCTGCTGCGTGATCAATCGCATGTTGTCCGCGCTCTTCATGATGAGCTCCGATCCACGCGCCTGTTCTGCGGTCGCCGCCGCAATCTGCTGGACCGTTTCCGCAATGCGACCGATCGCATCCGTCACTTGGCGGGAGCCCTTGGCCTGCTCGACCGTGGCGCGGGCGATTCCGCGCACCATCGCGGTCGACTGCTTCGACGATTCGAGGATCTTCTTGAGCGCACGCTCTGCTTCGGCGCTCACCGTCACGCCCCGGTCGACGGTGCTCGCTCCGCGCTCGACCGCTTCGATCGCGTTCTTGGTCTCCGACTGAATGGTCTTGATGAGCTCGGCGATTTCCTTGGTGGAGGCCCCCGCACGTTCTGCAAGGTCCTTGATTTCGTCGGCAACCACGGCGAAGCCCTTGCCGTGCTCGCCAGCCTGGGCCGCAATGATAGCCGCGTTCAAAGCGAGTAGGTTCGTTTGCTCGGCGACATCGTCAATTACGTTCAAGATGTCGCCGATCGCCTCGATCCGGTCGCCCAGGTTCGAAATCGTGCTCACGGCCTCCAGAGAGGAAGTCTTGATCCGATTGATCTCCCCGATGATTTTCAGAATCGACTCCGCTCCAGTCTCGGCGTCGGCCGCCACCTCCTCGGAAAGACGGGCCGTCTCGTTCGCATTCGATTGAACCTGATCGATCGAGACGTCCATCTCGTTCATCGACGAGGAGGTTTCTTCGGCGGTCGATGCAAGGGCATCCACGTTTCGCGCGACCTCCTTGATGCTGTAGGTCATCTCCTCGATGGAAGATGCCGTCTCGCGAACGCTGGACCCGAGATTTCCCATGTTCTCGGCCACTTCCTGGTTGGTCGCCGTCATCTGAAGGATGCTCGAGGAGCTCTCTTCGGTGCTCGATGAAAGCGCTTCGACACGGTCGCTGATCGCTTGGAGCGAAATCGCCATGGACTTGAGGGCACGGGCGGTTTCTTCCACGGCCACCATTTGCTCTCCGAGACCGCTCGAAAGCGCTTTCACGCTCTCGCCGATGACGCCTTCGACCGATTCGATCTCGCCGTAAATCGTCCGAATCTGCGCATCGACCTCCGCGATCGTGAGCGACTCCGGCAGGCCCGAGGCGATGATCAGCAATCCAAGAACGCCGAGCACCGCCGAGACGACGCCGGCGATCGAAGCCGCTTGAGCCCCCGCTAGTGCCCCGGACGCTACCCCGACGGGGCCCACCACGAACGCGAGCGCGAAGCACAGGAAGCCCGGAACCAAATAGCGACTCTTGGCGATTGCCCGAAACATGATCCCCCCGGCGAAACCCGACGAACTAGACAAGCGTCAGGGTATCGAACCCGAGGAGTCGCGGGCAAGTTCCCCCGCCGTTTCCGAGGGAGTGGCGGAAAAGAGAGGGGATCTTCCGTTCAGAGGGGATTGGTGAGGAGTTGCATGGCAGTCTGCAGGGCAAGCGAATAGTCCCCGGCCATCTTGAGCTTGCCGCCCAGGAACAGCTCCTGGACGCTCAGCTCTCCTCGCTGAACCGTCTCGAGGTCCGAATATTGGAGCTCGGTGGTGAAGCCCGGCACGTCCGGCACCTCTGCGACGTTGAAGCCGAGCCGCACCTGGACATCACCGAGCTCGGGCACACCGCGAAGTGTCACATGACAGCTCATTGGCCTACCCGCCAGCGCTTCCTCGAAGCGCTTCGAGGCGGTTTGTGCTGCGCCGATAGCCAGCTCGTCGTTCTCGAGGGCCCCCGATTTTGCAACCTCCCCGAGGAGAAGCTCTACGGCGTCACCAGGAAGCGAGGCGACGATTTTGACCGGAACTCCATCGGCAGGGGCCTCCCCCGCGCTCAAGGCTCCACTCCGCGCGGAAAGGAACACGGGGGACCCGCCATCGATCTGCAGGCTTGCGGCTCCCACGACGCCCTTCACGTCGGCCAGAATTCGCCGAGCCCGCTCATCGCCCCCGGCAGCGCGGCTCTCGAGAACTTCCACCCCCCGGGCAAAGAGCTTGGGGAAGCTCTCCCGAAGGAACTCAATCGGTGCAATGTTCATGCGGCGCGGAGCATAGCCAACATCACGGTGAGCACCAAGCTGGCGAAATCCGAAAGAATCGGCCACCATCTCGACGATGTCGGATTTGGAGCACCGGCCTACCGTCTTGTTGGTGGGCCAGGGCGAACCGATGCAAACAGCGTTGGGGGAAGCGCTTCGGCGCCATGGAGTATCCGTCGCTGCTTGTGCAACGGCGGAGCTCGAACAAGCGGTCCGTGTGTACGCCCCGGACTTGGTCGTGTTGATAGGTGACGCTGCAGTTCGCGGCGGAGCGAGCGTGGTAAGACGCATGGCAGCGAATCGCGCAACCGACGTTCTGCCCGTCGCGGTCGTTTCGAACGACGCGGTGCTCAAGCACGAGGGGCAGGATTTTCGCTCTGGAGCCGTAGCGATCGTCCCCCGGGGCGCGGGCGCCGATACCATCGCGCGACGCCTGGCCGAGCTCGCGGACGAGGTTCCTCAGCGCCCGGGCCTGATGTCGGGCGAGATCAACGAGGACAACCTTCAAGATGTCGTCGACCTCGTTTCGAACGACATGAAGACGGGCATCCTCAGCATTCGCTCGCCGAAGGGCGTGCTCGAAGGCATGCCGATGGTCGTGGAAACGGAACGGGCTTCGGCGCACAACATGGAGCTCATCCTCGATCGCCTGCGGGAAGCCATGGAGGCATCTCAACCGCTGCAGTACGAGTTTCACGAAACCAGCGGCGGCCGGCTCTCGACCCTGCCCATGGCGACGGAGCCAGAGGATATCGACCTCTCGCGCCTCGAGAATACACGGGTGGTCATTCTCGATTCGGACGAGCTCCGAGCCGAGAAGCTTGCACACGTTCTGCACGCAAGAGGCGTCCAGATCGCGGCCGCCGATTTCTCGCCTGCAGTCCTTCCGAGGATTCGAGAGGTCGATCCGCAGGTCGTCGTCTTGGACTCGGGTGCCGTGGGCGGACAGGGGCTCGATTTCGTTCGAGCCATGCGAAGAGATCCGCAACTGCGTTGGTCGTCGATGCTGGTCGTGCGCTGGCAGGATTTCTGGCCGAGCTCCGCGTCTGACGCCGGGCCCGACCTTGCGCAGCTCGCTGCGCGGATTCTGCCGATGATCGAACAAGACCGCGAGATGGTCCGCCGAGTCGAAGACGAGGTCGACTTCGACACCCGACTCGAGCTCATCGGGCCAGGCCGCCTGCTGCGCGCCCTGGGTTCGGTTCCGGGAGTAAGGCACCTATCGATCGGCGGGCACAAGCGGAGCATCGAGATCGACATCGCCGACAATTCGATCGTGGGCGCGTATGCGACGCTGCATGAGGGCGCCAAGCAAAGCGTGCAAGGCATGCCGGCTCTTCTTGCGCTCTGGGGTCTCAATGCGGGCCGAGTCTCGGTGCGCGAACAAGACCTTCCTTCGGTCGCCAATATCATGATGCCCGTCGACGAGGCTCTCGGCCTGGTCTCGCATCAGCTCGGCTTCGCCGACGATCGAAGCGGTATCGAGGTCGACGCGGCGACGATCCCGCCAGCAGAGCCGGAGGTCGAGGAGCTGGCAACTATCCCTCCTGGAGCGGAAACGCCGGCAAAATTGGACGACGCTCGAACGATGGCGCCGCCGCGTTTTCGACATCTCCAAGCCGCGGTCGGAGACCCGCCACCGCAGGCTTTTTCGGAAGAGGAGGCGCCGACCAACAAGGTTCGTCAGATGCTCGGCCGCGTGGAGACGCAAAGGCTGACCGTTCCAACCGGCCGCCACGTCAGAGAGAGCACTGGCGCTACGGCGCACACGGATCATGCGGTCACTCGCCCTGCGAAGAGCACGCAGCTCGGCTTGGCGCCCGTGTTCGAGGTCCTTCCACAGACTGCGCTCGATGAACCGATGACGATTCCCGTACCTCGACTGCCCACCCCGCCTCCGCCGCCACCTCAAAGCAGAAAGCCCACCGCGAGGCCCTTGTTCGAATCGGATGAGGCGTTCGAACCGGAGCTTGCGAAGATGTTGGAAGGTCCTGCGACCTTGCTGGCGCCGGCCCCGAGCTCAGCGGGTATGCCCGCTTGGATTCAACTATTGCTCCTGCTGACGCTGCTCGCCGGCCTCGGCGTATTTGGCTGGCAGCTCTGGGTGCGAAGCGACTCGGCATCGGTCGCCGAAGAGGAGGCAACGGCCGCACCGACCGAAATGGCGGCAAAGACCCAAGGCGAGCCGATCACGGGGGCAGTCAA
The DNA here is from genome assembly GCA_963786865.1 of uncultured delta proteobacterium. Classification (GTDB taxonomy): domain Bacteria; phylum Myxococcota_A; class Polyangia; order Polyangiales; family Houyiibacteriaceae; genus SG8-38. Next base: position 139,073 of record CAWBAV010000011.1, on the reverse strand, counting down.
CGGACTCGAGGCCCGAGCCGGGATAGACGAAGATGCCGACGAGGCGGACGAACCCGTCGCCGAGGAGCCGATCGCCGAGGAGCCCGCCATTGCGGAGGTTTCCCAAGGAACCGCTGAGCCTGCTGCTGAGAAGCCGGAGGCGCTCGAAGCGAAGCCAGAGCACGAGCGAACGAGCCCCGAGCGCGTGGAGAAGAGCTCGCCCGCCGTGGATGCCGGCAGCCTGGCGATTCCAACTCAGAATCTGCCACGCGATCCCTCGAAGGCGTCCGACGTACTCGTACACCGCGCACTGCCGTTGATTCGAAACGGCCAACTGCGCCTTGCCGAAGCCACGCTCGACCGCGCTTGGGAGCTCGATCCAAACAACCCTCAGGCGATGGCAGGCTATGCGGCTTTGTACATCGCGAAGAAGGACGGCGAGCGCGCCGTCAAATGGGCGAAGAAGGCGGTTCGCAAGCGATCGCGTCGAGCCGAGTATCACGTCCTATACGGCGATGCCCTAGAGCTAAAAGGACAGAGCGAAGACGCGCAGCAGGCGTGGCGTAAAGCGCTCAAGATCGATCCCGAAAACAAGGCCGCCCGCTCTCGCCTGAGGCAGAGCAGCGCTGGCAGCGCCAATTAGTTGCCTTCTTCCGAAGGTCGCGCCTAGCGTCGGCCCATGGCTAAACGACTTGCTTGGGCTTCCCTTTGGATCGGGCTCTCCGGATGCTTGATGCAAAACCTGAGCCCTGAGACACGGATGCGCGACGCGGTCGTCGAGCTCAACGAGGGCGCTCGCTGGGGCCGAATGGATGTGGCGAGCGGACACGTAGCACCACCGTTCCAACCACAGTTCAAGCTTTCGCACATGCGTTGGGGCGGAGACATTCAGATCGCGGACACCGAGATCTTGGGCATGAGTCCCCATACGGACGAGGAAGGCGAAGGAGCGTTCTCGCGGATCGCGGTGCGTTGGTACGACCAGAGCACGATGGTCCTCGCGGACACCGTGATTCACCAGACCTGGAAGAAGCACAAGCAAACTTTCGTTCTCACGAACGAGTCGGTCGAAAGCGGCCATCCGGGTCTGCTCGTGATCCCCGAACCCGAGCAAGCCCCTGCTCCCTCCGAAAAGGCCGAGGAGTACGAAAACTTCGAAGACGACTCGCAGTGGAGCACGGTCTACTGAGTCAATCGATTCCGACCGCGCTCCGCACGCGCTGAATGGTGGCATGAGCGATTTGGCGCGCCCTCTCGGCACCTGCGTGCAGAATCGAATCGAGCTCGGCCTCGTCGGCGCGAATCGATAGGTAAGCGTCTCGCTTCGGACCGATTTCTTCTTCGATGGCCTGATAGAGATCTTCCTTGGCGTGGCCCCATCCGTACCCACCCGCTTCGAGCTTCTGCTTCATCGCTGGTGCTCGTTCGGGCGCGACCAGGCTGTAGAGCTCGTAGACCGTGGCCCCTTCGGCGCGCTTGGGGTCGCCGAGACCTTCCGAGCTGGTCTTGATGCCCATGATTACTTTGCGGAGCTTCTTCGGCGATTCGAAGAGCGGGATGCCGTTGCCCTTACTCTTGCTCATCTTCTCGCCGTCGGTCCCCGGAACGAGAGGCGCATCGCTGATCAGCGCTTCGGGCACGACCAAGGTGCCTTCGCCGTATACGTGATTGAGGCGCATCGCCACGTCGCGCGTGAGCTCGAGATGCTGTTTCTGGTCTTTGCCGATCGGCACCACGTCGGTGTCGTAGAGGAGAATGTCTGCCGCCATGAGGAGCGGATAGTTGAAGATTCCCGCGCTTGGGGCCTCCCCCCGTGCGAGCGCATCCTTGTAGGCGTGCCCACGCTCGAGCTGCCCGGTGGCCAAGAGACAGCCGAGGACCCAGCTGAGCTCGAAGACCTCCGGAACGTCGGACTGGCGGTAGAGCAAGGTTCGCTCGGGGTCCAAGCCACATGCGAGCCAGGTCGCGGCGACATCACGAATGTAGCCACGCAGCGCGTCTGCATCGCGGACCGTGGTGACCGCGTGGTAGTCCGCAATGAAATAGAGCGTGCGGTAACGGTCGACAAGAGAGAGCGCGGGCCGAATCGCACCGAGATAGTTGCCCAGGTGTGGAAGGTGCGTGGGCTTGATGCCGGTGAGAGAGGTCTTCACGGGGCGTGAGACTGTCCCATGTGGACATGGCCGGCAACCGGGTTATCTTCGGTCGCATCGAGAGAGGAAGCATGACGACGCGTCCGTTCAAGGTCTTGGGAATCCAACAAGTTGCCGTTGGCGCGGCCGACAAGCGCGCCCTTCGCCGCCTCTGGGTCGACACCCTGGGTCTCACTCCGCATGGAAACTTCAAGAGCGAAAAAGAAAACGTCGACGAGGATATCGTAACGATGGGTGCCGGACCGTTCACCGTCGAAGTCGATCTGATGCAACCAATCGACCCAGAAAAGAAACCCCGGGTCGACACTCCGCCTCTCAATCACATCGGTCTCTGGGTCGATGACATCGACGCGGCGGTGCAGTGGCTCGGTGGGCGGGGCGTACGATTCACGCCCGGCGGAGTGCGGCCCGGCGCAGCAGGGCATCGTGTTTGCTTCATTCACCCCAAGGGCAATGAATCAGCCCCGATCGGCGGAGAAGGCGTGCTGATCGAGCTCGTCGAGGCTCCGCAGGACGTGCGGGAAGCGTTCGAGAAGATCAGTCGCGCAGCCAGGCCAGCTTGAGGTCGGACACGGCAATGTCCGACTTCCTCGGGCGGACCGATACCTCTTCGAGCTCCACGGACTCGAGATCCATCGTCGCCTGAAGCGCGCGAACCTCTTTCTCGGCCTCGAGCTCGAGGACCCGACGCGATTCCAGAAGGTCGCGCAACTCGTCCTCAGCACGGCGCACTTCCTCCCGCTCCCTGGCCGCGCGACCCGCACCACGCGCAGCGGTCGTCGCCCGGCCCACGTAGCTGCGGCCCAGAATCGCGTCGAGCACGGTGGCGCCCATCGAGATTCCCGTTTGCAGCTTCTGTTGATCGTATTGGCCTTTCTCGCGCTCGACCCGGTCCTCGGCCTTGCGAATGCCGGAATCGATGCTCTTCAATTTTCTGGCGAGCTGTCCCCTCAGCTTCTCGAGGGCCGCATCGCGGTGCTCGCGCTTCGTGAGCTGGGCTCGAGCGGCGAACTGGTCCTTTGTTTCTCCGAGCATCGATTTCAGCTTCAGGGGCTTGCAGCTCCAGAGCGTCATGGGTCGATCTTGGTAGAGACGGCTCTTGATCTGTGTTTCGTACGTTCGAAACGCCGTCTTACCCACCGATCCGGGCCGTGGCTCGAGGAACTCCGCCTCGGTAGGCGCAGGGCGATCGAGAGCGAGCGCGTTGGGCTCGAGCAGCTCGAGCGACTCCCAGGGAGACTCCTCGTCGAGTGGCAGGAGCAGCAATCGCTTTTCCCAGACATCGATTCCATGCGAGGCGCGCTCGTAATGCAGGGACACACACGCCGCCAGATACGGACGATACGTTCCGGGTTCGTCGCTCGAGAATGCTTCGTCGATGCCCGCTTCGATGACGGGGCGCAGGTGCTTCGACGCTGCGGGAATCGCGGGTCGTGATCGGGACGCGTCGCCTCGGCTCGTCGCTTGGTCGCCTCGTGGTGGGCTCAGGCGCCTGATCTCTTGGCGGGTCAAGGGACCACGCAAGTAGGACATCGCCCAGCGCGTATGGAACAAGACGTCCGCCTCTTCATGGGCATTGTGGAGCAGGAACACACGGCTTCGCAGGCCGGCGAGGAGTCGTTCGATTGCGCCCCGATTGAGCGCGCTACCGGCCGCGGATGAGGCGCTTTCCAAGCCGTCGACCACCCTCGCAACATCACGCTCGGTCTGAAGGCGCCCCAAGAACCAAGTGCCGCAGTTCGATAGCGCCTTGTAATCGAGGTCTACCGGATTCTGGGTGGCGAGGACGATGCCGAGTCCATACGCGCGAGCCTGCTTGAGCAAGGTGAGGAGTGGCGTCTTCGAAGGCGGCTCCGCGACCGGCGGCAGGAATCCGAAGACCTCGTCCATGTAGAGAATCGCGCGTAGGCTCGAAGTCCCTGACTGCGTGCGGACCCAAGACACGACGCGGTTGAGCAAGGTACTCACGAAGAACATACGCTCGGGCTCGCTCAAGTGTGCGATCGAGAGAATCGTGATTCGTGGCTTGCCTTCCTCGGTCCAAAGCAAACGCTGGATATCGAGCGGCTCGCCTTCCATCCAGCCCGAGAACCCCGGAGACGCCAGCAGGCCGTTGACGCGCATCGCGAGCTTCTGGCGCTCGGATGCGGGGTAGAAGGTCTCCAAATCCATGACGCCAATGCGAGCGAAGGGCGGGTCGGAGATACCGCGGACGAGATCACCGACCTCCAGCGACTCACCCTTGGACCATGCGTTCAGAAGCAGGTTCGAGAGCAGGATGTGCTCCTTGCTGTTTACCGGATCGGGCTCCAGACCGAGCAGCGCGAGGAGGCTCGACACCGAGCCGATGATCTGATCGCGCTGCCAATCGGGATCGGCATCGTCACCTGGCGGATCGAACGACTCGAGGACTCGAAGGGGCCGCCCCGCTGCGCTGCCAGGCGTATAGATCCCGATCTCGACCGAATTTCTGAAGCGCGCAATTCGTGCTCCGTCCTGACCCCAGTCGGCGAGACCTTCCCGCCAGAGAGCGGAGACCGCCTCGGCCTGACCCGCAATGGAGCGGCCTTTACGCTCGGCTTCCGCCGGATCGATCCAGGGCTCGAAGTCACTCGGGCGAAGCTCCGGAAATGTGAGCATCAAATTGCCGAGATCGCCCTTGGGATCGATACAAAGGGCGGGGATGCCGTCGATGGCGGCCTCTTCGAGGAGCGTGAGGCAGAGGCCCGTCTTCCCGCTGCCTGTCATACCCAGGCAGACCGCGTGCGTCGTGAGATCCTTCGCGTCGTAGAGAACCGGAACCTCGCTCGGCTCGCCGCGCTCAGGCTCGAACTGCCTGCCGAGGTAGAGCTTGCCGAGCTTCTCGAAGTCGATCACGGATTTGGCGTCCCGGGCTTCTGTTCCTCGAGCAGCAACTTGCGAGCCATTTCGAACTCGAAGAAGCTCACCATGTTGGTCTCGAGAACGCGCCGAAACTGCTCGTACGCCCCTTCCTTGTCTCCAGCGATGAAGCGGCGCGTGCCTTCGTAGTAGATCGCCTCCGTCTCTTCACCGAGGCTGGAAGCCACGCTCAGTAGCGCCGCGTAGTCGATCTCGCCGGCCCCGAGCTTCGCGAGCTTACCCCACCAGTTGGAGCTCGCGCCCAGCCTGTGGAGCAGCTCGGCGTGCTCCTCGGCTGGCGGTTGTCCCGCACGGGCGGTGATGAATTGGATCCACAGCGTGAAGTACACCTTCCATTCGGGCGGCAGCGTGAGGTGCAGCTGTGATCTGCGCCAAACCGAGGATGCGAGCTCGATGTCGGGCGGCATGGATACCAGATGCGAAAGAATGCCCGCATAGACGTCACGCCATTGCGGCGCATGGGACATGGCGTCTTCAAACGCTTCGACTGCATCATCGTGACGTCCCAGGTTGTCGAGCAAGACGCCCCGGCGCATTTCGACCAGGGCCGCGGTCGGCCCTTCGACCTGTTCGCGCGCACTGGTCCAGGACTTGAGCGCGCTCTTGTAGTGCATCGTCATCTCGCGGCTCTTGCCCTGAGCCCGGGCTGCGTTTCCCAGATTCTCCAGGATCTCGGCGCGGCGAACGTCTTCTGAAAGTGTGTCGGAGGGCGCGAGCTCGAGGGCACGACGGTATCGCTGTTCGGCTTCGAGAGGGCGGCCCGTACGCTCCAACAAGAGGCCGAGCTGCAACAGCGCTCCGACGTTCTCGTCTTCCGACAGGCTCGTTTCGAATCGTTGCTGGGCCTCGACGACATGTCCTGCGTTCATCTCGAGCATGCCGATCAGAAACTCGAGCTCGTTTGGCGCGATCGGCGGTTTGGAATCGGGCCAACGCTTCTGACGCTCCTCCAGAATCGTTTCGGCGCCCCGGGCCAGCGCGCTCGAGCGCTCGGGGTGTGGGTCGGAAAGCCGAGTCTCGATGAACTCGTCGAGCTGCCCGAGCGCTTCATCGTAGAGCTCGATCGATTCGGGATCGAGCTCGATCGCGATCACGTACCACGCCGTGGCATCGGCGAATTGCTCCGAATCGGCAGCGACGCGGGCCATGCAAGTCGGAAACCGCTCATCCTTGGGAAAGCGCACCAGGGCCGAGCGGCAAAGGCCGGATGCGACGTCGGAGCGGGCCAGCCGGTAACCTTCGACCAGCTCGAAGGTTGCAGAAGCACCGGCTTCGTCGGCGCTCTGGGCGTTTGTCAGAAGGTCGAGCAGACGGCGCTGTAGCTCGCCCCCGGATCCCATCGTCTCGACCTTTGCGACGGCCCCCCCGATGTCTCCGTGTGCGAGATAGACCGCAGCCACGTTCAAGGGCGCCAGCCTCAGTTGACGTTCGCCCCCGATACCGAGCCGGTGGCGGGTCTCGACGGTTTCCCTCGAAACGGCATCGCGACCGGCGATGTGCAGGTCGGCAAGTGTGTCGAGCACCTTGGGCGCCGGCGTGAGGTCCGCGTGCTCACTCCAGACGGCGATCAAACCGGCGTACTGCTCCGAGACCGTGTCGAGGTGTGCACGTGATTCATGGCCCCAAGTTGCGACGATGTCGTAGCGCTTCTGGTAGATCTCGTCCCCGGTCAAGCGTTCGAGCAGGAAGTTCGCCGCGAGAACATTCCCTTCGTCACCACGGCGACCGCCTTCCTCGACCATGTAGCGGGCGATCGGCTCGACGGCTTTGGGAAGCGTCCCAGCCGCGTAGTCCTGTGGAGACAGAAAGGTCGTCAACTCGCTGACCTCGGACACGACGCCTTCGTAGTCGTCTACGTCAGCCAGGCTCTGTGCCTGTGAAAGCACGGAGGCCACGAGTCGATCGCGAAGGCCGATGCGTTCGGGATTGTCGAGCGACATCCTCATGAAACGACGAGCCGCATCGGGGTACTCCGCCTGCGCGATGGGTTCTGCGCTCCCGACGCGAGCGCCGACCGTAGCCGATTTGGAGTGCGCGCAGGCCGCAGCGAGACTCAGCAAGCCAAGAATTGGAAGGAAACGGATCCTCATGTTGCAGAGCCGCTATAGCAGGGTCAGCCGATGAGGGCAGGCTCATATCTTGCGTGCAACCCTGGGGTACGTGTCAGGCTACGCCTCGTCGTGGGAGGATATCTCCGAGCACTCCTGATCGCGCTGGCGGTCCCCGTCCTCAACCGCATCTTCATGGGGCTGGCAGGATTCCTCCAGCTCAGAAGCTTCTCGGTGAGCTCGAACGAAGCGATTCGGGCAGCAGCTGAGGCGCCCCTGAACTACGCATTGGTGCAGGCCGCGAGCGTCGGGCTGATCTTCATCGTTGCGTTCCCGCACAGGAAGCGAGAGGGCGGACTTCTCGAATCCGTGAACGTAGTTCCTCTCGCTGGCAGCATCGTGGCCCTCTCATTCTTTGCAGGTGCCCTCATGCAGCTCCCGCTCGCGGAGCTCGGAAACCTCGTCCAGGAGCTCTGGCCGGTGAGCTTCGAAGAGCTCTCGCGGCGCCATCGGCTGGTCAATCCGACGAGCTGGTGGGGCGGATGGTCGGCCTTGCTCGCGCTGGTCTTGGTGGCTCCACTCACCGAGGAGCTCCTGTTTCGAGGTTGGCTCCTTCAAGATCTCAAAGACCAATACGGAGAACGACCTGCGCTGCTCTGGAGCTCGCTCCTCTTCGGCCTGGTGCACCTCGAGCTCTCGGCCATCCTCTACGCGACCCTCGGTGGTTTGGTGCTCGGCGCCGTGGCTCTGCGAACCAAGTCCACGTTGTCGAGCATTGCGATGCACGCCGGAGTCAACGCACTACCGCTGCTCTTGCCGGCGAGCTTGCTGCGTATCGAAGGGTTCAACACCCTCAGTCAGCGAGTCGAGCACGTGAGCGTCTGGTTGCTGCTCCTCTTCTCGGGCGCGCTCGTGGCACTGTTGCTGATCCTCTGGCGGGCGACAGACGACGCCTAGACGCGCTCGACGTCGAGAACGCCTTTGAGCTTGGCCACGCCGCGCATGATCTCTCGAAGTCGGTCGATGTCTCCTACCCTGAAATGGAACATGTTCTCGGCTCGACCGTCCCTCGAGAGGCAGGAGGCTTCACTGATGCTCACGCCGTTCGCGGAGAAAACCGACGATACGGAAGCGAGAATCCCCGCGCGATCGTCCGTCATGATGCGCAAAGAGACCGGAAGATCCACCTCGACGTCGTCGGCCCAAGTGACCTGCACGCGGCGCTCCGGGTCGAGCTCGAGAACGCGCGGGCAACCTCTGCGATGCACGGAAACGCCGCGGCCCCGGGTAATCCAGCCCGTGACGGGGTCCCCAGGAACTGGGCTACAGCACTGCGCAAAACGCACGAGCATGTTGTCCAAGCCCTGAATTCGAATTCCGGCGGCATCATCATCCCCCGCGACTCGCTGGACGGTCCGTTCGATGAAGCCCGGGCGCAAGCTCTCGCGCTCGGTGTCTTCGCTCGGAACAATCGCTTCCATGACCGTCGGCAGCGCGAGCTTTCCGATGCCGATCTTCGCGTAGAGCCCTTCCTCGGTGCCCACCCGAAACCGTGTTAACACTTCCTTGAGACGCTTGCTCTTAAGGAATCGGGAGAGCGACATGTCGCGCTTCCGCATCTCCTTTTCGAGCAGCTCTTTGCCGAGCTTGATCGCGTGTTTCCGCTCCTCGGTGCGCAAGTAGACTCGAATTCGGGAGCGGGCCCGGCTGGTGATCACGAATTCGAGCCAGTCCTTGCTCGGATGGTGGTTCTTGCTCGTGATGATCTCCACGACGTCGCCATTCTGCAGCTTGTGGCGCAACGGAACGATCGCGCCGTTGACTCGGGCGCCCGAGCATCTGTGACCGACCTCGGAGTGAACGGCGTAGGCGAAATCGACCGGCGTAGCACCGCGAGGAAACGTCATTACGTCGCCCTTGGGCGTGAACACGTAGACGTCCTCGGGGAAGAGATCGACCTTGACGCTCTCGTAGAACTCTTCGGGGTCCACGACCTCCTTCTGGAACTCCATCAGCTGACGAAGCCAGACGAATCGCGCCGCGTCCTTTGGATCGATCCCGCCCGTATGCTCTTTGTACTGCCAATGGGCGGCAATTCCGTAATCCGCCGTGCGGTGCATCTCGTGAGTTCGTATCTGGATCTCGACGCGCCTATTGCCCGGCCCGATCACCGTCGTGTGGAGCGACTGGTACATGTTGGACTTGGGAAGTGCGATGTAGTCCTTGAAACGGCCTGGAACGGGAGTCCATTCCGAGTGGATGACACCGAGCGTCGCGTAACAATCCGCGACGCTCTCCGTGACGACCCGAAACGCCACGAAGTCGTGGACCTGCTCGAACCCTATGCCACTCGACTTCATCTTTCGGTGAAGCGAATAGAGGTGCTTGCGGCGTCCGTTGATCTGAACGGAGAACCCGCGCGAGAGCAACATCTTCTTGAGCTTGACGGTGACGTCCGCGATGTAGAGGTCCGTGGTCTTGGCAACGCCTCTGACCTGCTCGTCCAGAACCTCATAAGCATCCGGTTCGAGATGCTTGAAGCTCAGATCCTCGAGCTCGGCCTTGAGCCATTGGATGCCCAGGCGTCCTGCGAGCGGCGCGTAGATCTCGATCGTTTCCCGGGCAATGCGTTCCTGGGAAGACGTCGACATGTGCTCGAGCGTTCGCATGTTGTCGAGACGATCCGCGAGCTTGACCAAGAGCACGCGGATGTCGCGCGCCATGGCGACCAGCATCTTCCGAAAGCTCTCGGCTTGGCGGTCTTCGCGCGATGCGAAGTTCACCTTACCGAGCTTCGTCACGCCATCGACCAGGAACGCGACCTCCTCGCCAAACACCGTCTCGATCTCGGAAAGACCGACCTCGCAGTCCTCGACGACGTCGTGCAAGAGCGCCGCACAGACGCTCGAAGCATCGAGCCGCATGTCGGCGATGATGTCCGCCACCGAGACCGGATGAACGAAATAGGCGTCTCCCGACTTGCGGGTCTGGCCATCATGCACGCGCGCCGCGTATACGTAGGCCTTGTTGATCAGATCGGTATCTGCTCGGGGATGGTATCCCTTCACCTTTTCAAGAATATTGGTGAGGCGGACCATAGCGGCGCACTAACGGGTAAACCTCAATTTAACACCGTCTCCAATTGGTGCCAAGGTTGTGACCCTTCCTGGGCTTGCGTGAAAGCCTCTTGCATCATGAGCTTAGAGCTGAACATAGGGCCATCGTCAACGAAGCGTAGGATCGCCTCCGCAGTGGCCATAATCGGTGCGATCCTGGTGGCAAGCCAGCTCTCGGGTATCTGGCCTCGCGAGATCGAGGTGGAATACCTGCTCGATGGAGGAATCCGCGCGGTCGAGGTGGATTACGTTCAGGCGGGCGAGACGGTCAGCAGTGCCCGGTTCAGCAGGGCGGCCCTCGGAGGCTCGGACGTTCGTCACCGGGTTCGGCTCCAACCCGGCGAGTACCGGGCCCTGATCACGGTCTATCGGGCTGATGGAACGGGTGTGGAGCAGAGCCGAACGCTCATCGTCCCGATCGAAGGCCTCACCCGCTTCGACCTGAGAGAAGCGACCGGCGGGTCGGATTGAGCATGCGGGACCCCGGAAACGCGATGCAGCGGCCGCGACTGGCAACGCTCTCGACGGCTCTCGCCGCGACGGTTGCCCTGACGCTCTGGATGGCAAACCGCCAGCCGTTTGCACACGGGCCCGTCTGGGCTTCGCTCATCGCTCTTCTCGCGGGTCTGGCCTGGGTTTGCTGGCTGCTCCCTCCCTCGGAGGGTGCGGCGGTTTCCTTGCAGGAGTGCGGATTCGAGAAGCACCAAGGCGAACCTTGGTCTCCGGTCACCGGCGCAGGCTTCGCGCTTGCAACGCTGATCCTCGGCGCTTGGCTCGGTGGCTACGACTGGCTGCCGCTCGTGATCTTGCTCAGCCTCGGCTGCCTCGTCCCATCTGCCCTTCGACGACCCGGCCTTGCCGTGATGATCGCGATCGGCGCGCTTTACCTCCCGCTCCTGGGCACCACGAGCCTCTGGGATCCCTGGGAGACCCATTACGGGGAGGTCGCCAGGGAAGTTCTCGCGCGGAACGATTGGATCAGTCTCTGGTGGGCGCAGGACAAGTGGTTCTGGTCCAAGCCGGTGCTGCTCTTCTGGATGGAAGCGCTGAGCATGGCCTTCCTCGGCGTCGACTTCATGCCGGACGCAAATCCGGCAAACCCGGAATGGGCGCTGCGGCTCCCGACGGTACTGATGGCTCTTGCCGCCTTGGCGGTCCTCTACGCGACCCTGGGACGCTACTTCGGCCGCCGAGCGGCTGCGCTTGCAACCTTGGTCACCGCGACCATGCCTCAGTTCTTCTTCATCTCGCATCAGGCGATCACCGACTTGCCGCTGGTCGCAGCCATTACGATCGCGATCTGTTGTTTGCTGCTTGCCATCGAGGAAGACTCGGCGCGCGAAGCGACGGTATTTCGGATCGGGAGATGGAAGCTCTCGTTCCAGCACTTGGTGCTGTTGGGCATCGTGATGCTGATTCTTCCGCAGGCGCTCTATTTGATTTCTCGGAACATCTCGTGGATCGAGGGTCATGGCCTGGTCGCCCATCCCGATCGATTCCTCTACGGTTCGGCGGGCAACGTCGAAGTCCCGGGAAACCCGACCCCACACGACCAGGACCCGTGGCTGCGCGGTCTAGGCGGCCAGCCCTTCGTACAGGGCGTTCTCTGGCTGACCGTGCTCTATGGGCTGACCCGAATCCTCCGGAACGAACGGCGCGTTCGAGGCCTGCTGATGGCCTCGTTCTACTTCTTCTGCGCGATCGCATTCATGGCGAAAGGTCTTCCCGGGCTCGCCATCCCCGGAGCCGCTGCCCTCTTCTACTTGATCGCCTCGCGACGCTGGTCGCTTCTCACGAGCGGCGAGCTCCGGGTCTCGCGAGGCATACTCATCGTCACCGCGGTGAGCATGCCCTGGTACCTCGCCATGTACGTGCGGCACGGTCCCGCGTTCACCAACCGCTTGCTGATTCACGACCACATCAACCGGCTGGCGAGCGCGGTCCACGGCGACACGGGGACTGTCGAGTATTTCGTCGGCCAGATCGGCTACGCGACGTTTCCCTGGGTCGCCCTTGTTCCAGCGGCGCTTCTGCTGGGTGCCCGGATCGGCATGCGATCGCCGCGCGATGCGAGTCGCGAGGCTTTGCTCTTGGTTGCGATGTGGCTGCTTTCTTCGTTCGTCCTCTTCAGCGCGATGGTCACCAAGTACCATCACTACATTCTTCCTGCGCTCGTTCCCGCAGGAGTGCTGGTCGGAATCGCGATGGCGGAATGCTGGGGCCCGAGACGTCCGCTGGCGACCTTGCTTGCAGGGGCTTCAGGCGGCTGCGCCATCCTGGGCTTCGCCTGGCTCCTCGGGGACCCGCGAGGCGTCATTCCAGCGGAAGCGATGGGAGTCGAAGACTGGATCCTGCAGCAGGCGAACCCTTTGCGTGCGTATTGGCTACTTGGCCTCGGCCTGCTCCTGGCGCTGCTCGCTCGTGCGGAAACGGCCAAGGCCGAGACCCGTCTGGCGCCTGCGGCTTGGAGCACGGCGCTCGGCGTAGCCCTTCTTGCAGGCGCGTCTCTCCTCGCATTCGTGGGGCGCGACCTCAGTTGGGTCACCTCGGCGCGGCCGCAAGGAAACGAACGGCTCATCCATCTCTTCGTCTATAACTACGGTCGCCTCTGGCCAGAGCATTTGGACTACAGGGCGATGCTCGGAGGATTCTCGATCGCGGCGACGGTGGCCACGGTTGCTGCTGCGTTTCGAACCTGGCGTCCGGTGGCGACACGCGCTCTTCTTGCTGTGGCCGTCGCGTTCTGCGCCTGGGGCCTCAACGTCTACATGGTCGACCTCTCGGACCACTGGGGTCTTCGCGACCTGACCGATCGTTACTACAGCCAGCGAGCCGGCCCGGAGGAACCGCTGGTCGCCTGGCAGATGAATTGGAAGGGCGAGAACTTCTACACGGGCAACCGGGTCTACGTGTTCGCGGAAACCGACAACAAGCGGATCCGCGAATGGATCGAAGAGAACAAAGGCCGCAGAGCGTATTTCGTGCTCGAGCACAAACGCCTCCAGAGTTTTCGAAACCTGGTCCCCGGACGGGAGCTGCACGAGCTCTCGAACAAGCGGGACTGCAACAAGTTCTTGCTCGTCGAGCTTGAGCTCTAGTACCGAGACCGTATACAATCCGAGGGCTTGTAGGTTTCGGACGCACTGAACACCAAAAACTGGACTGATTTTCAGTACTGGGCGATCCTGTCTCTCCAATGGAAAACAACGACGAAAATGAGGGCTGGTGTCTACTCGAGACGCTGTATGAGTTGGGCCGCGCCGACATCCCCGCCAGCGTCGAAGTGCTGGTGAGCTGGCTCGATGTTCCCGCATCGCGTGTTCAGGAGCTATTGACGCGACTGGATGCACAAGGGCTGGTCGACCAGTCCCGCTGCCGGCTCTCGATGCAGGGGCTCGTGCTCGCGGTTTCGATGCACGGGGCCCAGAAGCTGGCGAAGCAGTCGATCGCCGCCTGACCTGCCTTGACAGCGTGGGGACCAGCAAGTATCCCGGCCTGCCTTCTGCGGAAATGGCGGAATTGGCAGACGCGCATGATTCAGGTTCATGTGTCCGAAAGGACGTGGAGGTTCGAGTCCTCTTTTCCGCACCGAGCATAACGTCGAGTCTGTAAAGTTTTCATAGGGCTCGCAGGTTCTTCATAGCCGGAGAGCCGAGGTCCGCTTCGCATAGCCAATCATTTCAGATACTTGGTTGCTTCTCGATTCCGGTATGAGAGTTGCACCTCGACGGTGCGTGCTTGGCGAATCTAGGAAGAGGCGAGAAGGACTGACGCTGGTGGAGCTCATGGTCGTTTTGGCGGTCATGGGCATTCTGGTGAGCGCGGCTCTTCCGAGCATGGGCGAGAGTTTCGCCGATTGCCGCGTGGCGATGGTCGCGCGCGACGTGGTCTCACTCTTCGCTCGCGCCCGCTACATGTCGATGGCCTACGGCAGGGCGCACCAGGTCGTCTACACGAACGACTCGGGAAGCGGGCTCACCGATCAGGCCTATGCATTCGAGACGCTGCGCGGCACTGGCGGTGCTTGCTCGCTCACGACGTTCGAGAACTCGGGTGGCATCACGCTCACCGACCTCGACTGCGGGAGCAACTGGCGCTGCGTGGACCATCTCTACGCCAATACGTACGACGCGAATCCAGGGGACAACGATCTGGTTCGAGTCGACGGCTGGAAGGACACGACTTTCTGCTACGAAGCCGGCTCCAACAACCAGGTATTCGTCGACACGGTCCTATTCTCGAACTGGCAGAGCGCCAATGCGCAATCCGGCTTCGGGTTCCTCGTCTATCGCCAGCTCGATGGCAATGTGATCGGAGTCGCGCGAAAGGTCCTCATCCCGCTCGGGACGGGGTCCCCAAGGGTGCTGCGATGAACGGAATGGGCAGAGCGAACTCTTCGGGCTTCACACTCATCGAAGTGATGATCGCGATCGGCATCATGACCGTCGGCTCGCTCGGCATCCTCTCGATGCATCAGGCGGTGAGCAACGCAAACCGATCCGCTCAGGAGATGAACACCGCACTGGCGATCACCGAACGCTGGATCGAACGCATCGAGCGCGATTCGCTATCGTGGACGGAAGAGGGGCTCAACAGCAGCTCGCTCGCGAGCACCAACTATCTATCGGAGCTCGCAGGGACGGCCTCGGCGACGGACTGGTTCACGCCGGCAGTCACAGCCGAGGGTGAAAAATACGGCTTCACCTACTTCGGCGAGGACACCGACGACAAAGACCTGATCAAGTACTGCACCAATCTGAGACTGAGCTGGCTGAGGCAAGGAACCTCCGCGCGCGTCGACATTCGCACCTACTGGTATCGCTCGGGTTACATGCTCGGAACCGCCCAGCACAGCAAGTGGGTCAGCGGCGCGGACTTCCGCGGCGCCGAATGCGATGCCGCCACCGCGGATGGCTGGGACCTGGCCGAAGCCCCGAACGTCGACACGGTCTTCGCCTCGACGGTCGTGACCTGGCTGAGGAAGGAGGCCCCGTGAGAAAGAGCGGTTTCACCCTCATCGAGCTGATGGTCGCCATGGTCATTGGGCTCACCGCCATCACGTCGGTGTACGCCCTCGGCTCCGCGATGAGTCAGCAGTTCCACGAGGAGCAGCGCACGGCGACCTCGCAAGGCTCTTCGCGTGTCGCGATCATGGAGCTTCGCCGGGACGTGTCTCGAGCTGGGCTCTTCGGCTCGCCAAACGGCTCGAAGGAGCCGACCTGCGACGCCAGCCCCATGCAGCTTCCGCTCCTCGGCGGTGGCAGCGGCGACTTGGGCGCATTTCAGTACTACCCCGACGCGGACCTCGCGACCCTCGACCCGGAGAGCGCGAACAGCGGCGTCCACGCCGACCGACTTCGCATCCTGACCAGCCTCTATCTGACCGACCAGCTTCTTGTTCACTCGGCAAGTACCGATGGGACCACCGTCGTTCTTCAATCGGGCAATCAAGCCTATCGCCGAACCTTCAGCTGGGGACAGACCGCCGGGCCTTTCACCAGCGGGAGCCCGCCCACGTATCTCGACGGCGATCTCGACTGGGACAGCGCATGGTCGGGGGAAACGGCGAGTTGGAAAGGTATCGGCCAGATGGGTGCGCGCGCATTTCAAACTGGGTCGGTGCTCCACATCGAGACCCCGGCGGGTCGCCACTTCTTCCGCTCGGTCTTCGGCAAGGACGGCAACACGCAGGACGAAGTGCGCATAAAGCTCGATACGGCGCTGCCGATCGGCACCGCCTGCCTTCCGGGCGCAGCGGAGGGTGCAACCCTCGCTCCCCTGCAGTGGGTTGAATACGCGCTGGTCGACCCATTCGACGATACCGAAGTAGGCGCGGACTTCATGGACTTCGAAGGGATGTTCTTCATCGACCTCGATCCGTCGAACCCCTCGTTTGCCCTCAAGAACACGACGAAGAGCGACCTCCTCGAATCGCCAAACGTCGTTCTGGTCCGCCGCGTGCTCAACGCGACGACTGGCAACGTGCTTCCGAACACCACGCAGGTGGTCGCCGAGTTCGTCAGCAACTTCGAAGTGAGCTTCATCGTCGACACGAACTCCGGCAACACGGGAGCTCCGACGCTGGATCTGCTGACGCGTACGGAGGCCACCACCGACATCAACGGCAACCCAGAACGGGTCCGCTCCGTCATCATCGATCTCGGAATCCGCAGCCCCTTGGAGGACCCGGCGGTCGACTACGCCTCGAACACGGACGCTGGGACCCGATTCGAGGTCAAGACGGATCAACAAGGCTCCGCCCGAGTTCGGAAGATGCGCATCGAAGTTCCGGTGATGAACGTGGCCAGGAGGAATCTCTGATGAAGCATGCTCGCAAACAGGAAGGCGCTGCTCTCTTCGTCGTGCTGATGATCGTGATGGTGGGCACTGCGAGCGCCGTATTCGCGGCGAACACGGTATCGCACGAGGTTCGGGGAACGGGCTTTGCTCGCCAGCAGCTACAGACCCGGTACGCGGCTCGCGCGGGCTTGATCGGCGCGCTCGAATGGTACGACATCTTCGGACCGGTGACGGTTCGCGATCTCATGCTTTCCCCGGGCAGCACCGAGGGCGTCTTGTACGACGCTTGCACGAGCTCCGGCGGCTGTTACCCCGAACCGCCCCTGGCCGACGGACGGCGCGCGTATCGGATCTTTCCCGAGCATTTCGAGGCACTGCTCAGCCAGGACGGCGGCCTCACGCCTGGCTTGATCGAGAACCTGCCGATCGAGGCAGACTATTCGTTCGGCTCTACCTCGGCGCATTCGCCGGTCGTCGTGGTGGACCTCTACGACGAGCACATCGTGAGCACGCTCGCACCTGGCGCTGCGGCTCAGGGCGGAACCAAGTTCAAGTACATGCGCACCACGCTGACCGCCCGCGGTCGCGCGCGGGTGACTGGGGACGGTTCGGAAGCCGACGACCATGGACGGGAACGGAACGAAACCGCGGCTGACATGCGCGCCTATGTCATCAGTGGTCCGTTCGTGACGGGGTTATGATGAGAGCTTCACTTCATCGACAGATCGCAATCACGAGCTTGTTGCTCGCTTCGTTTTCCGCGAACGCCGAGGTCTCCGCCCAGGACCCCGACATTCGCAACATTCGCCCGCACGTCATGCTCCTAGTCGACAGCTCCGGTTCCATGGAGCGAAAACCCAACTGCATTTGCACGACACCCGCGTGCCTCGAATGCCTTCCCGTCTGTGCCCCAGGGAGCTACGAGCAAAACCGTTGGTCGCTCGTCGCCCAGGCACTCACCGGAGAATTCTCGCCGTACGAGTGCAACTCCGACACGCGTATTGGCGGCATCTATAGCGGGGAGTACGACGAAGGATACTTCTTGCCGCACATTCAGCTGCCGCAGGAGATCCTCGCGTACTCCGGCTCGCAGAGCGGAAACGGCGTCCTCGACATCTACCTCGAGCGAATCAAGTTCGGTCTCATGACCTTCGACGCGATCGGCACCTTGAGCGATCGGCCTCCGCTGGTCCCCCAGGCCGACTTCCTGACGGCTCCTTTTCCGGCGGAATCGCTCGGCACCAAGGGCATGTACTCTTACGCCGACGACCGTCCGTTTTCGTTCCCGGGGGCCCTGAGCACGTACATGATGAACAGCGGCGCGCGCTCGTCATCGGCCCCGGAGGGCGGCTTGGTCAGCGTGGGTGCGGACAGCACCGCGTCGACGACGGCTACGAATGCCGCGATCCAGGCAACCCTGCTCGGTGACGCTGGTCTCGGAAAGAACCCACTCCGCCCGTTTGGGGCCACGCCCACCGCTGCGCTCGTCGCCGACCTCCAATACTTCATTCAGACCGACGTGAACGTGACGCAAAAGACGGCGGATCCAGGTCCGGGCGACGCCTACTACGATTGCCGCAAGCGCAGCGCCATCCTCATCACCGACGGCTTTCCGAATGGCGACATGCGGGGTAGCCCCGTCAACTGCGATCTGCTCGGCCAACCCGTGGGCGCAACTGGCTGTCCATACGAGCTGATCGCCGACACGGTCTCGGCGATGATCTCCGCCGGAGAGCTCGACAAGTTCTACGTCATCGGCTTTGCCTTGGATGGCAACCCGGCGCAGGTTGCGGCGGTCGAGTCGCTGCTCAACGACATAGCAACGGTGGGAGACACTACCGAGGCGTATCTCGTCGCCGACCGCGCTGAGCTCGTGACCGCACTCAGCACGATTCTCAACGAGCAGAACCGCGGCGCCACCAGTCGTACGGCTCCAGTCGTCACCGGTCTCACCCCGGGGCTCATTCAATCGGAGTTCATCTCTGGCTTCAACGTGTCCTTCGACGCCTCGGACCCCTGGGACGGGATCCTGGAACGACGGCGCATCGAGTGTGTCGACGGTTTCCCGCAAACCCAGAACATCGAGGATTCGGACCGCTTTCAGCTGACGCTCAACGCGCAGTCGGCTGCGCCGAGTGACGTGGAGCCTTGGAGCGCCAACGTGGGCGTGAGCTTCGCGGGCGGCTTCTCGCGCAACCTCTGGACGGTCCTCCCGAACGATCCCGACGACATCAACGCTCACTTGATTGGCAACGGCAAGACCAAGATCACCTCGCTCTCGAATGACGGAATGGATGTGCCGGAGGACTTCAGCGGTCTCGAGATCCGGGACGTGCCTGCCGGCGAGTTCAGCAAGGCCATCTCCCCGGAGTACTTCTTCGGCTCCGGAAGCGTCGACACGGCGCAGCGCGACACGATCGTCGACTGGGTGCATGGTGTCGCCGGAAGTGGCCGTGAGGACGAGCGGCTGGGCGACATCTATCACTCGACACCCGCGATCGTCGGACCACTGGTCGACGACTTCGAAGACCGATCCTACAACGACTGGCGACTGGGCTTGGCGCATCAGAAGAGTCCCGACGACCTCGAAGACCTTTCGTCGGACGGATGGCAGCTCAACCGACGTCCACGCGTGATCTACGCATCGACGAACGACGGCGTCATCCACGCGTTCCTGGCCGATGATTACCCCACGAACTCGTTCACCGCGGGCAACCAACTCGACGAGTTCTCTTGCGCGGATAACAAGAACGCCGGCACGGAGCTTTGGGGCTTCATTCCGCCGATGTTCCTCGACGACCTCGACGACTTGCTCTCGGGCGGCAGCAAGCAGTGGTTTGCCGACGGCAGCATTCAGGTGCGTAACCTGTACGACGTGCGCGCATTCGTTCAGGACGATGGGTTCGGCGGAACCAGTGACTCTCCCACCGGTCAGACGAACGCCTGGCGCACGGTGATGTTTCTGAGCTTCCGAAATGGCGGCGCCGGCATGGTCGCGTTGGATGTGACGAACCCGTGCAAGCCGGAGTTCCTCTGGCAGTTCACGGACGAAGACCTCGGTGACACCTACGGGCAGCCGACCGCCGCTCAAGTCTTTCTCAGGGACAGCGATCCGACTCCGCTCGGCAACCCGGGAGGGACGATCGTCTTTCAACCGCGACAGGCGCATGGCGTGGTCATTCTTCCCGGCGGTCAGGGCGTAGAAGACGCAGCGGCGAGCCCTTGCACGTTCACCTCTGGCGCTGCGCTTCCGGAGGGCATGGACGACGCGAACAACGTGAGCATCACGCCTCGCTCCGATCGCCGATGCTGGCGCGGCACGAGCTCGTCGCCCTCCGCCATCCCGAAGGGAAGAGCTCTCTATTTCATCGATCTCATCAGCGGAACGGTCATTCGCAAGTTGGATGAGAACACGTTCCCAGCGCCCCTCAACGGTGCGGTCGCGGTGTTTCGTGGGGACACGGCCACCGTGGGAAGTGTCGCGTATACGGTCGATGCAGACGGGGTGCTCTGGCGCATCGACATGGGCTCGGGTGATCCCGAAGACTGGAACGCCGTGGCGCTCCACGACATGTACTATGCGGACGGCTACGCCGAGGCGGAACCCACCTATTACGCGCCCTCGCTCACGGTGGACGCGGCCGGCAACATCGTAATCCTGACCGGAACGGGCAACATCGACGTGCTCGACGACGCCACCGCCAAGAACCGTGTGGTATCGATCACGGAGAAGCTCAGCTTCGACAGCGACGGCTTCATCGACCAAGTCGAGGGACGTCTCAACTGGGAAATCCAGCTCGATGACGGCGAGCAGATGACCGGCCCAATGGAGCTCTTCGGGGGTCAGGTTTACTTTGGCTCCTTCAAGGCCGGCGGCGGTACCGCTATCGATGCCTGCCCATTCGGCGGCAGCCGAATCTTCGGGGTCGGCTACCTCGACGACCCCACTAGCCCAGGCACTCTGATCCCCTTGCTAAAGAATAGCCTCGGCAACGACACGACCGTTCTGGACGGGGGCGATATCCCTTCGCTCGACAATACATTGCTCGTAGGCCTGCAGGTCGCGCAGCTTCCCGTATGCACCGTGACCAACGAGCAGACGCTGATCGACGCTTTTTCAGGTCAGACGGCGACGATCGCGATGCCCTGGGCCACGAGCGGACGGCAGTTCAAGCTGATGGGCCACCTCAGCGGCTCTTCCACCACGACCGGGGGACTGTCGATCGACATCCTCGAAGAGTCGATCACCGCGCCGGATGGCTTCACGATCATCTCGGGCATGGCCGAAACGCTGGAATGATCGGCAGAGCGATGATGACCGTTGCAACGATGCCTTCATGGCGGATCCTCGCTCTGACTCTCGTGATAGCGCTTGCAGCTTGCTCGTCGAAGCCGGAAGAACGCACGGAGCCGCAGCGGTCGGATGCTCGGGGAAACGGACCCCCGGCAGAAGAAGCAAAGCCCAAACAGCTTTCCAGAAGCTTCGACGCTCAAGGACGCCTACTTCCTTCGGACGAATACGTGGTCGGAATCCGTCTTCCGCGAGGCAGCGAGCTGGTGCGCGAGCAAGGCCTCGAGCACGTGTACCGAGTCCGCGCTCCAATCGACAAGGCGCTCGCCTACTTCGGTCCGATGATGATCACAGGCAACGTGGAGCGTCGGGGCAAGGGTGCGATCTACAAACGCGCGAGCATTCGCGGCGCCGAGGTCAATCCCACGAAGGTGGACGTTTCGATTCTCGAGATCGGCGATCGGGCAACGCGAATCTCGGTGACCGAGCTTCCTCCGCCCCCCGCTCACATCCCGAGCACGGCGGAAACCAAGGCCGCTGCAAGCGAGTCGTTCCGCCTGCTCGACTGAGCTGAGTGCGCGCAGACGCTCAGGGCTCTCGGTAAGCGGCAAACGTGCACTGCACAGTCCCCGCGCTGAGCGACTGAGTCGCTATCATGCTCGTGGAGACTCGCGCCGGATCGTCCACGCGTCGCAATCGTTCGACGAGCTGCACAACGCGTCGCGCCCACGCCTCGCTTCGACGCTCCGGCACCACGACCTGGCAGGCGATCGGACCGTGGGGAAACGCGGCGACCAAGCCATGAAACCGTCGCACCGTGGCATTCGAGATCTGACCATTGGACGAAAAAAAACGCTCCGAGCGAACCACGACACCGCTGCCTTCGCGATCGGCCACGAACCCCAGGACCAGTGCGGTCTCGACGAGCTCCGTCGAAGAGCCGGGCCGCGGCTCCGGCCAATCTCCGCGAATCTCGCCGAGC
Source organism: uncultured delta proteobacterium (assembly GCA_963786865.1). Lineage (GTDB taxonomy): Bacteria > Myxococcota_A > Polyangia > Polyangiales > Houyiibacteriaceae > SG8-38. The sequence goes on along the minus strand of CAWBAV010000011.1, from coordinate 117,303 downwards.
AGCCGTTCGCTGCTCAGCAACAGCCCCTCGACCATGCTCGCAGACTCGGGACGCTTCTGCGCGATGATCTCGACCCGGTCACGCACGGGCGAGAGCCGGGCATCAGGGGCTCCCAAGGCCTCGGCGAGCGCGAGATTGAATTCAACGCGCGTCAGCACTGCGTCGAGCGTCGCCCCGTTGATGGTGGAGCTCTCCTCGATCGCCGAGATTCGTTCGGCCTCTCGTAGGGCAACCGCTCTGGCCTCGTAGCGTGAGATGTCCCGGGCAACCGCCGCCGAGGCTTCCTGGTCGCGGGCAAGCTGCTTGGCCCAGCGTTCCTCTTCGAGCTCGAGCTTTGCACGCTCTCGATCGAGCTGAATCCGCTCGGCCTCGATCGCGCCCGCAGCCAGCCAGAGATGCGCCTCGGTGAGACGGTCGTCGGCCGCCTCTTGGTCCTTGCGCCGACGTGCAGCTTCGGCCTTCGCCCATGCGATCTCTGCTTGAGCATAGAGATCGGGCGCATGGTCGCGTGCGAGGGCGGCAGCGGGGGAACCAAAGAGGGAGCTCGAAGTTCTCGCGGACTGTTGAGCGGCGCATCCCAGACTGGCGACCGCGGCTGCGATCAGCAGCGACGACGGAACGCGGAGCATCAGGGCTGGGCTTCCTGGCGGGCGAGTGAGGCGCGGTCGCGCATCAAAGCTTCGAGCGCTCGCCTCTGCGCGGTAGCCTGCTCGCGAATGGCGCTCAGGCGAGCTTGGGCCGCAGCGAGGTCGCCTTGCGATCGCCGCGACTCGAGCTGCCGCTCCGCCAGAGCCATGGCCGCGCGGGCAATCCCTTCCGCGCGGGAAACGCGGTCTTCGTTTCCGACGGAGACCGACGCTGTTCTCAGCGCGCGTCGAGCCTGCTCGAGCGCGCCCTTGGCATACGTCGCGTCTTCTCTTGCTTCGAGCAGTGCAAGCTGGGTTTGGAGCTGGACCGTCGCTACGCTCGACGCGGCCTGGTCCGCCAACGCTGACGAGGCGAACGATGCCGCGGCAATTCCCAGGAGAACGAGCACCTCGCGGGCGACGCGCGCCCAACTAGGCTCACTGGTACGTGAAGCGAAGCTCGTAATCGCAGATGCGATACACGTCGCCTTCTTCGATGCGCTTGGATTCGACCCGTTGACCCGCGAACTCGATTCCATTCGTGCTGCCCAAGTCTTTCATGAAATACACGCCGTCGTGGAGCACGACTGCCGCATGCCTTCGCGAAATGTTGCCGTCGCGGATCGCGAGATCTGCGCTTCGGGCGCCTCGCCCGATGATGAATTCGTCTTTTCCGACGGGAAACGTCTGGCCGTTGAACTGGAGCACCAGTACGCGGCGGCTCGCAGCGTCGGACGGTCGGTGCCCCGGAAGGGGTGGCGGCGCCGTGACACGAGGCTGCACGGTCGGGCGCCGCGACGGAACCGGAGTCAGCATCGGGGCGGGTCGCACATCTCTTTGCGGTGCGGCCATGGGCCCACCACCGCCTGTCGCGGAGCCTCGCATCTCTTGTGCATCCACGGCGGCCACGGTCTGCTCGCGGGCGCGTGCGTACTCTCGCATCGCCTCGTTGATCAGATAGTCGACCGAGCATTCGTGTTCCGAGCTCATGCGATCGAAAATATCGAAGAGATAATCGCGGCACTGAAAAGCCCGCACGGTCTTTCTGTCGCCTTGATCACTCATCGATTCGACTACTCACTTTTGTCATCCTGCTCGCGCGCCCGAAGCGCCTTTGTGGCTGCGTCAGCAACGTCCCCTACCGTTTTCACGGGCGGGTTGAGCTCTGACCATCCTTGTCCCGAGACTGCGTTTCCATCCGACTTCAGGCGCTGCATCGCGGGAACATCTGCCGCCCCGCCCCTGCGTTCAAGATAGCGCAATGCGACCACACGATTCCACCACTGTTGCGAATTCAGCAGCACAAGAACCGTGGATGTAGGCTGAGGTGTCATCTGGCTCATCCGAGTGGCGTAGCCTTCGAGCTCCTCGGGCTCGTACTGGATCCCAGCAGCTGCGGGTAATCGTTGCGAAAACTGCTCGATTGCGGAGGGTCCCCCGAGCGAGAGAATCAGCTCGCCGGCTCTCCAACGGAGCCGTTTTCCGAGCTTGTCGGCCTGCGAGCAGGAGGCGGCCGTGCAGCCCACCTGCTCCAGCAATGGCCACAATCGCGGAATCGCGTCGCGACTCCGGATGTCGCCGACACGGTCGAAGGCGTAGTCGCGGACCTCGATGGAGCTTCTGGAATCGAGCGCGATCGAAAGCAAGCGGTTGAGGTGTGCGCGGGTCACATGTCCTTCGAGCGCCTTCAGCGCGGTGGCTCGGCGCGCATCGAGCCGCTCTTGCCAGGCTTTGCTATCGTCAGACCCCGGTTTGGTGTCAGCGATCGCAAGCAAACGTGCGACAACCGCTTCCTGGTCACCGAGATACCGCATCGCGGGCAGGACGCCCTCGTTGATGAAGTTCTCGCGATTGTAGAGCGCCAAGGCCGTCACGCGTGCCTCGTCGATCGGCTCTCCCGAAGCCTCGAGGGATGCGCGGATCTGAGTCGCAAGCCACTTCACGAACGAGGATTTCTCCATCTCGTGCTCGATCGCGACCAGGCGCTCGCCAGCACGCTTTCGCGTCTCCGGGCTGCCGTCTTCGCCGATGATCTCCGCGATCTTGATCATCGCCTGTGGAGGCATTTTCTCGTCGAGCGCATCGACGAGCATGCCCGCCGCGTCCGCCCCGAAGGCGCGGGTGACCTGTTCGGCGCTGTAGTCTCCTGCAAGACTGCGTCCTTCGAAATCGGCAGAGTACCAACCGACGACGGCCCGAATCAGCTCGTCTCTGGACGCCTCGGGTGCATAGGGAATCACCATGTAGGCGGCGTCCTTTGCGCGAACCTCGGCGGGGTCGAGCTCGGTGTCATTCTGGTCGGGGGCTTTGGAGAGCAACAAGGCAAGTCGCGGCACCATTCCGCCGACGATCCGCTCGCTCGCGGCCGGATCCTCTGCGCGGAGCTCGTTCAATGCGTCTTTGAGAACAGCCAAGCCGTCGACATCTTTTCGGTCCATCTCGACGATCGCGAGCGCTGCCTCGGTCCTGAGCTCGTTCGGATACCGGTCGCTGCCGATTACAGCGACGAGGCGGGTCGGGCCTTTGACGGTCCCCTTCCATTGTTGGATGTCATCGCCGTCGACCTTGCACCCGGCCAACAGCACCATGACGGCCAAGCAAAGCTTGATGATCTTCGTCGTCCAACCCATCCGACTCGCGGAACCATCCCCCTCGGGCATGCAACCCGGCAAGATAATAGAGGATTCCGCCAAGCAATCAAGAAGCTCGAAGAGCCGTGATTTCTTGACCAAGCCCGGGTCCCCCGCATAGCCTTCGTGTGTAGGAGGTCGCTTACTTGAGCGCACATGAAACCACCGCTTCGGGTGATCTTTTGGCACCCGGGGGCAGGCGGCAGGACGTCCTTGCGATCCTGACCTTGACCGCAACCGTACTTCTGACCTTGGCGCTCGTTTCGTATGACGCCCGAAACGGTGGTGGAAACCTGGTTGGGCCGGTGGGTCACCGATTCGCGCGGGCTCTGATGCTGGCGTTCGGATTGGTCGCTTGGTTTTTGCCGCTCGAGGGCGGCTTGCTCACCTATCGCTTGTTCCGCCGCCGCTCGGCCATGCTCGGTCTGGCGACGCTGGCCTCGACACTCGTCCTGGTGGTGATCGGCGCCTCTCTTGCCCATCTCTTGATCGAGCCTCAGGCCGTCTGGGGCGCATCGCCCGGCGGCGCGGTCGGCGAGCTGCTGGGTGAGGTTCTCCGCTCGTTGCTCGGTTACTACGGCACCGTAATCATCGGGTTCGCGATTCTTGCGACTGCGGTCATTCTGCGAACGCCCTGGACCCTCGAAGAAGTGGCGCGGGGATTCGCGCGCCTGGGCCATTTCGTTCTCGCCAAGATTCGAAGCGTGTTCGTAGCCCTTCGTGAAGCCTGGGCCGAGGCACGCGAGATCCACGAGGAGGAGATCCGGGTGAGCCAGCCTCGCATCATGGGCGTTCACTTCGATGACGCCCTGGAAGACGAGGACGAGGAACCGGCGGCGCCCTCGACACCGCCCGCCCCGGGCGCGCGGACTGGAAGATCGCAAGCCAAGATCGCACAGACCCCTACGATCGTGGCTCCTAAGGAAACCAAGCAGGCGCCCTTGGAGATCTCGATGCGCACAGGGCTCGGCCACAAGGACTTCCGCCTTCCGCCGACCAGCTTACTCGACGAACCCGATTCCTCGGTTATCCACGTCGACGCCGACGCCCTCCGCGAGAACGCCGAGCTGCTCACCGAGAAGCTCGCGGCTTACGGAGTGCGGGGGCGCGTCGACGAGATCCACCCTGGCCCAGTGGTCACCATGTACGAGTTCGAACCCCAAAGCGGGACCAAAGTCTCCAAGATCGCCGGGCTCGCAGACGATCTCGCCATGGCCCTCGCTGCACAGAAGGTCCGCATCGTCGCTCCAATCGCAGGAAAGGCGCGCGTAGGCTTCGAGCTCCCGAACGAGATTCGTCAAATGGTGCATCTCCGCGAAATCATCGAAGACCGTCGCTGGGAGAATCTGCGAGGCTCGCTGCCCATGGCGCTCGGCAAGGACATCGGAGGTCAGCCCGTTTACGTAGATCTCGCGCGAATGCCGCACTTGCTCGTCGCGGGCGCGACCGGTTCGGGAAAGAGCGTTGCGCTCAACGTGATGCTGACGTCGATTTTGGCGAAGAAGACCCCGGAAGAAGTCCGGATGCTGATGATCGATCCCAAGGTCGTCGAGCTGCAGGTTTTCGATGGTATTCCGCACATGCTCCTGCCCGTCGTGACCGACATGAAGAAGGCGGCGCTTGCCCTTCGCTGGGCGGTCGACGAGATGGAGCGACGCTACCAACTCTTCGCCGACGCAGGTGCTCGCAACATCGACACTTACAACCGGCGCGTCGATCGGGTGCTGCGAGGGGACCTCAGCGTCGAGAAGTTCATGCCCAAGCGCAAGGGCAAGGTCAGCGCCCAGGATATCAACGGCCATGAGATTCTTCTCGATCCGAGCGATGGGGAGGCGCCGGACGCCGATCAGTTACAGCCCGAGAAGCTCCCCTCGGTAGTCGTCGTGGTCGACGAGTTTGCGGACCTGATGATGGTCGCCGCAAAGGACGTCGAAGCCTGTATCGCTCGACTCGCACAGAAAGCCCGAGCTTCGGGTATTCATGTCATCCTCGCCACCCAGCGCCCGAGCGTCGATGTCATCACCGGCATGATCAAAGCGAACTTCCCGGCGCGCGTCGCCTTCAAAGTATCGCAGCGCCAAGACTCCATGACGATTCTCGGTCGATCCGGTGCCGAGCACCTTCTTGGGATGGGAGACATGCTCATGATCCCACCCGGAGCGAGCGACCTCCAGCGCGTGCATGCAGCATACGTGAGCGAAGACGAGGTAAAGGCCGTCTGTGATTTCCTCCGCGAGCAAGGCGCTCCAGAGTACCAAGAAGAGATCCTGAGACCTCGCGAGGATGATGGTTTCGACGGCGAGAGCGACGACCCACTCTACGACAAGGCCGTCTCGGTCGTCGCAGACGCGGGGTACTGCTCGATAAGCCACGTTCAGCGGCAACTGAGCGTCGGCTACAACAAGGCCGCGAAGCTCGTCGAGCGAATGGAGCAAGAGGGCGTCGTCGGACCGCCGAGCTCGAAAGCAGGCGGCCGAAGAGAAGTCCTCGTCGGACCGATGTGATCAGAGAGCGCCGGTGGCGCTTTTGGCCTGAGGGGCGCAGAGTTCTGGGCATGAGCTCTGACGACGAGTTGCTCGCACTGGATCGGGCGCACGTTTGGCGTCCGTATACGTCGAGTGAGGATCACGAGCGACGCCCGCTCTTCGTGGTGGATCGGGCCGAAGGACCCTGGTTGATCGCGCCGGACGGGCGACGGGTTCTCGACGCGAGCGGCTCCTGGTGGTGCAACAACCTCGGACATGGGCATCCCCGACTTCGAGAGGCGATCCGGCGTCAATCCGAGCGACTCATGCACTGCACGTTCGCCGCGGCTACGCACGAGCCGGCGGTGAAGCTCGCGGCCGAGCTGGTCGAGGTCGCCCCTACGGGCCTGACCCGAGTGTTCTACAGTGACAACGGCTCCACCTCGGTGGAAGTCGCGCTGAAAATCGCGTTTCAGTACTGGCAACAGAACGGACGCCCGCTGCGAAAGCGCTTCCTCGCTCTGCCAGGCGCGTACCATGGCGACACTCTCGGCGCGATGAGCGCAGGCGACCTCGGCGAGTTCACTGGAATCTTTCGACCGCTCCTCTTCGATGTGACGCGCCCGCCGGGCCCAGCCGGTGATGACTGGCACCCTGTCTTTGAAAACTTACTCGCGCTCATCAGCAAGGAAGCCGACGAGATCGCAGGCGTGATCGTGGAACCAATGGTGCAGGGAGCCGCGGGAATGCGCATGTACCCAGCCGAGCTCCTTCGCGAGTTACGCGAGGCGACCGAGCGGGCGGATACGTTCCTCATCGCCGACGAAGTGTTCACCGGTTTCGGCAGGACCGGACCGATGTGGGGATCGCGGCATGCGGGCGTCACGCCCGACCTTCTTTGTACGGCCAAGGGCTTGTCTGGCGGGGTGATCCCTTTCGCGGCTACGCTTGCGACCGACCGCGTGTACGACGGATTCCGTGGCGACAAGACGCGTGCGCTCATGCATGGACACACCTTCTACGGCAATCCGCTCGGCGCCTCCGTCGCCCGCGAGGTCCTGGCCATCTATCGCGACGAACAGGTTCTCGAAGGGGCGAAACCCAAAGCCAGGCGCCTCGCCGAGCGTATTGCCGGAATGAGCGAGATCGCGGGCGTCTCCGCCCCGAGAGCACTCGGCATGTGCGCCGCGTTCGAGGTCGGCGCGCCAGGGTACATGGGAACGGTGGGCTGGAGTATCTCCGATCAGGCCCTGGAGCTGGGCGCGCATCTCCGTCCGCTCGGCAACACCGTCTACGTCGTCCCCCCACTCAATATCGGGAACGGCGAGCTCGAGCAATTGCTCGACATCGTACGCGAATCCACCGAACGCGTGCTACGAAGCGCGCAGTGACCGAGCTCGATCCCAGCGCCGCAATCCTTGGCCCGCGACATCAGGGGTACGCCTTCGCAGTCCTCGGGGGCGTTCTCTATTTCCTCGGCTGGGCGGGCTTTGGATTTTGGCCGCTCGCTTGCCTCTGCCTCGTCCCGCTCTGGGCAGCGCTCGAGCTCGGACTCCACCGCGGCTGGCGCCACATCCTGGCGATCGGCTGGTCGTACGGGACGGTCATGTGCGCGGGCGGCTACCACTGGCTCATCGAGTTCCTCGACGTGTTCTCGGGATACGGACTGGCGGCGAGCACGCTGTTCTGGTTTCTGTTCTCGGCGTATCTCGGGTTCAACTTCGCGATCTATGGCTTGCTCTATCGCGCGCTGAGACGCCGCGGCTGGAACACCAGCGCGATTGCGGTCCCCATCCTGCTTCTAATCGAGTGGCTCTATCCGTCTCTCTTTCCGACCTACTTGGGAAACAGCATCCAGCAGCGAACCATCCTGGTTCAGGTCGCTGACGTCGGCGGGCCACTGCTCGTCACCGCACTGATGGCCTTGGTCAACCTCTCGTTCTACGAGACTTGGCGCTGGGCCCGACGCAACCGGAGCATGCCCAAGCTGATCTGGTGGCTCACCGCCATGTCACTGCTGCTCACGACGATCTACGGCGCGGTCCGCATTCCTCAGGTCGAGGCCGAGATGGAGGCAGCGCCGGTCCTCCGACTGGGAATCGTACAAGTGAACATGGGGATCTTCGAGAAGCGCACCGAAGCGGTCGAAGGACAGCGGCGCCACCTCGAACAAAGCCATCAGCTCGAGGATTCGGAAGACCTGGACCTCATCGTTTGGCCGGAGTCCGCGTATGTCGGAGGGCTGTCCCGGGAGCTTCCCGTGCGCGCGGACCGCGTTCGCAGAGACTTGAGAACGCCGATTCTATTTGGCGGCGTGTCGAGCGAGTACCTCGAAGATGAGCGCAAGATCTACAACACCGTATTTCTCATCGACGAGGACGGCCTGGTACGGTCGACCTACGACAAGACCTACTTGCTGATGTTCGGGGAGTACCTTCCTTTCGGAGATCTCATTCCGATTCTCTATGATCTCTCTCCCAACAGTGGTCGTTTCACGCCCGGCTCACACGTTCGCCCCCTGACCCTAGGGCCCTGGCGAATCTCGACGCCGGTTTGCTACGAGGACGTCCTCGCGCGGTTCACGAGGAAGATGGTGCGGGAAGCCGACCCCCACGTGCTGATCAACCTCACAAACGACGCCTGGTTCGGCGACACGCAGGAACCTTGGATCCATCTCGTCTTGTCGCAGTTCCGCGCGATCGAGCATCGGCGCTATCTGGTGCGAGCGACCAACAGTGGGATCAGTGCCGTCGTCGATCCACTGGGCCGTATCGTCGCCCGCACGGGCGTGCTCACCCGTGAGAATCTTCGCTACGACATTCGAATGCTAGAGGGCGATACAATCTACGGGCGCTTGGGCGACTGGCCTGGCTGGCTCGGTCTCGGAGTGATTCTCTGGATGCTCATTCGCCGACGAGACGAGGAGCGATGAGGAGTCGATAGGATCCGTCCTCGCCGGAAACGGTTTCGGCGACTTGGATGGACCGGATAGCGCCATCCTCGCTGGACTTGAGGATGTGCGCCCGAATGACCGCGTTTGCCACGCTCTCCCCTTGACTGGTTCGCACCAGACCTTGAAGGGGGATCGGCGGCTCGAGAAGGTATCCCTGCGATAGCTCGCCGTCGTCGGCACTGACCGGCAGCTCGGGTTCGACCAGCCAGGGGAAGCCAGTTTCGGGCGAAACCTTGACGTGCACATCGTAGAGACCCGCGTCGAGCGTCATGGCAAAGGCGCCGAGCTCGTTGGTCACGGTCTCCCGCGTTCGATTGACTAGGCCGGCCTCGGCGCCCGTACGGGCACGAGCGAGGACGGTGACGCCGGCCGCGGGCTCGTCGAGGAACGTCGCTACCCAGCCTCGAAATCCGATCTGTTCGGGAACGATGAGAGCTTCGGTCGCAGTGACCTCCTCACCCACCAACGCCTCCGCCGTGAGGACGCCCCACGAGCTCTTGCCGTCGTCCGGTGGTGTCACGGTGATCGCATAGAAGCCGGAAAGAAGCGGCACGCCGAAGCGCCCCTCTTCGTCTGTCGTCGCAGAAGCACTGAACGAGCCTTCCAGGCCGAGCTCCGTCCCGGCAAAGATACCCGTCGAGAGAAACCGCACGGTCGCGTTGGGCACGGGCGTTTCGTCGCGATCGCGTACGCGACCGGTGAACTGCACTGGGCTGAGGCGTGGAATGTAGATGCGGTTCTCGACGGGATCGTTCGGGAACGCCAGGGCCGGATCGACGGACACCGAGGGGAAGGGATCCCGCCCGACGCTCGAAGTGATGCGAATCAAATAGCTCGGCGTCGTCTCGCCGATGCGAATCGCGAAGCGACCGAGCTCATCGGTTTCACCGATGGAAGACACGACCCGACCACTGCTCTCGTCGATCGCACGAACCTGCAAGCCGGGCTCTGGCTGGGCCATCTCGAGCTCCGAATCGACGCTGAAAACCTCGCCCTGCAGGGTGCAGCTCGTGCCCTGGATCTCGGTACATTCATTCGAGAGGTCCGTTGGAAACGCGATGTCGAAGCGCATCGGCTCGGCGGTCGCTCCACCGTCGACTTGAAGCACGAGGTAGAGCGGCGGCAAGCTGCGAATCGCTGGGGCCACGCCTGCACTGGGATTGGCGACCATATCGCTGCGTGGCATCACGACCAGGTCGTAGGTTTCGCCGGCGACCAGCAAGACGTTGAAATCGTAAACCTGTTCCCCGTCGACGCTCGCCTCGTCGCGCAAGGTCTCGACCTCGACCACGACTGGCGCAATCGAGGCCACGCTGGGCTTCATTCGCCGGACGAAACGGAGCGTCGCTGGAACGCGTGCGTCGGCCCAGCGGACCAGCCCGCGAAGCTCACGCGTCCGGGGAAGATCGAGGTCGCGAACCGTCCCACTGGAGACCGATTCAGCGGCAAACGCCCAGCTCGCGGGTATCGCGCGCTCGGGATCGGTCGAGCTCCGGAGAACCTCGATCGCGACTTCGAGGGATGCGCCCGAATCATCGATGCAGATCCTGTCCACACAGGTTCCGGCCGAACAGCTCGTGGCGGTCGCACAGGAGTTCTCGAGGGTTTGCGTCTCGGGCGAGCTGAAGTCGCACGCCGCGAGACCGAGGAATGCGGGAAGAAACCAGAGCTTCATCGACATTCCTCGGAGATGGGCTGGCCGGCGTCGGTCACCCGGACCCACCAGGTGACTCCGTCGATGTCGCCCTCTTCGACCGGACGACGCTGCTCCGTGTTGCTCGCAAACTCGCCAGCCACGAGGAGCTCGATCTTGTGGCATTTGCCTGGCGCGAGCTCGTCGTACGAGATGGTGAACGTGCGCGGGCGCTCGAGGAAGCCCGTGGGATCGATGACCCCCTCTTGGATCGGCTTCTCCGCGGCAGGAGGCTCGGGCGCGTCGAGGAAGAGCCGGTAGTCGAGCGTCTGGTCGTAGTTCGGATCCCGAATGTTCACCTGGAGTGGCATTTCGGGGACCTCCACGGGCTCATCGAGGTCGATCGCGCCGATCTCGTTGAGCGGGAACTCCGCGAGCGCTTGGCTGACGATCGACGGCGGAAAGTTCTGAACCGGAACGAATTCGATCGTGTCGGTGGCAATGCAACCCGTGCTCGCGCCAGCGGCGACCAGCGCGGTCGATGAAGCCAAGTAAAGCATCCCGAAGTATTTAGAAGCAAAGGCCATGCCGCGATTCCGAAACCAAAAACCGTGGGTTTTTGGAACTATCCCATGAAATCCGGGGCCTACCTATGACATTAATGTCAGCCCTCGACCGCCCCACCAGGCTCGGGCGCGCCCGGTTCGCGCTCGAGATACCGGAAGACCGTCCGCGGATCGACCCCCAAATCGCGGGCTGTCCGGGTCCGATTGCCACCGTTCCGCTCGAGGACCTCGAGGATGTACCGGCGCGTGAAGTCCTCGCGCGCCTCCGTGAGTGGAATCACCGCTCGCTGCTGATCGCCGCCAAGGTCGAGGTCATCGGGACCGATCAGTGTCTTGTCCGCCAGCACGATCGCCTTCTTGATGCGGTTCTCCAACTGCCGAACATTGCCTGGCCAGTCGTAGCGGTGCATCGCTTCGAGCGCCTTGGGCGTGAACCCCTTGACGCTTCCGCCGAATTCAGCCGTGTACTTCTTGAGCAGGAACTTCGCGAGGATCGACACGTCGTCACCACGTTCGCGAAGCGGCGGCAAGTGAAGGTTCACGACGTTCAAGCGGTAATATAGATCCTCGCGAAACGTGCCGTCTTTGATGGCCGCCTCGAGGTCGCGGTTCGTCGCCGCGAGAACACGGATGTCGACCGACTGCGGCTTGGTGTCGCCCACCTTCACCACGACGCGTTCCTGCAGCGCGCGAAGAAGCTTCACCTGAAGGGCGAGTGGCATTTCGCCGATCTCGTCGAGAAACAAGGTGCCCCCATCAGCCGCTTGGAAGCTGCCTTGCCGAGTCGACACAGCACCCGTGAAGGCGCCCCGCACATGACCGAAGAGCTCCGACTCCATGAGGTTCTCCGGGATCGCGCCGCAGTTGACGACGATGAATGGACCCTCCGAGCGGTTCGAACGGCGATGCAGCTCTCGCGCGAATAGCTCCTTTCCGGTGCCGGTTTCGCCCGTGATCAGCACGCTGATGTCGGCCGCAGCCACCTTTTCCACCCGCCGAAAGACCTGCTGCAAGCTGGGACAGGTGCCGATGATGTCTCCGAAGCGCTGCGCCTCGAGCTCCCCCGCGATGCGATCGCGGTCGGTCGTGAGCTGATTGAGGAGGATCGCGTTCTGCATGATCAGCGATGCTTGCCCTGCGAACACCGTCAGCACTTCGAGGCTCGATTGTTCGAAGAGATTCACGACGTTGTCATTGCCGACATAGATCAATCCGAGGAGCTGGCCTTGCGCGATCAGAGGAGCGACCATGACGGAGCTCAGCTGCAAATTGAGAACGCTCGCGCTCGAATTGAACATGGTGTCGTTCACTGCATCGCTCACGATCAAAGGTTGCCGCGTGTCGATGCAGCGCCGAAGAATGCTGTCCGAAAGTTGCGTTACCGCATCGGGAATCGTTTCGCGGTCGACGTTTCTCGCAGCCGCGATCTCGGGATCGCCGTCTCGAAGCAAGATGACGAAGCCCTTGTTGGCGTGCACGACTTCGATCACGGCGTCGAGCAGTGCTTCGATCTGATCGGGAATCGCCCTGATCTCGAGGAGCCGGCGATTGAAGTCACTCAGCTTCATCATCCCCTCGATCTCGGAGATGTGGGACGGTTTTTGCTCCCGATCCGTGTCGCGATGGACGCTCTCGTCGTAGAGCGAAAAGACCAGATCGACATCGCCGAGTGTCAGCTTGTCGTTGTGAAAGATCTTGGACTTCTTCTTCTTCTTGCCGTTGACGAGCAGGACGGCATCGGAATCGATGGAAGCGACCGAAAAATCGCGTCCATCGAAGACCAGCTGGGCGTGATGAGCCTCGAGTGCGGTCGAGTCGATCGATACGTCATTGGCCCCCGCCCGCCCGATCGACGTCACGCGCTTGTAAATCCCAAAGACGCGGGGCCGGCCCTGAGGCACCATCCATTTGAGGCTCGGCATAGATGGGGAACTCTAACAGACCGGCGCCGAGAGCGGCAGGATCCGGGCGGACGTCAGGTCAGATAAGGGCCGCCGATGTAGCTCGAAAGCTGTCGCACCTCCTGTCGAAGATTGGATTGACTGGCTTTGGTGAGGTCCCCGATCGAGACGAGACCCAGCAGAGTTTCGCCCTCCATGACTGGAACGTGCCGGCACCGGCGGTCGGTCATCAGGCGCATCACCTCGGGGAGGGTATCGTCGGGCGATGCGGTGTAGAGACGCGTGGTCATCACATCTCGCACCAGCGTCTGGCGCGGATCCCGGTTCGCAGCCACGACTCGAACCAAGACGTCACGTTCCGAAAAGATCCCGACGGGATAGCCGGCTTCGCAGACCAGCACAGATCCCACGTGGTGGTCGTTCATCTCGTTCACGGCATCGATGACCGTCGCAAGCGGACCCACCACATACACCTCACCGCCCTTGCTCGAAAGAACGTCGCGTATTCGAGTATTCATCATCAGCGCACCTCTTGCTTCGGCGATTATACAATCATCGAAGCTTTTGCAAAGCCTGGAATACAGACTGCGAAGCGCAGCCGAACGACCGGGCTATCACCCCTTGTGGACTAGCTTTTCCTCGCGCAGTTCGGCACGCTGAAAGCTCGATGGGGCATGCCAGGGCACAACAGGATCGACGCTCGAGCTACAGGGTGGATCTCGATGGGCGCGCGGTCCTGTTTCAACGTGGCGACCGTGTCGGGCAATACACGCTCCAGAACATCTCTGCAGGCGGCGCGATGGTAAACGGCGATCGCGAGCTTCGGCCGGGGCACCTCGTCCACGTCCTGGTCGATCTCGACTCGGGCGAGGAGACCATGAGCCTCACAGGCTCGGTACGTCGCGCTCGAAACGGGAGTGAGGGGGTGGGGCTGGCGATCTCGTTTCCGATACTGTCCGCGGATCAAGAAGATGCGATCCACAACGCAGTGCTACGATCGCTGCTGCGACGGGATGCACAGACACGCCCGCTTCCGATCCTGGTCTTCGAACCTCGCCGGCGCGTACGTGAGGAGATCGAGTCGGAAATCCGAAGCTTTGGCCTCCGCGTGTCTGGGGTGGATGCGCTGGCCGATGCAGTCCGCGAGCTGGAAGGCGAAGAAACCCAATACGCCGCACTGGTGATTCACTCCGCGGCGCACGACCCGCGTGCGATGGAAGTCGTAGAGTTCTTCACGCGGCGCGAGGATCTTCGCACGATCATACTGCCCGACCCTCACGGCGCCCTGAGCGAGCAGGCCGAGCGCCTAGCTAGACTTCCTGAGGTCCGGGTGCCGCGGATCTGGAGCCGAGCCGAGTTGCGGAACGCCCTGAGCCACTAGCCTCGGTCAAAGGGTACGACCTCTAACGATTTCACGGCGGGGAGCCGCTCGAATGAGCCCGCGACGTCCGCTGCGCTGGCCACGACGACAATCGTGAGGTCGCGTGTCGAAATCCGCGACCGGGTCGCTTCGGTGGCCTGCTCCCATGTGACCCGTTCGACTAGCTCATCGTGCTTTTCGAAGTAGGTGCGAGGGATTCCCAGAAGCTCCGCGTCGAGGCGAGCGTCCAGACGCTTCGATGGAGTGTCGCGATCGAAGCAATGTCCGTTGATCAGGTATCGCTTCGCGAAGCTGAGCTCCGACTTCTTGATTCCAGTTTCGACCCAGCGCTCGAGCAAGTCGAGCTGCAACGCAGCACAGTCGGCAGAGTATTCGACGGACGGGGCGGTAGCCATGTACCAGGCGTCGCGTTGGTTCGAATGAAGCAAGCGGCTGTAAGCGCCGTAGCTCCAGCCGCGAACCGCACGCACTTGTTGCATCAGCGGACCACTGAAGGTGCCGCCAAATGCCGTATTGGAGACGATCAGCGGAAATAGACTTCGGTCTCTCGTCCTGACACCTAGGGTGCCGATGTAGAGCTGCGTCTGAGTTCGCTCGGGTTTGTCGACGATCACGACATGCCGGCCTGGACGCGCACGCGTGGCCGGCACGGCTGGCGTCTTGTGCTTGCGCGGCCGAGCCGCCGGGAAGTGGGCGGCAACGAGCGAGCGGGCTTCGGAATCGGTCACGTCTCCAGCCAGTCCAACGACGAACGAGCCCCTGGCCATGTGACGCGCATAGAATTCTTCGACGTGTTTGACTCCGATCCGCGACAAGCTGGCTGCGTTACCGCCGAGCGAGCGACCATAGGGATGCTCTCCGAAGAGCGCCTCGCGAAAACACAGTGCAGCTAAGGTTTGATCATCGTCGAGTCGCGCCATGAGCGCGGCCTGGGTTTGTCGCTTGAGCTTGGCGAAGTCGCTCGCTCGAAGTGCCGGCTGCCAGATCACATCGGCGACGAGCTCGACCAGTGGCTCCAGATTGCGGCGCAATACGGTGGCACGAACACGAATCGTTCGCATCGATACTTGAACCGAAAGGCGCGCCCCGAGGCTTGCCACGCGATCCTCAAATCTCTGCTGCGAGAGCCCGCGAGGCCCGCGACGCATCAGATGGCCCGTGAGTTGCGCGAGGCCCGCGAGTCCCGCGGGGTCTTGCAAACCACCGACAGGAAACGCGACTTCGAGATCCACCAAGGGAAGCACATCGCTCGGTTCGACGAAGATCTTCATGATGCCTTGGCTAAGATCTCGACCCGGGTTCGCCGCGAAGGTCGGAGGTACTTCTTCACGGCGCGCTTCACCTGATCCACGGTGACCTCGCGATACGCCGCGAGCCGATCGAAGACGGCCGCGCCATCGTTGAGCACGGTCTCGTGAAAGCCGATTTGCTCTGCCTTTCCGGCAGCGGTCTCCATGTTGTGCAAGAACGAAAGCTCGAGTTGGTTGATCGCTTTGTCGAGCTCGGTCGCGGTCGGCCCATCCGAGGCAATTCGCTCGAGCTCCCGATCGAGCAGCCGGAGCGCATCGCGCTTGGACTTCCCTTCCCGGAGGAAGACCCAGATCTCGAAAAGACCGGGGTCGACGAACGGCGAAATCGAGCCTCTCACGGAGAGAGCGAGCTCTTTGTCGATGCAGAACAGACGGTGGAGGCGTGAGCTCTGCCCACCAAACAAGACCTCGTTGGCGATTACCAAGGCCGGTGTGTGCGGGTCGGAAAACGCGGGGGCACGGTAGCCGATGAGGATCTTCTCCGTGGGTGTCGGGACCTCGAGCTGGAACACCCGTTCGCCCCGCTGCAAGGGCTCTTTCGAAGACGCTCGCGAGCTCGTCGCTTGCACGCGAGGAAATCCACCGTAGTGCGTCTGCACGAGAGCTAGAGCCTTCGACTCGTTGAAATCACCTGCGATCACGATCGTGGCGTTGCTTGGTGCATAGTGAGCTCGGTAGAAGGCGCGGCAGTCTTGGACCGTAAACCCTCGGATGTCGTCCATCCAGCCTATCGTGGGCCATCGATACGGATGTCTGCGAAACGCGCTATCGTAAAGGAGCTCCAGGGCCTTGCCTTCGGCGTCGTCGTCGACGCGCATCTTTCGCTCGTTGACGACGACTTCTTTTTCGGATGAGACCTGCGGTCCGCGCAGTACCAGGTTGCCCATCCGATCAGCCTCGAGCTCGATCAAGAGCGGCAGGGCACCACGTGGCGCATTCTCGTAGTAGTACGTCCAGTCCGTCCAGGTCGCCGCGTTGGCCTCGGCGCCGGCCCGTTCCATCAAGCGATCGAAGTCGCCGGGCGGGTGGTTCCGGGTCTCGTTGAACATCAGGTGCTCGAACAAGTGCGCAAGACCGGTCTTGCCCGGGCGCTCGTGCCGAGAGCCGACGCGGAACCAAGTGTGATAGCTGACCGTCGGTGCCGAGCGGTCGACGAGTGTGAGCACCGTCAAGCCGTTGCCCAATCGAAAGCGCCGAAGCCGGAGCGCATCGCCGAACGCCTGCTCGCGAACGAACTCCAAACGGGCGTTCCGCTTCTGAACGTTTTCGTTCAACCGCTCGATCAAGACCTCTGTCGCGCCCATGAACCGCTGAGCCTGAGCACCGGGTCAGAACGGGTCAAGGCGATTTAGCTCGACGAAGACGTGCGTCGCCGCGACTGGGGCTTGAAACGGAGCGGGGCACCACGAGGCCCCACTGGCCTCAGCTTCGCTTGACCCAGTCGCAGCCGGCAGGTAGCTCTCCCGCCATGTCCGAAGTTCGGGTTCGGTTCGCACCATCGCCCACTGGGTATCTGCACATCGGCGGCGTGCGAACGGCGCTCTACAGCTGGCTCTGGGCACGCCAAAACCAGGGCACGTTCATCCTCCGCATCGAAGATACCGATCGCGAGCGCAGCACCGAGGAGAGCATTCGCGTCGTGCTCGACTCCATGCGATGGCTCGGCCTGGACTGGGACGAGGGGCCGGAAGTCGGAGGCGATCACGGCCCTTACGTGCAGAGCGAGCGGCTCGACATCTACGCCGATTATGCCGAGAGGCTCATATCGTCAGGCCATGCGTACCGCTGCTACGCCACGAAGGAAGACATCGCGGCCGCACGAGAAGCCCACAAGAAGACTGGTACCAAAGATGGATTTCGCTTTCGAAGCCCTTGGCGAACCCAGCCGAGCCCTGCTGCCGACCCGAACGCGCCGCATGTGATTCGCTTCCGTGCGCCGGAGGAAGGGACGACGAGCTGGGTGGACGCGGTGAAGGGCAAGATCGACATCCCGAACGCGACCCTGCAAGACTCGATCTTGCTGAGGCCCGATGGAATGCCGCTCTACAACTTCGGCTGCGTAGTGGACGACCTCACCATGGGCGTCACCCTCGTCGCCCGAGGCGACGATCACGTGATCAACACCGCTCCGCAGATCCTGCTCTATGAAGCTCTCGAAGCGCCCATTCCTACTTTCGCGCACATGCCCATGGTTCTAGCTCCAAATGGCGAGAAGCTCTCGAAGCGCCACGCTGCCGTGGGCGTTCTGGAGTACCGGGACATGGGCTATCTTCCCGACGCGGTGCTGAATTACCTTGCGCGCCTCGGGTGGTCGCATGGCGACCAAGAAATCTTCACGCGAGCGGAGCTAATCGAGAACTTCAGCTGGGAACGAGTCGGATCGACGGCGGGTCGCTATGACGCGAAGAAGTTTCTTCATGTCCAGGCTGAACACCTTCGGATGCTGTCCGACCAAGATCTCGCCCGAGGAACGGTGCCCTTCCTAGCGAAGATTGGCATCCACGTAGTTGCGGACGATCCGGTGCTTCTCAAGGCGATTCCGTACGTGAGGCCGCGTGCGGAGACGTTCCTCGACGTCGCCGATGCAGTCGACTACTTCTTTCGCGACGTGGAGTTCGAACCGAAGGGCAAACAAAAATTTCTCGTGCCCAGCAACTCGGAGTATCTCATGTGCCTGGCGGATGTCGTCGAAGCGGTCGAACCGTTCGCTCAAGAGGACCTCGACGAAGCGGTCAAAGCCTGGCTCGAAAAGAACGATTTGGAGATGAAAGTCGTTGCGCAGCCGGCGCGCGTGGCTCTGACCGGACGGACGCGAAGCCCCGGCCTTTTCGAAGTGATGGAAGTGCTGGGCAAGGAACGGACTCTGGCGCGATTGCGTTGGGGCGCGCAGGTCGCTGCGGCTTCAGAGACTCTGCCCGCGTAAAGCCGCTTCTGGTTTCCCATGCTCTTGGAGCTCACTGTGCAGACGTTGGTCATCGTTCTCTACTTGGTCATACTGGGAGTTTTAGCGCTCTACGGAGCTCACCGAAGCGCTTTGCTGTACTTGTACCTGCGTCACCGCCGCAAACAGACTCGTCCGAAAGCGCGCTTCGAAGAATGCGATTTGCCTTCCGTGACGATTCAGCTGCCGATGTTCAACGAGCTATTCGTCGCGGAACGCTTGATCGATGCAGCCGCTCGGATCGAGTACCCACGCGAGCTTCTGCAGATTCAAGTGCTCGACGACTCGACCGATGAAACTTCGACCATCGCGCAGAGCAAGTGCAAGACGCTTCGGGAGCAGGGAATCGACGTCGAATACATGCATCGAAGCGACCGGATCGGGTACAAGGCCGGCGCGCTCGCGGCGGGGCTCGAGCGCGCGAAGGGCGAGCTCGTACTCGTCTTCGACGCGGATTTCGTGCCGGGAACCGAGATCCTCGCCCAGATCGTGCACTTCTTCACCGATCCGAGAGTCGGAATGGTGCAAGCTCGTTGGACGCATCTCAACCGAGACCGATCGCTGCTCACCCGATGCCAAGCGATGCTCCTCGACGGGCACTTCGTGATCGAGCATGCAGCGCGCAATCGCTCGGGGCGGTTCTTCAACTTCAACGGCACCGCGGGAATCTGGCGGAAAGCCGCGATCAGAGAGGCTGGTGGCTGGCAGCACGACACCATCACCGAGGACATGGACCTCAGCTACCGCGCTCAACTCGCGGGATGGGACTTCGTCTATGCACCCGAGGTCAGTGCGCCCGCTGAGCTCCCCGGCGAGATGAACAGCTTCAAGGGTCAGCAATACCGTTGGGCCAAGGGGTCCGTTCAAACTGCGCGAAAGCTGCTTGGCACGATCCTGCGTGCCCCCGTGGGGGTCAAGGTCAAGACGGAAGCCTTCTTTCATCTCAGCAACAATCTGGCTTACGTCTTCTTGCTGATGCTGGCCGCGCTGCAACTTCCCAACATGTTGATACGCCGCAAGATGGAGCATCCCGAGCTATTGATGCTCGAAGTTCCGCTGTTCCTGGCAACTTGTGGATCGGTTGCGGCGTTCTACGTCGTGGCACATCACGAGCTCTACGGCGGGCGTTGGCAAGCGATCAAGCGACTCCCTGCAATGATGGCGCTCGGTATCGGACTCTCGATCAACAACGGAAGCGCGGCCATCGAAGGACTGTTCGGCCGCGATGTCGAATTCGTGCGAACGCCGAAGCGAGGTGTCATCGACGGCACATCCTCGCCAGGGCAAATACGCTACCGAGGACGCTGGCCTTGGCACAACACGATCGAGCTACTGTTCGGCTTCTATTGCGTTGCAACACTCGGCATTGCGATCGCGACCCGAAGTTGGGCCAGTGTGCCCTTCTTGCTCCTGTTTTGCGCCGGATTCACCTACGTCGGCTTGTCTAGCTTGGTCGAGGCCTTCCAACTCGGGCTTGGTCAAGGCGATGACTCGAGGCTCCCTGCGCAAGAGCCATCGACGCACTCTTCACCGAGGCCGCAGTCGATGTTGAGCTGACACTCGGCGAGCACTTCACTGCTGCGCACGCAGAGGTTCTGATCTTCGACCGGAGCACAGAAGCGAATGCTTGCATCGATGCGCGCGCACTCTTCATCGCTCTCGCAGGGCGTCCGGCATTGTCCTCGAACGCAGAGACGACCTGGTTGGCATTCGTTTTCAGGACAAAACTGCTCGGGGCGCGTGTCGGGAATGCACTGGAACGAGCTGCAGTACTCGTGCTCTTCGCAGTTTGCGTCCTCGGTACATCCGCTGAGGCAAGAATCATCCGTGCACGGTCGGCACGCGCCCGCCACGCATTGCTGGGTGTTCGGGCAGGGGCTGTCTAGACAAGTGATGAGACACTCGCCGTCGATGCAGATTCGAGCATCGCCGCACTCGAAATTGAATTGGCAACGGAAAGCCGGGGGTGCCGGATCCTCTTCGAGAGGATTGAGGCAGAGGCCATTCTCTTCACAGGTTGTGCCGAGGGGGCAATCGTACTCGTTCTCACATGCACGCACGCATCCGATGGTCGTACAGACTTCTCCTACGGCGCAGTCAGCCTCCGCTGCGCAGATGCTCCGCTCGGGCGGGGGCACGGAATCGCATTCGTCACCTCGACAGAGGAAGCAGCCGCGGTCGCTGAGCGGTCCGTCGGCGATGCAGACGTAGCGTGAGTCTCTGTCGCAGCCGACGAGGCCGGCGAGCGCAATGATGAGGATCCCAAGGCGTTTCATGGGAGCTTCGACGCCGCGGAGCAGAAGCGTATTCACTGTGAGGAATCGCTTGAAAGCCTAGCAATTCCGTTGAATAACAGGGGCGCAATGAGTGGCCACAGCAAATGGTCGACAATCAAGCGACGCAAAGGTGCTCAGGACGCCAAGCGTGGGAAATTGTTCACCAAAGTCATCAAGGAGATAACCATGGCGGCCCGGTCGGGCGGTGGAGACCTCGAGGGCAACTCCCGGCTTCGGCGCGCGGTGGATGCTGCGCGGACGGTGAACATGCCGGCAGACAACGTGACCCGGGCGATCAAGAAGGGCACCGGGGAGCTCGAAGGGGTCCAGTACGAAGAGCTTCTGTACGAAGGGGTGGGCCCGGACGGTACGCTTTTCATCTGCGAAGTCGTCACCGATAACCGCAACCGAACGATTGCCGAGGTGCGCAAGCTATTCGACAAGAACCACGGACAGATCAGCAGCGGCGGTTCGGCGCTCTGGGCTTTCGAGCAGAAGGGCGTGATCCGAATCGCAAAGGACGCCACGAGCGAAGAGAAGTTATTCGAGGCGGCTGTTGGCGGTGGCGGGGAGAACATGGAGCTGGTCGATGAGCAATGGGTCGTGACCACTGCGCGCAACGATCTCGACTCCGTTCGCGATGCGATCGTCTCGGCGGGGATCGAAGTCAGCGAGGCGGCGCTCGAGTACATTCCAAACAATCCCAAGGTCGTCGAGGGAGATGAGGCTATGAAGCTCATTCAGCTCTACGAGGCGCTCGAGGAGCACGACGACATCCAAAACGTGTTTTCAGACTTCGAGCTGAGCGAGCAAGCGCTCGCAGAGATGGCCTGAAAGGTCATGCGCGTCCTCGGCATCGATTGTGGCAGCCGGCGCACCGGCTGGGGTGTCGTGCAACTCGAGGGATCGCGGCTACTACATGTGGGGGCAGGCACCATCGCAGTGCCGGAGAAGCTCGCGCTCGAAAAGCGCCTGTTGTTGATCCATGCGGGCCTGGAGCAGGTCATCGCGGAGCACGCGCCCGAAGCGGTTGCCGTCGAAGAGATCTTCTTCGCGAAGTACGCAAACGCTGCCTTGAAGCTCGGCCATGCGCGCGGCATCGCCTTGCTGGTCGCAGCCCAATCCAAGCTGGAGGTCCACGAGTATCCACCGGCGATCGTGAAGCGGACAGTCGTGGGGCGGGGGGCCGCAGACAAAGTCCAGGTGACCCGTCTGGTCACGGCTCTGCTCGGACTCAAGACACCCCCCGAAGAAGACGCTGCCGACGCCCTGGCGGTCGCGATCACCCACATCCAAGCCAGCCGCTCCAAGGCGATCGCCCGCTGACGCGGGGGCACTCGCAGGGGCACTGGAATACCGGGGCACGGGGCACGAATGCTGGCCCTGACGCTGGTTTTCGGCCTGTCCTCGTCGGAAATGAATACATCTGTTCAGTAAGCTGCTAGGCTCCGGCCCGTGATCGGGAGGCTCAGCGGGACGATCGAGCACCGGGACGCCGATGGCTCGGTGATCGTGGATGTGAACGGCGTGGGGTACGAGGTGTTTCTGCCGCCCGGGGCGGCGGGGCGTCTGGGCTCAGAGCCGGGGCAGGCGGTCACGCTCCAGATCCACACACACGTGCGAGAAGATGCGATGACGCTGTTCGGGTTCGCGACGGCCGAGGATCGCGCTGCATTTCGAGCGCTCCTCAAGGTGAGCAGCATTGGGCCCAAGCTAGCGCTTGCGATCATCGGCGTGATGAGCGCGGGCGAGTTGCAGGACGCAATCGCGCGCCAGGACAAAAGCGCATTCAAGGGAATCACTGGAGTTGGCAAGAAGACTGTCGAGCGGATTCTCGTCGATCTTCAAGACAAGCTCGACTTCGCTCCCACCGGCAGAACTGGGGTGCGCTTGCGCGCGGTTCCGAGCGCCGGAGGCTCGGCCGGAGACAGAGTCGTTGTTGCCTTGGTGCAGATGGGATACAAGCGAAGCGAAGCGGAGGCCGCAGTCGGAAGCGTCATGGGGGCTTCGAACGAAGAGAACGTGGAAGGGCTCTTGCGCGCCGCATTGTCGGCCTTGGCATGACTGAAATGGAAGCCAGAGCGAACGCGAACCTGATTACGGACGAGCAGCCGGAGGACCGAGCGCTCGATCGAAGCCTTCGTCCCGCGCGGTTCGCCGACTTCGTCGGCCAGGACCGCATCAAGGACAACCTCCGGGTCTTCGTCGAAGCGGCACGGCGGCGCGGCGAGCCGATCGACCACACCTTGTTCTGCGGGCCCCCCGGGCTCGGAAAGACCACGCTAGCCCTCATTTTGGCCGGTGAACGCGGGGTGACGCTCCACTCTGCTTCCGGCCCCGCGATCGAGCACAAGGGACAACTCGCGGCGCTACTCACGAAGCTCGAACCCAACGACGTGCTCTTCATCGACGAGATCCATCGCCTCAACGCAACCGTCGAAGAGAACCTCTACACGGCGGTCGAGGACTTCCGAATCGACATCGTCAATGGGGATGGTCCGTACGCGCAAACCCTTCAGCTTCCTCTGAGCCCGTTCACCCTGATCGGTGCAACGACTCGAACCGGACTGCTCACCAATCCGATGCGCTCGCGATTTGGATACATCGCACGTCTCGACTACTACCCAGACGACGCCTTGCGTTCGATCATCGAGCGGAGTGCGAAATTGCTCAAGCTCACAGTCACCGCAGAAGCCGCGCACGAGTTGGCTCGGCGTTCGCGCGGCACCCCTCGCATCGCCAATCGCTTGTTGAGACGCGCCCGGGACTTCGCCGAAATCTTGTCGGACGGCAAGGTCGATATCAGAACCGCGCACGAAGCCCTGGACCGGCTCGACGTGGATCGCGCGGGGCTCGACCAAATGGACCGGCGATATCTCAGCGTGATCATCGACCACTACGATGGCGGCCCGGTCGGAATCGAGACCTTGGCCGCTGCCTTGAGTGAGCCTCGGGATACGCTCGAAGACGTGTACGAGCCTTACCTTCTCCAAAAGGGCTTGCTGGCGCGCACGGCTCGGGGGCGTGTGGCGACGCGGCATGCGTTCGAGCACCTCGGCCGTGAGCAGCCAAGTGGCTCGCAATCCGGCCTGTTTTGAGGCATTTTCATTCTCAATCCCCTGCCCTCACGGGCTGCTGCTAGAGTCGACCCCCCGATGAGCCACCGCCCCGACGCGGCCAAAGAGAGCCTCCTTTTCGCGGCTGAACGCTGGACGCCTGCAGACGCGGAGGTCTGGACGCGCTGGCGAACGTCGCTCACGAAGCGGCAGCGCGAAGATGCCTTGCTCCCGCTTCAGGCGGCGCTTTCGGGACTCGTTGCGTTTCGACATTTGGAGAACCACCCGCTCTCGGAGTCCGTGAGTGACTTTCGCCCCCATCTTCACGCGGTGCGAGTCTCGTACGCCTGGGCGCTCGAGCTCGTCGTGCAACTCGGCGGAGATGCCACGCCGGACCGAGCCCTGCATTCGGTCGGCGACCCTCTCGAGGAACCGCGGTCCTCGTTGAAGTCGCTCGAACGTTCTCTTCGCGATGCGCATCGGGTGAGTGAACGGCTGCTCGAGCTTCCTCTGATCGATGCTGGCGCCTTTCAATCGAGCTCGGA
This sequence comes from uncultured delta proteobacterium, assembly GCA_963786865.1. GTDB lineage: Bacteria > Myxococcota_A > Polyangia > Polyangiales > Houyiibacteriaceae > SG8-38. The sequence goes on along the minus strand of CAWBAV010000011.1, from coordinate 93,020 downwards.
TTTGTTTCTTCGGGATCTCGCTCGCAACCCCTTCTTCCATCCACCCGAACCGCTCGAGTTTACGAACGTCGCCGATCTCGTGAAACCAGATGCACTGAATCCGGAGCTCGAATCCTGGAAGAGCGAGGCGGCCAAGATGACGACCGTCATCGGATTCCTGGCGCTCCTGCGAGCGCATCGGTATCTGGGAATCGCAGACCATCAAATCTTCGAACCAGATGGGCTCTATCGCGCGCACATCGTGCTGGCCTCGGTTCGACGAGAGCTTCGCACCCTCACTCGTTTTCTCTTGGTGCAAGGGGTGGAAGCCTTTGCCGATGAGCTCGAGGTCAGATTGCTCTCGTTCGATGCTCATCACATCACCGGGGCCCGGGCCGAGATCACCAGGACCTCGAAGGAGCTCAGGGCGCTCCGGGAATCAGTGGAAGCGTTGGCGATGGGAATCCACTCCAAGGTTCGTTCCGCGCTCGATGGAGCGCTTCCGGAACCGGATATTGAGCGAGGATTTGCTCTCCCTGCAGAGCGGATGAGAAACGGAATTCGCGAGGTGCGGGCGAACATCAAGGACGCCGCCAAGCAACTCCGGACACTTCTGCGGCCGGTGCACAGCGAGCGGAAGAGCGAGCGTGTGAAGAAGAACGTGCAACAAGACATCTGGGCGTTCCGTTTCATTTTGCGAGCGTTCATCGCGAAAGCCAGAGTCGCCCCCGTAGACGTCGACCGCTGGAGTGCTTTGGATGGCTTGCAGTTCGTCGTTGAATTCGTTCGGCACTTTCGGGTGTTTGGTCCCCGTCTCACCGAAGCCACCGAGTACGAGCGTCGAGCTGCGCTGGCGCATGCCGTGAGCGCCCTCTCCCGGCTTGAAGCGGTCGACGCGGCCAAGCTCGATCTCGCCATCGAGGAATGCGCCCGATTTCTCGAGCATCTGAACGAGGCGATGGCGGAGATGCCAGATTCGCTACTCGCGCCGTTCGACAAGAACAAGGCTGCGGCCGAGCTCCGCGGCTATCTCTTGGCGGCGAGAGATCGCAGCGCCGCAGACCGTGCAGCCGCCGCGGCATTCGGCGTGATCGATCCCAGGCGCGCCGAAGCTGGCTAAACGACGAACCCGAAGGCTGCAAGGGTTCGTTCGATCACCCAATACGCGGCCAGCGATCCGATCAGGTATGCCGCGATGCCGCGGTCGGCTTGCCAATGAACTGGGAGAAGTGAACGGATCGCCGCGAAGCACGCACCTGCAAGCGCGATCACCCCGAGCTGACCGAGCTCGAGACCGAGATTGAAACCGAGAAGCGCGACGGGGATCTCATCGGGCGGAAGCCCGGCACCAAAGAGAACCGAAGCGAAACCCAGGCCGTGAAGAAGCCCGAGTGCCCCCGGCAGCGTCCAGGGATGCTTCCAAACCGGACCGTGCTGCCCCGATTGCAGCTCGAGCGCGAGGACGACGATCGTCATCGCGATCGAGGCCTCTACCAGTGCCATCGGCAGCGAGACGATACGGAGGACCGACAAGGCCAAGGTGAGGCTGTGACCGAGCGTGAACGCCGTCACCGCGGCTATGAGGCGCCGGTGCCAACCGAATAGGAGCAGTAGACCCAGCACGAACGTGAGGTGGTCCCAGCCCGTGAGAAGGTGCTCGACGCCGAGAAACAAGTACTCGAAGAACGAATGGGATTCATCTTCGGGCCTCTCGATGGTGAACGCTGGCGTGTTGGCGTCGAGAATGGCGTGGTGAACGCTTCCATCTTCACGGACCAGGCGCAGGACGACATTGATGCTGGAGTCGGCGAAACCATCCACCTCGATCACGGCTCCGAGCATGTCCGGTGACTCACAACGGAGCTCGACCGTCTCGACGACCGCGATCTCGTCGTCCGATTTCTGCAGCTCCGCAGGCCCCAAGGGTTCGCAGGGCTCCGGTATCCTCGGTCGAAGCGATTGTCCTGTCGGCCGCTTCACCGGAGCGCGCCATCGCATCGTCACGGTCCCGTCGGCGTTCTGCTCGAACGAAAGCACGGAGGGTGCCAAGGGGTGCGCCTGAGCGACGTCGGATGCGCCAAGGGCGAGCACCGCGGTGATCAGCAGGCCCAGCGCACGCATCAGGGAAGCCTCTCGATTCGCACGCGGTACGCATCCCGGAGCGCGGCCATCCGCTCCTCGCTCAGCTCTTCTCGGATCTCGCGCAGTCGGTCGCCCCTCACCTCCGCTCCGATCACGTCGAGCGAGGGTACGTAAGCGGGTTGCTGCTCGAGGACTTTCACGAAATGGAGCCCATAGACCGAAGAGACCGGGCCACGCCAGGTACCGAGAACCGCCTCTCCGACCAGGGATGCCAGCTCGGGGCCGTAGTCGTGTCGGAGCTCGGTGAGGGTGGCGGAGCGCTCGAGACGAAGACCGGGCAGAGGATCGCCGAGGCCGGTTGGCGCCGCGTCCCCGAGCTCCGAGAGGCGTTCGCGCATCGCACTCGCATCTGCAGCAAGGGACTCCCCGCGTTTCGAGCGACTGAGAAAGACTTGCTGAACGCGGAACCTACCCTCGCGTTCGAAGCGCTCGGGATGCGCTGCACGGTGCGCCTCGAGCTCCGCGCGCGAAGGAGCGCGTTCCTCCGGCACGTACGCCAACGCCTCGCGAGCCCTGTAGAGCAGACGCGCGCGGACCAGGGGGTCGTGGGCCTGCATCTCCATCTCGATCGCCCGCTTGTAGAGCGTCAGATCGTCATCGGTGGAATCCGGATCGATGAATCGCATGTTCCGAACGAGATGCGTGTAGACGATTGGATCGCGCTTGTCCCAGCCGTAGCGCTTGGCCTCGTTGAGCAGGATCGCCTCATCGACGCTGGTCTCGATTTCCAAAGGACTCGCATCAGCACGGACACGCACGCTGATCTCGGGTCCCTCGACTCGGCGCCCCACGTAGAGCGCCTTCGCGCCGAAGAGCAAACCCCCGATCAGAAAGAAATGGAGAAGCGTACGAAGCATCAACCCGGTGGTTGATACCAGATCGGCGAGGTCCAGGCGCGCTCTTGAATCGCGGGCTCGACCTGGTGGCAGCAGCGTTCCTCGTCCTCAGCCAAAAGACCCGGATCTGTGCAGTCCACCGCGTCGCAAAAGCCTTCGTTGAGCCCGGCCGCAGGATCGCAGCAATCGCAGGTGTAGTCACTCTTGGCCTGCTCCTTGAGCGTCTTGCAGGCCTCGAAGTCCCAGTCGTTGCAGTCGTACTCGGCAGTGGAACATTGCCAAGTCGTCCAGCGGCAGCTCGGGTTCTCGAGCACTCGAGCATAGTAATAGGCCCGTTGACTGGGATCGAAGTCGGGATCCTGCCACACGGAGCAGAGGTCGCCGAAGCCTTGACCTTGGAGCGCGCAGGTATCGAGGTCGACGCTCGCGCCATTGTCGGCGTTGCCGGCGATGTCGTAGACTTGGACCTGGTAGTCCTGGCCCTCGAGCCATCCTTTCACCATTTGAATGCGCTGAAGCGGGGCACCGATCGGATCCTGGCTGGCGGAGACGACGAACATGGGCGACGCGGAATCGGGCGGGCTCGTGAGCGTGCCACCCATGGGAAGCCCCGCCGCATCGGCCTGCGCCTCGCGGTCCGTGGCGTCGCAAAGGTCCGCCGGATAGTCCCAACTGCCGAACATGCGCACGACGATGCGGGGACCGCTAGTGCCGAACGTCTCCTTGCGGCGGATCGCCGAAAAGATCGCCTCGCGTGCGTTTTCTTCAGCCCAGACCGCGGTCAGGCCTCCGGGGCTGAGGTACTCGACATCGGGAAAACCTTCGGGTGGCGGCAAGAAGCGGTTGGGCTGGCCCGCACCGCCATGGCCCTTGAAGTCATCCTCGGCAACGAAGCCAGGCGCCGAGATGTGGGTGTCGGTCGCCGCGGTGATCCCGTACTGAAAGGGGTTGGTGCCGAGGCTGGCCTCGAGCTGAAGACCCTCACCGTAGGCGTACCGGAGAAAGCCCTTGGGATCTGGTGGCGAGATTCGCTCGAGGTTCGTCGACGCCAAGTTCGAAAACGGGATCAGCTCGAATCCGCAGAGCTCGTCTGAGCTCGCCGCTCCCGGGATGCACTCCGATGCACCCTTGTGCTGGTAGATCTCGATCACCGGCTCCATGGCGTGCCGGAGCGCCGCATACTCGGGCGTAAACGGTTGGCCGTCTGACATGGTGTCCTCGAAATAGAGGCCTTCGGAGAGGTTGCTGTTGTGCGGAATCGTGAGCACGTCGCAGCCATTGCCGGCATCGAGGCACCCTTCGCGAAGGCGGGCCCAGAGGCCCTCGGGATAAGGCTCGTCAAAGTAGTTGTAGGGCTGCGCCGTCACCTTCTCGTTCTTGAACATCACGTTCCGGTGAAGGTTCGCGGCATCAGGGTTACCGCTCCATTCATAGCCCGGGAAGGATGTGAATTCGCAGCTGTCGCTCCGGTCATAGGCCCCTTCAGCCTTGCTCACGATCTCGGACCAGACGTCCATTCCCGATTCCAAGCAGTACGCATCATCAGGACCACAGAGCGCCGGATAGTGCGCCTCGTCTTGCTGAAAATTCAGTAGACCGTTGATCTCGATGAAGATGAACCTGACCTCTGCGGGCGTCGCGTCGAACTGCATCGCTGCGCGGTACTCTTGGCACTGCACCGCATCGTATCCGGGTGAGTCTGGATCATTGCAGACCTGCAGCGTCCCGAGTAACTCGGCGTGGTCGCTCAACATCACGAAGTCCAAGGGGCGATCGATCGTGGCGCTTCGAGTCGGGGCGCCGTCGGCGCTGTAAGGCTGGAGCGAGATCGTTTGGCCGCGCGCGAAAGCGTAGGCGTCGTCCTGCGACGTTCGCGTGCCCTGCATGTTGGCGTCGAACGAAAGCTCGGTGTGAATGTGGGTGTCGCCCCAGAAGACCTGGCGCACCGGGTCGAAATCCGCACAGCGACCGAGCTCGTCGGGGACGGCACCCGAAGGCGAGTCGCTGCCACATCCGGCGGCCGTGATGAACGTCAAGACGCTCGGGAGAAGCAAGAGGCGAACGCGCATCAGCTGAAGATAGCGCGGGTCGGTGATACGGCAATCGACCGGTTAGAGCTCGAGCTCTCCGCGAAACACGAAACGCGCTGGGCCTTCCATCCGAACGGGTTCCCCGGGGCCGCCGACCGTGACTGTCAGGGTGCCGCCGGGCAAGCGTATGCTGAGCTCTTCGTTCGGCCGGGCGCGGCCTGTTTCGACAGCCGCCACCGCCGCGGCGCAGGCGCCGGTGCCACAGGCCTCGGTCCATCCGGCTCCGCGCTCGAGGACATCGAGTCGCATGCTCTTCCCCTCGAGCTCGGAAACGAAACCCACGTTCACACCTTCAGGAAAGTGTGGGTCGGCTTGAATCGCCGGCCCGAGCGCGAAGCGGCCGTCGCCGAGAACGTCGAAGGTCACGACATGCGGGTTACCCATCGAAACACCGGTGAGATGCACGGTCTGTCCATCGACTTGTAGCGCCTGATCCAGCCACGGCGTGGCGGAGCTCAGCGGAACGTCGGAGGGGATCATCGACGGAGGCACCATTTGAACCGCGACCGATTCGGCACCGGGACGATTGACGACGACGCAGCGATGAGGCCCCGCCGGGGTTTCGATCGTCACCTCGAATGCCGCCGCATGCGCGCGCCGTGCGAGGTGCAAGGCCACGCAACGAATCCCGTTGCCGCACATCTCCGGTACCGAGCCGTCGGAGTTGATCACCTGCATCGAGGGTGCAGCGAGATCGAGCACGAGCACGCCGTCCCCTCCCACGCCGCGATGCCGGTCACAAAGCGCAATCGCCTGCTCGCGCGTGAGCTCAGCTCCGCCCAGAGCCTCCTTCTCGACGATGAGAAAGTCGTTGCCCAGACCTTCGTACTTGTAGAACGGCAGAATCATTGAAGAGGCTTTGTAGGGCTCGCAGCGAGAGACCGCAAAACGGCAAGCGGACGGGCACCGGCGCTGGCACTGGCACTGGCACTGGCGCTGGCGCTGGCGCTGGCGCCGGCACTGGCCGGGGCGAGAAACTCGAACAATTACAGGCGACAAACCCTTGCTACCCGGCGGGGGGAGCCGTCGTCAGCTGCCGAGCGCGCCCGGAGAGCCGTAGCGAGGAATACTCACGTATTCCGCAGCGAAGGTTCGAGGACGTAAGCCGGCAGATGGCGGCGGATCGCCTCGTCAGGAGCAGCCCATGGAGTTGCCGCAGTTCAAGCAGCGATAACACGCCCCATTGCGAACCGTGATGTGTCCGCACTTATCGCACATCGGCGCATCGCCCATCATCTCGCCAAGCTGCTGGTCGAGCGGGTTCGCATGCTGTGCGCCCTCGTCGAAACCAAAAGTGACCTGCTCGGCTGGCTTGATGGCAGGAGGCGGCTCACTTGATTGTACGCCTTCCAAGCGCTGTACCGCAGCGACGTCGGTCGGGTTCTGCAGCTCTTCCTGTTCCTCTTTTGGAGGCACCTGCGCAAAGTCGTACTGCTTGAGGTACTCGACACCCAGCACGCGGAAAACGTAGTCGATGATCGAAGTCGAGAACTTGATGTTGGGATGACCCTCGACGATGCCCTGCGGCTCGAAACGCGTAAAGGTGAACTGCCGGACGTACGCGTCGAGTGGCACGCCATGCTGGAGCCCCATCGAAACGCTGATTGCAAAGCAGTTCATCAGCGAGCGGAACGAAGCGCCTTCCTTGTGCATGTCGACGAAAATCTCGCCGAGCGAGCCGTCCACGTATTCGCCCGTACGGAGGAAGACCTTGTGCCCACCGACGCGTGCCTCTTGCGTGAATCCACTGCGCTTCTGCGGAAGCCGGTGGCGCCGGGTCTTCGGAGGAGTCAGCCACTCCTGCACCGGAGCCTCGACTGTCGGAGCCTTGACTTGAGCCGCTTCTGCTTTCTCTTCGTTCTCGGAGTCCTGCTTGGTGTTGAGCGGCTGCGAGGACTTCGAGCCATCCCGGTAGAGCGCAATCGCCTTGAGGCCGAGCTTCCAGCCCTCCTCGTAAATCTCCTCGACGTCCTCGATGGTCGATTCCTTGGGGAGATTGACGGTCTTGGAGATCGCTCCCGAGAGAAACGGTTGGGCCGCGGCCATCATGTGCACGTGCGCCATGGGCTCGATGAAACGCTCGCCGATCTTTCCGCAGCGGTTTGCGCAGTCGAAGACCGGAAGATGCTCGGCACGGAGGTGCGGGGCGCCTTCGACCGTCATACGGCCGATGACGACGTCGTTGAGCTCGCCGATCTCCTTGTCGCTGTGGCCCCAGAAGCGCAGCAGGTGGAAGCCAGGCTTGTTGTAGGTCGCCGCCGGAATGCCCAGTCGCTCGTAGGCCTCGGTTCCGACGACCCAGGGCGCCAATGCAAAACCCACGTCGAAGACCCCACGAAGCGCTTTCTCCGCTTTCTCGATCTCCCGCTCGGTGAGGCCGTGTTCCAGCAATGCCTTGCGACCGCAATGCGGGGCACCGATGAAGGTGTTGGTGCCGGTCACGTACGAAACGATGTCGGCCACCTGCGCATCGGTGTAACCCAGTCGGCGGAGCGCATTGGGCACGCTCTGGTTGACGATCTTGAAATGGCCGCCACCCGCGAGCTTCTTGAATTTCACGAGCGCGAAGTCCGGCTCGATGCCGGTGGTGTCGCAGTCCATCAAGAGCCCGATGGTTCCGGTTGGCGCGAGCACGGTGGTTTGCGAGTTGCGATAGCCGTAGAGCTCGCCGAGCTTGCAGGCCAAGTCCCAGTCCTCTTGCGCGGCCTGGATCAGCTCGGGCGGACAGGCGGTTGGCTCATCTTCGGTCATGCCCGGACCGTCCGCTTCGTTGATCCGATAGGCCGCTTCGCGGTGCTTGCCCATGACGCGGAGCATCGGTTGTCGATTGGGTTGGAAGCCCGCAAAGGGTCCCTTGCTCGCGGCGAGCTCCGCGGAGGTCGCATAGGCGTGACCGCAGAGAATCGAAGTGAGCGCCGCACAGATCGTCCGGCCCTCGTCGCTGTCGTAGGGGATCCCGAGTTGCATGAGCAAGGTGCCGAGGTTCGCGTAGCCGAGGCCGAGGGGCCTGAACCTATGGCTGTTCTTGGCGATTTCCTTCGTCGGGTAGCTCGCGTAGTCCACCGCGATATCCATGGCGGTAATCAGGACGCGAATCGCCTGACGATAGCCTTCGATGTCGAAGTGGCCCTCGTCGTCGAGGAACTTCGATAGGTTGATCGAAGCCAGGTTACAGGCCGAGTTGTCGAGGAACATGTACTCCGAACATGGGTTGGACGCGTTGATGCGGTCCGTGTTCGGGCAGGTGTGCCAGTCGTTGATCGTCGTGTCGTACTGAACGCCAGGATCGGCACATGCCCATGCGGCTCGTGCGACTTTGCGCCAGATGTCACGCGCACGGTACGTATCGCAAACCTCGCCCGTGGTTCGAAACGTGGTCTTCCATTCTCCGTCGGTTTCGACTGCCTTCATGAACTCGTCGGTCACACGAAGCGAGTTGTTCGAGTTCTGGCCCGAGACCGTGTGGTAAGCGTCGCCGTTGAAGTCGGATTCGTAACCTGCAGCGATCAGCGCGCGGGCCTTCTGCTCTTCGCGAACCTTCCATTCGATGAAGTCGACGATCTCCGGGTGATCCATGTCGAGGCAGACCATCTTGGCAGCCCGGCGAGTGGTTCCACCGGACTTGGTGGCCCCTGCCGCGCGATCGAGGACTTCGAGGAAGCTCATGAGGCCGCTCGAGGTACCGCCGCCCGAGAGCTTCTCCTGCTTGCCGCGGATCTTCGAGAAGTTGGTGCCCGTTCCGGAGCCGTATTTGAAGAGGCGCGCCTCGTTCTTGATCAGCTCGTAGATTGCCATGAGATCGTCATCGACGGCCTGGATGAAGCAGGCGGAGCACTGCGGATTCTCGTACGCGGTCTTGGTTTCGAAGATCACGTCTTGCACGGGATCCCAGGCGTAGTTGCCGCCAGATCCCTCGATGCCGTATCGCTGATAGAGGCCGCAATTGAACCAAACGGGGGAGTTGAACGCCGCCTTCTGGTGAACGAGCAAGTGGGAGAGCTCAGCCTCGAAGGTATCGGCCGCCTCTTGGCTGGCGAAATAGCCGCCGAACTTGTCGCCGGCCTCACGCAGCGAGTGGGCGACGCGATAGACCAGCTGACGAACGCTTCGCTCGCCAAGCTTGTGGTCGCCGTTGATGCCCGCCTTTCGGAAATACTTCGAAACCGCGATGTCGGTCGCAAGCTGGCTCCAGCCTTCGGGAACCTGCGCTCCCTTGAGCTCGAACACCACCGAGCCATCGGAATTGGTGATCTGGCTGTCTCGAAGGACGTACTGGACTTCTTCGAGCGGATCCGTACCCGGCTCGGTCAGCTTACGCTCCATCGCAAGGCCGCCGGATTTCTGCGAAACCTCGGCCCGTCGGGCGCCCTCGATCTCCAAATTGCTAGTCATTCCCCTCGTGTCTAATGCCACAGCATACCTCCAACCAGACGCAACTCACCACCCAGGTAGACCCCACCGTTCATCCCCAGGTGGAGCACCCACTTTCCACAATCGTCCCACAAGGGGTTGCGCCAGCAGCCGCCTTGCCACCACAAGCGCTTGGGGGCGAGCCTGCGAAGTAGCTCCGCGGCCCCGGCTGCGTCAAGCAGAAATGATCGGGCCCCGGTGCTTTCTTATTTTCCCTTACAATTCCAGGCATTTGAGCACTTCCAAGCGGGGGATCTCTGCGATTTCGCAGCGCGTCATAAGGGCGCCCTGGTCTGACCGCATTAGATGACACCTCATGTATAGCCACTATTTGTATAGTACTAGATGTTGGGTAAGCGACTCAAAAAACACGCAATATTTAGCGGTGATAGGTGTGTTACTGTATGGCGATGACAGTGATTGTGCGCCCCTGGATTCGCTGATTCCGGCCTTCGATGACGCCCTCAAGATCGTTCTACAAGTCCGCGGAATGCGAGTCCTTCTTTCGGCGGCAGCATGTCCAGGCGATGATCTACGGTACGAGTGGCGCATGAGAGTGCATTTGGTCGACGGGACGTACGAGCTATTTAGGGCCTGGTTCGGCGCTCCGGAGGCTAGGTCGCCGACGGGCCGCGAGGTCGGCGCGACACGGGGTTTCTTGCGTTCGCTCGCCGCGATGCTCCGCAGCGCCGAAGTGACGCACGTCGCCTGCGCTTTCGATCGGACCGTCGAGTCTTTCCGGAACGAGCTCTTCGGAGGCTACAAGACGGGAGAGGGTCTGGAGGCCGAGCTCCTCGCTCAATTCCCACTCGCAGAGCGCGCCAGCCAGGCGCTGGGGATCGTCACCTGGCCCATGGTGGAGTTCGAAGCGGACGATGCGCTCGCTTCAGGCGCCGCGAGGTTTCGTGATGCGCCAGGCGTCGAGCAAGTGCTGATCTGCTCGCCGGACAAGGACCTCACCCAGTGCGTCGACGGATCGAAAGTCGTCACGCTCGATCGGCGGCGCGAAATCGTTCTCGACGAAAACGGAGTGCGAGAGAAGTTCGGGGTCTCACCCGCATCGATTCCGGATTACCTGGCGCTCGTGGGCGACGCTGCCGATGGCATTCCCGGCATTCCCCGCTGGGGAGCCAAGAGCGCCGCGCGGGTGCTCGCAAGGTGGGCGCACATCGAGGACATCCCGGAAGACCACGCGCTCTGGGGCGTCGAGGTTCGCGGCGCTGCGACCCTGGCAGAGAACCTCAGGGCTCAGCGCGAGAATGCATTGCTCTATCGAACGCTCGCGACGTTGCGCTTGGATGTGCCGATCGACGAGTCATTGAACGATCTCCGATGGAGCGGGCCGGATCGTTCCGCCTTGAAAGATTTGTGCGAGGAGATCGGCGAGCGAACCCTGCTCGATCGAATCTGAATCAAGCCTCGCGGTCGTCAGCGCGCAGGGTTCTCAGGTACTCTTGCGCGCGCCTCACATATCCAGCTGCGCTCTTTTCGAGACTCCCGGCGTCCCCCGGATCGATTTGCCGCGTCACTTTTCCCGGCGAGCCCAGGACCACGGAATAATCGGGGATTTCTTGGCCCTGGGTGACCAGCGCATTGGCGCCGATCGTGCAGTACTTCCCGATCTTCGCGTGATTGAGGATGACGGCGTTGATCCCGATCAAGCTGTAGTCACCGACCTCGCAGCCGTGCACCATGGCGTGGTGCCCCACGGTCACGCCGCGCCCTAGAATCAGACGGATGCCGGGGTCGGTGTGCAAGACGGCCCCGTCCTGAATGTTGGCCTCTTCGCCGACGATGATTTCGTCCGAATCACCGCGAACCACCGCGTTGAACCAGATGCTCGACTTGTCCTTGAGCACGACGGAACCGATCACGGATGCCGACGGGGCCACGTAGACCTCGCCTTCGATCCGCACCCGACGCTCTCCGAGCTCGTAGATCACAGCCCAGCTCTGCCCTTGAACAGGACTGGCGAGTAGATATTGAGCCCGATGGTCACCTGCCAGGTCTCCGTGGTGACTGCGGACGTTCGGGTGGTGAAGCCGTAGAGCGCGGGGAAGCGAAAGCTCGCGAAGATGTCCATCATGGTGCTTCGTGCCGGGACCGTGTAGCCGACCGTGGCGCCGAGCGGGATGAAGTAGAAGGGCCCATTGAAGAGTCCCGAGGTGGCCGTCCGTATCGTTTGGCCGAGGTCGAAGAGATTCATTCCGCTATTGAGCTTGAAGAAAAGCTGGTCGGTGGCGTTGGCGACGAAAGCGAACGGGATGTTGAGCGACCAGATCGACGGACCTTGTGGATTGTTGTCGATGGTGAACTCGAGCGCGGTGTCGAATGCGAACCTTTCGTCGACGATGAAGCGAACCGGGATCCCACCTAGGAAGCCGAACTCCGTGCGGACGGGGATTCGGAAGACCGCATCGAACCCGAGCTTCACGTTGTCCGTAGAGAGCGCTTCGAAGCGAAGATAGAGCGGAATGTCACCGAACTCGACCTCGGGCGACATGGTGAACGAGATCAAACCCTCGTCGCCAAACCCAAATCCAGGGTACACGCTCACACTCGGAAAGGAGGCCATTCGGTACCGAGAGAAGCCGATCTCGAACCTGTCTGCCAGGCTCATCGCCACGCCGAAGTTCATGGACGAGATCGTGCCAGTAGGTCCAAAAGGCGCTCCAGCGCCCTGCGGGTTCTCGGTCCGACGGCCGACGACCGTATCGAAGGTGCCCCGCATCATGCCCCTGGGCATGGTGAGGTTTCGATTGGCATATCGGATCCCGTAGACCTCCGAGGCGCGGTCTTTCATCCTGCCGACCGGCGGAGCCTCGACCTCATCGACCCAATCGGGGTTGCCCTTCGAACGCGCCTCGTCCTCGCTTGGAGGCGCGTCCGACCAGTCCGGATTGCTGGGTGCCTTCTCGGGCTCCACGGTCGTTTCGGGCCTCGGCGGGGCTACGGGCTCGACGGGCGCAGGTTCGGGCTTTCGAGGAGCCGCAATCGGCTCACCCCAGCCGCCCGACTGGGCCAACGTGAGACCGGGAAGCGCGAACGACGCAAAGGCGAGGCTTGAGCAAAGGCAGATGGTTCTAAACACGTTCCGGGCCATAAACCAATCTCCGAGCCCTGCCAAGGTCGGACGTTCGCCTCCACGGGAATCCAGATTGCGCGGTAGACGCCCCCGCCTATACTCGCGCCGCTCCGGCGATGTAGCTCAGGTGGTTAGAGCGGGCGTTTCATACGCGCTAGGTCGGTGGTTCGAATCCACCCATCGCCACCAACTCGAAAGAGCCTTTGGCTCGAAGCGCAATGCGGCTCACTTGACGAGACGTCCGTACTGCGTAGCGTAAACGGATGCCCGTTGCGTCACGACGCCGACTCGCCACCCATGCTGGCGTGCAGGCCGCTGGCTTGTCCCTCGCTCTGTCGGTGGCGGGCTGGTTCGCGTTGCGATGGGGCGGGATCGACGTTGCCCTCCCGTTGTTCCTCTGGATCACCGCTGCGGCGACCGCTGTAGCTGGTTTTCTCACGGCTTTCTACGTGGAGTTTTCGGTAGGTCGTCGCATCGGTAGAGTCGTGCGCGTGCTCGACGCGCATGCGCGCGAGAGGAGTCTGCAGCGCTTGCCCGATTTGGGTGACGACGAGATCGGCGAGATCGGACGAGCCGTCAACGATTTGCTGGCCAACCTCACCTCACTCGAGGTACGCATGATCGAGCAAGGGCAGGAGCTCAGACACACGCGCGAAGAGCTGGTCTTGAAGAAGGCGCTCGGCTTGAAGTCGGCCGAGCTCGAACAACGCCTCAGGGAACGCGCCCTGCTCTTCGACATCGTCCGTGCCAGCGCATCCGAGCAGAAGCTCGACTCCGTCCTCGGCGACATCGCAACGCGCCTTGGGAAAGCACTCCATCTTCGGGAGTGCATGTTGTTTCTCGTCGATGCAGAAACCCGCCGCCTGACCCTACGTGCCGCCTACGGTTTCGAAAGCCCGGGCGAGCTGCTGGAGCGCATCGTTCTCTTCGACGAAGATGCGCTCGGCAAGGTCGCACAGCTCGGAGAGCCGATCGTGATCGATGACCTCAGCGCGCTCGAGAAGGGGTCGATTTGGGAGCCAATCTTGCAAAAGGGCTCGATCGCGATCCTTCCCATCGTTCACCACGGAAAGACCACGGGCGTGATGGCGGCAACGCGCCAGGAAACCAGCGGATTTTCGGAAGTCGAGACGGGATTGCTTGAGGCGATTTCGAACCAGCTCGGGCTGGCGATTCGACACACTCAACTGTTCGACGAGCTGCGACGCGGTTCCCAGCACGACGACCTCACGGGGCTCGGCAATAGGCGGCTACTCCGCATCCGCTTGGAAGATGAGCTTCATCGCGCAGAGCGGTTCGGCCAGGCGGTGAGCATCCTCGCCATCGACATAGACTACTTCAAGGCGCTCAACGACCGACATGGCCACCCGACCGGGGACGCCTCCCTTCGCAAGCTCGCGGGACTCATGACGCGCAACTTGCGACGCATCGACACGATCGCGCGTATCGGCGGCGAGGAGTTCGTCGTGCTCCTGCCGCGCACCGATCTCGCCGAGGCCGCACAAGTCGCGGAAAAGCTGCGCTCGATCGTGGAGCGTACCGAGTTCCCCGGCGGTGAGGGACAGCCCGACGGGATGCTCACGGTGAGCGTGGGCGTGGCCTCGCTTCGTCCCGACGAAACGGGAGCCGACCTGCTTTCGCGCGCAGACACGGCGCTCTACGAGGCGAAAGACCGGGGACGAAACTGCGTGGTCATGGCGTCTCAATCCGCCGATTCGGCTCGCTCTCTCACCAGATCGCGAATCTGACGAAGCTCGAAGGGCTTTTCCAAGCAGGCCAACGTCGTCGCTTTGAGGAATTCCCTGGCCTGCGGAGTGAAAGCCCCGCCTGTCATGAACACGAATCGCGAGGCGGTCTGGGGCCGTTGCTCGAACACCCGGCCGTAGACCTCCATGCCGCTGACTTCGGGCATCATGAGGTCGCAGAACACGACGTCGACGGGCTCGTCCGAGCAGAGTCGCTCTATCGCTTCTTCTCCGCTCGAGTAGATCTCTACTTCGTGCTCGCGAAGAGCGCGCCGGATCGAGCGACCGACCAGAGGTTCGTCGTCGACTACGACCACGCGTGCCCTGACACCGGCGGCAGCCATCGGCGGCGCCTGGGTCTCTTGCGCGACGTGATTCGTCGCAGACGCCGGCAGCTTGACCACGAATCGAGTGCCGCGCCCCGGCTCGCTCTCGACTTCGATGGTTCCTCCGGCATCGCGCACGATGTTTCGGCAAATCGACAGGCCGAGACCCGTGCCTTCCGAAATCGCCTTGGTCGTGAAGAAAGGCTCGAACACGCGGTTGATGCGCTCCGGCTCGATGCCGGTTCCATTGTCCGCAACCTCGACCACGGCCCAGCCTTTCGCGTCGGTTCCGGTTCGCACGGTAATACGATTGGAGCTGACCTCTCGATCGGGCATGGCCTGAGACGCATTGATGAGTAAGTTGAGGAACACTTGCCCGAGCCGCGATTCGTTTACGTGGACCGCTGGAGTGGGGCCGAAATCGCGTTCTAGGCCGGCCTTGTGGCGGATTTCGTTCCAACAAATGTTGATCGAGGATTCGAGCACCATCCGCACGTCGACGTTGCCGCGCGGATCGTCATCGACACGCGAGAAGATCTTGAGGTCGCGCACGATGTCTTGCATGCGAAGAGCGCCGTGAATCGCTTCGTCGAGCTGCTGCTTGACCCGCTCGCTCCATTCGGTTTCGTCGAGCGCCTCGATCTCTTCCCGCGTGAGCCGGAGATTCGACAGGACGTACATCAAGGGATTGTTCAGCTCGTGGGCGACGCCGGCTGTGAGGGTGCCGACGGAGGCCATCCGATCGGCAAATGCTAGCCGTGACTCCATGTCTTGGCGCTCGCCTGCGCGGCGGGCGGAGTCTTCGATCGCCCGTTCGGCGATCAGCAGCCGGGTCGCGAGGATCTCGGGGTCGACCGGCTTCGGCAAATAGTCCGAGGCTCCCGCGTCCAGCACCGCGCTGAGGTCCTCGGCACGGTTGCGGCCAGTGATGACGAGGATCACCGGATCGTTTCCGCCGGGGCGCCCGCGCACCATCCGGCAGAGGTCGAGGCCGGAGAGCCCAGGTAGGGTCCAGTCGACGAGCATGAGTTGAAACGGCTGCGCGGCGTGGGCTTCGATCGCCTCTTCGGCGCTGTCCACCGTGGTCACTTCGTGACCTCGCGCACGGAGGAGCTCGCGCAAGAGGGCCCGTATGGAGCTCGAGTCGTCGACGACCAATGTTCGGAGCCGCGGTCCTGTCACTAACCCGAAAGTCTAATGCAACTGCCGAATAGGTTCAGGTTTCGTGTCGAGCTTGACGCCTCACCGTTCATAGCTATCGTAAAGGGGAATGACGCGATGCGTTATTCAAGGAGGGTATCTCGATGACTCGCAACAATCCAATCCGTCGGACCGCAACCCGACTCCAAAAACAGGGCACGGCCCTGGTTCAGCAGACTCGGACGGCGGGCGAGATATTTCTCGTAGAGTCGCGCGATGCGAGCCTGGCTTACGGGCAGGAGATGAGGGCTGCGACCACCAAGTGGGCGGGCAGCACCCGTCGCTCGGTGGAAGGCTTCCGAGCCGCTTTGGTCAAGGAAGCGCTGGACTGGCAGGCGCTGGTTCTTCAGAGTCGAGACGCCTATGTGGCGGCGATCGCGGAGCGGCTTCGCCGGGTTGAACGTCAAGCCCTGAGCACCGCAGAGGCGCTCAAACCCGAGCAGGTGGAGGCGACGGTTCTCGAGTCGGCTCGCGGCCTGCTCCAACGGGCGCAGGAACGAGTGGACGAGCGGCTCGATCACGCCGCCAAGCCAGCGCCTCCGCCGAAGCTAAGAGAAGCCCGCGCCACCAAGCCGCGCAGCAAGGCAAAATCGAGCAAACCGGTCGCCGAGGACGGCGAGGCCCCGCTGCGCAACTACGATCAACTCACGGCCAAGGATGTGGCGAGTCGGATCCAGCGGCTTTCCGGCCCTCAGGCCACGGCAGTTCTCGAATATGAGAGGTCGCGGAAGAAGCGCGCGACCGTGATTCGGGCCGTGGAGCAGCGCTTGAGCGCCGCGGGCTGATCGGTCGGACCGAGCCATCTGTACTCTCGAGCAGGCTGCACTACACTGCCGGGCGTGGGCGATCCCAAACAGGTCCTCGTTGCCGATGACGAGGACAATCTGCGCCGCGTACTCCGGGCGCAACTGCAACACGACGGGTACGAAGTCCACTGCGTCGGTGACGGCGAAGCTGTGCTTCAAGCTCTGGCCGAGCATCACATCGACGTTCTGATCACGGACTTGCGCATGCCGAAGCTCGACGGCATGCAAGTTCTCAAGGTCGCCAGCGAGCGCTTTCCGAACGTCCCGGTGATCATGATCACGGCGCATGGAACCGTCGACACGGCCGTCGAAGCGCTCAAGCTGGGTGCCTTCGACTACGTGACCAAGCCCTTCGATCGGGCGGAGTTCCGAACGGTCGTGAGCAAGGCCGCGCGGACGCGGGAGCTATCGAAGAAGCACGTCAGCGGCGATCCAAACGAGCGCGGCCGCTACCGGATCATCGGGGAATCGCCGCCGATGCGCGGCGTGTACGAAGTGATCGAGAAGGTTGCGGACACTCCGAGCACGGTCCTCATCACCGGGGAAAGTGGAACGGGCAAGGAGCTGATCGCGCGGGCACTGCACGAGAACAGCTCGCGGAAGAACAAGCCCTTCGTGAGCGTCAATTGCGCGGCAATTCCACCCGACCTACTCGAAAGCGAGCTATTCGGATACGAAAAGGGCGCGTTCACCGGCGCTGTCACGAGCAAGCCGGGTCGTTTCGAGCTTGCCGACGAGGGCACTCTCTTCCTCGACGAGATCGGCGAGATTCCCGTCAGCATGCAGGTGAAGCTGCTCCGAGCGCTACAAGAGCAGGAGTTCGAGCGCGTGGGCGGCATCAAGACGATCAGGGTCGATAGCCGCCTGATCACCGCGACGAATCGCGATTTGAAGTCGAGCATCGCAGCTGGAGAGTTCCGCGAAGATCTCTATTACCGGCTCAACGTCGTCCATGTGCACCTGCCGCCACTGCGCGACCGTCCGAGCGACATCCCGCTGCTGCTCGAACACTTCGTGCGTAAGTTCAATTCGAAGCTCGGTCGCTCGGTGACCGGTTTCGAGGACGCTGCCTTGAGCCAACTGCTTCGATATGACTGGCCGGGTAACATCCGCGAGCTCGAAAACGTAGTCGAGCGCTGCATGATTTTCGCCGAAGACGGCGAGGTCGGCCTGCGACACCTGCCCGCCGAGCTCGGAGAGGCCGATTTTGGCACGGGCCCCGGGGCCGGTATCTCGGTCAGCGCGGGGACTACTGGCCTCAAGGAAGCCGTGAGAGAGGCTACCCTCAGAGTCGAGCGCGAGTTCATCGGACGAGCGCTCAATCAGACGGGCGGGAACGTGACCCACACTGCACGGCTTCTCAAGATCTCGCGCAAGAGCCTGCAGAACAAGATGAAAGAGCTCGGGCTCAGGAACGACTGAGCGTCATTCCGCTGCGCTGTCGTCCCGATGGCGCGCGAGCATCAACTCTAGATCTTCACGGCTCACCGGCTTTTGTAAGACCGGATTGGACACGGCCGACGCAAATTTTCGAAGACGAGGAGTGAACGCGCCCCCGCTCATGAACACGATCCGATCGGCGAGCTCTGGGTGATCCTTCGCGATCGCGTCGTAGAACGACTTGCCGTCCACCTCGGGCATCATCAGGTCGCACACGATCGAATCGAAGCTCGGATCCTCGGCAAGCCGTGCGAGAGCCTCCACGCCTCCGAGGACCGTGACGACATCGTACCGTCTGCGAAGACGCCGACTCAGAGCCGAGAGCACCATCGCGTCGTCATCCACGATGAGGAGACGCGATCGCTTGAGCGGAGCCTCCGAGGTCGGACGGCTCTCGCGGCGTGGCTCAGCGGCCTTCAATCCCGTGTCGAGCGGCAGAATTAGCTCGAATCGAGTTCCGCGATCCGGAAGATGATGAACCTCTAGCCTGCCACCGTGCTCCTCCGCGACCCGCTTGCAAGCGCTGAGCCCCAAGCCCATTCCACCTTCGTGCGCTTTCGTCGTGAAGCCCGGCGTGAAGATCCGCTTGCGATCGTCATCCTGGATGCCCACCCCGGTGTCTCGAACGCCGACCACGATGAAGTCGCCGACCATCCGTGTCGACACGACGATGCGGTGCTTCTCATAGGCGCCGCCGTCGATCGCTTCGGCTGCGTTGGTGAGCATGTTGACCAGAGCTTGCGCAATGCGTCCGGGGAACGCCGCGATGTTTGGAATCGGCTCGAAGCGCTTGACGAGGCGCGCCCGGTAGCGAATCTGGTTGAAGACCATCGCGCAGGCATCGTCGACGACACGCGTGATATCGACCATTTCTGCCTGGTTATCGTCTGCTCTCGAGAACGTTCCAAGGCTCCGAGCGATGTCCTGGATCCTGTGCGTGCCCTTGTAACAGTCCGTGAGCATGTCGGCGGCGTCGTCGAGGATTTCCTGCAAATTTGCATCGGACGCGAGCTCTTCAAACGAGCGCGGGGTGATCGCCTCGCGCGTCGCTAGATCGACCCTCAGATCGCGTATGAATCGGCGGATGGCCTGATGCGATTCGCGGAGGCTCTCGAGGTTCGCGAGGACGAAGGTGAGCGGGTTGTTCACCTCGTGCGCCAGACCGGCAGCCAGCCGGCCCACTGCGCGAAGTCGCTCCTCGGAGACCCGCGAGTCGAGCATACCCGGCGGGACGCTCGACGATCGGCTTGGCGGTATGCTCGGCCGCAAGGCGGGCTGGATTTGGATAATCGTGGCTTCGCTGCCGTCCCAGACCGAAAGCATCGATGTCGCTGCAAGCGCAGAAATCTGCCCGTTGGAGAGCTGAACTTGGTAGCCAGTGGGACTACCTTCTTCTGGAATGGGGTGTGTAAACAGCTCGCCGAGCAGCTGCGCGCAATCCACATCGAGCATCTCGCAGGCCGCTGCGTTCGCGAACAGTACGCGTTTCGCACGGTCGACGACGACGATGCCATCGGTGGCGCGCGACATGAGCAGGCGGATGTGTGTTTCGGTGCCGTGCGCATCGCGGAGCTGGATCAACAGTTGCCGAAGCTCGTACTCACGGTTGATCGACTGCTGAAGGCCCGCGAGGTACGCATCGGGAAGGGGCATTGCCCAGGGCTGCTCTGGGGGAGCTGTGCAGGCGGTCTCGCCCAGGAGCAGGGTGCAGATGCGCTGCGCCGACGCCGGGAGGTCGGCGCCGAGGTCGCTGTCCCAGCAGAGCACGTGCGGCTGGTGGCTTTCGATCTGGCTGAGCGCGTCCTCGCGGTTCAGCGCAACGCGACAAGCAACGGTCTCAGGCCATGCGTGGAGGCTTTCGCGAACCAGCATGATGCGCTCGGGATCTCGGGAGGCGATCAGGACGCGAATCCGCCTGCTCCCCACAATCGCCGATGTTTGGACCTTCTTGACCAGCACGACCACCCTCAAGGCGCGAATCATCCTTGACTCGTCTATAAAACCATAGCACTGTAATAAGGCACTGGTAGCGGTATTTTCAGATGGTGATGCTGGATGCTCGATAAGGGCGAGGAAGAGCACGAGGTGAGAGATGTCCTCCTGGTGGAGGATAGCCTCATCGATGCCCAGCTGATCCGCCGGCTGCTTCGGCGGGTGAGCGCCGCCTACTACCGGATTACGCACGTTCGGACGCTCAACGACGCGGTGCTGTCGGCGGAGGAGCTCACGCCCGACGTGATCCTGGCCGACCTCAACCTACCCGACTCGCGGGGAACCCAAACGGTGGCCAGCCTACAGACGTCGTATCCGAACATTCCGCTCGTGATCGTGAGCTCATGGGAGGACGAGGCGATTTCGCTTCGGTCGGTCAAAGCGGGTGCGCAGGACTATCTGGTCAAGGGACACATCGACGGTGCCAATCTGCACCGCGTGATCCGCTATGCGATCGAGCGAAAGCGCACCGAGCTCGAGCTGGTCCGACTGGCGCACTACGACCAGCTGACCTCGCTTCCGAATCGCACACTGCTGCGCGAGCGCGTGGACCATGCCCTGGCGCGAGCACTGCGATCCGGCTCCGGGGTCGCAACACTCATTCTCGACATGGATCGTTTCAAGGAAATCAACGACATGTTGGGTCACGAGATCGGCGACAAGCTGCTGATCGAAGCTGCGGAGCGGATCCGCGCCTGCGTTCGAGATCAAGACACCGTGGCTCGGCTCGGCGGCGATGAATTTGCCGTAATTCTGGAGGGTGTGCGCGAGGCCAAGGAAGTGCTCCCGGTCATCGAACGAATCATCACCAGCCTCAGCGAGGTTAGGACGATTGACGGGCACGAGGTCAACAGCTCGACGAGCGTCGGTATCGCGATGTTTCCCGAAAACGGCAGCGATCTGTCGGAGTTGCTTCGGGCAGCGGACCTCGCGATGTACCAGGCCAAATCCTCGGGTAGAGGCCGCTATCAGTTCTTTGCCGACGCGATGCAGGAGGAAGCCCAGTCGCGGCACGCCCTCGAATGGGCGCTTCGTCGAGCGGCGGAGAGGAACGAGTTCGAGCTGGTGTACCAGCCTCAAATCTGCCTTCGCACGGGCATCGTCATCGGGGTCGAGGCACTGCTCCGCTGGCGCAACCCGACGCGAGGACTGCTCACTCCCTATCACTTCATCGCAGGACTCGAAGAGTTCGGCTTGATCAACGAGGTGGGCGATTGGGTCTTACGGACCGCCTGCGAACAGGTTCGCAGATGGCACGCGATGGATTTCGAGCCCATGCGCATCGGAGTCAACGTGTCGGCCCAGCAGTTCGAGGATCCGATGCTGCTCGACAAGATCCGGAGCGCAATCAGGGAAACGAAGATTCCGCCTTCTTTTCTCGAGCTCGAGCTCACGGAGAGCTGCTTGATGTCAGACCCGCCCCAGGCGGGCGCCCTTCTTCGCGAGATTCGGGAAATTGGCGTGCGAATCGCGATCGACGACTTCGGAACTGGGTACTCCTCGCTGACGTATCTCAACGAGTTTCCGCTCAACGCGCTGAAGATCGACAAGAACTTCGTCCAGGGCGTCGAATCGAACGACCGTGGCGGTCCGATTTCCAAGATGATCATCGGTCTAGCTCAGAACCTTGGGCTAGAAGTGATCGCCGAAGGCGTCGAAACGGAAGCGCAGTTGATGTACATGCGGGAGCATGGCTGTGACATCGCCCAGGGCTATTTCTACGCACATCCCGAGTCTCCCGAGAAGCTCACCGACTGGCTCAGGGTCAACCAGCGTGCCTCGGAGACTTACGTTCGATCGATTCCGATCAAAAAGGTCGACAAGGACACGGGGACCTGAGCGTTTCGCTCCTTGTGCTAGCGTAGCGCCATGGCGGCCGCGACGATCCTCGTCGTCGACGACGAACGAAACATCTTGAGCTCGGTCTCACGCGCGCTTGCGCTCGAGGGCTACGAGGTCGAGGTTGCAGGAAGCGCCGAGATCGCGCTCGAGAAGCTTGCCAAGCAGACTTTCGAAGCGATTCTGCTCGACGTCAAGCTTCCAGGCATCGACGGATTACAGCTGCTCGAGACGTTGCGCGAACGGGAGATCGGCACCCCCGTCATCATGATGAGCGGACACGCGACGATCGAAGTCGCTGTGGAGGCGACCAGACGTGGCGCCGATGACTTCATCGAGAAACCGATCGGCAGCGAGCGCCTTCTGCTGTCACTCAAGCGAAGCCTCGAGCTCCGCGAGCTTCAACAGGAGAACCGGGAGCTTCGACGGCGCTACGGGGCCGGCGAAGCGCTGCTCGGATTCAGCCCTTCGATGACACGCCTCCGGGAGCAGATCGAGCTGGCCGCGCGCTCGAACGCGCCGGTTCTGATTCTCGGAGAGAGAGGAACGGGGAAGGAGCTGGTGGCGTCGGCGATTCACGCCAGCTCAGCGCGGGCGCGGGGGCCGCTCGAGAAGCTCAATTGCGCCGCCGTCCCCGAAGGTCTGATCGAAAGCGAGCTTTTCGGACACGAAGCGGGTGCCTTCACGGGTGCAACGAAGGGACGTCGCGGCAAGTTCGAGCGTGCGCACGGCGGGACTCTCTTTCTCGACGAGGTCGGGGACATGCCTCCACAGATGCAAGCCAAGCTCTTGCGAGTGCTGCAGGAAGGCGAAGTCGAGCGTGTGGGGGCTAGCTCGGTCGCCAAAGTCGACGTTCGAGTAGTCGCGGCGACCAACAAGTCGCTCGAGGCCGAGATTGAAGCGGGACGGTTTCGCGCCGACCTCTTCGATCGGCTGAACGTGGTGCCCCTGAGAGTACCCGCACTGAGGGAGCGCATCGAAGACGTTCCCATGCTCACGAAACATTTTCTCGCACTGGCCTGCGAAGTGCACGATCGACCCGGCAAGACGCTCGATGCAGGCGCCATGGGCTTGTTGGAGGCGTACCCCTATCCCGGAAACGTTCGTGAGCTCCGAAATCTAGTGGAGCGTCTCGTGATTCTGACGCCCGACGCGCGGATCAGCGAAGCGCAGGCTCGCGCTCTTCTGCCGATCGAGTCAGGAAGCTCCCTGGGCACACACTTCCGGGCTGGGACGCCTCTTCGCGAGATGCTCGATTCCGTCGAGCGCGAGCTGATCACGAGGGCTCTCGAGCGTCGAGAAGGACACGTGACGAAGACCGCCGCCGACCTCGGGCTCGAGCGAAGCCACCTCTACAAGAAGATGCGCGCGCTGGGAATTCGGAAGTCCGAACGGGAGTGAGATTGCGTTCTTCTCGCCGGCAACATAGAGATCCGACTAGAAGCCGAGGACAACGTGTTCGACAAGCTACTCCCAATCGATCCCGAGGTCGCCGCACGCATCGAAGCGCTCGACCTCCAGTTCAACAAGTTCGGGGTCGATCCATACGGCATAGACAAGACCGACCTGACGCGCTTCGTCTCGGCGTTCGCATGGGTCTACCGCTTTTACTTCAAGGTCGACGTATTCGGACTCGAGAACGTACCATCGACGGGCCGCGGAATCCTCGTTGGCAACCACTCCGGAGGGGTTGCAATCGACGGAGCGATGGTCATGGGCTCGATGTTGCTCGACGCGGAGCCACCGCGCCTGCCCCATGCGATGATCGACAAGTTCATCCACGAGTTTCCTGGCGCCTCGCAACTCATGAGTCGCACGGGGCAGTTTACCGGAAACCCCGAGCAGGCTGCGCGCCTGCTGCGAGCCGAGCGTTTGATTCTGGCTTTCCCAGAAGGGGCGCGGGGCACCGCGAAGCTCGCCAAGGATGCAGACTCGCTGGTGGGTTTTGGAACGGGGTTCATGCGCCTGGCGCTCGAGACCAAGAGCCCGATCGTGCCGTTTGGCTTCGTTGGCGGTGGCGATGCGCTTCCCACGATCGCGAACCTGAAACGGCTGGGCCGACTTTTGGGCGTGCCCTACATCCCTATCACCAAGTGGGGCCTATTGATACCGAAGCCGACGCGTTTCCAGTTGCTATACGGAAGACCGATGACGTTCGAGGGCACCGGCCACGAGCGTGACGAAGTCGTCGCGTCCATGGTCGATCAGGTGAAGGACCGAATCGGCGACTTGATTCGACAAGGACGCCAGCTGAGGGAGAAGGAGATCTCGGAAGAAGATCTGGTGCTCTGATGAAGGTTTTGGTGACAGGGATTTGTGGGATGCTCGGCCGCATCACCGCGCTGAAGCTGCTGAAGCATGGCTACGAGGTGATCGGCATCGATCGAAGGCCCTGGCCGGAAGCGCCGGAGGCGATCGAGCTGTTTCAGGCCGACATTCGCAAGCGGCCCGCAGAAGACGTGTTTCGCACCCACCGGCCGGATGCTGCGATCCACATGGCGACGGTGACCCACTTGGTGCACAAGAGCCCCGATCGGATGAGGGTAAACCTCTACGGCACGCGCGCGTTCATTCACCATTGCCACCAATATGGCGTGAAGCAGGCCGTGTTCGTGGGTCGCCACACGTTCTACGGAGCAGCGGCGGACTCGCCTCTCTATCACACCGAGGATGAGCCTCCGATTTCGGCTCACACCTTTCCCGAGCTTGCCGACCTCGTCGCGGCGGATCTCTATGCCGCTTCAGCCCTCTGGCGCTATCCGGAGATTGCAACCGCGGTGCTTCGCATCGTGTATACGCTCGGTCCGAGCAAGCACGGCACCTTGGCTTCGTATTTGAGGGGCCCGAACGTGCCGCTGGTGATGGGTTTTGATCCGCTGTTTCACTTCATCCACGAAGACGATGCGGCGACTGCGATCGTGAGCGCGCTCGCCCACAAGCTTCACGGGATCTACAACGTGTCGGGCCCAACTCCGGTTCCACTGTCCACGATCGCTCGCGCCGCAGGCCGCCGTGCCATCCCGGTCCCCGAAACGATCTTCAAGCTCGGCGTGGGTCGCCTGGGGCTCCCGCACCTGCCAGCCGGTGCGATCGACCACCTCAAGTACCCCATCGTCGTCGACAGCGAGGCCTTCCGCCGAGCCACTCGATATACCTACGCATTCGACGAGCGAGAGACGATCAACAGCTTTCGCACCGCCCGGTAAACCAAAGGCGCTGGCGCGAGGGTTGAAATTGCAGCTTTTTTGACGGGACCGGGTCCACGCGCCGATCTTTGCTGGGATGTTGGCGTCGGACGAGCGCGGCGAGCTTCGAGGACGGCTCCTAGATGGTCGTTACCGCGTCGGCAGTGCGATCGGGATGGGCGGCACCGGAATCGTCTTCGAGGCGGAGCGTCTAGCGACCCTGGAGCGGGTGGTGATCAAGATGCTCCGACCGACTCATTCCGGAAACCCCGACCTCATGAGCCGCGTGCGGCGCGAGGTCGAGGTCGCTCGCCGCGTATTTCATCCGGGCATCGTGCCGGTCATCGACCATGGCACCCTCTATGATGGCTCCCCTTACCTGGTGATGAAGCACATGCGCTCGGAGAGCCTGGCATCGTACCTGCGGCGCCATGGGCCCCTGAATGGACCTCAAGTCTCCGCAATCATGGCGCGGCTCGCATCGATTCTGCACAGCGTACACCGGCATGGTTACGTTCACCGGGACATCAAGCCCGAGCACATCCTCCTCAACCGCGGGGGCTATGGTGAGCTCGACGTGCACCTTCTCGACTTCGGCGTCTGCGCGGCAGACACGGCGCCCGCAGACGAGCGAGCCAGGGAGCGCGGCCGCGTGTACGGCACCCCGAGCTATGCCTCGCCCGAGCAAGCAAGCGGCAACCCCTTCGTCGACGCGCGTGCGGATCTGTTCGGCGTGGGCATCACCATGTTCGAAGCTCTGACGGGTAAGCTCCCTTTCACGGGCGCCGACGTCACAGCGGTGCTGAGACGCATCATTCGTGAAGACGCGCCGCGTGCACGCCATCTTTCGCCATACGTCGATGACGAAATGGACGGCCTCATCGCCAAGCTTCTGAGCCGCAGCCCAGCCGCTCGTCACCCATCGGCACGAGCCCTGATGCGAGCACTGGAACCCTGGCTCGGGGAGCGCGTTCGAACAGAGCGTGCGCTTGCCAGTACCTTGCAGGTCGCTCCGGACACCAGCAGCATTCGGCCGACGGCCCAGCACGAGATGGTCGCAGCTTAGTCGCCTTCCAAACGGTCGATGAGGCCTCCGACATCGGCTGGCGCAGCCATGGCATGGTAGCCCTTGTCGACGTGGAGAACCGTGCCCGTGATGCCGCTCGCGAGCGGGCTGCACAAGAACGCTGCGGCATGACCCACTTCCTCGGCTCGTAGAGCCTCCGGAAGCGGCGCGTTCATCTCGTAGTATCTGATCATCTTGTGGATGAAGCCGATCGCCGACGCTGCACGTGAGGCGTACGGTCCCGCGGAGATCAAGTTGACGCGATGTCCGTGCTTACGGCCAAGCTCGAGCGCCAACATCCTAGCGTCGATTTCGAGCGCCGCCTTGGCCGAAGCCATGCCGCCGCCATAGTCCGACACCACGCCCTGACTCGCGAGATACGTCAGACCCAAGAACGCTCCATTCGTGCGCATCAACGGCGCTAAACGCTGCGCCAATGACACGAATGAAAAAGCGCTGGCCCCGTGCGCGGCGAGATAGCCACGTCTGCTCGTCTGCATGAGCGGCCGATTCACCTCAGGCCCGTTGGCCAAGCTGTGAACGACGATGTCGAGCGAAGCGTCCCCAAAGTCTTGACGAAGCCTGTTCGCCAGGCCGTCGATGCTGAAGTCTCCCCGGTCGCGGTAGCGCTTTTGGGCGCGGAGCTCCTCCGGAGCGTCTTCGAGCGAATCGAACTCGGCGTCGAGCGGGTAGATCCGTTCGAGCTCGAGCATGCTCCCGTCCCTCATCTGCAAGGAGGCATCGAGCTTTCCGCGCCGCAGGAGGGTCTCGAAGACCCCGAGTGCTGGCGGCCAGGTGCCGACGCAAACCGTAGCGCCTGCTTCGGCGAGAGCCTTGCTGATCGCGAATCCGAAGCCCGCGTCGTCGGCCACGCCCGCGACGAGCGCTCGTTTCCCTGAAAGATCGATGGGCAACATGCGCGGAACCTTATCGCCAGTCCCGGCAAACCGCTACACTCCGCGCCATGGAGAAGAAGCGCCGAGGCATCGAATACGGCGGGGTGGAAGAAAGCTACTTCGAAGACCGCGGGTTGCGGCGCTACGCGGGCGTCTGGTCGCTCTGGGCGCTCGGCGTGGGCGCGGTGATCTCGGGGGATTTCTTCGGCTGGAACTTCGGTCTCGCCTCCGGCGGCTTCGGTGGCCTCCTCATCGCCACCGTCATCATCACCGCCATGTACGCGGGTCTCTGCTTCAGCATCGCGGAGATGGCG
The DNA here is from genome assembly GCA_963786865.1 of uncultured delta proteobacterium. Classification (GTDB taxonomy): domain Bacteria; phylum Myxococcota_A; class Polyangia; order Polyangiales; family Houyiibacteriaceae; genus SG8-38. Next base: position 65,669 of record CAWBAV010000011.1, on the reverse strand, counting down.
GCGGCTCTGCCGCACACCGGTGGTGCATACTCGTTCGCGCGTTCGGCGATGGGTCCCTGGGGTGCCTACATCACCGGTCTCGCCGAAAACATGGAGTACGTCCTCACCCCGGCCGTCATCGTCGTGGGCATCGGTGGGTACCTCGGCGCGATCTTCGGCACTCCGACCAGCGTGGAACCTCTCTGGTGGCTTGCTGCGTACTCGGTATTCGTCGGACTCAACGTGGCCGGCGTGGAAACCACGTTTCGATTCACCGTCCTGATTACCGCGATGGCTCTGGGGGTGCTGCTCGTATTCTGGATCGCCGCGATTCCCCATTTCGACATGAGCTGGGCTCTCGGGGTCGAGCCCGAACCTGGCCGCAGCCTCTGGCTGCCCAAGGGCGTCGAGGGCGTTCTCGCTGCGCTCCCATTCGCCATTTGGTTCTTTCTCGCGATCGAGCAACTTCCACTCGCTGCCGAAGAAGCGCACACACCAGCACGCGACTTGCCGCGGGGCCTTCTATACGGCTTGCTGACGCTGATCGTGGCGGCGTTTCTCACTCTCTTCCTGAACGCTGGGATCGCCCCCGGCGCCGAGGTCCTCGGCTCCTCTGCGGAGCCTCTCTTCGAGGGTTTCAAGACGATCTTCGGCGCCGGCCTGGGGGCGAGAGTCCTCGCTCTGATCGCAGTCACGGGCCTGATCGCGAGCTTCCACAGCATCATCTTCGCCTACGGGCGGCAGATCTTCTCGCTGTCCCGCGCCGGCTATTTCCCGCGCTGGCTCTCGCGAACGCATCGCCGCCGAAAGACGCCTCACATCGCGCTCTTCGTGGGCGCTCTGCTGGGCTATGCAGTCGCGTACGGCATCCACGCGCTTGGACCGAAGCACCCTGTCGGCGCAGTCTTGCTAAACATGGCGGTCTTCGGCGCGGTGATCGCGTACGCGCTTCAGATGCTGTCGTACATCTTGCTTCGCATTCGCCTTCCCGAGATCGAGCGCCCCTACCGCAGTCCGCTCGGCGTGCCAGGCGCTCTGCTGGCCCTGCTGATCGCACTGGTCACGCTGGTCGCGCTCTTCGTGACCGATCCCATTTATCAAAAGGTCGTGGTCGGCGCGGCGATCTGGTACGGCTTGGGGCTTCTATGGTTTGCGCTCTACGCCCGTCGAAGGCTGGTCTTGGCACCCGAGGAATCCTTCGCCGTTTCCGCCCACCATCGACGGGACGGGCGCTAAGCGGCATGCCAAGCTTCGGGGATGGAGGTCCTACTCATCCGACACGGAGAGGCGGTCGACATGCGTTCGGCTCCGACGGATCATGATCGCTGGCTGACGGACGCTGGCCGCCAGACGGTGACCGAGGTGGGCAAGACGCTCACTCGACTGAACCTTCGATACTCGTGCATCTACACGAGCCCGCTCGTACGAGCGGTGCAGACCGCGGAGATCCTCGCCATGACCCAGCCAGGATTCCATGGTCCCCTCGAGGTGCATCCCGCTCTCGCAAGCGAGGTCGGAAGCACGGCGGAGGCCCTGTCGCCTCTCGATCACGCCGCCGAAGACGATCGAATCGTCATGGTGACGCACATGCCCAAGATCGGTGTCCTCGCGGCTCGGCTCGGTCAACTCGCGAGATTTCCGGCCTTCGACACGGGCGCGGTCTGCCTCGTGCGCATCGAGGATGGTCGCGGCCGCTTTCAGTGGATGCTCGACCCTGAAACGCTAGAGCTCAAGCGCGCGTGAGACGCGACAGATGCGCGGCAGGGCTCAGGCCGTGCAAACCCGGTTTCTACCGCGGTTCTTCGCCTCGTAGAGGGCCTTGTCACCCTGGATGAAGAGGTCGACCGCATTCGATGCGTGTTCCGGAAAGGTGGCCACACCGAGAGAGGCGGTGACTTTCAGCGGGCCTAGCTCGGTCATCAACTCGGTGCCCTCGAGCTCTTCGCGGACGCGCTCGGCGAGCAGCTCGGCGCCGCGTGAGTCGGTCTCCTCGCAGAGCACGCAGAACTCCTCTCCACCAAAGCGGGCCACCAAATCGGTTTCGCGCTTGACGCGCTTGAGCACCTGGCCGAGGGCTTGCAGCACTCGGTCACCTGCTGCGTGACCATACGTGTCGTTGACCGCCTTGAAATGGTCGAGGTCGGTCACGATTAGAGAGAGTTTTCGACCAAATCGCTGCGCTGCCATGAGCTTCTGCTCCATCTGGTCGAGGAACGCGCGCTTGTTGAGGCAGCCGGTGAGCCCATCGGTCGTGGCCATCTCTTCGAGCTGGCGCACTGCCCGCGCGTTGGCCATCGCCACGGCAAGCTGGTTCGACAAGGCTTGGAGTGTCTCCCTAACTGATGTTCCAAACGCGTCCGACGCCTTTGCCGCGACGATCAGTGTGCCAATCGGCTCCTCGCGCACGACCAAGGGCAAGACCAAGAGCGAGTCCATTCCCTTCAACTTGGCCTTCTTCGTGAAGAGAACCTGTTGCTTCGAATCGAACGCTCCGCGGTATGGCAGATAGTGCCGATTCTTGACGACCATGGCGGTCAGCGAGGTGTTGTCGCGGAACCGGAGGCCTTGAAAATCGAGCGCTCGCTCGCCGCTCGCGCGACGCACGAGATGCCGACGACCTTCGACTTGGTACTCGGTGATGGCCGCGAAGTCGTGCGCGACGATCTCTTTGGCGGCGCTGAGGCCCACCTCCATCACGGCGTCCTGAGTCAGTGCGGTGCTGAGAGACTGCGAGACCCGGTAGAGAATCTCCTGCTCGCGCTTGGCCCGCTCGAGCTGCATGAACACCCGTTCGTTCTCGAACGCACGCAATACGTGCGACGTGCTGCCGCGAAGGAGCTCCTCTTCCTCCGGACTGAACTCGCGGTCGATGACGCGGTCCGCGCAAAGCACCGCCCGAAGATGACCGCGTTCGAGCACGGGCACCGCAATGAACGAGCGCACGATCGACGGCCCGCGGTAGTAGCAAATCCCGAGGTAACCCGGCCGAACCTGCTGGAGATTGGTCGTGAGCTGTCGACGCACCGCTGCTCCCACCGCCCCGGCACCGAGCGTGAACGGACCGTCGGCGATGTCCTCGCTCTTGGTCACGAGCTCCGTGATTCGAAGCTCCTCCGCGTTCTCGGTGGGCATGAGAAGGACACAGGTGTGTAGGTCCAGCGTCTGATGGAGGAGCTGCAGGGCGTGGTAGAGCGCCTGGCGAACCTCCTGCACGCTGGTCTGGTAGAGACGATCCTCATCACGGACGCCATCGGAGGAGGGCGCAACCAGTCGAAAGAGCCGCGTATCGTCCCGAACCTTCTCTTTCTGGGCCACGGAATCGCGCTCCGACTTCCGCCGCACACGCGCGATCTCCGCTCGCGTGAAGACGTAGCTCAGCACGCCAAAGCAGATGGTGTATAGCGCGTTCAATCCGAGGAGGGCGGGGTCGGCAATTCGCTCGCCGAGAAACGCGATGGCGAAACCGAACGCGACCGCAAACGCGACCAGTCCGACGGCCGCGCTTCCCGTCGCGAACGATGTGACTAGCGCGATCGCGACGTAAGTGAGCGGATAGACCTCACTAGCCACGCCGCCGCGTAGCTGCACCAGCGCATGGACGCCCACGAGCAACAAGACGCCCAGCTCGAATGAGGACCTGGAGTCGGTTCCGTGCTGCCGCATCTGAAACGCTCGGTGCGCCACGAGCCCGACCCAAGCAGCGGCCCAGGCGAGTGGGCCCCACCCTAGAGCGGCACGACCCGGCACGAAGAAGCCCGCAATCAGGAACACCCCGAGGAGCAATGCCGCCGCCAACCCCCATGCCGACCGTGCTGTGCGCCTTATCCGAAGCGCTGCCTGGACGAGGGCCGTCATATCCACGCGGTGTTACGCTCGCTCTCGTTCCTTCAGCAAGAAAACCGCCGAAATGTGGGCAATGTGCCCACCTGTCAGCCCCACTAACGAGGCGGGAACTGAAAGACGAATTCCTCTCCACGGACCATGCCAAGCTCATCCCTTGCGATGCGCTCGACATAGCTCGGATCGCTTCGTCAGGCGTCGATCTCCGCCTTGAGCGTCGCGATTTCCTTCACCAGCTCATCGTTCGAGCGACGAAGCTCTTGCAACTCCTCTTGCAGGTGGCGGTACCGGGGTAGACCCTGCTCGTCGAGCACCAGCGTCGGGACGGTCATGATGGCCATCACCATCAGGGCGAACGGAAGCAGTGCGGCGCTTGGTCTCACCCGGCGAGCCTGCCGCAAAGCCCGGCGGATGCGCAATTTTCTGCCCGGTTTCGCGGGCTTGACAGAAACCGCCGAGCTTCTACTTTCTCGTCAAGGTGACGGTAGTGTTGGACGAACGCCATCGGCGAATTCTCTTTGCGGTCGTGACGGAGTACATCGCTTCGGGCAAAGCGGTGAGCTCGCGACGAATCGCAAGACGCTACGCGATCAAGCTTTCGCCTGCGACGATCCGGAACGTGCTCGCCGACCTCGAGGACGCGGAGCTGCTTCACCAGCCGCACACGAGCGCCGGGAGAGTTCCTACGGATGCTGGTTTTCGCTGCTTCGTCGATGCCATCGCCAATGCCGGACAGATCTCGCGCGCCCACAGAACCGCCCTGATCCGACGGCTTCAGGATCTCGAGCCGGGTGCAGACGCGGTGCGCGAAACAGGCCAGCTTCTCAGCGGGCTCACCGGCACGGCGACGATCATGGTTCTGCCATCGGCCGCCGAGACGGCGCTCGATCAGATTCGATTCATGCGGCTCTCCGGTGGGCGAACACTCGCTGTCATCGTGACGCGCTCAGGTGCGGTGGAGAACAGGGTGGTCGCCACCGAGATCGACGTGGACGACCGCACTCTCGAGCGCGTCGACAATTACCTCGCCGAGCTCGTCGGCGGCAGGACCCTTCGAGACGTCCGCGACGTGCTCGCGGTCCGGCTCGCGACCGAGCAAAGCCAGTACCAGCTGCTCCGAGAGCAAGCCCAGCGAATGGTGCAGGCCACGGTCGAGGGTCGAACGGAGCGCGCCCAGGTCTTCATCGAAGGGCAGGGCGCCCTATTCGAATCGACCCGGAATTCGGCGATGCCGAGAAGATCCGCCGATATCTCAATGCCTTCGAAGAGAAGCAGAAGCTCATGGTGCTGCTCGAGCAGACCTTGCGGACCGACGGGGTTCAGGTCTTCATCGGCTCGGAGACTGCCCTCGACGATGTCGACGACATCAGCGTGATTTCGAGCCCATATCGCCGCGACGGGGCGGCCATCGGCTCCTTCGGGATCGTCGGGCCGACTCGCATGGACTACAAGAAGTACGTACCCTTAGTGGGGTTTGCGGCGGATGTGCTAAGCGACGTCCTCGATGGGCGTCTCCCAGGCAGATCGAAGAGCTCGTAAGGAAAACGGACGTGATCAGATGAGTGAACACGAGGGGGAAAAGCCGGCGAACCAGGAGACTGAAGGCGCCGACGAGGACCTGATCTTCCCAGAGGAAGAAGCGGGCAAGGAGCTGACGGATCTCGAGAAGGCCCATGCCGAGCGCGACCGGATGCGGGACCAGCTGCTGCGCATCGCTGCCGATTTCGACAATTTTCGGAAGCGTTCTCGCAAGGAAATCGAAGAGGTCCGCCGGAGAACCGTCGAAGATACGCTTCGCGAGGTCCTTCCAATCGTCGACAATCTCGAGCGCGCGGCAGATGCCATGAGCGGGGCAACCGAGGTCTCGGCGGTCACGGAAGGCGTTCACATGGTGCTGCGAGGGTTCGAGGACATCGCGAGCCGCCTCGGGCTGAAGCGGGTCGCGACCGTGGGGCTGCAGTTCGACCCGACCTGTCACGACGCGATGCAGCAGCAGGAAACCAACGAGCATGCGCCCGGCACCATCGTCTCCGAGGTGGTGCCCGGTTACTACCTCGGTGAACGGCTGCTGCGGCCCGCCATGGTGGTCGTCGCCAAGCCGCCCGCGAAGACCGAGGACCAGGGCGCAAGCCAGACCTGAGATGCCTGCGGCCCCGTCGAATAGTCACGCCTTAGATGCGACAACCCGCACGCTCGGGTTATAAAGAGGTTTAGGGGAAGATGGGGAAGATCATCGGCATCGATCTCGGGACGACCAATTCCTGTGTCGCATTCGTCGACAACGGGGAGCCGCAGGTCATTCCGAACGCTGAAGGCAGCCGCACGACACCATCCGTCGTCTCGTTTGCGAAGGACGGCGAGCGCCGCGTGGGCAGCGTCGCCAAACGGCAAGGCGTCACGAATCCCGAGAACACGATCTTCGCGATCAAGCGTCTCATGGGGCTCGCTTTCGATGCCGAGCCCGCGCAGACGCACGCGCGTTTGGTTCCGTACAAGGTCATCGAGAGCGAGCGTGGCGACGCTTGGATCCGAATCGGAGCGCACGACTACTCGCCGCCGGAGATCTCGGCCATGGTGCTCGAAAAGATGCGCGAGGTCGCCGAGTCGTATCTTGGAGAGCACGTATCCGAAGCGATCGTGACGGTGCCCGCCTACTTCAACGATGCCCAACGCTCCGCCACGATCGCGGCCGGAAAGATCGCGGGTCTCGACGTCCGCCGCATCATCAACGAGCCCACTGCGGCGGCGCTCGCATACGGATTCGAGGAAAAAGAGGGCAAGCGCGTCGCCGTGTACGACTTGGGCGGTGGCACGTTCGACATTTCGATCCTCGAGATCTCGAACGGGGTCTTCAGCGTGAAGTCGACCGCGGGCGATACACACCTCGGGGGTGAGGACTTGGACAACGCGCTCGTTGAAGAGCTCGCGCGACGCTTTGAAGCCAGCAGCGGCATCGACCTGCGCAAGGATCGCATCGCACTTCAGCGCCTCAAAGAGCAGGCTGAGAAAGCCAAGCACGAGCTCTCGTCATCGTTCGAAACCGAGATCAATCTCCCTTTCATCGCATCGGACGAGTCCGGGCCGAAACACCTCGAAACGAAGCTGAAGCGCAGCGAGCTCGAGATTCTGGTTTCCGAGATCATCGACCGAACGCTGGGGCCCTGTAAACAGGCGCTCGAAGACGCAGGCGTGAAGAAGGAAGACATCGACGAGATTCTCCTCGTTGGGGGTCAAACCCGAATGCCGATGGTCCAATCCAAGGTGACGGACTTCTTCGGAAAGAAACCCCACAAGGGCGTCAATCCGGACGAGGTCGTGGCGATGGGTGCGGCGCTCCAGGGTGCGGCGCTCGCTGGCGAGGTCGAAGAGGTGCTCCTTCTCGACGTCACGCCGCTGAGCCTCGGTGTGGAGACAGGCGGTGGCGTCTTCCACAAGCTGATCCCTCGGAACACCACCGTGCCGACCCGGGCAAAAGAGATCTTCACGACGAGCGTCGACAATCAGAGCTTCGTTCCCATTCACGTCATGCAAGGCGAGCGCGAAATGGCGGAAGACAACAAGTCACTCGCCAAGTTCGAGCTCGCGCCGATTCTTCCTGCGCCCCGAGGTGTGCCGGAGATCGAGGTGACGTTCGACATCGACGCCGATGGTGTCGTCAACGTGAGCGCGAAGGATCTCGGCACCGGTCGGGAGCAGAACATTCGTGTGGTCGCGTCGAGCGGACTCACGGAGAAGGACATCGAGCGCATCATCCACGAAGCAGAGGCGTACAAGATGACGGACTCGAAGCGGCGCGAGCTCGCAGAGCTTCGCAATGCCGCGGAGGCCCTACTGTATACCAGTGAGCGAGCAGTCGCCGAATGTCGTGAGCTCGTCCCAGAACACGTGATCGCCCAGGTCGAGGCAGACATCGCGACATTGCACCACTGCGTCGATGCGGGGGATGGGATCGCAATCCGCGACGCGCTGGAGACGCTCGAGCTGAGCGCCTACAAAATCGCCGAGGCGATGTACGGCAACGTCGACCTCGATGCGTCGACCGAGGGCGAAGCCCAGTCAGACTCGTGAGCACGCCGGAGCGAGCCCCTGCGAGCGGTGCGGAGTGGTTGGCAAGATTGCGCTGGGGCGCGTTGGCGATCCAAGCCTCGTCGCTCCTGATCGCCGGCGGGGCCCTCGGAGTCGCGCTGCCGTTCGCGCCGATGTGGTCGCTCGTTGCGCTTGGAGGATTCTCGAACCTCTGGCTGGCTTCGCGCAAGGAACGTGCCGGTCATCTCGGCACGTTCCTGGTCGTGGACGTCATGCTGCTGACCGGTTTGCTCTATTTTTCGGGCGGCCCTACCAACCCCTTCAGCATCATCTACGTGGTGTACATCGCCATGTCTGCGGTGATGCTCACCCCCAAGTGGACCTGGGTGATCGCCGCGCTGTCGATCGTCTCCTTCGCAACCTTGTTCCTCGTTCGCGACCCTAGCGAGCAGATGGCTCATGCCGGACACGGCGGCGATTTCCAGACCCATCTCTACGGAATGTTCATCGCCCTGGCTTTGGCAGTGGCTCTGATCACCTATTTCGTGAGCCAGCTCTCGCTCGAGCTGCGGCGCCGCGAACGTGCGCTGGCCGAAGCCGAGGAACGCACACACCGGTGGGGTAAGCTCGCTTCGATCGCGACGCTGGTCGCAGGCGCTGCACACGAGCTCGGAACGCCCCTCGGAACGATTGCAGTAGCCGCCAAGGAGATGGAACGGCAAGCCCGACGCGTACCCGGTGGGCAGGCACTGATAGAAGACGCCGAGCTCATTCGTGAGGAGCTCGAGCGATGCCGTCTGGTGCTCGATCGGATGGCAGCAGCCGGGGGCGAACAGGTGGGAGAGGTTTCGAGCGTTTTTCCAGTCGAGTCACTCTTCGAGGAGGTACGCGCTCGATTGAGCCCGGACCAGGTCAAGCGCTGGGTGACCAGCACGGAAGTCGAGAAGATCGAGGCACCCAAGGATTCACTCGTTCAAATGGCAGAGAACATCGCGCGCAATGGTTTCGATGCCTGCGAATCGGGTCGCGTGTCGCTGGACGTCCGGGGTGAACCTGGCGCAGTGAAGCTTCGCTTCGTCGATGAGGGCCATGGGATGGACGAACACGTCGCCAAACGTGCGACCGAGCCGTTCTTCACGACGAAGAATACGGGCGATCGCATGGGCCTGGGCTTGTTCCTCGCGCGGACGCTCGTAGACTCGCTCGGAGGCCGTCTGACGATCGAGTCAGCAACGGGCGAAGGGACCTCGATCGTGGTCGTACTTCCTCAAGACCTATGACCGAAGCGCAGGACGACACCGCACCAAAGCCATCAATTCTGCTCGTGGACGATGACGAGCGGCTGCGGTCCCGCATGGCACGTGCGTTTGCGGCCCGCGGTTACGAAGCCCAGGAAGCGGATGGGTACGAAGCGGCGATTGCTATCGCGGGGTTGGAGAGCACCGAGTACGCAGTCGTGGATCTCCGAATGCCCGGAAAGTCGGGGTTGGAAGTCGTCCGCGAGCTGCATCGGATCGACCCGGCCACCAAGGTGGTGGTGCTGACCGGGTACGGGAGCATCGCTACGGCTCTCGAAGCGATCCGCCTCGGCGCAACCCACTATCTCACCAAGCCAGCCGACGTCGACGAGATCATCGCTGCCTTCGAGCGCCGGCGAGGGGAAGGCGAGCCCGAAGACGGGGAAGAATCCGAGGGAGAGCCGGAGACGCCCTCCCTGGCTCGAGTCGAGTGGGAGCACATCCAGCGCGTGCTAATCGATTGCGGCGGAAACATCACGAAGGCCTCGGAACGACTGGGCATTCACCGGCGTTCACTGCAGCGGAAGCTCTCGAAGTTTCCGATGCAGCGCTGAGCCGCTGCGACGATTTGCCACATACACCTCTGGCCAGTCTGTCTCTAAGCTCGGCCGGTGAAGGGTGGTTGGATGATCGCGGCGCTATGGGCGCCGTTTTGGCTTCCTGCCGAGGCATTGGCCTGCGGAACCTGCGCGGTTGGCGATCCGACCCTCACCGTCGTCGGTATGGAGCAACCGATGAGCCATCGCATGCGTACCTCGGGAACCGTCCGGTATCGGAACGACCGCATCGGCTTGGCCGAGGTCGATGAGATGCTGCTGTCCGAGCAACGGATGGAGCTCGCGGGCGCATACTCTCCCACGGATCGCTGGACCCTTTCGCTGATGATGCCGCTGGTGCATCGACTGGTGACCGCGGTCAATCTCGCAGAGGCCGACATCTGGGCACCCGGAGATTTGGAGTTTCGGACCCGGGCCGTCATCTGGCGCGATCGAAAGTTTGCGCCACGACACTTGGTCAGCCTCGTTGGAGGCCTCGAGTTCCCAACGGGCTCGGTCGAACGAGACGCGCAAGGCGTGCCGCTGCCCCTGGAGTTCCAGGCGGGCACGGGGTCTTGGGACCCCATCGCGGGCGCTTCCTACGCGATGTTCTCCAATCCTTGGTCGGTCTACGTTTCGTCGATCGGAATCTATCCGACCAAGGGCACGGCAGACACGAAGGTCGGCATCAGTTTTCGGCAGACGGCGCTCGGACAACTCCAACCCTGGAGCTTCTTGGCGTTTCAGCTCGGCGTCGAGCTCAGGGTCGATCAACCGAGCTACATCGGTGAAGTCCGCGATCCCAACACGGGCGGACACATCACGTATGGCAGCTTGGGCGTGATCGGAATGCCGCACGACAAGATCTTGCTGCATTTGACCCTAGCAGTTCCGATGATTCAGCGTTTGGACGGGGAGCACAGGGAAGGTCTCGCGATCACCGCAGGGTTGGTCTATGACATCTAGGCTTCTCATTGCGATCGTGCTCCTGAGCGCTGCGGTCCTTCCTCAGTGTATGAGCGTCACGGACGGAATCGAAGTCGATGTCGCTTACCAGCCCGCGGCGACGACCGCGGCGATCCGAACCGACATGGGATATGCCGTGCGCCTCGAGCGCGCCCTGATCGCAGTCGGGAAGGTCGAGCTGATCCGGTGCGACAATTATGTCGTGGATCTCTGGAACCTCGTTGCGCCTGCAAGGGCACGAGCCCACGAGCTCAGCACGCCGACGAGCCTCGGCGTGCCGCTGGTCATCGACCTCATGGAGAGCGCGGGCGTACCGCTTTTTGCTGGAACGCTTCGGCCGCCGCCCGGCCGCTACTGTGGCATCCGGGTTCTGGGGATGCCCGCGGACGAGGACGCGGAGGGCTTGACCGCGGAAACCCTGGACATGATGGACCATAGCGTCCTGATCTCGGGACGGGTCGAGGACGAGTCGACGGGCGACGAGACGCTCTTGCTCGCGCGGATGTGGGAGATTCATCGAATGTGAGATGCTCTTCGATCGGCCTCTGGTCTTCGACGGCCCGGTTCTCGAAAGCGTCTCCATCCAAATCGACCAGCGGAAATGGTTCGATGGTATCGATTTTGCACTGCGCGACACCGCGGCGGTGCACCAACAGATAACCGAAAACGTTCGGTCATCGTTGAGGGCAGCGCTTTCGACTTGGGGTGCCGACCTCTAAAGACCGCAGGGAAATCGAAAATGAAGAAGAGAATGTTCATGGTGGCAGCGCTTGCTTTGGCGGGCTTTGGTTGTGACAGCAGCAGCGGCGGTGAAGGCGGCACGGGTGGCACTCCGCAGTCCGTGACGATCGACTTCGAGGCGATGGTGGGAAACGAGGTAGTTCGTGTGTGGTACCACGTACGCCAACCTCGGCGCAGACGATAGCTCCCTCGAGGTGAGTGACTTTCGATTCTACGTCCAGGACGTCGAGCTCAAGAACGCGGATGGAGACTACGTCGCCGGTCGATCTCGATACGGACAACAACGTCTGGCAGGTCGACGACGTCGCGCTTCTCGATTTCGAAGAGCGCTGCACTGGCTACGATGACGCGGGAATCCCGAATCATGACGTAGTTGACGGGACCGTCCCGGAAGGCACTACGACGGCCTCCGCTTCGAGATGGGCGTTCCGTTCGAGCTCAACCACGCCAATATCCCGGCCACCGCGGACCGCCGCTCAACCTCACGGCGATGCACTGGAGCTGGCGGGCGGCTACAAGTTCCTTCGCGATCGACTCGGGCTCGCTAGCGAGACCACCTGGCGCATGCACCTCGGCAGCACGGGTTGCGACGGCGATCCCGTTGCGGGTCGGAACGACGACATGCGCTGCACCGAACCGCGTGGATGTCGAGCTCGATGCCTTCGATCCGGAGAGCGACACGGTCGTCGCCGACTTCGCTCGACTTGTCGCTGGCGCCTCCCTCGACGTGAACCAGCCCGAAACCCCGGTTGGTTGCATGGCCGGGCCGACCGACGGCGATTGCGCTGCCCTCTTCGAGAACCTCGGACTTTCTTTCGCCGGTTCGGTCCCCGGCACACAGCAGTTTTTCTCGGTCGAGTGAAACCTCCTCGATCGGGGGAATGACCCTAATCACACCTCCAAATGAAACGCAGAGCGAACATTCTTGTCTTAGCGACCTTGCTCCTCGGCGTGGGCTGCGGTGACAGCGACACTGCAGCCACGCCCGAGGCATGGGTCTGGGACCTCCCGGACACGGTGCCCGAGCCCCGCGTCCCGGAGGACAACCCGATGACGGCCGAGAAGGTCGAGCTCGGGCGGTTTCTGTTTTACGACAAGAGACTCTCAGCCAATGAGACCCAGAGCTGCGGGAGCTGTCACCTTCAAGAGCTCGCGTTCACCGATGGGCTGCCTCAGGCCGAGGGCTCGACCGGCCAAATCCATCCGCGCGGATCGATGAGCATCGCCAACTCGGCATACGCGGCTTCGCTCACCTGGGCGAACGAGTCCCTGGTGCTGCTCGAGCGCCAGGCGCTGGTTCCAATCTTCGGAGAAAACCCTGTCGAGCTCGGCATGGCCAACATGGAGAACGAGCTTCTGCGACGCATGCGCGAGGACGCGCGGTATCCCGAGATGTTTGCCGCGGCCTTCCCCGACGAGCAAGAACCGATCAGCCTCGATGGTATCACCAAGGCCATCGCCGCGTTTCAACGCCAGGTGACGAGCTTCAACTCGCCGGTCGACCGCTGGCAGCAGGGTGACCGCACCGCCTTGAGCGAATCCGCTCAACGCGGCCTAGCGCTCTTCTTTGGAGGCACCAGCGAAGCAGGTGTCGATGACGCCTTCGAATGCTTCCACTGCCACGGCGGTTTCCTCTTTTCCCAGTCGTCGGACGACGCCGGCCAGGTCTTCGATCAGAAGTTCTTCATGAACAACGGCCTCTACAACCTCGACGCCGATGGCAGTTACCCGCCGGGGAACGAAGGTCTTTTCGAGATGACCGGTGACCCCAACGACAAGGGTCGTTTCAAGCCTCCGAGCTTGCGGAATATCGCGGTGACCGCACCCTACATGCACGACGGTTCGATCGAGACGCTCGAAGAGGTTCTCGATCACTATGCGCGCGGCGGGCGCTTGATCGAAAGCGGTCCAAACGCCGGCGATGGCAAAGACAACCCGAACAAGAGCGCGTTTTTGAACGGCTTCGTGATGAGCGAGCGAGAGAAGCAAGACATCATCGCCTTTCTTCACGCGCTCACGGATGAGGACCTGTTGACCAATCCTGCGTACAGCGATCCGTTCGCCGACTAGTCAAGCCAGCAACCTCGGCTCGCGCTCCAAGTCGACCCCGAATCGTTCCCGCACACGCGCACGAATCTCGTCTGCGAAGGCGAGCAGCTCGGAGCTGGTGCCACCGCCGTGGTGCACCAGTGCAAGTGCATGTTTGGTCGAGAGACCGACCGCACCGCGACGTGTGCCTTTCTGGAATCCGGCGTTCTCGATGAGCCAGCCAGCGGCGAGCTTCACGTGTCCGTCCGTGGCGGGAAAACGGGGAACGAGCTCTGGCGCGCTGACCAAGCGCTCGCGAGCAGCCTGCTCTGCGATGCGATCGGCCTCCGACGCCGAAACGACCGGGTTCAAGAAGAAGGAGCCGGCACTCCGTCGGTTCGGGTCGTCAGGGTCGAGGACCATCGACTTCTCGCGCCGCAGGGCCAGCACCGCGCTTCGAATCTCGTCGAGCGAGGCGCCGACGGTGACGTTCTTGGCGAGCTCGGCGTAGCGAACCGCGCCTGGCCCGCCCGGGCGGAGTGCGAAGCGGACCGACGACACCACGTAGCATTCGGGCTGACTCTTGAATAGGCTGGTGCGGTAGCCGAAAGCGCAGTCGGCTGGCGCGAGCGATTCGAATGTGAGTGTCTCACGGCGAAGCACACGAACCTCGGCGATCACCTCGGCGACTTCTTGTCCGTACGCGCCGACATTCTGGATAGGCGTCGCACCCGCGAGCCCTGGGATTCCAGCAAGACATTCGACTCCGGCCCAGGCGCGCGAGATCGCGCCGTCCACGATGCTCGTCCAAGGGACTCCTGCGCCCGCGATCACGCGACCTCCCGCTTGGAACTCCAGATCGCCGAGCGCCATCTGAACGACGAGGCCGGAATATCCCTCGTCGGGCACGATCAGATTCGAACCCCCACCGAGGATCGCTGATCGCAGCCCCTCGTCGGCGGCCCAGCGAAGCGCATCGAGCAGAGTCGCCTCGTCATCCACGCGCACGAAGTGCTTGGCGGGCCCTCCGAGCCCGAGCGTGGTGAGCGGAGCAAGTGGAACGTCGCGCTGAATCTCGAGCTTGGTCATCAGGGCCCTCTAGGGCGCCGGGATTCTTTCGGTGCCGCCCATGTAGGGTCTCAATACCTCGGGTACGATGACACTCCCATCGGCCTGTTGATTCTGCTCGAGGATCGCGACGAGCGTGCGACCGATCGCCAGTCCGGAACCGTTGAGAGTGTGCAAGAATTGGGGCTTACCCTTGTCCGCGGGCCGGAAGCGCGCTTTCATGCGGCGCGCCTGAAAATCTCCGAACCAGGAACAGCTCGAGATCTCGCGGTATTTGTTCTGTGCGGGAAGCCAGACCTCGAGGTCGTAAGACTTCTGTGCTGCGAAGCCCATGTCACCGGCGCATAACTGCACGACGCGGTGGTGGAGACCTAGCTTTCGTAGAATGGTCTCGGCGTGCTGGGTGAGTAGCTCGAGCTGACTCGCGCCATCGTCGGGTTCACAGAATCTGACCAGCTCCACTTTGTCGAACTGATGCACGCGGATCATGCCGCGCGTGTCCTTTCCGTAGCTTCCCGCTTCGCTTCTGAAGCAGGCGGTGTAACCGGTATACGCAAGCGGCAATTCATCCGAAGAAAGAATCTCCCCCGCATGCAGATTGGTGATGGGGACCTCGGCGGTGGGGACGAGATAGAGATCATGTCCTTCGGCCTCCGCCTGGGCTTCCCATTCTGCATCCTTGGCCATGCGAAACGCGTCCTTCGCGAACTTCGGCAACTGACTCGTCCCCATCATGGCGCTGTCCTTGACGAGAACCGGAGGCCAAATCTCCTCGTAGCCGTGCTCACCGGTGTGCACGTCGAGCATGAACTGCATGAGTGCACGATTCAGTCGTGAGCCAAGACCTTTGAGCACCACGAAGCGAGAGCCGCTGATCTTTGCAGCGCGTTCGAAGTCGAGGATGCCGAGCCGCGTGCCGATGTCGACGTGATCGCGAACGTCGAAGTCGTACGCAGGGGGCTTCCCCCAGACGCGCACCTCGACGTTGTCGTTCTCGCTACGTCCGTCGGGTGTGTCTGCGTGCGGCAAATTGGGGAGGTTCAGGAGAATCGACTCGAGCTCGGATTCCACTTCGCTCTGCCGTGTCTCCCCCTGCTTGATTCGATCGCCGAGCAGTCGAAGCTGCTCTCGCTTGGCTCGAAACTCCTCCGACTTCTTGTCGGCGACTGTCGCCATGGCCTGGCTCGCCGCGTTCCGTGCCTGTCGCAGAGCTTCGACCCCCGTGATCACGGAGCGACGCTCGTCGGCCAGCGCTCCGAGCCGGCTCAGAAGGTTGGAGTCAGCGAAACCGCGGCGGGTCAGGGCCGCCGTCACATCGGCGAGGTTCTCGCTCACTTGGCGCAGGTCGAGCATGGGGGCGGGTCTACAACAGGAGGGGGGCGAGCACCAGTCGCACGGTTCTTGGCGCGAGGCCTGAAAAACTCCTAAGTTGAAGTTGTGGGGAAGACGGGCATGCTCGGCCGAGTGGGGGTCATCGGTGATGTTCATTGCGAATCCGAGACACTTCGGCGAGTCCTCGATGCGCTCGAGAAGATGCGCGTCGAAGCCGTGCTCTCAGTGGGTGATTTCGTGGACGGTCCGGGAGACGCCGATGCGACGCTCGCCATCCTCGAGGCGCGCGGCGTGCAATGCGTTGCCGGCAATCATGAACGCTGGTTTCTCGCAGGAGAGCAGAGATCCTTGGAGAACGCCACGGAAGAGATCAGCTCCGCCTCTCGCGCGTTCATCGAAGCACTACCAAGGACCCGGCTCTACGAGACCGAAAACGGAACGGCGATGCTCTGCCACGGTGTTGGCGAGGATGACGAGGCCTGGCTTCTCCCCGACACGCGAGGGTACGCGCTCCAAGACATCCCCACGCTCCGAGAGCTGATGCTCGACGAACGCATTCGCTTCATGATTGGCGGCCACACGCACGAACGCATGGTCAGGGTCTTCCCGGGCCTCACGGTCGTCAACGCCGGCACGATCCACCGCAAGAACGAGCAAACGTTCGTGGTGCTGGACTTTTCGGCGCTGCGCGTCGCGTTCTACTCGGCAGCCGAGGGTAAGACGGGGCAGCTGATCGAGGAGCGCGACCTGCCGCTCCCCGACCGAGCCGAGTGAGTAGGGACGGAAGCCTCCGTACGCCTCAGCGTGCCTGGCGCCACAGCTCTGCGAGCGAGGGTCGCGAGCCCGTCAGGAGAAAACCGACGCGGAAAAGGCGCGCGCCCACGCGGATCGACAGCCATGTCGAGCCGAGCAAGACGGCGATCGCGCCAAGCACTTCCCAGCATGCGATACCCGCGGAGTCGACGGCAAGCCGGATGATCACCGTGAGCGGAGAGGTAAACGGTATCCAGGACATCACCTGGCCGAGGATTCCGTTGGGCTGGTCCAGAAGGATGACGAGCACCATCAGCGGAAGGATGGCGAGCATGGCCCAGCCCATCGTGAGCTTTTGGCTTTCCGCGGCGTTGGCGCCTAGCGCAGCGGTGGCCAGCATGAGACTTCCGAGAAAGAGATAGCCCAAGACGAAGAAGATGGGCGCGACTGCGAGCGCGTTCCATGGAATCGCGACGACCGATGCGAGCGCAGTAGATGCCGTGATCGCCACGAAGACGACCATCGAGGACCAGACGGCGAACTGAACGAGTCCGGCGGCGCCGAGCCCGAGGAGCTTTCCAGCTAGAATTTCTTCGGGAGTCACCGAGGACAGCAGCACTTCGACGATCTTGCTCTCTTTGTCGGTCGAAACGGTTTGGACCAAGTAACCCGATGCGCTCAGTAGGGCCGTGAGCAGAAGGATTCCGAGGAAGAGCGGAATCGTCGTGCGCACGAGAAGATCGAGGGCCTCATCGACCTCGGTCACCTCCGCCCCATCGGGGCCAAGCCGGCTTCTCACGAAGTACGCAGGAGCAAGCACGCGTTCCTGCACGTCGTCGTCGAGCCGACCCTCGAGCAACGATTTCCTCAAGAGCGAGCGGAGCAAGGGCTCGATCGAGGTGCCGTGCATGCTGAGGAGCGGGGTCTTTTCGGACTGAATTGCCCTAACCTCGCCGGTCGCGAGGTAGTCGGACTCCACCACGTAGACCGCGCGAAGGCGGCCGGACTCCAGATCTTCGATCGCGCTCTCCTGATCGGCGTAGAGCAGAACCTCGTTGGCATTGGCCGTCCAGGTCGGCTGGGCCTTGCCATTCACGAACTGGGATCGGTCGACGACCTCGGCTTCGTCGACGAGTCCGAACCGAGAGCTCTCGGCTGCACGCTGCGTGAGAAAGTACGTTTGCGCGCCGAGAACCGTACCCGAAACGGCGGCGAGAAAGAGCGGAAGACCAAACGTCGCGATCAAGTACGACCACCGCTTGACGACGGAGGAGAGCTCGAAGCGTGCGACGGCTGCGATGCGTTGGACGCGCATCGGTCAGCAGCTCTCGTTCACGAGGTTGACGAAGATCTCATCCATACGGGCAACCATTGGCTCGTAGCGTTCGATGATCACCCCACTCCGCACCAGCGTGTCGAGGTACGCGGCGGGGGTTGCGCTGGGAGGCAGCTCTACGCGCCAACCTCCCGTCTTGTGCTGGGTGGCGGGCACGCCGTGGGCGACGAGGTCCATGCCGGTCCAGACGATCACCTCGTGAGGCGAATAGCGTCGGCGGATTTCGTCGAGCTGTCCGTAGACGACGAGGCGGCCGCGGTGAATCAAAGCGACGCGGTCACAGAGTGCTTCCACCTGGTGCATCATGTGAGTCGATAGGACGGTGGTCCGGCCGTCGCGGCGACGCTCCTCGATCAAGGCGGTGACCAGCGCCACGTTGACCGGATCGAGCCCCGAGAAAGGCTCGTCGAGCACACAGAGCTCCGGATCACTCATCAGGCAGGCCGCGATTTGGACCTTCTGTGTCATGCCTTTGGAAAGGCTTTCGACGCGCTGGTTGGCGACGGCGCTCATGCCCACGCGCTCGAGCCAGTGGTCCGTTGCAAGGCGGGCCGCCGTGTGCTTGAGGCCTTTCAGTCGGCCGAGATACGTGAGCAAGTCGCGCACCTTGGCACGGCGGTAGACACCACGTTCTTCGGGAAGATAGGCGGTGCGGTCGAGGGCCTTCGAGCTCGGCGCTGCGCCGAAGAGAGAAACCGTGCCTTCGTCGGGTCGAAGGATGTCGAGCCCAATCCGGATCAGCGTGGTCTTGCCAGCGCCGTTGGGCCCGAGCAGCCCGAACACCTCCCCGCGCAGCACTTCGAGCGAAACGCCCTCGAGCGCGGTGTGCCGGCCGAAGCGCTTCGAGACGCCTTCATACGCGAGGATCCCCACCCGCAGAGTGTATCGGGAGAAGGGGAAGGCGACCAAATGCCGGGCTCGGGGTCGCGCGCCGTTCAGAGGCCCGCTGTGCTCAGGATCTTTCGGGTGAGGGAGGACACGCCTACTTCCGCGAGCGTTTCGGTGTTGAAGAGACGGAGGTTCGGCGTGTCCGTTCCGTGAGCGTCGGACGCCCGAAAGACCTCGACTTGCAACCGGCGGTGCGTGAGCGCGTGCTCGATGAGCGCATGAGGCTCTGGATGAAGCCGCGCCCGGAGCCCCAGCTCGCGAAGAGCGCCAAGCGCCTTGCCCTCGAACGTCGGTACGCCCCAAAGGCCACCAAAGAGAGCCTGGCGTCCCTTCACGAGCCAGACGCTCCTATTCGCTCCCCGGCCTCGCGTGGCGACGACCGCAGCTGAGCTTCACCTGACGCGGCGCCTTGCGTGCACGGGGAGCCGGAAGCGCCGCGACTTCGTCATGGGCAAACGCAGCGCAATCTTTCGACACGGGGCAGCTATCGCAGCATGGCTGTTGCGGTGTGCAAACCGTCGCTCCGAGCTCCATCAGCGATTGGTTGAGCGCGCCGGGCCGTTCACCTGGCACGAGGCGCGCGGCTTCTTCCCACAAGCGCTTGGTCGTGACCGAGGCGCCGACGGGCGTGTCGATCCGAAACAGGCGCGCGAGCACTCGGGTCACGTTTCCGTCGACAATCGGCTCTTCCTTGTCGAAGGCGATGCTGCCGATGGCCCCAGCCGTGTAGCGGCCGATCCCCGGAAGCGCACGTCTAGCGTCTTCATCCTCGGGGACCTCTCCATCGTAGTGGGCCACCACCTCGCGCACACCGGCGTGCAACAAGCGAGCGCGCCGATAGTAGCCGAGCCCGCTCCAGTGCGAGAGCACCGTGTCCTCTTGAGCCTCCGCCAAGGCCTGGAGCGTCGGGAATCGCCCCAGGAATCGCTGGTAGTAGGGGATGACCGTGTCGACTCGCGTCTGCTGGAGCATTACTTCCGAGACCCAGATCGCATAGGGGTCGCGCGTGCGGCGCCATGGGAGATCGCGCGCCGACCGATCGTACCAGTCGAGCAGCTTCTGACGGATCGGATTCATCGAAGGCTCCCATCGAACAACTGATCGGGCGTCTCGAGCGAAGCGATGACGTCGTACGCAAACGCTGCGCCTAGGTGACCGTCGACGACTCGATGATCGAGCGAAAGCGAAAGCATCATCAACTTGCCAACGACGATCGCGCCGTCCCTGACGACGGGCTTTTCCTTGATTCGGTGTACACCGAGTATGCCGACCTCCGGGTAATTGAGAATCGGGGTCGCCAGGAAACCGCTCTGTTTTCCAAGCGAGGTCACAGTGAACGTCGAGCCGTGAAGCTCCTCCGGTGCTAGCGTTCGCGCTCGCGCTGCATCGGTCAGACCTCGAATTCGACTCGCAAGCTCGAACAGTCCCAGCCTGTCTGCGTCTCGAACGACCGGAACCAGGAGCCCAGCCTCCGTCGCGGTGGCCACGCCGATGTCGTAGTACCTCTTGTAGACGAGCTCGTTGGTCCGCTCGTCGATCGCTGAGTTGAGGACGGGGTGTTTCTTCAGCGCATCGGTCACCGCCCTGATGACGAACGGCAAGAACGTGAGACGAATGCCCTTTCTCTTCGCTTCGGGGAGCAGACGTTCGCGCAGCTCGACCAGTCGTGTCGCATCGCATTCTTCGACGAAGGTGAAGTGAGCTGCCGTCGTGGTGGCTCGATGCATCCGCTCGGCGATCTTTCTGCGAATTCCTAGGATCGGCATTCTCTCCTCGAGCGCAGCGCGCGGCTCATCGTCCGCCGTCCGCTCACCGATCGCCGCGCGCAGGTCGTCTGGGGTGACACGTCCCCCGGAGCCCGTCGGCCGAACCTGTCGAAGATCCACGCCGAGCTGCCTTGCCAGATGCCGTGTCGCCGGGGCCGCGAGCGGCTTGGCTTGAAAATAGACGTCATCGCGGGGCGTGCCCTCGGGTCGGTCCGCGAACATGCGCGCCCCAGGCAGCTCGTCCTGGAGCTCACCGACGGCCGTGGCAGGGGGTCTGGAAGATCGCATGGCGGAGTCGATGTTCGAGGCCGTCTCGGACTCCAGTGTGAGAATCACCTGCCCCACCCGCGCCATCGCGCCCGCCTCGATCAGAAGTCGCTCCACTCGAGCATCACATGGCGCGCCGATGGTCACGGTGGCTTTGTCGGTCATGATCTCGACCATTGGGTCATCCTCGAGCAGCTGATCGCCGGCGGCGACGAACCAGGTCACGATCTCCCCTTCCGTCACGCCTTCTCCAATGTCGGGAAGCTTGAAATCCAGTCGCGCCATCGTTCAATACCTCGCCGTTTCGATCAGGGCGGGCGCGATACGGTGGGCAAGCGGCAAATACTCCCGTTCGTGCGTGAGCGGAAATGGCGTGTCCCAGCCAGTGACGCGGAACGGCGGCGCTTCGAGGTGTGCAAACGCGCGTTCGGTGATCAGCGCGATCAACTCACTTCCGAAGCCGCAAGTCCGAGGTGCTTCATGGACGATCACGATCCGACCCGTCTTCCGTACGCTCGTCACCAAGGTGTCGATGTCGAGAGGCCACAACGTTCGAAGGTCGATCACCTCGGTGTCGACGCCCTGCTTGGCGACCTCCTCGGCCGCGGCGAACGCCTCGTAGAGCATTGCTCCCCAGGCTAGGCAGGTGACCCGCTCTCCTGAGCGCACGACCTTCGCCTGCCCGAGCGGCACGGTGTACGGCCCCTCCGGAACTTCCATCCTCACGGCGCGATAGACGCGCTTCGGCTCGAAGAACACGATCGGATCCTCGTCGCGGATGGCCTCTATCAGAAGTCCTTTTGCGTCGTACGGGTTCGAGGGGCAGACCACCTTCAAGCCGGGAGTGTGAATGAAAAGCGCCTCCGGAGACTGCGAGTGATACTGCCCCCCCCGAATCCCTCCGCCGTACGGCGTACGCACGACCAAGGGCACGTGAAACTCGCCCGCCGTTCGGTAGCGGTACTTGGCCGCCTCGTTCACAAGCTGGTCGAAACCCGGGTAAATGAAGTCCGCGAACTGGATCTCTGCGACAGGCCTCAGTCCGTTGAGCGCCATCCCGATTGCGGTTCCGATGATTCCGGTCTCGGAGAGTGGCGTGTCGAGGACCCGCTCCTCACCGAAGTCGCGGCGGAGCCCTTCGGTGACTCGAAAGACGCCGCCCAGTCGCCCGATGTCCTCACCGAGCAAGAGCACGCTCTCATTCTCGTGGAGCGCCGAACGGAGCGCGCTGTTCAACGCTTGGACCAGGTTCATTTCGGTCATGACCCGCCCTCCTCGTCGCGCGACCGCGGCCCGGCGAGGCTGAGTGCCTCCTGTTCCTCCAGGTGCCATGGCTGCTCGGCGTAAACGTCGCGAAATAGATCGCGGAGCTCGGGCGCCGGTTTCTCCTCCGCCCGACGCACGCAGTCTTTGACCTCTGTATCGCAACCGAGCTGCCACTCGGATTCGAGCTCGTCATTCCAAGCGTTCCGCCATACGAGGTGCTTTCGGAGCTTCATCAAGGGGTCTGCTTTGCGCCAAGACTCGACCTCCTCTTCGCTCCGATAGAGCCTCGGATCGTCCGATGTGGAGTGACCGCCCCGACGATACGTGATCATTTCGATGAACGTAGGACCGCCACCCTCGGCCGCGCGCTCGACCGCTCGCCGCACCGCGCTCCAAACGGCGAGCACGTCGTTTCCATCCACGCGAGCGGCCGAAACCCCATACCCAGCGGCCTTTTCGGCCAGAGTCCGCGTAGCGGTCTGTTGCCC
Source organism: uncultured delta proteobacterium (assembly GCA_963786865.1). GTDB lineage: Bacteria > Myxococcota_A > Polyangia > Polyangiales > Houyiibacteriaceae > SG8-38. The sequence goes on along the minus strand of CAWBAV010000011.1, from coordinate 43,091 downwards.
TACCGGCAGGCTGATCGCGTAGCCGTTGTTCCGGCACAGGAACAAGACCGGCGCTCGATACACGGCTGCGAAGTTCATCGCCGCGTGGAAGTCGTTCGAGCTGGTCGCACCGTCGCCGAGGAACACCCCAGCGCATTCGTCGAGGCCACGCGTCTTGGCCGCCATTGCCACACCCACCGCATGCGGAATCTGAGTTCCAATGGGCGCGCTCACCGATAGATAACGGTGTGCGCGACTGAAGCTGTGGTCCGGCATCTGACGCCCGTGCACCGGGTCCCCGGCGTTCCCGTACATGTGATCGACGTACGTCTGAAGCGGGTAACCGCGCCATAGGAGCGCTCCAACTTCGCGGTAGCAGGGGACGATCCAATCCCGGTCGCGCATGGCCGACGCTGCGCCGAGGATCGCAGCCTCTTCGCCGAGGGAGCCTACGTGGAAGGCGATGCGGCCCTGGCGTTGAATTTTCTCGAGGCGATCGTCGATGATGCGGGTCCGAGCCATCGCCTTGTAGAGCGCCAGGACCTGATCGATCGAGAGACCCGGGTCCAGCTGGGGGTCGAGGCTTCCGTCATCTCGAATGACCTGCATCTTTGCCTCAGGAGAGCACGGCGAGCTTCCGCTTCCTGCCGTAGCGATTCATCGAGGGCGTCTCGCCCGCGGTCGTTTCTCCCGAAGCCAAGCCCCTCAGAAAAGCCTCCGCAGCACGGTAGCTCGAGCGAACGAGTGGGCCCGAGGCCACGTATCGAAAACCCATCGCGAGTCCAGCGCGCTCGTAGTCGAGAAACTCCGCCGGCTCGACGTAGCGCTGTACCGGCGCGTGACGCTTGGTCGGTCGCAGATACTGACCGATGGTGAGCACGTCCACGTCGGCAGCCCGCAAGGACCTCATCGCATCGAGGACCTCGTCGCGCTGCTCGCCCAGGCCCACCATCAGTGAAGACTTGGTGACAGCGGAGCCGAGCTCCTTGGCGGCCGCAAGCGTCGCGATCGAACGATCCCAGGAGCAGCGCGCGTCCCTGATCGTTCGCTGCAAGCGCGGCACGACTTCGACGTTGTGCGCGAATACTTCGGGGCGCCCTTCTTGCACGACCGTTCGCACGTCATCTCGATTCCCGAGGAAGTCGCCAACCAATGTTTCGACGCGAAGATCGGGGCTATGGTGTTTGATCCGTCGAACGGTCTCGCTAACGTGCGCGGCGCCACCATCGGGGAGGTCGTCGCGATCGACCATGGTCAGCACGACGTAGGCGAGCCCCATTTCCGCCAGCGAGAGGGCGGTGTTCTCGGGCTCGAGAGGGTCGACGATCCCCCCGGGCTTTCCGGTCTTGACGGAGCAGAACCTGCAGCCGCGAGTGCAGGTCTCACCGAGAATCATCACGGTTGCGGTGCCTTGCCCCCAGCATTCGAAGATGTTCGGACAGCGGGCCTCCTCGCAAACGGTATGCAAGCCGCGACCGCGGAATTTCGACTTCAGGCTCTGGAATGCATCCTGCTCCGGTCCTGCCGGGAGCCTCACGCGCAGCCAATCAGGTTTTCGGACTGGCAAGGTCATCCATTTGCTCCGCTTGGTCCCAGATTGGGCTCTTAGGAGTCGCAACCCCTGCTGTCAATCGCGTCTAACATCACGAATTGTGTTGGTTTCCAAGGTTTTCCGCAAGCTTTCGATGTGCGGAACCGTCGGGCGCAATATTTTCGCAAAACTCACTTTACCTCGGACGGCCGTGCCCCATAATGCTTTTCGCAGCAGCTCATCCCCCGTTGGAGCAAAGCGATGGACGAGGAACGACGTCCCAGGCGTGCCGGTCCGGTCGAGCGACCCGGTGCATTTGGCGGAAAAAGAGACATCAATAGGCGCAAGCGTGTCCAAGACCTGATCGATGCAGGCCTCGCTCTATTCCTGGCGCGCGGTATCGAAGCGGTCACGATCGACGAGGTCGCTAGTGAAGCAGGCATGGCAAAGGGCAACTTTTACCGGTATTTCCGGGACAAAGCCGATCTCGTCGAGGCGGTGATCGAGCCCGTTGCCAGTGTCACGCGCGATGCGATTCAGGAATGCGAGGCCAAGCTGCGCGAAGTCGAAGGGCGCGACGAGGCGGTCGCCGCGTACGCCCGACTCGGCACTAGGCTCGCCGGTGCGCTCGCCATGCATCCAGACGCCATGTGTCTCTATCTCCAAGAGAGAAGGGCGCCGTCGACCACCGCCCGACAGGCGATATCCGACCTCGCGAACGAGCTCGACAATCGCGCGATGACGCTCAGCCAAGCCGCCGTGGACCGCAAGTTCGTTGCGGTTTCCGATCCTCGCGTAAGTGCATTGGCAGTGCTGGGCGCCGTGGAAGCGCTCGCCCTAGCTTCGGTGCGCAATCAGATTCAGTTGGATCCCGTGGAGACGACTAAGGGTCTCATCTCGATCGTGCTCGAAGGCCTCAGGGCCTAGCCCCAGTCGGAAGCTAAACACCTGTCCAGCCTGAAACTACCGCTCGCGGGGCTTCTTCTTCACAATTGAACGGATATGCCGGGGAGGCTGATTTTGGCGGCGCTGCCGTTCCTTTGGATGGCATCGCCTGGCGTCGTGCACGCCGCGAGCGAATCGGGAGCGGAGCGCGGCGCGGGGGAGCTCGGCACCATCGTCATGCTCGTGTTGGTGATCGGCGTAGCCTACGTTCTCGCCCACAACGTCGTCGAGCGCCTACAACATCGTTTCCTCGTGGTGAGTGGAGCGGAGTATCTCTTGCTCGGGTTTCTGCTCGGCCCGGCGTTCCCGGCGGTCCATGCGCTGGACAACATCGCAGGCTTACTACCCATCATCGCGCTCGCCGCGGGCTGGGTCGGTCTCTTGCGGGGAACGGACTTCGATTTTGCGAGCCTTCAAAGGCTCGACCCGGCAACGTGGAGAGTGGTCTTTCTGCACCATCTTCTTCCCGGCGTCGCGGTGGGTTTCGGCGCCTATTACTTCTTCACCGAGTCCGGATGGGTTGCATCGACGGCCCGCGACGCTGCGCTCAGTGCAGCCGCCTTAGCGTGCTTCGCGGCCGCCGACTCCGCGGAGCCTTTCGACCTCCTCGCCAGACGCTACGAGATGAGCGGAAGGTTGGTCGCACTTCTGCGAAACGGCACTCGTCTTGGTGACATCGTCGTCATTCTCGCGTTCGGATTGATCTTCTGCGTCTTCCACGAAAACAGCCCCCAAGCCCAAGTGTACTCGCCGGCGTTGTGGGCATGGGTGACCGTTCTTCTCGGCGCTGCGCTAGGCCTTCTGTTTTCGCTCTTCTTGGCCGGCGACGAGTCCGACAATTCGCGGTTTCTAGCACTCGTGGGGATCATCGCTTTCGCGTCGGGCGGCGCCTACTTTCTGGAGCTTTCGCCTCTCGCGGTGAACCTTTCGATGGGTTTCGTGCTGGTGAACTTCGCGCGCGGCGGTCAGCTCCTGCACTCTACTCTCGAATCGACGGAGCGTCCGATGGCGATCGTCCTGCTGGTCTTCGCCGGCGCGCTCTGGCAACCCACGCCGCTGGTTCCCAGCTTGCTCGCCCTCGGCGGCTTCCTGATCGTTCGCACCGCCGCCAAAGGGCTGGCGAGCGTCATCGCAGGTTGGGGCACGAGCCTTCGCAAGGACTTGTTTCGAGGACTGCTCGCTCACGGCAACGTGACTCTTGCCATGGCCGTCTCCTTTCGTCTGGTCTACGAAGGCAACGCGGCCAAGATCGCCTACACCGTGGTCCTCGGCTCGGTGATCTTGAACGATCTGATCGCGCCGCGATTGCTGCGAGGGCTTCTGGTCGACGAGGGCGAGCTGCAAAGAGAGCTGAAGGACTCGGATTCCCAAACAACGGTTGAGGTCGCTGCGAGATGAACATCGTCGTCATAGGTTTGGGAGAAGTCGGCCGTCACTTGTTGAGCGTCCTCGACAAGGAGGGGCACGACATCATTGCGGTCGACTCGAGCGCCGCCGCGGTGCAGTACGCCGAAGAGCACTACGACGTGGCTTCGATCGTGGGATACGGCGCTAGCGAAACGCTTCTTAAAATCGCTGGAGTGGGACGCGCCGACCTCGTGGCTGCAGTGACCAACCACGACGAGATGAACCTGATCGCGGCGCTAGCTTCGAAGCAACTCGGCGCGAAGCACGTAGTAGCGCGCGTGCAGGGAACCGCATGGTCTGAATGGACCGAAGGAATCCGCTACGGTCTTCTCGGTGTCGACGTGGTGATCAATCCGCGCGTGCTGGTGGCTCAGGAGCTCAGCCGTATCGCCCGTTCCTACGGGGCCTCGGACGTCGTGGATCTCGCCCAGGATCGCGTCGAGCTCGTCCAGATCGACCTCGGCGAATCTCGCGTGCTCAACAAGCCGCTCTCCGCCGTCGAGTTGCCGCCACACACGCTCGTGAGCGCGGTCGTTCGTGATGGCGAGCTCTTCGTCCCCGGTGGTGCCGACGTCTTGGTCAAAGGCGACCGGGTGTACCTGATTGGACGCCCCGAAGGGGTTCTCGCCGCCGAACGGCTCTTCAGCAAGGAGCGCAAGGCGCGTCGGGTCTGCATCGTGGGAGGCGGTGTCGTGGGAAAGGCTCTAGCGCGCGATCTCTTGCAGCAGGAAGCCACCGTGATGATGATCGAAAGCGACCTTGCGACGGCGGAGCAGATCAGCGGCGAGTTTCAAGGCGTCGAAGTGGTGCATGGAGACGGCACGGACGGCGCCTTGCTCGCAGAGCAAGAAGTCGGCACGTACGACCTCTTCGCGGCGGTGACACGGCAGGACGAGATCAATCTGATGGCGGCGCTGTTGGCACAGCGTGCCGGCTGCAAGCGCACTGCCACGATCGTCCAGCGCGCGGATTACACGTCGATCTATCGTCAGCTCGGGATCGACATCGTGCTCTCGCCGCGCACGGTCGCATCGGACCAAATCCTTCGCTTCTCCCGTGGAGGGGGTCTCCACAACCTCACCGTGCTCGAAGATGGTCAGGCCGAAGTCGTCGAGCTCACCGTCAGTCCGAAGTGCCGGGCGGTGAACAAACCTCTGCATCGCATGAACCTACCGAGAGGCTCTCTGCTCGCGGCGATCGTCCACGGGGATGACGTCATCATTCCGCGTGGCAAGGACGTAGTTCACGCTGGTGACAGAGCGATCTTGATGACCACCAAGGAAGCCCGCGCCAGCGTCGAGCGACTGTTTCGACCGAGGGGCGAGTGAGCTCCCAGTCCAGAGATTTTCGTGGTGTGATTCGACCTGTCGGAGCCGTCGTGCTCGGCATCGGTGTGATGATCGCCTTGTGCGCCGCAGTAGGCATGGTCTGGGACCAATTCGCGCCCGACCCCACGCGCCCCCAGGGTGGAGCGGCGGCGCTGGCGCTTTCGGCGATCATCGTGTCGATCACCGGCTTGGCCGCATTCCTCTACGGAAATCGCTTCGTGTCGGAGCGAATCTCCCGTCGCGAAGCACTGCTCGCGGTGAGCCTCATCTGGATTGCCGCGGGCGCCTGCGGAGCGGTTCCGTTCATGCTTGGAGCTGGCATGTCTCCGGCCGACTCGTTTTTCGAGTCGGTCAGCGGGCTCACCACGACTGGCGCTACGGTGATTTCGGACATCGAGGGCCGTCTGTCGCGCCCGCTCTTGCTCTGGCGTTCGCTGATTCAATGGCTTGGCGGAATGGGTATCGTCGTCTTGTTCGTCGCGGTCTTCCCGAATTTGGGTGCCGGAGGCAAGCACCTCTTTCGCGGGGAAGTGCCCGGAACGACCGCGGAAGGCTTGAGGCCACGCATAGCGGAAACCTCATTCACTCTATGGAGGCTCTACGGCGCCTTCACAATCCTCGAGATCGCCTTGCTGAAGATCCTCGGGCTCGATCTCTTCGATGCCGTCTGCCACGCGTTCACCACCATGTCGACGGGTGGTTTCTCTACGCTCGACAGCTCGGTCGGGGGCTTCAACAGCGCAGCGATCGAGTACGTGATCGCCTGCTTCATGCTGATAGGAAGCGTGAACTACGGGCTCTACTATGGGCTCTTGCGAACCGGCAGCTGGAAAGCACTCTTTCGAAACATCGAATTTCGCTGGTACGTCACGATCATCTGCATCTCGGTCATCGTGCTGACGCTCCTCAACCTGAGCGTCCACGACGAGCTGCTGACGTCCTTCCGGTACTCGTTCTTCATGGTGGCCACGACGATCTCTTCGACAGGGTACGGAACGGACGACTACAGCGCATACAGCTCGACGGCACTCGCAGTCGTGGTCCTCATCATGTTCGTCGGCGGTTGCTCCGGATCGACCGCCGGTGGCATCAAAGTCGAGCGAGCGGTGCTGATGGGAAAGCAGGCGGTTGCCCAGATTCATAAGAGCTTTCGCCCATCCACGGTGGAGTTGGTTCGGATGGGCAAGGCAGCGATCAGCACGCAGGTGCTCGCCGACGTTGCGTCGTTCTTCTTGATCTACATGGGCTGCATCGCCTTCGGACTGCTCTTCGTCACTCTGGTAGACGGGGTCCCCATTCCCACGGCGTTTGGCGCCATGCTCACCTGCTTGTCCAACATGGGACCGGCACCCTTCCACATCGGACCCGACAACTTCGCGAGCTATTCGGCCGGCAGTAAGCTGTTCTTCTCGATGGCCATGCTGCTTGGACGCCTCGAGTTCTTCACGTTGTTCGCCTTGATCTTGCCCGGCTTCTGGAGACGCTGATGGCTGGCTCCTACAGCATGCCGCCACCCGGCGAAGAGACCCACGCGCGAAGACAGATCACAGTCATCGTGCTGCTGCTGTTCGGCATGGTGGCGCTCTATCAGTTCGAACAGTTTGCTCAGCACACCTTCGACCCCAGCGGCATGCTCGCCTTTGGTTTCGTGGTGCTTGCGAGCTACACGATTGGCGGACTCGTCGGACAGATCCGTCTTCCGCACATCACAGGCTATTTAATCGCGGGTCTGGTGTTCGGCCCTTCTTTGGCGAAAGCCCTAGTGGGGCTCGCGTTACCCGCACCGTTCGACAAGGGCATACTCAATGAAGAGGTGATCGAGCAGCTCAGCCTGTTCGACAGCTTGGCCGTGGCGCTGATCGCCCTGACCGCCGGCGGAGAGCTCAAGCTCGAAGGCCTCCGGAAGGGATTTCGCGCAATCAGCTCCATCTTGGTCGCACAATTCGTCTGGATCGGCGTTCTTGTCACGGCGTTCTTCTGGCTGATCTCGGGGGTCGTGCCCTACATCGGGCTGCCCGGAGTTGCAGGCTTACCGATGGCCGCCGCACTTGCCGTGGGCGCGATGGTGGCATCCGTGTCTCTGGCAACCTCGCCGGCCGCCACGATCGCCGTGATCACGGAGTCCCGGGCCATCGGTTCGATGACGAAGAACGTGCTCTCGGTCGTCGTCTTGAAGGACGTGATCGTCGTGGTGGCTTTTGCGGTGGCTCAGGTGGTCGTCGCTCATCAAATCGGCATCGGCGCACTCGAAGGCGGGATCGTCAGCTACCTTCTCCGGCACATCGTCATTTCGATCCTCTTCGGTGCGATCGTCGTCGGCGGTTTGACAGCCCTATACATTCGCTACGTCAATCAAGAGCTCCTCATATTCGTGGTGGGCGTCGTGTACCTGGTCACCTTCATTTCGAAGCAGCTGGGATGGGACCCCGTGCTCGTGTTCCTCGCGGCAGGCTTCGGCGTTTCGAATTTTTCGAAGACGGGGCACCGGTTGATCGAGACCGTGGAGCGGCTTTCGCTTCCCGTGTATGTCGTGTTCTTCACCCTCGCCGGCGCAAAGCTCCACCTCCAGGAGCTCCGCGACGTGGCGCTTTTCGCCGTCGGTTTAGCCGGTGTCCGCGCGTTCGCGATCTTCTCCGGCACCAAGATGGGGGCCCGGTTCGGCAAAGCCGATGAAGCGACCCAGGCCTTCGGGTGGATGGGCTTCGTTTCACAAGCCGGGGTCTCAATCCTTCTAGCTGCGATCATCGGCAACAGGTTCGGGGAGGTAGGGCGTTCGCTGGAGACTCTCATCATCGGCGGCGTGGCCATCAACGAGTTGATCGGTCCGGTGCTGTTCAAGATGGGCCTCAGCCTAGCCGGTGAGACGAGCATCAACAGGAAGTCGATGGCGCCCTCCCGGCATCTCTCCGTAAAGCCTCCGGCGATGCGTCCCGACGAAGCGGGCGCGGCGAAGCAGCTCGAGCCCTGGCCCGAGCACGTCGGTGAAAAAAACGTCTGGGGTCTCCCGCTGGAGACCTCGAGTGCCGAGCTCAACAATCGCATCCAAGAGCTCGCGGGCGACCTGCAGAGCATCGTTCGCGAGGTGTCGACAGGTCCGCTCCGGGAATTCCAAACGGAAGCCGGGAAGTATCTAAGGGACTTGCGGCGTGAGTTTCTTCGTCATCATCGTCGCCTGACCGTGCAGGCCCGCGCGGAGGAAGGTGCCGAGCGCGACGAGCTGGTGGCGATGCTCCGTTCCGCGCAATCCGATTTGGCCGCCCACTGGCGAGGAATCGTGCTCGGTCGCTCGGTGACTCTCGCCAAGCAGACCTGGACTCCGGAATCGATTCTCGACAACTTGGATGCGCTCGTCGACGCGCTGCCCGAAGTCGTCACGGCACCGTTCGAAGAGCTGTCCTACGAATCGAAGAAAGACGACTCTCTTTGGAAAAGGGCACGGCGCCAGGGCCTTCGCCTCAGGCGCAGCTGGCGGAAGACGTTCGGGCAAACCGTGCCGACTCGCGACATTCACTTGCGAGCGCTCGGACGCTATCACCTCTCCTACGATGCGCCGGTGCGGCTCGAAGGCTTGGCAGCCCTGTTCGTCGAAGCCGACCGACACCTCGCTGCCAGGACTCGCAGTCTCTTCGACGGCGTCATCGCAGGCTACGACGACATCGTCGAAATCTCGATCGACTCCGCGGCAGACCTCGAAGGGCAGCTCGTTCGATTGCGGCACGAGGTCGAGGAAGAGCTCGCTCTCGCGCTGGACGAGACAGTGCGGATCACGGGCGACGGCACGCATCGCGCGGCCAGCGCACTGGCGACTGGCTTCGTCCGCATCAAAGAGGACCTTCCGACGTTCGGGACCCTCGATCTGCCTGCGCGCGAGCGTCGAACCAGCCGGCGATTTGCAAACCGAATGCGTGCCCTAGAGACCCTCACGAAGGACGTCTCGAATCTCCGGAAGGCCAGCTCGGCCGAATACTCCTCACTGGCGATGGAGCTGGAGCTTCTCGGTCTCGAAGCACGCATCAAGGACAACGTCTCCGAGTACGTGGTGCGGCTGACCAACACGGTCAAGCGCCGCGCAACCTCGCAGGTCGAACGCGTGAGCGAGACTCTTCACAAAGCGCTCCAAGAGCTCGACACGGAGCTCGAAGGTGACTACTCGGGCGACGAGCTCGCCACGTTGCTTCGGGAATCGACGGAGCCGACTAGCAAAGTCACCGGCGAAGCTGCACGCGTGACCACCGAGCTCTATCAGGATCTCAGCGACGACTCGAAGATCGCCCCTTTGCTCGACACCTTGGTCGACGCCTGTCGCGGCCTCACTCCGCGATATCGGGTTACCGTGGGCCAGCGTCAGACGGGGGAATGGCGACTTCCGATGGCCCTTCCCGAGGTGGAGGTGCCTTTCCGGGAGGTCGTGCTCACGTACATCGACAGCCGAGTCGCGCCGAAGCTGCTCGCGAGCCGTAGGGAGCTTGCGGAGCGCGTCCAACCCCTGTCCGGGCTGTTGCAGGAGCTCGAACGTGTCGTCGCTTTCAACGTCGAGATCGCGACTGCCGAGCTCGAGATCGTACACGACGAAGAGATCCCCGAGGAGATGCACACGCTTCTCCGCGATATGGTCTACGGACAGCTCGAGCGTAGCTACAATTCACTCGAAGAGATCCGCGCGGAGGCCAACGGTTGGCCCGCAATGATTGAAAGGGAAATGAGCGACGCTTCGCTCGGAACGCTCCAAACACTTCGCGGCGAGCTCGCGGAAGGCGAGTTCAGCAAGTCGCGCCTAGAGGCCATGCGGCGTGCCGCCAGTGGTCTCCGAATGATCGAGAAGGCGGAGCGCCTGCCTCGGACCAAGCGACTCAAGTCGCAGCTGCGCGGCGGCCTTCGTGCGGTATTCGGAGAAGAGCGCTTGGAGCGATGGAGCGAGCGGCTCGGCTTGACGACGACCCTGCCGACCGAAGCGCTCTCGGCAGGAGCCTTCGCAGCAGCTCAGGTCGTGGCCGACCTTCCTCTCGTCTACAGGCGGCTCTTTGCGGCGGACACAATGGAGGCTGGAGATGTGCTGACGGCGCGGGATGACGAAATCCGTCGTGCCGAGTCCGTGCTCTCGAGCGAGATCAAGGGGCGGCTTCGTTCCGTCGCGCTGGTCGGCGTCGATGGCGTAGGTAAAGCCGCCGTGTCGAGCGCGATCGTTCGGAGTCGACGTTGGAAGAACGTGAAACGCGTGGTGTTCACCGCGCCGGTTACCCTGGAGGACGTGGATGCAATCTTTCAGGACGCGCCCGAAGGTCAGCTCGTGGTCGTGGATGGCTTGCACTGGATGCTGTCGATGGCGCCGGGAGGCTTCGACCCGCTTCGCCGTTTCGTCAAAGGCATCATCGAAGAGGGCGGGAGAAGGCGCTGGTTGACGCATGGTGCCGTTCTCTTCTGGAACTTCGCGTCGACGGTAGCCCCGCTCCGCGACGCGTTTCCGGAGATCATCCGGCTCGAGCCCCTCGACCGGGAGGAGCTCCAGGCCGCCGTCATCGCGCGGCACCGCCTGAGCGGGTTCGAGCACTCCTTCGATCGAGGCGACGGGTCTCCCATCGAAGGCTTGTTCGCTCGAAGCGCAAGCCGCATTCGCCGACCGTACGACCAGTATTTCCACGAGCTTCACGCAGCCACGGGAGGGCTCGTGCGGGATGCCCTTCGACTCTGGCTGGCCTCGATCCGCGGCATTCTGGACGATATCGTGCACGTGGGACCGATACCGGCTTCTTCGTACGCGCGTGTCAGGCGTCTCCCAGACGACATCCTGGTGAACCTCTATCAGATCGCACGCCAAGGATGGATGGACGCGGCCGGCCAAGCGCGCCTCTTCAGGCTCGATGTCAATACGGCCCAGGCTCAACTCAGCCGACTGGCGCATCTCGGTTTGCTGGAGGAGCGCGAGGGATCGTTCGTCATCGCGGTTCATCTTCGCGGAGTCTTGGGTCGGGTCTTGGCCGAGCGGGGGTGGGTGCTCTGATGTCTAGGCTCGGCTGTTCGGTCATGTTGCTCGCGCTGCTGGGTTCGGCCGCCACCCCCGTTTCGGCACAGCTGCTCGATCCCTCATCGCAGGAGTCGATCGAGGGAGACGCGCGCGCCGAGGAAGCGCCATCGGAGCGCGTAGTCCAGAGGATCGAGCGGCCCCGAGAGGATCCGACGCGCGAGCGCCCTGAGGACCGCAACCGGCTGTTGATCCTATTCGTCTCCTTGCTGGGCGTCGGGGTCCTGCTGTTCATCGCAGAGCGTGCGCGGAGCTGGATCAGTTTCAACGTCCCACTGCAACGAGGGCTGGGCGCGCTCGTGCTCGTCCTGCGGCTGGTGGGCCTTGGGCTGCTTCTCGCGATCATTCTCGCGCTGGTTCCACGCGGTCATGACTGGATCCTCTGGGTCCTGGCCGTGCTGGGGCTGGTCATCGGATGGTCCGTCCGCGATCTCTTTGCAGACTTGGTCGCGGGCGCGGTCCTGGCCGCGGAGCGGCGCGTGAAGAAGGGGATGTGGGTTTCCGGCGACGGGTTTCAGGGAACCGTCGAAGGTCGATCTCTTCGCGCAACTTGGTTGAGGGACGGACAAGGACACCGCCTGACCGTGCCCAACCGCGCGATGGTCGGCGCGCCGATGGTGTACGATGCGGGGGCCGACGCCGAGCACGAGGTCGTGGTGAGACTCGAGGGCTATGAGCACGCAGGCAAGGTGCGAATGGCGCTCACGGATGCGATCCTCAGCTCTCCCTGGGTCCTCGCGGGCGCAACTCCGGTGGTCTTGCGGGACCCAGCCGACCCAGTCGTCTGGCGCGTCCGAACGAAGTTGCTCGAACCGCGGTTTTCGGTGCACTTCGAAGGGGAGCTGCTGGAACGCGTGGAGGACCTGCTTAGATACACGCCAGAGCCGCAGGAGCGCGAAACCGTTCCAGGCGAAGCTCCCGCTGGGCGCTGACTAGCCGATCCAGTCGCGGAGCTCACCCGAAATGACGCGCGGAGCCCGCTGGAGGTCTTCGATCGTCTTGGCACCGCAGAGCAACATCACGGCTCGGAGCTCGCGCTCGATTCGAGATAGAAATGCTCGCGTTCCATCGATGCCGCCTTCGAGGTACGCCTGAAAGACATTGCGCGCGATCCCTGCGCAGCTCGCACCGAGAGCGATCGCTCGGGCCACGTCCAGTCCGCTCTGGATGCCGCCCGTCGCAATCGTCGTCATGCCTGCGTCGACGCAATAGCAAACCGATGCTGCAGTCGGGATACCCCAGTCCCAGAGAGCCTCGCCCAACGCTCGCGATTCGCCCTCCGCGCGCAAGGTCTCGACACCCACCCAGGAGGTGCCCCCAGCGCCCGAGGTGTCTGCATGTCGAATTCCGATCGATCGAAGCCGCGCAGCGACTTCCCGGCTGATTCCATTCCCCGTCTCTTTGGCGATGATCGGCGCGTCGAGCTCGGCCCAGAGCCGTCGAAACGTCTCGAGGCAGCGGCTGAAGTCGCGATCGCCCTCTGGCTGAACCAGCTCCATCGCCGGATTCATGTGCACGCAAAGGGCGTCGGCCCCTACCTCGCTGATCATGTCGGCGATCGCCTCGGTGCTGAGATCGCGCGCTTGCACGACGCCGACATTGCCCAAGAGAAGCACATCCGGTGCGTACTCGCGCACCTGATATGTCCAACTCGTTTCTGGGCGCTTCTGCATCGCGCGTTGGCTCCCCAAGCCAAACGCATAGCCGAGCTGGTTCGCCACGGATGCCAAGACCTGGTTGATCTCCGCGGCACGTTCGTGCCCACCAGTCATCGCCGCGATCAGAAGGGGCGCGCGCAACTCCTTGCCGAGCAACCGGACCCGAGTGTCGATCGAGTCGAAGCTCGCCTCGGGTAGAGATTGATGGACGAGCTTCACACACTCGAGAAGCGTCGTCCGTTGCCGAAACGAAACTTCGTCGGTCGCACACAGATCCAGATGATCTGCCTTTCTCTTCTCAATATCTGCGCTCATCGCCTTGCTTGCTCGGCAGCGTTCCGCCGTGTACGTAGCTCGGAATAAGGACACTGACACCGTGGCGCAAGGGCAAATGGATCTCGAGTCCTGGATGGGGGCTATCCGTCGTGACGTCGACGCCATCCTCGAAGGTTTTTTCGCAACGAAGGTGGAGGAAGCCAACCTGCTATCGCCCCAGGCGATCGAGCTGGTCACCGAAGTGCGGGAGCTCACGATGCGGGGGGGCAAACGCCTGCGGCCGATCGTCACGGCCGCGGCATACCGCGCAGCCAGTGGAGCCGACGACGTGAGCCCGACCTTCGAGGTGGGGGCCTCGCTCGAGCTCCTACAGACCTACTTGCTGATTCACGACGACTGGATGGACGAGGACGAGGAGCGCCGGGGCGGGCCTTCGGTCCACTACGCGTTCCAAGAGCGGTATGGACGCGAACATCTCGGCGCAAGCCTCGGAATTCTAGCTGGCGATCTCGCGTCGACTTTTGGCTGGGAGATCTTGCTCGGGGCCCACTTCCCGGCAGGTCGACGAGACGAAGGCCTGGCACTGTTCGTGAAGATTCAAAAAGAAGTCTTCGCCGGGCAGCAACTCGATCTGATGACCCACGCGGACGTCGAGCGCATGCACGACTTGAAGACGGGAAGCTACACGACGCGCGGCCCGGCCGAGCTAGGTGGCGTCATGGCGGATGCAGGCCCGTCAGCCATGCAGGCGCTTCGCGACTGGTCCGCGCCCCTCGGAGTTGCCTTTCAACTTCGTGACGACCTCCTCGGAACCTTTGGAACTGCTCAAGTAACTGGGAAACCCGGCGACGACTTGCGTCACGGAAAGCACAACGCCGTGGTCGCCGCGTTTCGGCGACTTGGACCGAGTGAAGCTGACGAGGCACTGCTCGACGCTGTCTGGGGACGCGCGGATGCGAGTGATGACGAGCTCAGAGCCGCCACCGCGGTCCTCGACAAAGCGAAGTCCCAGGTCGAAGAGAGGCTTGGCTTCCTGGCGGACCAAGCGCGGAGCGCGCTTGCGGCGAGCCCGTTCGACGAGGCCGCTCGATGCATGCTGCAGGAAGTCACGGACCGGCTGACGGACCGAGGAAGCTGATGGGCTTCGGCCGCGGTAAGGTGATTCTTCTCGGAGAGCATGCCGTGGTTCACGGCGTCCCCGCGATCGCGGTTGGAATTGAGCGCGGCGTCACGGCGAGCGCTTTCCACGCAAAGAACGATCTGCTCCGGCTCGCGCCCTGGGGTCTCTCTCTCGCGCCGAACCCTTCGGACGAGGAGCCGCTCGCTCGGGCCTTCGCGGCGGCTCTCGCGCTCTACCCAGAACGACCGGCTCTCGAGGTGAGCGCCGAGGTCGCGCTGCCTGCAGGTGCAGGTTTGGGTTGCTCGGCTGCAATCGGTGTGGCCGTCCTCGACGCGATTGACGAGTCACTCGGGATCGCGCGTTCGCGCGCGGAGCTCGGAGCGGCTGCGCTGGGCTGGGAGAAGGTGTTTCACGGCAACCCTTCGGGCATCGACAACACGATCTCGGCCGTCGGAGGTGTAGCACTCTATCGAAAGGGGGATACGCTCCAGCCCCTGCATTCGAAGACGCCTCTTCACTTGGTGATCGGCTATAGCGGCGTGTCCTCGAGCACGAAGGAAATGGTCGCATCGGTCGCGCGACAACTGGAACACGATCCGGCACGAGTCACGAAGGCGTTCGAGGGGATCGAGGTCTTGGTGCGTAACGCGAAGCTCGCGATTGAAGCGGGTGATCTCGTCGCCCTCGGACGACTGCTCGACGTGAATCACTCGATTCTGACCTCCCTGATGCTCTCTACGACCCGCTTGGACGATATGTGCCAGTCCGCACGCCTGGCCGGAGCGCTCGGCGCGAAAATGACTGGCTCCGGTGGCGGTGGCTGTATGTTCGCGCTCGCGGCGAACCGCGACGAGGCCATGCGATTGTGCGGCGTGCTCGGCGAGGGCGCTTTCGTCGCGGAGGTGAGCACATGAGTGAACGCGCTTTCGAAGCCAGTGCGCGCGCCTGCGCGAACATCGCGCTCGCCAAGTACTGGGGGAAGGCCGACGTGAAGTGGAACGTGCCGGCCGTGCCGAGCATTTCTCTAACCCTCGACCAACTCGTCACCGAGACGCGAGTTCGCTTCGATCCATCGCTCCGCGCCGACCTGGTGCGTCTCGACGGACGTCGTGCCAGCCCGAAGGAGGCCGAGCGTGTAGTCGCCATGCTGGACCGCATTCGGTCGGAGGCCGATTTGCATCTCAAGGCACATGTTACGAGCCACAATCGCTTTCCGACCGCTGCCGGGCTCGCATCGAGCGCGTCGGGGTTTGCAGCACTTGCGGCCGCTGCTTCTGAAGCAGCGGGGCTTCGATTCAACGCACGCCGCTTGAGCGCCCTTGCCCGGGCATCGAGCGCGTCGGCTGCACGTTCCATCTACGGGGGCTTCGTGGAGCTTCCGGCGGGCAGTCGGGGTGATTCCGATCTATCCGCTCGGCCGATCGCCGCGCCGAGCCACTGGAACCTCCGTCTGGTGGTCGCGCTCACGGAGCCGGGCAAGAAGAAGGTGGGCTCTACTGAGGGAATGGAGCGCTCGCGCAAGACTTCACCTTACTACCGCGCCTGGATCGAAGAAGCCCCGAAATGGTCGCGCAAGATCAAGCGCGCGATCAAGGACCGTGATCTCGACACCCTCGGCGCGGCGATGGAACGGAGCACGCTCGCGTTTCATTGCTGCGCGATGACCTCCGATCCGCCGGTGCTCTACTGGGCTCCGGCGACGCTCGCGGCGCTCGGTACCGTCCGTGAGCTTCGCGAGCGGGGCATTTCGGCCTGGGCTACCATGGACGCTGGGCCGCACGTGAAGACGCTCTGCCGTGCCGAAGATGCCGAGCGCGTGAGGCAGGCGCTGGGTCGAACCAAGGGCGTCACTCGGACCTGGATTGCAAAACCGGGGCCCGGCGTAGAGGTGTATGGATGATAGCGGGGGGGGCGAGCGCGCCGGGGAAGGCCCTCCTCTGCGGCGAATATGCAGTGCTCGAGGGCGCTCCAGCGGTCGTTGCCGCCGTCGACCGGCGGGTCTCGGTGCGCTGGACGGAGAGCTCTGTTCAAATGCCTCCGGAAGTCGAAGCGACGCTGCAAAGCGCTCGAGCGCTGCTAGGACCGACGGCGCGGGCGTTGATCGTGGACGTGAGCGAGCTTCAACGGGGCGGGATCAAGATCGGGCTCGGTTCATCGGCGGCCGCAGCTGCGGCAACCGCCGCCGCCGCATTTGCGGCGCGGGGCCGCAATCTCGCCGAGAGCACGACGCTACGAGAAGTCTTTGCCTGTGCGCTCGAAGGTCACGCTTCGATTGCGCCTCAGGGCAGTGGTGTCGACGTGGCGGCGTCGACCTACGGCGGGTTTCTTCGCTTTTCTCGCGAAGGGGACGCGATAGAAGCCCGCCCTCTGAGCCTTCCGAAGGGGCTGCAAATCCGCCTGGTCTGGACAGGCCATACCGCGAGAACCAGCGAGCTCCTGCGCCAAGTGCACGAGCTTCGCCGCGACGATCCAGGGCGCTACTCCTTGTGCTTCGAGCGGCTGTCGAATCTGTCGGGTGAATTCGCTTCCGCCTTCGAGGCGGGCCGCCCCGAAGCGATTCTGGCCACGGCGGCCTCCTATGCGAGCGCCATGGGCGCTCTGGGCGAGGCAGCTGGCGCGCCCATTCTCGACGCGCGCCTCCAGCGCGCTACCGAGCTTGCGACCCGATTTTCAGGTGCTGCGAAGCCATGCGGTGCAGGTGGTGGCGACGTGGCGATCGCGTTCTTCCTCGATGTCGGTGCTGCGCGTGGATTCGAGCTGGCCTGCGAGCGCGAAGGATTGCATCCTATCGACGTCTCCTGGGGCGCTCCGGGCGTACGGGCCTGCTGACGAGGAGAGGCGCGAGATGCTGATCAATCTATACGTCTTGTCACTGGTGCTCGGCGCGGCTCTTCTTGGCGCGTCTCTGTTCTTGAACGAGAAGCGAGTCGACGCCGACGACGAGATCCGTGCTCACGACGACACCACGCGTCCTAGCCAGTTTGGACAGCTCGACGGCATCGCAGGCGGTGATTACTTTGCCAGAACGATTCGCTCTCGTCGGTTCTGGACGTTCTTCGTTTCGTTCTTCGGAATGACCGGACTCGTCCTGGACGGTCTGGACCTGATGAGCCCGATCGTATCCTTGATCGTGGCAATCGCGGTCGCAGCCATTGCTGGCGCCGGCGCATCCGCGGCCGTACGAATCGGCTCGAGCTGAGCCGATCACCGAGGCTCAGTAGGCCTGTACCTTTTCTTCGAGCCGGTCGATCACACGCGCAGAGAGGTTCTCCCCAGAAAGCCGCGACATCTGCTGAATGAGCGTTGGGCTGGTGACGTTGACCTCGATGAGCTTGCCGCCGATGACGTCGAGACCTACGAAGAACAACCGATCGGCGATCAATCGCGGAGCAATGGTGTCGATGATCTTTCGGTCGGCATCGGTGATCTCTGCGGGCGCCGCCGAGCCTCCTACGTGCACGTTGCTTCGTAAATCTCCCTTACTCGGGACACGTCCAACGACACCGAGAAGCTCGCCATCGACGAGAAGAATGCGTTTGTCGCCCTCGTCGTAGACTTCGGGAATGAGGGCTTGGACTATTGCGTTCCGCCGCCCGAGATGGGTGACGATCTCGATGAGCGCGTTGAGATTGCTGTCGCCTTCGGCCAAGAGAAACACGCCTTCGCCACCGTGGCCGTCGATCGGCTTGATCACGGCCTTACCGCCGACCTCGATCATGAAGCGGCGGATCTCGTCCTTGTGACTCGTCATGATGGTCGGGGGCACGATCTCAGGAAAATGATGGGCGTAGAGCTTCTCGTTCGCTTCGCGCAAACCTCGCGGGTCGTTGACCACGAGCGTGCGGCCCTCGAGATGGTCGAGAACCAGGGTCAACCAGAGATACGCATCGGTGAAAGGCGGGTCCTTGCGGATGAACACGGCGTCGACATCCACCAAATCGAGGTCCTCGGGATCGCCGAGACTGATCGGCTCGTCGCGATCGAGGCGCATCTTCGCTCGGCGAACCCGGGCGACTACCCGCCGACCCCTCAGCCCCACGTCACTGGCGAGGCAGTGATCCACTCGATGTCCACGGGCCTGCGCCTCGAGCATCAGTGCGAAGCTCGTATCTTCGTCGACGATGACCGTCGACACGGGGTCCATCACGAACACGAAATGCATGAGACCCTGCGGTAGCATCGAGGCTGGATTGGAGGCAAGCTGGGCACATGAAAACGAGGGTTTCGATCCTGATTTGGTGGATTTCGTTGCTTCTGATCGCGGGTCTTGCCGCGGCGGATCCGAGCACCCGATCGGAACACTCGGCGGTATTCGAGCACGACGCGGTTGCCGCCGACCATGCCGAGGCGTCGCAGGCGGGCGCCGAAATACTCGCTGCGGGCGGAAACGCTGCCGACGCCGCTGCCGCAACGATGCTCGCACTCGGTGTCGTGAACCCGGCGAGTAGCGGACTCGGTGGCGGAGGCTTCGCACTCTACTACGACGCTGCGAGTGGCTCGGTCACGTTCCTCGACTTCCGGGAGCGTGCCCCACGCGCGGCGACGCGCTCGATGTTCGACTCGCAAGGAGAGCCGTCCGAGGGGCCAGCGAGCTCAGCCTCGCAATTGGGCGGTCTCGCGGCAGGAGTGCCTGGAGAGGCCGCGGGGATCGAGACCCTGGTCAAACGCTTCGGTAAGCTTTCGTTGAGCGAGGTCATCGCACCCGCACTTCGACTCGCGGAACAGGGCTTCCGCGTGAGCGAGTCCCTCGCGACCATGGGTGGCGCGTTTGAGGTTCAGCTGAGTGAGGATCCGGTGATGGCCAGCTGGAACCTCTCGCCTGGCGCGACCTTGCGCCGCCCCGACCTGGCACGCGTGCTCCGTGCCTTTGCCGAGAAGGGTGCGTCGGTCATTTACGGAGGCGTGATCGGACGCGAGATGGTCGCTGCCGTCCAGAAGCAGGGTGGGATCATGACCTTGGACGATCTCTATGCCTACCGCGTGCGCGTGCGCGCACCGCTGGAGACGGAAGCGTTCGGATATCGTTGGGTGACCGCGCCACCTCCGAGCGCAGGAGGCTTCACGATGATCCAGAGTCTCGCGATTCTGAAGCAGGCCGTAGCGCCCAGGCCAGAGTACGGTGCGTCGCTCCTCCACGCGATGGCAGAGTCTTGGAAGGGTCCTTTCCTCGATCGGCAGCGCTACTTCGGGGATCCGGACCAAGTCATCCTGCCGCTCGATCGGCTGATGAGCTCCGAGCGAGTGGCCAAACGCGCTGCCCTCGCAGCGGGAGACCGTGCCCATGCCAGTAGCGTCTACGACTTCCCAGTCGAATGGACGAGCGCCGAGGTCACCTCACCGGAGAATGCCGGAACATCACACCTCTGCGTAGTCGACAGGGAAGGCAATGTAGCGGCCGTCACCACCACCGTGAATCTTCCATTCGGAGCGCGTTTCACGGCCGGGGGCATCGTCATGAACGACGAGATGGACGACTTCGCAAGCGGCGCTGGAATCGCCAATGCCTTCGGGCTGCTCGGAGGTACTCGCAATCTGCCGGGCCCTTGGAAGCGCCCGGTGTCGACGATGTCACCGACGATCGTATTCGAGGGCGGCCGACCCGTTCTCTGCGTTGGCGCGTCTGGAGGCAGTCGGATCGTAACCGCCACGCAGCAGGTCGCGATGAACGTTCTGATTCACGGAATGAATGCAGGCGACGCGGTGGCCGCTCCTCGCATTCACCACCAGGGCGTCCCGGAGACATTGCGAGTAGAGGTCGTTGCGCCGCTCGACGGGGCTCTACAAGACGCACTGCGCGCGATGGGGCATCAGATCGAGCCCATGTACAACATCGCCAACGTCCAGGCGATCCAGATCCAGCAGTCCGGCGATCGAGTGCTTCGAGCTGCAAGCGACCCCCGAAAAGGGGGGCGGCCCGCAGGCCACTAGCGACCGACCGCGAGATATTCGTTCACGAGTGCGGCGTTCTTGGCATACTGCTCGCGCGTCGCAGCAAGGAAATACGTCTCGATGAGACGTCCCAGTCCCAGCACTTCGGCGCCGATCGTGAGGGTGACGCGCCTCTCACATTGATGCTCCGAAACGGGTTCGATGAGGACGCTTCCGGTCGCTCGAATTCGGTCGGCGAGCGTCGAGGGAACGACCCGAAAATCATAGCGTTGCGCGGAAGCGTCGTAGATGCCCTCTTCGACGAAGCTAAAGCGCTCGCCCAATACTCTAGCGACCGGTCGCGGCATTTGGTGTGTCGGCCAGACTTTGGCCCGCCGACGACCGCTCTCGTGATCCCACTCTTGTAGCTCGTACTCGAACCCGAGCCCGTCGTAGAGGTATCGATTGAAGTCTTCGCTGGCGAATATTCGCTCCCAGAAATCTCCATCGGAGCAGTCGAGCAGTTGCCGAATCGCGAGCGTCTTAGCCATTGCTACCCGGTGATTCGGATGACGACCACGGTGATGTTGTCCTCGCCACCGTTCTGGTTCGCTTGGGAAATCAGGGCTTTTGCCGCGAGCTCCACGTCGGAACCGGCGCTATCGACGAGGTCGAGAATACGCTGGTCGCTCACCATTCCATTGAGACCGTCCGAGCAGAGGACGTAGACGTCTTCGGGCTCGACGTTTTCGTAGTGCAGATCGACGGCAACGCCGTCTTGCATTCCGAGCGCACGGGTGATGACGTTGCTGGGGAGGCGTTGTTTCTGTGCGTCGGAAAGATTGGGCATGACGAGTAAGTAGTCGTTCAGCAACGAGTGATCGCGAGTCAGCTGCGTGATAGTGCCGGCGCGAATCCGATACGCTCGACTGTCCCCGACGTGCGCAATGTGGATCTTCCGATCTCCGCGGTCGAAGAGGGCCCCGACGACCGTAGTGCCCATGCCCTGGACGGAACGGTTCCGAACCGAGGCTTGAAAGATGCGCTCGTTGGCTCGCTTGACCGCCGACACGAGTCGGTTCTGCTCGGAGGTCAGGCGCCGATCCTCCCCGGCGGACCATCCGGCTCCATCGTCGTCGCGGCCGTTCGCATCGAAGAACGCAGTCATCTCGGCGATCGCCGTGCGACTGGCAACATCACCAGCACGATGACCGCCCATGCCATCGGCAACCACGAACAGTCGATGCTCCGACAGGATGCAGTAGCTGTCTTCGTTGTGATCTCTCTGAAGTCCGACATCAGAGAGTCCTGCGGCAATGAAGTTCATTCGTACACAAGTGCCTGGCGAGATGATTCGACCCTCTCTTGGCCTTCCACCCCGTGACGGGCAACCCAAATCGTTGAAGACAGTTTATCGAATCATCGCGGTGGAGCAAATCAGGGGTTAACGAAGTCAGGGAGATCGGGCCAGCCTGACTCGGGGTCATCCAAGTATGAATAGCGCGCGTAGTGTGTGGTCACCCGGCGGACGTAGTTGCGCGTTTCGTTGAAAGGGATGCGCTCTACGAAACGATCGAGCTCCATCCTTCGGCTTTCTTTCAGCCAACGCCTCACGCGCGTCTTGCCCGCGTTGTAAGCGGCAATGCTCAAGGGGTAGACACCGTCGAATTCCTCGGCGAGCGCGGCCATTTCTTCGAGTCCGAGTGCGATGTTCGTTTCGGGCGCGCGCAACATTGGCAGCGTCACCCGTTTGCCTGCGAGCTTCGCCGCTAGGTCAGGCATCAGTTGCATCAGCCCGACAGCACCCGCTCTGCTGACGACCTCGGGCTGGAAGCCGCTCTCCTGGCGCATGGTGGCGTAGATCAGGGCACGAGGAAGCTCCCCGCGGTTCTCGTCGACGATCGAGAGCCAGGGCATCGGATACGCAGCATCCCACCACCAACGATGCGTCGCTGGATCGCTATTGAGGTAAACCATGCGCCGACGTGCAACGGCCAATGCCTGGCGATACGCCCCAGCGTCGCGGTATAGGGCGGTCAGCAGTGGAATGTGTTGGGCGTTTGGGTACCCGATGACGAGCTCCCTTTCGTGCGCCTCGAGCCAGGCGATACCGTCGAGATCGAGGCCGAGCCGCCGGTAAGACTCGAAGGTTTCGGGAACTGGAAGAAAGCCCTGAGGAACCTCCACGGAATCGGGTGAAGAGGCGTTTTCAAACGGCTCGGGCGGCGTCACGCCAAGGCGATTCAGGCGTCCAGCCGCCAGGACCGCATACCAGTGCAGCGGCTCCACGGCGATGGCGCTCAGATAGGCATCGATCGCTCTGGGACCTCTGCGGTAAGACCGGCCGAGCCAATAGAGTCCACGCGCCTTGTCCATCGAATCGGTTGCGACCGCGGCGTATTCCGAGAGGTAGTGCACCGCCCGGCCGAAACGGCGCATCTCGAAGGCCCGAAAGCCGAGCTCCCAAAGCGCCGACCGTCGCCACCGGCCACGGAGCTGAGACTTCCCACGCAGAAGGCGCTCCATCTGAGCCTCACCTTGGCTTCTACCAAGCCGGATCTCCAGCCAAGCGGCGAGAAATCGAGCCTCCGGTGCTCGCTTGCTTCGCGGGTATTGCTGAGCGAAACGCCGATACGCGCGAATCGCACGGGCGTCCTGATCGGCGCGCGACAAGGCGCGGGCCGAGTGAAACGCATCCTCGATCTCGTAGAGTCCGCCCCGACGGGCCGACTGGTGCAGAACGCGGGCGGCGTCGAGATATCGAGTCCGCATTCTGAAGAGCGCCATGCCGTAGACGTGATGCCACCGAGCGGCAATCTCGCGTTCGTCTCCGTGATCGATCGCCTCCAACTCCTCGACGGCCGCCGAAAAGCGGCGTGCACCCATCATCTCTTCGGCACGGGTGATGCGATCGTCGGGGCTCGGTGCTGCGCGCCCCTCGAGCTTCCGGGCGGCAGCCTGCTCGCCGGGGAGCACGGCGGTCCTCCATGCTTCGAGTGCAGCCTCGCGCGCCTCTTCCGGACGACCGAGCTCGCCATAGACGTCCGAAAGAAGGGCAAGAAGAGCCACGCGATTGGGCAGGCCTTGCTTGCGTTTCGTGAGCTTCGCCAGCTCATCTGCCGCCGCCTCGAGCTCGCCGAGTTGAACCGCGCAGTCGGCGGCGATGGCACGGTCATGTCGGGTGATTTCCGAATCGCTCGAAGCCCAAGTCAGTAGGATCGGCCGCGCTTCTTCGCAGTGCCCGCACTGCGCAGCTGCAATCGCCCAGCGGCGCATCGAGTCCGCACCAATCGGCGGAGACAGGGTCGAAAAGTTTCCGGCGAGCTTGTCCATCGCATCACAAGGTCGGCCGGAATCGAGTAGCAGACGCCCTTCGAGGTACCGCACTCCGTCTTCGTCCCTCGTTCGAGCGGGCAGGCGCGAAATCTCTTCGAGGGCAGCCCGCTGGTCTCCACTGCGAACCAAGGAAGCGACGCGTACCAGTGTGTCCTCGGCAAGCGCGCCAACGCCAACCAGCCAAAGCAGCCCTGCCCCCAAGCAAAAACGTCGCAATATGGAGCGAATCTATCACTCATTCCCGATGGTGCAGAGGGATTGGCGATCGCCCGACGCGTCCCGTATGCTCCACCGCTGACGATGCGACGCGCGACTATCTTATTGCTTGCCAGCTTGGGTCTTTGGGGTTGCAAACAGCGCATCGGGGACAGCTGTAGCAACTCGAGTGACTGCTCCGTCACCGCTGAACGCCAGTGCGACCTCGCCCAGCCCGGCGGATACTGCACTGTCTTCTCCTGTGACCCGGATACCTGCCCCGAGGGCGCCTGTGTCGAGTGGCGATACATCCCGAGCCGAACCGCAGAGACTTGGTGCATGAAGACCTGCAACGATTCGGGCGATTGTCGGTTCGAGTACTCCTGTGTGTTTCCCGACGAGATCACGCTGACGGGCGGCCTCGAACCGGGCTTGCCGGCGGATGAACGGATCGCTCGAATCATCGATCTCAACGCCAACCAGGCAGAGGCCAAGATCTGCGTCGCGTTGAGCCCAGGGGTCGATCCGGACGAGGTAACCGGAGCCGCGCCCGAGCTGGACGGCGGCCTCTAACGCGTCCCGCAGGTAAGCCGACGCAACCGGTCGAGCGTAGTATGGTTCGGGTGATGTCTCCGGGCCTCTTGCGGTATCTGGCGAGCCGGCTTCTTCGGGCGCTGCTCACCGTGGTCGGCCTGGTGACGATCGTGTTCCTATTGGTTCGCCTCATCCCGGGTGACCCGGTGGAGGCCATCCTGGGCGACCAGGCCGGCCCGGACGAGAAGGCCGAGCTTCGTCGAGCGCTCGATCTCGACCGTCCCGTCGGGGCGCAGTACCTCAGCTTCATCGGCGACATGGCAGACGGAAGCATGGGTGCCTCGTTTCGGCAGCCCGATCGCTCGGTCTGGTCGATGATGCGAGATGTCCTGCCGCACACGATCGCGCTTGCGATCGCAGGTTTGCTGGTTGCCTGGTTCGTGGCGATTCCGCTCGGAACCCTCGCCGCAGCTCGGGCTGGCAGAGGCTGGGACAAGGTCGCGTCGACGATCGCGGTCGCCGGTCTCGCCGTTCCGAACATCTGGCTCGGACCTCTCTTGATCCTCGCGTTTGGGGTGAAGCTTCGTTGGCTGCCATTGCCCGGCGACGACCTCGCAGGCCCCGAGGCGCTGATCCTTCCCGCGCTCACGATCGGAACCGCGCTGGCCGCGGTGCTCACTCGCCAAACGCGGGCTGCGATGATCGAGGTTCTGTCGCAGCAGTACATCACCGCAGCGCGCGCCCGTGGGGTTTCCTCGGTCGCGCTTCTACTGCGGCATGCGCTTCGAAATGCCTTGCTTCCGGTGATCACGATCGGCGCGGCTCAGCTCGGCGCGCTCTTGTCCGGAACCGTCGTCACCGAGAAGATCTTCGAGCGCCCGGGGCTTGGAACCCTATTTCTGGACGCGTTTTTCGCTCGAGACATTCCCGTCGTTCAGGGCTGTGTGCTCGTCATCGCGGTCGTCTACGTAGCGGTGAATCTCGTGGTGGACTTGACGTACGGCCTCGTCGATCCCCGGGTGAGGCTCTCATGAGGGAGGCGCGCACTCGGCTTCGGAGGACCCCGATCGGACTTCTGATCGTGCTCGTGTTCTTCGTTCTTGGGTTCGTCGGACCGTGGATTGCACCCTACGATCCGCTCGCGATCGACCTGAACCACGAATACGCCTCTCCTTCCTCGGCGCACTGGCTCGGTACGGGTGACAACGGCATCGACATACTGAGCGCTCTGCTGCACGGGGCGAGACTCGCAGCGATAGTGGGTCTCGTCGTCGTCGGAGTGTCGGTCATCATCGGTACCCTGCTCGGCACCTGGGCCGGATATGCCGGCCGAATGACCGACCACGCCGTGACCGGCGTCGCAGATCTCGTGCAAGCGTTTCCCGCGATCGTGCTGAATATCGCGGTTCTCGCTCTGGTCGCCCGTCCCGGGCTGATCCATTTGATCGTAGCGCTCGCGGTCAACGGATGGGTCCTCTACGCGCGATTGGCACGAGCAGAGACCCTGAGCCTACGCGAGCGTGAGTTCGTCGAAGCCGCTCGCGCGCTGGGCGTGCCGACGCATGCGGTCCTATGGCGCCACGTGATCCCCAACCTAACGGGTCCGCTGGTCATTCAGGCCACCACCGGACTGGGGGTCGTGATCCTAGCGGAGTCGACCCTCTCGTTTCTCGGGCTCGGACCTGGCAAGGCCGTCTCCTGGGGCGCGCTTCTCGATCAAGGAACCAGCGTGCTCTTGCGCTTCCCGCATGTGGCGCTGTTCTCGGGCGGCGCAATTGCCCTGACCGTTCTGGGCTTCAATCTCATGGGCGACTGGTTGCGTGACCGGCTCGACCCACGCCTGAAATAGACATGCCGGAGCTACCAGACGTGGAGCTGTACGTTCATGCGCTTCGTTTGCGGTTGCTCGGGCAAGTCCTCGAGCAAGCGCGAATCGCGTCGCCTTTCGTTCTCCGAAGCGTCGACCCTCCAATCCAAGAAGTGAACGGAAAGCGCGTCCTCGGGCTGCAACGTCTGGGAAAACGAATCGTGTTCGAGCTCGAGGAGGAGCTCTTCATCGTGGTGCATCTCATGATCGCGGGGAGGTTTCGCTGGAAACCTCGCGGGCAGAAGATCCCCGGACGCCTGGGGCTGGCCGCGTTCGATTTCGAGGCGGGCACGCTGCTCTTGACCGAAGCATCGAAGAAGAAGCGCGCCGCGCTGTACGTCTGCCGGGGACAGATGGCCCTGAGTGAGCACGATCCGGGTGGAATCGAGCCCATTGCGATCAGCTATGAGGCGTTTCGAAGCGCTTTGCGGGAACGCAACCACACGGTCAAGCGCGCGCTGACCGATCCTCGGATATTCAGTGGCATCGGCAACGCGTATTCGGACGAGATCCTGCACCGGGCGAGGCTCTCGCCGCTGGTCTGGACCCAGCGCCTCAGCGAGGATCAGCTCCGCCGCCTTCACGAAGCGACGCGCGACGTCCTTTCGGAATGGTCAGAGCGTTTGATCGAGCAGCTCGGAACCGCGTTCCCGGAAAAGGTGACCGCTTTTCGTCCCGAAATGGCGGCCCATGGGAAGTACGGAAAGCCTTGCCCCGTTTGCGGAGATCCGATTCAGCGCATCGTCTTCACGGACCGGGAAACCAACTATTGCGCGACCTGTCAAACCGGTGGGAAGTTGCTCGCCGACCGCTCGCTGTCGAGGCTCCTCAAGGGAGACTGGCCGAAATCTCTCGAAGAGCTGGAATCCCTTCGACGCCACTAGCTCCTCCGCCGTGCCCCGCTGCGCACGGAAATGACCAGAGCGCAATTAGACGTTAGGTTGCGGCTGGCACATGCGCTTTTCCATTCGCCGCGAGGACCGCAGGAATCTCGTCGTAGGCTTCGTCGGCTTGCTTTCGGTGATGACCGCGCATTCCATCATGGAGACCGCGCGCGACACTCTATTTCTGACGAGCCTTCCGGCCACGCACTTGCCTCGGGCTTATCTGGCGATCGCCGTGCTGGCGATTCTCGAGCTCAAGGTTCATGAGCGGGTCCTTCGACACGTGAGTGACCGAAGAATGCTCCTATCGGCGTCTCTCCTGTTCGGCGCCTTCGTGACGCTCGGGTTCTGGGCACTGATCGATGGGCTCGGCGCATGGGCTCCTTTTGGCTTCTACGTCTGGACAGGTCTGCTGATCACCGTCGTCCTCGTCGAGTTCTGGCTCTTGTTGGACGACGCGGTCACCGTGACTCAGGCGAAGCGGATTTTCCCTGCAATTGCGGCGGGAGGCGTCACGGGCGCCACGTTAGGCTCCCTGATCGCCGACGGTTTGCTCCGCATCGCTTCGCCGATGTCCCTCGTCTTCGCCGCAGCGCTGATCCTGGCACTCGCTTCAGCCACACCGTTCCTCTGGAAGATGACGAGGGAGTCCTGGGCGGAGCGACACGTGTCGGAGCAAGGCGCCTCGTTTACTTGGCTCCTCAGGGATGGCTATTTGTCACGTGTCCTCATGCTCGTCCTGATGGGAACGATCGCGCTCACGGTCGTCGATTTCATCTTCAAGAGCGCGGTCGCCGAGAATATTTCCGCTGAACGGCTCGGACCTTTCTTTGCTCGCTTCTATTTCGGACTGAACTCCGTGGCCCTTCTGATTCAGCTGGTCGGCGCCGGCTGGCTTCTGCGTGCGTTCGGCGTCCACCGAAGCTCTGCCCTCTTGCCCGTTCTGATCTTCGGCAGCGCTTTCGGTCTGCTGCTCGGACCGGTTCTCGTATTTGCCGTCGCACTCAAGGCCGTCGACGGCAGCCTTCGGCATACGCTCTATCGAAGCTCGGTGGAGGTTCTCTACTTGACCCTCGACAGCCGCCGGCGCGAGCGGGCCAAAGGCATCATCGAGGTGTTCGGGCATCGCGTCGGACAGGCGGTCGCATCGTTGCTGATCATCGTCGCCGTCGGGCTCGGCCTTTCGACGCCGCAGTTTGCAATCGTATTGCTCCTATTGGTGGCTGGCTGGATCGCTGCGATCATGTCCACGCGTCATCAGTACGTAAACGAGTTCCGCGCACGACTTCGTCACGGCGCCGTAGATCCGGAGCTCGATCGCTTGCAGGCCCGCAATCCATCGCCCGTGCTCGACGGGGTTCTCCTGCAGGAACAACTCCGGGAGAGCTTGCTGCGTATCACCCAGCTTCTTCAGTGGCGCGCTGCAATCGAAGTCGAAGGCATGACGGAGACACCAGACGTCGAGCTCCTGCACATCGCGCTTTGCGACAAGGAGCGGGCTGCGCTCGAGCGCACGTTCTGGATCATGGGCCTCTGGCACCCAGAGGAGAATTTCACCCTGGTTTGGAGGGGTGTGACGAGTAACAATGCGCGACTGCAGTCCGCGAGCCACGAGGTGCTGGAAGCGGCCTTGAGCGGCTCGTTCCGAGAAGCCGTGCTCGCGGTCATCGACGCGGGGGAGCCCCCCGGACGGCGGGCGCGTCTGGCGGCGACCGCACTCGGGGAGACGGTTCACCCAATCTCCCGCCGAGAGGCGATGGAGCAGATGGTGCAGGACCAGAGCGAGGTCTTGCGCAACATGGCCATGTCCCTCCTCGAAGAACGGCATCCGGCATCTTCCATCTCTCCGATCGGTGGCGCGCACTACCACCCTAAAATCCTGAAATAAAAGGGTTTTCAATCAAAAAATCTCAATCGAGCATCTCTCTCTTGTAACTGTTCACGCGTTCAGTATATTGGCTGGTCCCATGTCTTCTGGGACTCTCATCGATTTCGGTCTGCAGGAAGCCCGGGCGAAGGCTTTGCCTCTTTCGGAGCTCTTGCCACGAGCCCGGCTGGTCGAGGTCTCGGGGCGACATGGATCGGCCCGAACGACGACGGCCGTGTCGTGCGTGGTCGAGGCACAAGCGCGCGCTGAGCTCGTGGCCTGGGTGCAACCCAAGGACGGTGCCTTGTTTCCTCCGGATCTCGACGCGGCAGGAGTCGACCTCGACTCGTTCATCGCAGTTCACGTTCCGCGTCATGCAGGTCCGTTCGGTTTGGTTCGTGCTGCCGAATGGCTGGCTCGTTCAGGTGCATTTGGACTCACGGTCATCGATCTCAGCGATGCGCTGCCATCAGGCTCTTCGCTCAACTGGCAAGGCCGCCTTCAAGGTCTCTTGCGTCAATGCGACGGGCGCATTCTCTTGCTGACTTCGAGCGCACATGAAGAACCCTCTTCCGGTCCGTTGGTGGGCTTGCGTATCGAACCCCATCGCGGCCCTCTTCATGCAGATCATTTCGAAGTACAAATGCGCGTTCTCAAAGACAAGCTCGGGGTCGCTTCAGAGCTTGAATCGGCGAAGCCCCTCGCGCCGTCTGGTTTGCGAGGCGCTTCATGAAGCGGGTGGGCTGCATCATTTTACCGATGCTTCCCCTGCAGATCCTGTTGCGGCAGAAGCCTCACTGGAGCGGCGCGCCCGTCGCCGTGGTCGATGACGAAGGTCCCAACGGTCGCATTACGCATCTCAATGTGCTCGCGAGAAAGAGCCGTCTCCAGATCGGCATGCGCCAAACCATCGCCCGTGATCTCATCCCCAACCTGCACACGGCGGTCGTCTCCCCCGAACGAGCATCGAAAATCAGCCAAGAGCTGATCGGCGCGCTTCAAACCTTCTCACCTCGAGTCGAGCCGCTCGAGCATGCCGGCGTATTTCACATCGATCCCGAAGGCCTCCAGCGGCTCTATGGCGGCTATCACAACTGGGCGACGTCCATCCACCGATACTTGCGTGCTCGGCACTGGCGCAATGCGGTGACCGTCGGCTTTCATCGCCATCGCGCGCAAGCGGTCGCAATGACACAGAACGGAGTCACCGTTCTAAAGAGCGCCGAAGAGGAGCTGGCGAAATCGAATCAGACCTCTCTTCGTGAATTCGATCTGTCCGGGGAGCTTTGCGAAAGCTTGGCAGCGCTGGGAGTCGATACTTTGGGCGATTTTCTCGCTCTGCCCGCTGGCGAGCTCTCGAGCCGTTTCGGTTTCGAGGCTAGTGCGCTTCACGATTCGTTCTCCGACGACATGCAGCTTCCCATTCAACCGCATGCCTTCGATGAACCAGCTCGTATCTCTTTCCAAGTCGATCCACCAGACGAAGATCAGAACCGTCTACTCTTCGCAATCAAGGGCGCTCTGCACTCTTTGTTGCATCAAATTCGCGCGCGTGGCGAAGCCATTCAATCTCTCGATGTTTCGCTTCACTTGGAACGGGCGCCTCTTCATCGAGAGCAACTCGAACCTGCTTCGCCGACCTTGGATCTGATGCTGCTTCTCGAGCTCATTCGTCTTCGCCTCGGCGAGCTCAGCTTGAAAGGCGCAGTCGAAGAAGTGGAGCTTCTCGCCAACACGGTGCGCGCCGAGGCAGAGCAGGTCGTTCTTCCCGGTCATCGGACGCATCGCGACATGAGCGCGGCACACCGTGCACTTGCCAGAGTCCGCGCTGCATACGGCGATCAGTCCGTGACGAAGGCCTGCGTGCGCGAGGCGCACTTGCCCGAAGCTTCTTTTCGATGGGAGCCCATCCAACGAGCTCGGCTCAGCGAGCGCACCCCCTCCAAGCAGATTTCTTACATGATTCGGAGGGTTTATGCTCGACCGAAGCCGCTTGCCTCGCGCAAGCCGAATGAGCCCGAAGCCGGTCCCTCTCTCGCAAGGGACCATGTGATCGAGCACATGTACGGGCCATACCGCGTGAGCGGCGGCTGGTGGAAGCGGCTCGTCGAGCGTGACTACTACTACGCCCAAACCGATCACGGCGACTTGCTCTGGCTCTTCTACGACCGCCCACGGAAACGCTGGTTCTTGCATGGAGTGCTAGATTGAATGAGCGCCTACGTCCCGTTGTGGGTCAAGAGCAACCACAGTTTCTTGGAAGGCGCCTCCTTTCCCGAAGAGCTGGTCGAACGGGCACATGCGCTTGGTCTTACTGCCATCGCAATGGCGGATCGTGACGGAGTTTACGGACTGGTGCGCGCGCATGTGCGAGCCAAAGAGCTCGGTATCCATCTCGTTCATGGCGCCCAGCTCACCATCGAGATCGACGGCCATGCCCATCGAGTCGTTGCAATTGCAAAGACACGACGTGGCTACGCCGACCTCTGCAAAGCCTTGTCTCTCGGGCATGCACGATGCAAAAAAGGCATGGCTCTCATTCGGGCCGATGACCTCGCTGAGGTGTCCGACGTTTTTTTCCTCTGCGGGACGCCCGGAGCACTGCGCCTCTTACATGAAAGCCGAGGACCTTCATCCTTGTTTGCTCTTTGCGCTCGACACCTGAACGACCACGAAAGGCCACGTGAGAAAGCACTGCGTTCGGTCGCGGCCGAGCTCACCGTGCGGACGCTGGGGGCCAACGAGGTCCTCTATCACGACAAGAGCAGGCGCCCCCTTCAGGACGTTTTGTCCTGTATTCGCGAGGGCAAGGTGCTTTCCGAGGCCGGCCGCGCGATTTGCGCCAACGCAGAGCACGACCTCAAACCCGATGACGAATTCGCGAGACTCTTTGCTGATGACCCAGAGTGCCTTCGACGAACCATCGAGGTGGCAGAGCAATGCACGTTCAGCCTCGATGATCTTCGCTATCGGTATCCAGAGGAGTCGCTTCCTTCGGGGCGAACCGAACAAAGCTGGTTGAGCGAGCTCACTTTCCGAGGTGCTCGCGTCCGTTACGACGGAAAGATCCCTTCAGATGTTCGCGTACAAATCGAACGAGAGCTTCAGATCATCCGAAAGCTCGACTACGGCGGCTACTTCCTCACCATGTACGAGATCGTTCAATACTGCCGCGAGCAGAGAATCTTGTGTCAAGGCCGCGGAAGCGCTGCGAACAGCGTCGTGTGTTTCTGTTTGGGTATCACCGCAATCGACCCGGTGCGTATGGATTTGTTGTTCGAACGCTTCTTGAGCATCGAACGTGCCGAGCCTCCCGACATCGATCTCGACATCGAGCATGACCGACGTGAAGAAGTGATCCAGCATGTCTACGAGAAGTACGGACGGCGCCATGCTGCAATGGTCGCGAACATCATCCGATATCGCATCCGCTCGGCGGTGCGTGACGTAGGCAAGGTGCTCGGCTTGTCGCGAACCGAGCTGGAAACCGCCACCCGCTTGCTGAGGCATCGCGATGACGTGCTCAACCCCGAGCTCCTTCGAGAAGCCGGGCTCGGGCAAGACGCGCCCGCAACGCAACAGCTCTGCTCGCTGGCTTCACAAATACTCGATTTTCCAAGACATTTGTCGATTCATCCGGGCGGCTTCTTGCTGGGTCAGCGCCCCGTCGATGAGATCGTTCCCATCGAGCCGGCCACCATGGAAGCGCGCACGGTCATCCAATGGGACAAGTACGACGTCGACAGTCTCGCGCTGTTCAAGGTCGACCTCTTGGGCCTCGGGGCTCTCACTTGCATTCATCATGCGTTTGACCTGCTGCGCGAGCACAAGGGGCAGACGCTCGAGATCGCAACCGTCCCTCCGGAAGACGAAGCCACGTACGACATGGTGTCCAAAGGCGACACCGTGGGCGTCTTTCAAATCGAAAGCCGCGCCCAGATGGCAATGCTTCCGCGACTTCGACCGCGTACTTTTTACGACCTGGTGATCGAAGTCGCGATCGTACGCCCCGGTCCGATTCAAGGCGACATGGTGCACCCGTACTTGCGAAGGAGGAAGGGTGAAGAAGAAATCATCTATCCGCATCCCAAGCTCGAACGCATTTTGAAGAAGACACTCGGCGTTCCGATCTTTCAAGAGCAAGTCATGAAGCTCGCGGTCGAAGCGGCAGGTTATACGCCGGGCGAGGCGGATCAGTTGCGCCGTGACATGGCCGCATGGCGGAAATCCGGACGTATTGAAAAGCACCGCGCGCGGATGGTTCCGCGCATGCTCGAAGAAGGCATTCCCGAAGAGTTTGCCGAGCGCGTGTTCTCACAGATTCGCGGATTCGGGGAGTATGGCTTCCCAGAAAGCCACGCGGCCTCGTTTGCTTTGTTGGCGTACGTCACCGCCTGGTTACGATGCCACCATCACGACGCATTTGCCTGCGCGATCTTGAACGCACAGCCGATGGGATTCTACGCACCAGCGACCCTCATCGAAGATGCCAAGCGACACGGCGTCGAGGTTCGACCGATCGACATCAACAAGAGCCGCTGGGATTGCACACTGGAAAGATCCGGTGCGTCTGCACTCGCCGTCAGGATGGGCTTTCGATACGTAAAAGGGCTCGGGGCGCTCGAGCGAGAGCGCCTCGAATCGGGGTCTCCACCATATCCGAACCTGGCGACCTTCGTGCGCCAAACGCGGCTCAACAAGAGAGCCCTCCATGCCTTGGCCGAGGCGGGCGCGTTCGAATGCTTTGGGCTCAACCGACGCGACGCGATCTGGCAGGTCCGCAGCCTCTCGCGTTTTGCGAGGGATTCGTTGCCCCTCGAACCAGCATCGAGTCAGATCTCATTCGCATCGTTAGCAAGCGAAGATGAGGTGATCTGGGACTACCGTTCGAGTCATCACAGCACACGGGGCCACCCCATGCGAGGGCTTCGTCACGCGCTTCATTCACTCGGTATTCCAGCGGCCACTCAAGTCCGCACTCGCGCGCACGGCGAAGAGCTCCAGTACGTCGGGATGGTGATCTGCCGTCAACGCCCGGGCACCGCATCCGGTGTCACCTTCTTCACGCTCGAAGACGAAACAGGCTTCGTAAACGTAGTGCTTTGGAAGCAGGTGTTCGATCGCCACGCCGCTCTCGCAAAGACCGCATCCCTCCTCGGAGTGACGGGTGAGATTCAGAAAGCCGACGGCGTCATTCATCTGATTGCCAAATCGCTCTGGGCGCCGGACGTTTCGCTGGCCGAACAGATCTACCGATCCAGAGACTTCCACTGAGGCGGTCGATCAGCCGAACCCCAGGAGACCGAGCTGGACAATCCAGTACGCCTCGATGCCCAGCTGCACGAGCAGCAGCGTCGCGCGCAGCGACACCGCGACCTCGCTCGTTGAGATCAAATGCACCAGCGACTGCGCGACCCGGGCCACCAGCACCCATCGGGCCAAGGGATCGGTGATCGCCTCATTCTCCGTGACGAGCGCGAGGAGGATCAGAGCAGCGAAGACCGGAAGGTTCTCGTAGCAGTTCGCATGCGCGCGGCAGAGCCTGTTCGAGAAGGGAGACACATCCTCGCCGCTCGGAAGGAAGTCGTTCGCCGCGCGCTTTTTCGCGAGCACGAGTCCCGTTCGAAAGAAGACAATCGAAGACCCCAAGAGGAGCGTCCAGGCTGCGTAGCCAACCAACGAAAGTGCGGATGCGGACATCATCATTCTCCTAGTGACCTCGAGACCGGCGGACTATACCCAAGCCGCCAGGCGCTGAATAGGGTTTGAGGGGAGGGTCGACTCATGAAAACGCTCTTGCTGACGAGGTCCGAAGTCGAAGGCATTGCCACGATGGACCTTGCCGTGACTGCCGTGGAGACGGCGTTCGCAGCGTTCGGGAGGGGCGAAGCGACGATGCCACCGAAGGTCTATCTGCCGATCGAGGACCACGATGGAGACTTTCGCGCGATGCCCGCGCGCCTCGGTGAGTCCGCTGGCATCAAGTGGGTGAACGTCCACGCACGGAACCCGATGCGCTACGGGCTACCGACCGTGATGGCGGTCTATGTGCTCAACGACCCCGCAAATGCGTTCCCGCTGGCGATCATGGACGGAACCTTGCTCACAGCCCTGCGCACGGGAGCCGCCGGTGCGGTCGCCTCCAAGTACCTCGCGCAAATCCCTCCGAAATCGATAGGATTCATCGGCTGCGGAGCGCAGGCTTACACGCTCTACGGAACCCATCGAGTCGTCTTCGAGGAGTTCGACTCCCTCGCGTACGATCGCGACGTCGCGAAGGCGCAACGATTCGCAGAGACCGTGCGCGGCCGGGTGGTACCATTGCACGAGGCTGCGAATGCCGACATCGTCTGCACGGCGACACCGTCACGATCACCGTTTTTGGAAGCGAGCTGGGTGCGGCCGGGAGCTCACATCAACGCCATGGGCGCCGACGCCCCGGGCAAGCGTGAGCTCAGTCTCGAGACCCTCAAGGCGGCCGCCGTCTACATCGACGACATCCATCAGGCGACGGGGAGTGGCGAGATCAACGTTCCACTCGCGGAGGGGACTTTCAGCGTCGACGAGATCGCAGGTACGTTGGGTGAAGTCGTCGCTGGAATCCTGCCGCGGCCGGAGCTCGATGCGACCACCGTTTTTGATTCGACGGGTCTGGCGATTCAAGACGTGTCGCTGGCGCGCTCGATCTACGACGCCGCGAGAGCTCAATCCCTCGGTCAAGAGATCGATCTCCTGGGCCTCGACTCGCCCGCCGGGTCTCGATGAAACTGAGCAGCCGTGCAGCTGCCACCCGGTCGTCCATGCCGCAAAAATGGCGATTTCGGATGACGGGGCAGTAGGCTGCCAGGGTGGCGACCGGCAGCGAGGTCGCGGTGTCGCGATCCGCGAACGTCCGCCCCCGCAGCAGAGGGATTTCCATCGCCGGGAAGTAGCCCGGCGTGACCGGCTGAATGGACAGGCGCTCCGGAGCTGGTCCGCTCTCACGCAGGCTGCCTTCAACGCGGGCGGGCGCACCACGCTGGAAGCCGCCGCCAATCGGGAAGGAAAAACTCGCGCCGACGGCCCGAATGCCGGGAAGCGCTTCGAGGCGCTCGATCAACTCCCCGTACGTGACCGACCACTGGTCGGCGTTGTAGCGAAACTCAGGCAGCTCCACCTGCATCGTCACCAGGTTCTCGGCATTGAAGCCGAGTTCCGTGGTGCGGAGAGCCTGCATGTTTCGCACGGCCAGCCCGCAACAGATGAGGAGCAACAGTCCGACCGCCATCTCGGCGACGACCAGGCCCCTGCGAAAGCGGCGGTGCAGGAAGCCGCGGCCTCCCCCCGCTCCACCGGCCTTGATGGTCTCGGTCACGGCGATCGAAGA
Source organism: uncultured delta proteobacterium (assembly GCA_963786865.1). Classification (GTDB taxonomy): domain Bacteria; phylum Myxococcota_A; class Polyangia; order Polyangiales; family Houyiibacteriaceae; genus SG8-38. The sequence continues at coordinate 6,911 of CAWBAV010000011.1, read as the reverse complement.
CACCATCGACGCGGGCGCGAGCCCGAACACAGCCGCGGACGCCAGCGAAATGGCCAGGGTGTACATCAGTACGACCACGTCCGGCGAGACCATCTCCAGGGAGAGCTGGCTGTCCCCCACTGACGCGACAAGCACGCGAACCCCGACATAGGCCAGCACGAACCCGAGCGCGCCTCCGGTGAGCGCCAGGACGAGGCTTTCGGTCAGCAACTGCCGCACGATTCGCTGGCGTCCCGCGCCCAGGGCAAGACGGATGGCCACTTCCCTGGTGCGCGTGACGGCCTTTGCCAGCAGCATACTGGCGAGGTTGACGCAGGCCATCATCAGGATCGCGGCCACCGCAACGATGAGCAGCAGGCCGAACAGGCGGTCGCTGGGACTCACGAGTCTGTCTTCGAGCAACTCCAGCCGGACGCCGGTATCTGCGGTGGCGTCCGGATGCGCCCTGGCCATGGCGGCGCTGATCCCGTCCATTTCCGACTGGGCCGTCTCCAGCGGAATACCGGGCCGGAGCCGGGCGAGCACGCGGTACATGCGTTGTCCGCTGCTCGTCTGCGCGGCGGCCAGCGGAACTGGCGTCAGCACGTCCACGTCAACGTGCGTGAGCTCGACCAGTTTCGGCGTCGGCTCGAGCACGCCGATGACGTTGTGATGGACGCCGTCGATCACGAGTGTCCGGCCCACCACGCCGGGATCCGCCCCCAGCCTGGTTCTCCAGAGCGTGTCTGTCACCACGACGACGGGAGCCGTTGATGACGCGGCGTCGTCCGCCCCGTACAGGCGCCCCAGCCTCGTCTGCACTCCGATCAACGTCAGCAGCGACGCATCGGCTTCCAGGGTCCGGAGCGGTTCGGCTTCGGTGACGCCGGTCCAGGTCTGTGTCCGGCTCTGAAAGAGGCTGATGTCGGAAAACGAGCGGGATTCGGCCTTCCAGTCGCGCGCATCGGCTGCGCTGACATACCCGAAGAGGCGGTCGGGAGGCCTGGTGCCCCAGAGGAACACCAGGCTCTCGGAGTCGGGGTAGCGCTGCGGGGCGGCCACCATGCCGTGCACGACGCTGAACGCCGCCGTGTTGATGCCGATGCCACAAGCCAGCGTCAGGAGGGCGATCGCGGTGAATCCCGGGTTCTTGAGCAGAATCCGGATTCCGAGCAGGAGGTCCTGCTTCAGGTCGGAGCACAACCGAGACCAGCGGCTGCCCCGCACCCTCGCCGCACCTGCGGACGTGTCGGCGTCTTCGCACCAGCGGTCGATGCTGGCCTTGCGGCTTCCCGGGCTGGCTCTCAGAATGTCGCGGACGAGGGCCTCCCAGTCGGGAATCAGGTGGCGCGCCTGGTCGCTGGCTTCCTGTTCGGACGCGCCTCCTGCCAGAGCGTCCTGATAGGTATCGTCAAGCTGCTGGGCCAGATCAGCGACGATCGCGTCGTCCCGCCCGCCCTTCAAGCGGCCCGCGGGGAGGTGTTCGCGGACATACGCTGTCCAATCAGGCATGGTCGACTCCTACCAATCGGGTCATGACGGCGATGAAGTCCTGCCAGTTCTGCCGGGCGCGGTCCAGCACCCGTCGTCCTTCGGCCGTCAGCCTGTAGAAGCGCCGGCGGCGTTCGCCGGGTTCTTCAACCCAGCGACCCTTGATCCAGCCCCGCTCTTCCAGGCGGCACAGGACGGGATAGAGGGAGGGAATGCTGTAGGTCAGACTGCCGCCCGAACGCGATTCGATCAGCTTGCCAATCTCGTAGCCGTGCCGGGGTCTGCCCTCCAGGAGCGCCAGGACCACCAGTTCCGTGCTTCCGCGTTTCAGGTCGGTGCTGAACATGGTCTTCCTATCTTCTGGACACATATCGACTGGCTATATATACGAGGCACGCACCGGCGACGTTCCCTGCTCACCGCGCCTGTCGAGTCGGGCGTGCGAGGACCGGAGTTCCCAGGCCCAGGCCCAGGCGCAGGCGCAGGCCCAGGACCGCCACGGCGCCGGCGAATCGCGGGGAGCACGGCAACAGTGAACCGTCCCCGCCCGCCTCCCGTCCAAGTGGGCATGTCCGATATCCTGTTCGATCCCTCGTGGCCGCCCTCGACTGGCGGACGACCAACCTGACCGGCGCGGGCGAACCGGCGCAGGTCACGATCCTGCGCACCTCGGGCACGCTGTTCGACGTGCTGGAAACGCCCATCGCAATGGGCCGACGCCTGACGCGCGACGACGAACTGCCCGACCACCCGGCGGTCGTCGTCATCACCGACGAGATCTGGAAGGACCGCCTCGGCGGCGACCCGGCGGTGCTCGGCCGCGCGATCACGCTGGGCGGCACCAACTACACCATCGTGGCCGTCCTCCCGCCGGGCTACCAGCTTCCGGCCCTCGACCCGATGGGCGAGGGCGGCACGCTCAGGTCGGACGTCGCCGCTGTCGTGCCCTTCCGGGTCAACCTCGAGAACATCGGCTGGATGGGCCAGTTCAACTACTCGGTGATCGCGCGCCTCGCGCCCGGCGCCAGCCTCGACCAGGCCCGCGCCGAGTTCGCCGTGCTCCAGCGGTCGGTGGCGCGGACCGCCACGGAGAACGGCGCCGAGCCGACCGAACTGCTCGCGTCGATCACGTCGCTCGAGCAGACGATCGTCGGCCAGTCGCGGCGCGGGCTCCTGCTGCTGCTGGGCGCCATCGCCGGCGTCGTGCTGATCGCGTGCGCCAATCTCGCGAATCTGTCGCTGACGCGAACCCTCAGCCGGATGCGCGAGGCGGCGGTCCGAAGCGCGCTCGGCGCCAGCCGGTTCCGGCTCGCCCGACGGGCGGTGATCGAGCAACTCGTGCTGGCGGCCATGGGCGGCGCGCTCGGCCTCGCCGTGGCGCACGTGGCACTGGACGTCTTCGTGACAACGGCGCCTATCGACCTGCCCCGTGTGAATGACGTGGTCATCGACTGGCGCGTGATGGGATTCGCCGCCGCCATCGCCATCGGTGCCGGCCTGGGCGTGGCGCTGCTGCCCGCGTGGCGGCTGGGCCGCGGTGAGGCCGAGACGGGGCTGCACGGCGGCCGGACCACGGCCGACCGCGGCAGCCTGCGCGCGCGGGCGGCGCTGCTGGCCGCGCAGGTGGCATTGTCGGTGACGCTGCTCGTCATGACGGGCCTGTTCATGGCCAGCTTCATGCGCCTGGCCAGCGTAGACCCAGGGTTCTCGTCCGCCGGCGTGGTGACGATGCAGATCTCGCCGATGGCCAAGCGGTACCCGGACGCGGAGGCGGTCGCGCAACTCTACGACCGCATTCTCGAACGCGTGCGGGTCGTGCCGGGGATCACGGCCGCCGCCTGGACATCCGCCCTGCCGCTCACAGGCGAGACGTGGGTCGACGTGGTCGCCAGGACCGACGATGCCCGGCCCTCCTCGCAACTGCCGAGCGCGAACTACCGCTTCGTCGGGACGGAGTACTTCCGAGCGCTGGCGATGCCGATCCTGAAAGGCCGCAGCATCGAGGAGCGCGACCGGCCGAACGCGGCCACGCCCGCCGTCATCTCGGCTGGCGCGGCCGAGACGCTCTGGCCGGGCGACGACCCGATCGGCCGCAGGTTCAGCCGCGGCAACCGCAACCAGCAGTTCGAGGTGGTCGGCATCGTGGCCGACGGGCACCCGACGGCGCTCGAGTCGGAGTCGCCGCTGATGGTGTACGTGCCGGTACTGGTTCAACAACGAGGGCAGGTCGGTGCTCGTGGCGCGCACGTCGGGAGACCCGGCCGCTGTCGTGGGCGCGCTGCGCAGCGCGATCCGCGAAACGGACCCGGAAATCGCCATTGCCGCCGCCCGCGCGCTCGACGACGTAGTCGATGCGGCGCTCGCCGGCCGGCGCTACCAGATGTGGCTCTTCGCGGCCTTCGGCGGCGTGGCGCTGCTGATTGCCACCATCGGGGTCTACGCGACCACCGCGTACGGCGTGTCGAGGCGGCGGCGCGAGATGAACATCCGCGTGGCGCTCGGCGCGCAGGTCTCGCAGGTCTTCGGCCTGGCGCTGGGCCAGAGCGTGAGGCCGGTGGTGCTGGGACTCGTGGCTGGCTGCGCCGGCGCCCTCGCTGTCGGCAAGCTCGTCGCCAGCCTGCTCTTCGAGGTGCAGGCGAACGATCCCCTGGTCATCGCGGGGGTGACGGCGGTGGTGGGTGCCGTGGGCGCGCTCGCGGCGGCCATGGCCATCCGCCGCGGCCTGCGCCTCAACCCGGCCGTCGCGCTACGCGAAGAGTAGCTGAGCGGCCTCGTCCCGGGCGTCAGCGAATCGCCTGGGCCGACGGATCGGCCACGTGCACCGTCTTGCCGACAATGAAGAACATCCGGTCCCCGAAGACGCGGACCACGGCCCTGGTCATGTCGAACTCCGCGGGCATGGTCGCGAAACCCTTCGCCGCGCCGTCCGTGGAGTAGTGCAGCACGCCGGTCTTCTCCTGGCTCCGGACGACGATCCACAGGTCGCCGTCCGTGCCCACGGCGAGATGGCGGACGAGGGGGTACCGCTCCGGGACGTACAGATAGAGGGGCGGCCTGACCTTGGCCTTCCGTGCCTGCAGCGCAGCCCGATCGGCGTCGGCAAGGGGCACCGGCGTCAGATCTTCCGTGAGGACCAGCTGGGATCGGCCGTCCCGGTACCGGTACACGCGGAGCGCGTCGGATGCCGACCAGAGGACGTCGTTCCCGGCGTCCGCCGCATAGAGGTACGTCCGCGCGTATTCCATCCGACAGGAAGAAGTCCTCACCCTTTTTGAGTTCGGGGAAGAACTCCCGCAGATCGTGTGACGCCAGCCGGTCAGTCTCGCGGCCCTCGGGCGAGCGGAACGTCAGGACGGCCTTGAGTTCAGGCGCGACAATCTGGAATCCGACATACCGGCCGTCTGCAAGAGCGGCCGAGAAGTTGGGCGTCACCTCCTCGGTGAACGCACGCTTGCTCAGGAAGCGTCCGTCCAGGTCAAAGGCCGACACGCCGACGGAGTCAATCGCCAGGAGCCGATCGGCGAGGGCCCGGATGCCGGTCAGGTGAGTGAACTGGCCGTCAGCCGATCCCTTCCCTCCGAATTCGAGCAGAAACCGGCCGTGCCGGTCGAACTTCCTGATGCGATACTCCTGGTAGTCGTAGGTGAAGATCGAGCCATCGGGTGCGACCGTGATGTCGCGGATGGCCCGGTCGGGCGTCTCCAGGAGAAGCGTGGGCGTGACGACCGTGTCGGTGCCGGCGGCAGCGAGACCGGCGAAGACGAGGACCGTTGCGAGAATCATGCTCTTCCTCCGGGGCTCCGGCGTGAGCCCGACCGTTGCGCGCGCGTCGGCCGTATCGCACAGCCGGGCCCGACACCCCTCATAGACGACGGGGCCGCCGTGCGAGTCGACGAGATTCGCCTCGCAGGAGGGGTTGAAAGCGCCCGCCTCAGTCCCGCGCCAGGCCGACGCGAGGCACATCCGTGCGAGCGAAGTCGTCGCCCTTGAACAGCAGTGGTTCTCCCGTGGTCATCGCGAGGGCGTACGAGAAGCAGTCGCCGAAGTTGAGGTTCGCCTCGTGCCGGCCGCGGCCGAAGCGGCGCCACGCGGCCCTGGCGACGTCGGCCTGGTCGGCCGTGACCGCCACCAGTTCGATGCCGGCCTTGTGCACGAGGAGGTCGAACTCCCGCCCGCCGGCCGCCCCCAGGGCGCGCCTCGACCACGATTCCGGCTTCCACGCTCGAGGCCGTGGACATGAGGCGCGTCGAATCCGCATCGATGGCGATTTCGATGTCGTCGGCCTCCGGTTCGTTGAACAGCAGCGCGAGGATGGCGGAGGTGTCGATGACCATCAGCGCGGCAGGCCTGTGGCGTCGTAGCCGAGGATCTCGTCCGCGCTGCGTCGGTCCTTGACGGCCAGGGCGGCGCATCGCTGGCGAATCGCGCGGATCTGGTCGCGCAGGCGCGGGACCCGGGTGCGCCCTTGTTCGCGCCGCAGGCGCTCGCGCAGCGCCGTGATGATGGCGTCGGTCAGGCTCTCGCCGATGTGCGCCGCGAGCCGTCGTGCGAGCCGCCGGCGAGTCGAAGGAGCCCCGGTGCCGCGGCGGCCCACCCGCTCCCGCTCGCCGTCCCGCTCGCGCAAGCCGGTCAAATGCGTCTCCAGGGTGCGGTCGGCGGCAGGCGGGGCCCCATGTTCGCGCGGACGACCGCTCCATCACCCCACCGGGACTTCGGCCCTTGCGACGCATTTGTCAGACTGACGCCGAGCGGCTTGGCTCAAGGGACGGCTCGGGGAGCGGCTGGTCCGCCGCGCAGACCGTCCGAACGAGTCCCGCCTGCCCTGAGCGAGCCGCAGGCGAGTCGAAGGGAATCCCGAATCCTAGCCCCTAGCGCCTAGCGCCTGGCCCGAATCCCGCGGTCGGGTCCGCCCGCTCCTCGTGTACACTCTTGACTCGTGCGTCCCGCGCTCCCGGATGTACTGGACCCCGCACGGGCACGCCAGCCCGCGGCAGAGAGGAGCCGACGATGTTCGCACGGTTGAATACCCTCATCCGGGGTTTCCTGAGCCTGTTCATCACCGGCCTCGAGAAGGCCAACCCGCGGGCGCTCATCGATCAGAGCGCGAGAACCTGCGAACCCAGATTCCGCGCTTCAACGACAGCCTCGCGCAGCACGCCGGGTTCTGCGAGCGCCGATGCGGCAGATTAAGTCGCTCAGGAGAGCGAGCGCGAGCTGGCCGCGAAGCGGCGGCGGCGCACCTCAAGGTCGGCAACCGCGAGGTGGCCGGCCAGTACGCCCTGCAGCTGAAGACCGTCAAGGAGCAGCTCGAGGAGGAACCGCGGGCAGCTGGCGGACGCGGAAAAGACCTACCAGAACCTCGTGAAGGCGCGCGACGTCTCTGGACCAGAGGCACAGGCCAAGATTGAGAAGCTCAAACGCCTGATGTCGGAAACCGAGCT
>CAWBAV010000010.1:0-6214 GCA_963786865.1 uncultured delta proteobacterium | reverse complement strand
CGTTTAGGGGCATGAGCAACGCGCCATTCGGGTACAAGTGCTTGGGTGATTGGCACCTGGAAGAACTAACCTCCCCGTACAAACCAGAATCCCACCAGGCTACGGTGACCGCGGCACCGCGAAGCCAGCACCATGAGACGGATGATTCAAGCTGTAGTCGCTGATCGTACCCGCGCTCTCCCTTCCACGTGCGGCAGGGGCGCAAGAGACGCGATCGATCCTTCCTCGGCAGGAAGCGGCGCGAAAACAAGAGGAACGCCGTGGCAGCGCGCCGCCCAGCAGCCCTGGAATCCGCCAAAGATGAGGCGCGAGAGGAAGCCGGTCCCTGTTGAGCTTGCCCCTGATGGAGAGACGTCATGAGAACGCTACTGTTTGTCACGGCCCTGATCGCAGTTGGATGCGACGGTGGTGAGCTCACTGAAGAGGCGGAAGTGGCAAAAGCCGTGTGCGATGCCTACTGCGAACAGTGCAGTGAGTATCAAGATTGCGCCAGGGTTTGTTTCGTTGACTGGTCGCTCTTCGGTGGAAGTAGCACAAAAGCCGTGTGCGCGACCCAGTATCTAGTCGGCCTTGAGTGCCGCATGGAGCATGGCTGCGATGATCCTGGCTGCGGTGATCCATATGAGGATATGTTCCGCTGTGCTGAAGACATCGACTGACACGCTATGACAACGACGACGTCACGAAACCCATACCATGAAACACCTAGCACTCATCCTCGCGCTCTCTTTGGCCGCGCCCGCACTCGCGGACGCGCAAGAAACGCGGTCCGTCGAGATCAACTACAGCTCGCCCGCGCCCTGCGCAGAATCCGCCGCGCACTGCGGGGCTCGCTACGGCGGTGAGCATGTCTTCTGCCGGTGCGCTTGGCGGGACGATGCTCGCCATCGCATCGGCTTCGATCGACCATGGCCTTGGCGCCGATCCCCCGCCGCGCAATAACGCGATGCTCGCGGGCGGGCTCACGCTTCTAGGGGCGTCCATCGGCGGCATCGTCGCTTCGGGCATCTACCTGCATCGCAAAAAGGAAAAGAAGCGCGCATACCAGCACGGGCAATGCGAAGCGCCGGTCGCGATCGTCCCCGGAATCCGATTCTGAAGAGCGGAAATGCGCGGTCATGACAAATCTTGACATGTCAAGACAGGGCATCCATACTCACGGGCATGGGCGAGATGGTGAAATTCAGCTCGAAGATGGAGCGAGATGCACTGGAGGCGCTTCGGGCTCACGCGCAGGAGGAAGGGCGGACGTTCTCAGGGATTCTGACCGAGGCGGCCCGGGACTACCTGGCCAAGAAGCGTGTGCGCCCGGCGTTTCGCCAAGCCGCCGACACTGTCCTTGCCGAGCACGATGAGCTTCTGGCTCGACTCGCCAAAGTAGGAACGCCGATGTCAGCGGCGATCTATCCGACAGTGGAGGAGGTGCGTGCGCTCCACTCGCTCTTGCTCGCGCGCTATGGCGGAGAGCCGGGCGTTCGTGATTTAGGTTTACTCGACGCCGCGCTCCATCGACCGCGTTCGGGCTACTACGACTCTCTGAGTGAACAGGCCGCGGCCCTATTGCAGAGCCTTGCGAACAACCATGCCTTCATCGATGGAAACAAGCGGGTGGCGTTCGCGACGATGGCGATCTTTCTGCGGCTCAACGGTTTCGACTTGCGCGCGACCGCAGATGACGCCGAGGCTTTTCTCATCGGAGAAGTCATCCAAGCGCGCGCGCCCCTTCCGCGGATCGCCACCTGGATTGAAGCACACGCCATTGCTTCGGACTAGACCGGCCATTCGAGGCCCCGCCGGAGCGGGGACGAGCTTTGACAAGAGCAATATACGTATTACAAATAACGTATGTACGATTTAGCCAAAGTGTTCTTGGCCCTCGACCAATGGGTTGCCCGCGAGAACGTTCGGGCTCGGTCCGAAGGGACGCGTGCATACAAGAAGTGCAGTGTTCGCGTGCTGGGGCAGGCAGCACTCTGGGCGGCGGGCGTGGACCTGGCGCTGACCGCCACCGGGGATCTCGATGCCCACGCGGACTACGAGTGGGCGGTGCAGCAGGAGCTCGAGCGCTTGCTGGCCGCTCAGGGCAAGGTTCTGGATCCGCATGGACGCGAGGTGTGGATGCCAAGCGAAACCCGGTATGACTCACTCTATAAAGGCAGGTTCGTGGAAGTATTCGTCGCCGACCCGGATGCTGTATTAATTTCCAAGGCTCTCAAAGCGCCCAAGAAGAACAAGGCTTTGATCACCGAGTATCTCGCGAAAGGGGCTAGCGAGCGTTTCTTCAAGCTTGCGCAGAAGTACAGTATCGACCTGGAGCAGTTCGTATGACGACGAGGCGGAGGGAGTTGCAGGCACAGGCACGGAAACGGCATCAAGCGTTGCGGCGTAAGCACCGAGATCCGCGCTTCCGAAACGTGATGGGGCGGTTCGTCGAAGAGGGACTGCTCGAAACCAAAGTCGAGGGAATCATGCCGCGTCGGCAGGCGGTGCCGCTCGATGACGCGCTTTGGGCCGGCACGGTCGAGCCGCGCATCATGGAGCTACTCCCGGCCGTGCTCGTGAAGAAACCGAACCTCTTGCGGATGCCGAAAGTGCTTCCCGACGACGTCGTGGAGGTGATGCACGCCATCCGTCACGGAAAGCGGGCGCCGAGCTTCCGGGGTATCGCACCCGAGCAGTACCTGCCCTGGGTGGCCGAGGTCGGTCGAAAGGGTCGGGCGCCCTCGGTGCTCAAGAGCTTTCGATTTCAGCAAGAGGACTCTCGCCGGCTCGCGAGGCTCCGCGAGAGCCTTCCTGCGCGCTCGGACACCGAGGTGATTCGAATGGCGCTCGAGTGGCTGGAAGCGTCGACGAAGCAACCCGACGCGAGCTGTGATCTGCGTATTGCGTGCCTGATCCGACTCGCCTTGGAGGATCGCCTCCCGACGCTCGAGCAGCGTTTCGATTCGCACCGCGAGAAACTCGAAGCTGTCGTCCTTCGAGAGATAGTCGTCGCCGCCCACCCGCAATCCGGAGATTCGGTCCACCTCACTGTCGTAGCAGGTGAGGAAGATCACCGGCAACGTTTGCGAGAAGCGGCGAATCTCGGAACACAAGAGAAAGCCTCCGTCGCGCTCTTCGCCGAGCGCCACGTCGAGCACCGCCACATCGGGCTTCACCGCTCGAAACTCGCCCATCGCGCTCGCTCGGTCCGCAAACGCCCGCACCGCAAAACCGCGCGCCCGCAGGAAGTCCGCGTAGTTCTCGCGAATCACGTCGTCGTCTTCGACTAGGCCAACGGTACAGCGCATCGGTTCGTCCGTCGGATGAGAATACCGAGAGAGCCCGCGCGCGCCTAGCGCGTTCCGCGCCCGTTCATCTTAAATCATGGAACTTCACCCGGTTTCATCACAACTCACACCGATTCACAGGCCCCTGGGGCAGCCTCGAGGCAGAAAAGGTGGACCAGCCGAGTGTCGAACCGAGACGCAATGCCGCTGCCTTTGGAGCTGGAGGTCGGTGATGCGCGAACGAAACCACGACGAGCTTGGTCCTGATGGCAGGGAGCCTGCCACGCCGATGTTGGCGACCGCGTTCTTCATTGCCCCGATTCTCGCGAATCTCGTGCCCCGCAAAACGGAGTCGGTCGGGTACCGGAACCAGAATCGCGCGCGCGATCCCATTCACTGTTTCGCCTCCACTGGACGACCGGACGACCTACTACCTAGAAGGATCCCTTCGCGGCTCCTTCGTCTTGAAAGGAACCCCTATGAAACGAACATCTATCTCTCTGTTGTTGCTCGCGCTGGGCGTCACTGGCTGCCGCGAACTTGTCGCGCCTGGCGGGGGCTACGTGCTGGTCAAGGATCAGGGCAGCCCCGTCCGCATCCAGACTTCCGACCTTGAAGGTGGCGGCTGGATCAAGGCGTTCGATCCCATCACGAAGGCGTGGAAGGTAGTCTATCTGAATCAAGCGGGCTCGTTCACCTACAACGAACCGCTGCCCGCCGAAGCCTGGTGGTGTTCCTCGACCCCAAACGATTGTGTGGCGAAGCTCCAAGCGGGCGACGAAAAGGGCAATCTCGCGCTGCCGTTCTACGTTTGCACCGAAGGCTACAAACAGCGCTCGGGACGCAAGCACTGCGGCGAACGCACGCTCACCAAATTCACGATCAACGGGCTCGACAAGACCAAGACGGTCGAGCTGAACGAAGCGCTGAGCCAAGGTTTGACCGAAGCCGATTTCCCTGAATCGGGCACGTACTCGTGGAGCGGCGACACCTACAGCCGCATGGTCTTTGGCGATCACGTTCTTGCGCCCTTCGGCCCGAATCCCCCGGACCCGGATAGCTCGCAAAGCGGGGGCGGCATGTATTTTGAGCAGCCGTTCTATGCGGATCTCGGGACGCGCAACCCCCTTGTCGATTCGTCGCAAGATGTGGTGAGCATCGATATTGGGGCAACGTCGGTATTCATTCCGTGGGAATGGAAGGCCCGCGACGAAGCCGACCCGTTGACCCCGATTCTCGGGATCAAACTGGCCCCCCAGGACGCCAACGGAAACCCCATTCCCAACGCGGACGGGACGATTGGCCGCGGGCTCGCAGAGTTGTTTTTGGACGGCATCATCGAAAACACGGACGACCGTTTCGAGCGATCCGTGGACGCGCTCTTGTTCATTGATTCGCTCACGAACATTTGGGTTCGCGAAGACGTGTCGCCTGAGTTTCACTACCGGGTCAAAGAGGGGCAGCCGCAAGTCTGCCTGCGGCAATACTTCACGGCCAACAATCAGATCGAAGCGATGCCCGATGCGTTCTATCGGCTCGACCAGGCGATTCTCTCGGGCTTTTTGAGCATCTTCAAGTTCATCGGGTACTGCAAGACGATGCCCGTCTCGATGCGCTACTGCGGCACCATGAGCGCGGTCGGTGGCGTCGGACAATTCGCGCTCGACCCTGAATCGGTCGAAGTCGTGATCGACGATTACCGCGCGATCAAAGTCACTTGTAACGACCAATTTGTCCCCCAGTTCCAAGAGGGCATGGCCGCGGGGATCAAAGACGTGGGCGCGAAGAGTCTGGACGATGGCGTGAAGGCGCTGATAGCCGGGCTCTCCGAAACCCTTGGCGTGACCGTGCGCCGCTTGGAAATGGTCCCCACGGGAATCTACTTGGTGATCGCATGGTCTGACACCGATGTTCAATTCGGCGCGGTCGGAACGTCCCGGCCTGATTTCCAATCCTTTGACGTGCCGCTTCGTCTGCGGCCCCCAGTGAGCAAGGAATACCCGGCTCGCGGAATCACGAGGTTCTAAAATGCGTACCCTGTTCATCATCGCAATCTTGTCGCTGCCTTCCCTGGCAAGCGCACAAGCCCAAGACACGCACCCGATTGATATCGAGTACGTGAAGCACGAAACCCCAAAGCAACCGCGCACAGCGGGACTTGCCACTGCGGTAAGCCTCTCTTCGGCGGGCGTGATCGGCGGGATGATGCTCGCGATCGGCTCGGCTTCGATTGACCACGGCCTTGGTGCGGATCCCCGCCGCGCAATAACGCGATGCTCGCGGGCGGGCTCACGCTGATCGGAGCCTCCATCGGCGGTATCGTCGCCTCGGGCATCTACCTGCACCGCAAAAGGGAGAAGAAGCGCGCTTGCCAACACGGGCGTTGCGAAGCGCCGGTCGCGATCGTTCCCGGAGTCCGATTCTGATGAGCGGATGCGGCTGTCACGACTTCTCTTGTATATGTCACGATCGCGCATCCAAACTCTCAGATATGGGCGAGATGGAGAAATTCAGCTCGAAGATGGAGCGCGAGGCGCTCGAGGCGCTTGGGGCTCACGCGCAGGTGGATCGCGGTACGCGATGGGGGATTGCTCGAGGAGGCGCTCCATCGATCTCGATCCGGGTTGCAGAGCCTTGCGAACAACCCTGCCTTCATCGATGGGAACGAGCGGCAACACCGCCTCGAAGGCGCCGATGTCGCAAGCAGGATCTCGCGGGACACGCGTTTGTCGACCGGGATCGGTGCGCCATCCGGAGCCCTGCAGCCCGCAGGGTCGCCGGCATCGCTAGCATGATTCTCGGTACTCGACATAAGGCGCGCTTCGCTCGAGCGGCCGTGATGGCTCCGAGCTTCGTCCAGCTCGATAACCAGGGCCGAGCGAGAACCCGGTCTCTCTCGCTTCGTGAATCTTGATGAATCTCCATGAATTAAGATGAAGGCGGCC
>CAWBAV010000009.1:0-275389 GCA_963786865.1 uncultured delta proteobacterium | reverse complement strand
TGAGCTCGCGCACGTACGGCTTGCTGATCGACGATACTCGATTCAGTCGCTTCGATTTCGGCAAAACCAATCCCGCGAAGACGGCGATCGAGCTTTCTCACGACCGCCTCGAGCTACGCGTCTTCGTCGGCGATGACCCACTCGACGTGATCGAAGCATACACACACTTCGCCGGACGGATCCCCGAGCTTCCGCTGCCCTGGGTGTTCGCGCCGTGGATCTCCGCGAACACGAAACACCGCGGCGACAGCCCGAACGCCGAGAGTCGGACCCGTGCGATCGCAGCGCTCATGCGCAGCGAGCGCATTCCTACGAGTGGGATCTGGAACGAGGACTGGGCCGGAGGCGACGGGGAGCTTCTCTACTCCGAGGACTTCCACCTCGACGAAACCCACTACCCGGACTGGGCCGGCATGATCGACGACATGCACGCGCTCGGATTCCGTGTGTTTGCCTACTTCCAGCCGTATTTGACCGTTGGCACGGAGGACTATCTGTATGCCGCGGACCGCGACTACTTGCTTCGAGATCCGGATGGAGCTCCAGCGACCTTCTTCCTCGTGGGGAACCGTTCTCAGCTCGACCTGACGAACCCGGACGCGGTCCGTTGGTGGCAGGACACGATTTTCGACCGCGCGGCACGTTTCGGCGCGGACGGTTGGATGAACGATTTCGGCGAGTACGTCGGAGCGACGACGGTTTCTGCCGATGGCCGGCTCGGCTGGGAGGTGCACAACGACTACCCTAGGCTTTGGGCCCGGACAGCCCGCGAGCTCTGGGAGGAGCAGCGCCCCGACGGTGACTGGGTATTCTTCTCGCGCTCCGGTTACACCGGCTCTTGGCAGTACTCACCGGTGGTTTGGACCGGCGACCAGACGACGGACTGGTCAGAGGGGGACGGCCTGCCGACGGTGATCCCCGCCGTCCAGTCGCTCGGCATCAGCGGTGTGCCCGTCGTCGCCACGGACATCGGCGGACTCCTGTGCCTCACCACAGCACCGACCGATCGCGAGCTGTTCTACCGGTGGACCCAAGTTGGGGCGATGCTGCCGGTCATGCGCGAGCACAATGGGCAGTTCGCCTGCGAATCCAATTGGCTCATCGACAGCGATGCCGACAGCATCGAGCATTGGAAGACCTACGCCACACTGCACACGGCGCTCTTTCCGTACCTCTACACGCTGGTCGCGCAGGCGCGCGATCACGGATGGCCCGTCGTGCGGCATCACGTGCTACACTTTCCGGAGGCGCCCGGATCGAAGGAGCGTCAGGACGACCAGTTCATGATGGGCGATCGGATCCTCGTCGCGCCGGTCATCGTCGAGGGCGCGCGCAGCCGTGTCGTTTATTTCCCACCAGGCGATTGGGTTCATTGGCAAACCGGTGAAAGCTACACGGGACCGGCCGAGATCGAGGTGGCCGCGCCGCTTCGAGTGGCTCCGTACTTCTATCGCAGTGGCCGAATCATTCCCCGATTCGACACGGTCATCGATACGCTGGTCGAGGAATTCGACCCCGACTTGGCCGGCTTCGCCGACGCGAATTCTTCCATGACCATCGACTTCTTTGGAGAAGGCCAAGACGAGCTCTCACTCTGGGATGGCACGACGATCGCTTGCGATGCGTCAGAGCGCACATGCGAGGTCACCAGAGCACCCCTCGACCGGACATACACGTTTCGCTTCCACTGAATGCCCAGTTTGTCTGAAACGAACGTCCCTACGGGCCTGGGCGTCCGCGGTGCTCCTGAAGCGAACACCTCTCGTTGCCTCGCTCGGGTCGATAGACTGGGTTGTCACTAAGCGTGGTCTCGCCGTCGATTTTGCCAGTTGGCAAGGCGGTTTCCCGAAGCTGCTTTTCCTCATGTCTTGATTCCGGTCGACGGGGATCCCGTTTGCCATGATTCCCCCTACTTGCCTGATGCGCACCGAAATCCGCGGTTTTCCACTCCCACCGCCTCCACCTGGACGCTCAGCCGACGCGCTATTGGCCTCGCGTTGGCCGTTCGCCAGCCAGTCGAGCGCCTCCATCGACTGCCAAGTTGCTTCCAATCCCCAAGGTGTTTTCTGAGCCACCTTCGCGGTAGCGCGAAAACGAGATCCACATCGTGGGTGACGCGTGGTTCTCCTTAGAACACCCCAGCGACGCTGCCCGTAATCATGTATGTGAACCCCGCCCGCTCGAGCCGGCGGGTGAAGAGCAGAACGAGGTCAGTCTCGGACATGCGAGAAAGCTGCTCTCACCGCAGCCGCGACTTGGCGATTCGACCACTCCGGGTGCTGCTAGCGTATGAATGCCTCTTTGAGGCGACGCACCGACCCATACAAGTCGCGCGCGGCAATCCGTATTCAAGCGCGCCCGATCCGAAATTGTCGATGACCCAATAACACCCAAAGCCCAAGGCAAGCAGGAAGCTTGCAAAGTATCTCGAGGCACGGGAGTAGGAGGTCGGGTTGCATGCCTTCGACAGCGATCCACGGGAAAACAGAGTGTCCGCCTAGGGTTGGCGTATGGCCGACAGCAGGGTTCGATTTTCGCCGCCGCCACTGGCTGGGTTCCGACCGAATCCGCGGAGGCTCCGGAGTCGCCAGAACGTCGCTGCAGCGCCCGAAGGGACTGAAGCAGCGAAGGAAGGGTACGACCTCGTGATCCTCAACGGTCGCGTCATGGACCCGGAGACCAAGTACGATGCGGTCGCCAACGTAGGCATCCGGAATGGACGCATCGCGGTCATCACGAACGACGTGATTACAGGAGCCGAGACGATCGATTCGACCGACCATCCGGAGAAGGTGACCGACAACGCGACCTACGAAAAGGGAACGCTCCCCTCGACCGGAATCCCGTACGTCGTGGTCAACGGCACCATCGTCGTCGAGGACTCCAAGGTGCTCGAGGGAGTAAACCCCGGTCAGCCGATCCGGTTTGGGCCGGAGAAGAGCCGCTTCCAACCGATCACCGTCGAGAACCGGACGCAGGAGTACTATGCGGCGCCGATCGATTTCGGTGGCGGCGTCCCGCACACGGAGCGGTTCCATCTGGACTAACTGCGCGCGGTCGGGTTTCTCGGTCGCAGAGGGAGCGGCTGGTGTCTCTCCGCCTCCCATTCCGCCCGGAACGCCTGGACGAGCTTCGACCGCCCTCGGCGGAGCTCCGTTGAACACTAGCTCAGAGGCGCCGTCAGTGCGCCAAGCACCGCGAACATCGCACCGGCCTCCGCGAGCGCGTGATCGGGACCCTTCAGCGGGAATGCCTTGACCAGGTCATCGCCCTGCCGATCGTCGGCGGAGTGCATCATGGCCACACGCGACACGCAGCCTAGCGAGCGTCTTGGTCCCACGCGATGTCGGGCATGAGCATGAGGTGCGCCCTTTGCGCGGGGCACAGGCAGATGCCGTACCTGGCTCGCGGATGTTGAGCCGTTCGCAACGCAGGTGAGGGCTCAAGCTCCGTCCGTTTGGACTCGAGCAAAGCGATAGTGCAAGGTCAAGCCGTCTTGGGACCGCCCAGGATGCAAACACGCAGCCGAAGGCTGTCTTTCCCCTCGGCCGGCGCGTATGCTGCTGGCGCTGGCGCTCCGAAGCTGGGCAGCCTACTCGTATGGCAAGCATGGAAGCGACTCCTCCATCAGCTGAAGACAGGCTGGAGATTCCCCGGCTGGACTCCTCCCGCGGGCGCCTGATTGCGATCGGCGTCGCGGCGTTGCTCGTGGCAGGTGCGCTCACGGCTTACTTTCTCGCTCGCAAGCCGGAGACGAGCCCCTACCGCAAGACGCAGATTGCTCGAACCTCCATCGTCAGGGAGATCCGGGCCACAGGTCACCTCCATCTGACCGGCCAAGTCGAGGTGCCTGCGCCGATCGAAGGCCAGCTCGTCCAAGTGCTCGTCGAGCCCGGCGATGACGTCGAAGAAGGCCAGATCTTGGCCCGGCTCGATGCGACCTCCGTGCAGATCGCCCTCGACGTGGCTCGTGCCGAGGTCGATGCTGCGCAAGCGAAGATCGCCGAAGCCGAGGCTGCCGCGCAGCGCACCACCCAAATGCTCCAACGAACGGAGCGGCTCGCTCAGAAGGGCCTCGCCAGCGAGCGCCAGCTCGAAGACGCACGTTCGGAAGCGGCCAAGGCCAAAGCGGCGCTTCGCGCGGCACGCGCGGAGCGCTTGGCGTCACGAAATCGGGCCGCTCTGCGGGATCGTGAGCGGAGCCAGACGGCGATCGCTGCGCCCCGCGCCGGACTGGTGTTGGAGGCGCCAGACCGAACCGGCACGGTCGTCGGACCTCACACCCGGCTGTTTCGGATTGGGGCGCCGCTCGAAACCATGCACGTCATCGCACCGATCGGCGAGGCCGACATCGGGGAAGTGGTGCTGGGTCAAGCGGCGAACTTCGAGGTTCCCACGTACCCGGGCAAGGTATTCGAGACCACGGTCAAGCACATCAGCCCCGACCCCAAGATGCAGTACGGTGCGGTATTCTACGAAGTCACGCTGCAGACCGACAACCCCGATCGTTCGTTGCTCCCGGGCATGACTGCACAGGTACGGATCAAGGTGGCCAAGGTCGACGACATACTGACGGTTCGCGAAGCAGCGTTGCGATTCACGCCGGAAGGCGCTCCGCCCGCCCCAGCGCGGAGCCGCATTTGGCGCGTGAAAGGTGAGCAACTCGAGGAAGTGTCGGTAGAGCCCGGCCTGTCCGACGGAGCGATCACGGAGATACGTGCAGTCGATCCTGAAAGCCTGAACGTCGGCGACACCATAGCCATCGGCCTCGAACTGTCGGCAGGAGACACTGGCACGGCCCCATCCTTGTCTCTTCGAGGTAACGAGCGATGAGCGGCTCTTCGATCTTGGAAGCACGCGGCATTTACAAAGAGTTCCCGAACGTGAAGATGCCTGTGCTCGACGGCATCAACTTGACGATCGAATCTGGCGAAGTCGTCGCGCTGCGGGGCCCGTCTGGGTCAGGCAAGTCGACACTTCTCAACATCTTGGGCTGCCTGGACGGACCCACCCACGGCTCTTACCTGCTGGGAGGAAGGGACGTGTCTACGCTGACGCCACGAGAGCGTGCATGGGTCAGGCTTCATTACATCGGCTTCGTGTTCCAGTCGTTCAACCTGATCGCAGATCACAACGTTCTCGAGAACGTCACGCTTCCGCTCTACTACAGGGGTGTGGACCGTGCTGA
The DNA here is from genome assembly GCA_963786865.1 of uncultured delta proteobacterium. Lineage (GTDB taxonomy): Bacteria > Myxococcota_A > Polyangia > Polyangiales > Houyiibacteriaceae > SG8-38. Next base: position 270,201 of record CAWBAV010000009.1, on the reverse strand, counting down.
ACGTGAGGCCCGCGCCGTCGAGCTGATCGAAAGGGTCGGTTTGCGACATCGGCTCACGCACAGGCCTGCGCAGTTGTCGGGCGGAGAGAGGCAACGCGTTGCGATCGCTCGCGCGATTGCAGGGGAGCCACGCCTCATCCTGGCCGACGAACCAACCGGCGCACTCGATACGCGAACCGGAAACGAGGTCATGGAGTTGCTCAAGGAGATTCACCAGGCCCGGTCGCTGACGTTGATCATCGTGACCCACGATCCCGAGATCGCGGCTTTCTGTCAGCGAGAGGTGTTCCTGCGAGACGGACGAATCGTGAGTGACGAGGGTGGGCATGCGGCGGATGCGTAGCGAGGTCCTCGGGCGGGCGGTTCGCACCGCAGTCCGCAACCCAGGCCGTACGCTGCTGACGATACTCGGCCTTGCCATCGGAGTCGGCGCATTTCTCGCGATGGTGAGCTTCGGCTCGGGTGCGCGAGGCTCGGTTCTGCAACAGTTCGAGGTGCTCGGTACGCGCCTGCTCCGCGTGCACAGCAATGTAGGCCGAATCGACGTAGGAGACCGAGCCCCCAAACCGCTAAACGATGCCGATGTTCTTGCGTTGCGCCAAGATGGGACTCTTTTCGAGCGGGTGACACCTACGGTCAGTCAGGTACACAACGTCGCCACTGCCACCGCCAGGCACAGCACGCACGTACTGGGTACGGCGCCCGAATTCGTCGCTGTGCAGGACTGGCCGCTGCTCATTGGTGGGATGTTCGATCAAACCGACATGCAACAACGCGCAAAAGTCGCCGTGCTGGGGGCGACCGTGGTGCGTCAGCTCTTCGGAGCAACCGATCCTCTCGGCCGGACGATCAACATCGGCGACAGTCTGCCGTGCCAAGTCATCGGCGTGCTGGCCTCCAAGGGGCAGACCACCGGGGGTCGAGACTTGGACGACGTCGTTCTCATCTCCATCAGCACCTTTCAAGCCTTTCTTGGAACGCCTCAGGGTTATGAAGAAATCAGCATCCAAGTCCGGTCGCGGGATGTCTTGGATGCGGCAATGGCCGAAGCCAGGTCGACCGTTCGGCGTAGTCACGGACTTTCGGATGGCGATCCTGACGACTTTCGAATCAGCAGCCCCGTCCAGTCTGCGCGCGTGGCGAGCTACGTTTCGCAGATCTTGACGGCACTGCTGATGGGCATTGCCTCGGTCTCGCTTCTGGTGGGCGGCATCGGCGTGATGAACATCCAATTGGTGTCGGTGGCGGAGCGCACGAACGAGATCGGCATTCGATCCGCGATCGGGGCGTCGCCCCGGCAGATCCTCATCCAGTTTCTTGCGGAGGCTGTCGTCTTGTCCTTGACCGGGTCCTTGTTGGGGGTCGGCATGGGATGGGTTGCCTCGAATTTGGTCGCCCGAGCCATGGCGTGGTCGGGCAATCTGTCCGTTTTGACGATGTTGGGTGCCACCCTTTTTGGCACCAGCGTGGGGGTAGCCTTTGGGTACCTTCCAGCCAGGCGCGCAGCGCAGCTCGAGCCCATCGAAGCGTTGCGCCATGAGTGAGGTGGAACATGACGAGGGTCTGCAATGGGAAAGGCCGCATAGCGGCCGTTCTGATCGTGCTTGCTGAAACGGTTGCACCACGAGGCGCATCGGCTGAGGTCGTGACGCTTGAGCGGATCGAGGAGGTTGCGCTACAAAATCATGCTCGCTGGCAAGCGGTCGAGGCCACGACCGAACGGGCCTCTGCGGAGGTCGACGCAGCACGAGCGAACCTCAAGCCGACCTTCTTGTTGAACGCGCAAGGCACCCTCGCGCCCGGTTCTTTCGTCGAGCAGGTGCTGACCACGGACGGCAAGGTGGTCAACGTAACTGCGTCTCCGACCGTGGACGAGGCGTCCTCCTTCCGCCCGAACATCCGCTACGAAGCCACGGTCGCCATGCGAGCTCCTCTGTACGATGGCCAAACCCGCGCCTCGATTGAGGCGGCTGAAGCGTACCGAGCTGCATCCGGCGCAAGCTCGAAAGCGTCACGTCAGGAGCTCTTGGCCAACGTTCGCCTCTCCTACCTCGAATGGCTGGCTGCCGACGTGGAGCACGACTTCGCTGCCGCTTCGGCAACGGACGCGAGCGTGGAACGAGAGCGCGTCTCCGCGCGAGTGGCCGATGGGGACCTACCCGCTTCCGATGTGGACTCCGCTCGGCATCAAGAGCTCGAGGCCGCGCTCGCCGCCGCAAGATCGGAGGCTCGACTGGCCGACGCTCGCCGCGCCGTCGAATCCGCCATCGGCAGCGCGTTGGCACTCGATGCGGAGCCCGACCAGAAGGTACTGGACATCGAACCGAGCAGTTCGGACGCGAGCACCGGTGGAGATTGGGCCGTCCAAGCGCTGGAAAGCGAGAGCGATGCAGCTCGTCAGGAGGCGCGGATGCATCGCAGGGGACGAGCGCCCGTCCTTGCGTTCATCGGGCAAACGGGCATTTACGGAATCAACGAGAACGTATTCCCGATGTACCGGCTGGGCCTGAATCTCGCGGTTCCCCTCTGGGACGGAGGCAGGGCCGCTGCTCTAGGGCACGCGGCGGATGCACGAGCCATCGAGCTCGACGCGCTCGCGCGTGATGCCGAGCTCACCGACCAAGATGCCCGTGAGCAAGCCATGCTCGATAGGATCGAAGCGGACCGACAGATGGGGCTCGCCAATGCGCTGGTGTCCGTTTCTGAACGGCGGTTGGAACAGGCAAAAGCCAGCTATGACCTTGGTGAAGGAAGCGTCGATGCGGTTTCCGCTGCCCGCGCTTCGCTTCGTGATGCGCAGTCCCGTCGTCTCCAGATCCAGGTGGCGCGAGCAGAGGCTATCTTGCGCTTCTAAAGATGTCTTGCGCACTTGCTGTGCCTCCTCAAACGCAGTCGATCGCAAAATCGAGCCTCCGGCCGCAGCGCGAGCTCGTGCAGCGCGTTCAAACACCGACGGGGTACGTGAGCAAGAGGTCAGCTTGCATGCCTGCGATAGCAATATGCGGGAAAACCGTGCGTCCGCGGAGGGTTCGCGTATCGATGCCAGCTGTTCGATTCCCACCGCCTCCACTGATTTCCCATCTTGAGCTCCAAGTTGAATTCGATCTTCTTCTCAGGCGTCTCCGCGAGTGGGAAAGTCCACCCGGCGGGGCAGAACAACTCGAGCGCTACGCGGTTTCGACGACGGCGATCGACGCGGTTGTCTTGGAAACCAGTTTTGATGCGGCCCCATCTCCGCACCGAATTTCTGACTCTACGACCGTGAGCCGCGATCCTGGTTTGAGGACCGTGGAGCGGCACGTGAGCCGCTCTCCTTTTGCCGCTCGAAGCAGGTTGATCTTGAACTCTACGGTCAGAACGATGTGACCTGGTTCGATGAGTGTAGCGGCGGCCCCGCCTGCGGTGTGATCGGCCATGGTGGCCTGAACGCCGGCGTGAACGAATCCGTCTTGCTGGAGGTGCCGGGGTTCCACGTCGAGCTCCGTCTCGCAGGTCCCCGGGCCGATCGTGACGAGGCGAATGCCAAGGCTCGTCACGAAAGGGGCAGCGTTGAATATTCGTTCCAGTTCCTCGCGTGGCAACTCGTGAAGCTTTTTCATGTCTTTGGTGCCTTTCTGCCCATATCGCGTTCCCCGAGTCACAGCTGCGCGCCCGGGCGGCGCTATCGAGAGATGGAGCACGGAACGACTGCACGACCCGCCTGGAGCAACCCGTCAGGGACCGTGTCGGGGCGCTTGTGGGTAGGCCAGGTCCAGATCGAGACGTCGTGGATGATCGCGTCGAGCAGCGTGTCTGCAAGTCGCTGCCATCGTCGCGCTTTCGCGCGAAGCTTCGGCTCGCCGGGAAAGACTGTAGGCGTCGGAAAGCAGTCCTCCAGATAGTAAACGATGTCGGTCGAATCGGTGAATGTGAAACCTCGGTCCACGAGGACCGGCACCTCCGCTCGCGGATTCACTTCGACTAGCCGGTCGTGCTCGCTGCGAGCCAAGGCGCCTAAGGACTCAAACTCTAAACCCTTGAAGTGAAACACCATCCGCACCTTTCGAGCGAACGGGCTGAACGGGTTGTCGTATAGGGTGAGCATATCCCGATGCCAAATCATGCCACTGAAGCCGCAGCGTTGGAACAGGTGACATCCCGGGTGACGACCTGTGCCTCATCACGACCTCGTCGACCGCACAATCGTCGATGTTTCCGCGCTCCGGGGCAAGCTCGCCAGCACCGCAAGGGCTTCAAGCTCTGCTGGAGCTTGAAGAGCCGCAACCGAGGCGGTCCTCCACCGATCGATGCGGAGATCCCGACGCTCATTCGTGGAACGGCACGTGAGGATCGGAGCTCTCCGCAATGTCTCCCGTGCGGCCACCGCGGCTCAGATCTTGTCACAGACAAGGTGCGGGGGAACCACGACTGGCACATCGACCCCGGCCCTACTTCCGCGGCCCCTTCGCAGGGGACGCGTACCACTCCGCCTTGGGGACGATCTTGGCCTGCTGCGGATCTCCTTCGTAGGCGGGCGTCATGAGCTGGACACCGTACTCGTTGAACACGTCGAGAATGTTCTGGTGCAGCGCCGAATAGAGACGGGGCATGGCGGTCGCATCATCGCAGTACACATTCAGCTCGTGGCTCACCCCGAATTTTCCAAGCTCTTTCACGAGGACGAATGGCGCCGGCGCCGTCACCAGACCCGGGGTCCGCTCCGCCGCGATGAACAGCATCGCTTCGACCTGCCGCCACGGGGTTTCGTAGCCGATCTCCACGACGGTGTGAAGCAGCAGCCCCGGTTGCTTCGCGAGGGCGCTGTAGTTGATTACGTGACTATTCAATATGAGGGAGTTCGGGACGATGATTTCCTCGTTCTTGGGTGTTCGTAGATGCGTGACCAGGTTTCGGACCTCCATCACGTCGCCCAGGTAGTCGGCTATTTGGATGCGGTCTCCCACCCGGAACGTCCGCCGGTAGATCATCGTGTACCCAGCGATGACGTTGGCGACGAAAGAAGAGGAACCGATGGAAACGAGAACCCCGAGGAAAAGGGACACACCCTTGAACGCTGCCGAGCTCGAGCCGGGAATGTACGGATAGGCCATCACCACCGCAAACGCGATGGTGACCAGCCGGATGATCTTGTAGGTCGGCGCGGCCCACTCCGGTTCAAACCCGGAGATCCGGACGTTGCCCTGCTCGACGCCGAGGAAGAACAGACGGATCGACCGAAGGAGCCAACGGGTCAGGACGACCAGCACTGCGAGGAAGACGAGACCTGGCGCCGATCCGAGGGCTGCCTTTCCCATCTGAGAAAGTGGGTCCAGGAGGAGGCCAAACAGTCGCGTTGCGAACGGTCTCGTCCATGGAAACAGGCTGAGTACGAAACTGAGGTAAACATAGGCGGCGGCCAGGATCACGAGGATCCGGATCATCCGAAGCCCTGCCCGCAGCGCTCGCCAGAGTTGCTCGGCTTGGACCAAGCGGCGTGACACGGACTCGAGATCCTGGAGCTTCGCCTTGATGCGTCGTTCGACCGCGGCGTCGAACCGCCGGAAGACCCAGATGAGCCCAAGCATGAAGGCCAGGAACAGAGCGGTGGCCAGGCCAGCGTGCATGGCGCCTGTCAAGAGAACGCGAGGCTCGCGGTCCCGCCGGTACGCTTCCACGGCCGTCGCGATCCTGGTCAGGAACAACTGAGCCGTGAGGGAACGTTCGACGCCTTCGAATCGGGCATCTGCATCGACGACCGAAGTCACCATGCCCTCGCCTGCATAGATGATCGATCGGTCTTGCTCTTCGACGATGCGCAATGTCCGGGGGTCAAAAGTGGCATCCTCGGCGAGTGCCCGAACTCTCGCACTGATCGCGCTCGCGCGGACTTCGGCAGGAAACGCTGTGAGCCCGCGCACGCGAAAGAGCGTCTCTCCATCGACTGTGACAGGCGCCGATTCATAGGTTTGCTCTGCCTCGGTCCCGGGGATGTGCTCCGGAGGAGCTTGCGCCCCGGACGGGACGGCTTGCATGAGCGCGATGGTGATCGACAAGGACAACAGCGAACGGCGTGCAAGAGGCTGAGCAGACGAACCCGCTAGGCACGGGGCCGACCTCGACTCGCCGGAGAACCGCGGGGTTTCGTCAGACTTCACGGCAGGTCTTCGATCCAGCTCGGGTCCCGGAACCACGCTCTGCGCAACGCCAGCAGGACCCCGTTGGCTTCAAACGCCTCGATATAGTTGCCGACAAGCTCGTAGTGTCCGTGGTCAAAATATTTCGGACAAGCGGACGCGTTTGTCAAGAGATGGTTCATTGCGTTGGCCTCGGCCGCGTTGGCGGCCTTGTGAAATGTCAGATCGAATCGGACCATCTTGTCGTCCGAGGAGTAGAGGATGGGCAAGGAGGTCTGGTGCGACCGTCTATCGGGTTGGCAGACGGCATGGCCTCCCGCGATGTCTGGGATCGTCGCGTCGTCGTAGCTCTGCTCAAAGAAGATCTGCCCAGCAGAATTGAGAATTTCAAACGAGGTTGATAGCTTCCCCCGATGATCGGCAGAGCCGCGGACGCGCTGAAGCGCTGGGCAGACGAGCACCGGGAGTGGATCATCATCGGGGTGGCCCTCCCGGCGGGCACCGCGGCCGGCGCTCTGGAGCGAGTGAAATCCTGGTTCCGGCCCCGCTCGAAGCCCTCCGACCACGAGAAGCGGGTCATGCGCATTCGAAGCGAGGTCCAACGCTATGCGCAAGCACGGGAAGCGAGCGAGCCCTGGGCGCAGAAGCCGCTTCGCACCGATCGCAAGGGCGCAGCATCTTTGAACGTTCGCATGTCCGACAAGTCCGCGTCACAGACCGTCCAGATGAGCGACTTGACCAACATCCTGGAGCTCGAAGAGGCGCGCGGCATCGTCCGACTCGAACCGTTCGTCACCGTGGGAGACGCCGCCGCCTATCTCGACGAGCGCGGGCTTCAGCTCGAGTCCACCATCGAGATGAAGGACGCGACGCTCGGGGGCCTGGTGATGGCGCTCGGCATGACGACGCACTCCCACGTATCCGGTCTCGTCCACGACTCCGTCGTGGCGTACGAGATCGTCACGGCAAGAGGCGAGCTCCTTCGGGCTACGGCGGACAACGAGCATGCCGACCTGTTCCGCGCCCTTCCCTGGAGCCACGGAACGCTCGGGCTCCTCGTCGCGCTGGAGATGCGCGTAATTCCAGCGTCGTCGCACGTCCGGCTCGTGTACCGGCCTTTCTACTCGCTCGAGGCGTACGCGGCGGAATACGAGCGCCTGGCGAAAGCCGAGTACCCTCCGCACTTCATCGAGGTCCTGATCTTCGGCAGGGATCGCGCGGTGCTGATGGAAGGATACCTGGCGACGGACGCCGAGATCCGCAGCAGCGGGCTTCCCGTCAACGCCGTCGATCGGTCCTACAAAGAGCTCTTCTACAAGCACGTAGAAGGCATGCTCGAGCTGGGCGAGGGCCACCGCCGCGAAGAGCTCATTCCGATGGTCGACTACCTCATGCGCCACGATCGGAGCATGTGCATGTGTCTCGCGCAGATCCTCCCGACGGCAAACGACGCGTGGTTTCGCTATACGATGGGATGGATGCTTCCGCCCAACATGACCTTCCTCAAGGGCACACGCCCCAATGCCGAGCGGGAGAACACCATCCGAAAGCAGGTCTGGCAGGAGTTCGCATTCCCAGCCGAGAACTTCGCCGAGATGGTCGCGCGCGCCCACGACGAATTCGAGATCTACCCGTTGCTCGCCTACCCCTGCAAGGTCATCGACCGGGGTGGCATGGTGAGGCGTCCCGGAAATCACGGTACGCCGTACAGCGGGAACCCCGAGACCGCGGCCTTCCTCGATCTCGGTATCTACGGAATTCCTCAGCGCATCAAGGACGGCGACGAGCGTTTCGACACCGTGACCCGTGTCCGAAGGTTCGAGCAGCGCGTCCGAGAAATCGGCGGCTTCCTCCACACCTACTGCGATGTATTCAGCACGGAAGCCGAGTTCATGGAGATGTTCGACCACGACCTGTGGCGTGAGATGCGTGCCCGATATGGAGCGGAAGGTGTATTCCCGACGATCTACGAGAAGGTGAAGCCCGAGACGGACCCGCTTCAGTTTCTCGAAGAAGAACGGGCCTGGCCAGCCAGCGCCCCGCTCAGGTCGATTCGATCTTGACCGGGAAGCGCTGGTAATAGAAATCGAACCGGCTTCGGAGCGCCTCGGGATCCACGCCGAAATCGCCGACGAGGTCGTAGACGATCCGCCCGTGTTTGCCCCGCGGATGTTCAACCATGTAGGCCGCGAGCGTCGCGCGCGCCTCGTCGGTCATGGGCAAGCCCGCAACCTCGTAGATGCGCTCCACTGTCGCGACGTCGTCCCTCATGAACTCGTGAAAGAGCACATCGATGCTTCGATCCGCTGGCAAGACCTCCCGGTCTCTCACGCACGCGCGCAACAGGTGCTCTACGCGATCGGCCCAGTACGCCGCGACGGCAGGCGGATCGACCTTCGTCCGCCGCATCCGGTCCCCGTAGGTCAGCATCGTGATGGCCGAGGCCACGACCGACACCGGGTCGCGGTGCGTGATCACGACGGTCGCATCGGGAAACGTTTCGATGAGAGGACCGAGCTGCTCCAGGTGCTGCGGCGACTTCAGAATCCAGCGGTCAGGGCCGCGCAACCATTGCAAGGCCTTGAGGACGTTCTTCAGGTACGCGTAGTGCGGCCGCTGGTCGTGCGCGTAGTAATAGTCGCGCCAGCGGGGCGTCATCGCGTTCCACTCGGGCAGGTAGGTCGAGAAGTCGAGCGCTCCGACTTCGATTTCCTCGTGAACGTGATCGGGCGCGAGATCGTGCATGTTGCGCAGAAGTGGAGCGATCTGTCCGAGCATTCGATATTCGCCCGCGCACTTCAGATACCGTGGGTCCTGCTCCTTCGGTGCCGGCTTCGTCGACGCATCCGGGATCGGCTCGAGGCTCTCCCAGTAAGGAAGCGAGCGCAGGCGCGAGTCCGCCGCAATGAGGTTCACCAGATGCGTGGTCCCAGAGCGCGGCAGTCCGGCAATGATGATCGGCTGCTTGATTTCGACGTCGCGGATCTCTGGGTGGCGCCCGAGCAGGTCTTGGAAGCGCAAGCGGTTCGACGCGTAGCGGACCATGTCGTTGTAGAAGCGCAACCTGCCCATCGGTCCGAGCCCTGTGTCTTCATCCGCGGATTGGCACCACACCTGCAGCCGCTCGACGAAGTCCTCGGGTCCGAGGTCGGAGAGGCCCGTGCGCTCCTTGGCATCGCCGAGCACGGCCTCCACCGTGAAGACGACCTGGGCCCCCGCCATGCCTTCGAGCAGCATCTTTTGCATGGGCGTGAGGACCGGCTCCCGGAGGTCGTCGATGCGTATGTCGCTTGGCTGCTCGGTCATGATTGAACCTCCTTGGCGTTGGCGGCTCCAAGCGTCGCGCGATGACCGGCGAGCTGCTTCCGCAGCCACTGCGTGAGCCAGAAGTTTTCGCTCTCGGACTCGAGCTTCTCGTGCGCGGCGATCATCACCTCGAGCGCCGCCGCGTTGCTCGGGGCTGCTGAAAGCGCCACTTCGGCGAGATGAATGGCTTGGACCGGCTCACCTGCCTCGAGCCTCTTGGCCGCCCGCTCCGCGATGGCCTCGGCCCCTCCCGCCAACTCTACGAGATCGCCGTGCACGGCTTTTGCGGGAACGTCGTAGAGCTCGGTGGTCGAGCTGTGATGAAACCAGCCGGCGTAGTTCTCCCAGATGGCCCGAACGCTCCATGACACCTTGCCGTACCCCTGCCCGACCTCGAGCTCGGGCGGGAGCTGAATCTCGCGCATGAGTCTGTAGATGTCCTTGCCGTGGTTCATCCCCTTGACGGTTTCGTCGTGGACATACCGGACCGCATCGCGCAAACGGGTGAGCTCCTCTCGAATCGTCTCCTTGCCGACGACCGGTCCGCCGTGACCCGGCAGCAAGACTTCTGGTTCCAACGAGAGCACCCGCTCCAGCGACTCGATGAAACGCAGCGCCTCCCGATACCGATCGCCGCGAACGGTGACGAGGTTCGGGAAATGGCCGAACAGGGCGCTGAAGAGGTTGCCGGTGAAGCAGATCTTCTGATCGGGAAGCCAGATGACCATCGAGTCGGTCGTCTCTCCACCTGGTGTCCAGAGGAGCTCCATGCGCACGCCTCCGAGCGCGAGCTCGTAGCGGTCGCCGAAGGTGATGTCGGGCGTCGGCCTCGACTGGGCGGGAATCCCGCCGCCCGTGTTCTCCTGAATGTATTTCCATGCTTTCGCGATGGCGTCGGCGAACGCGAACCCACTCCGCACGGCCCGGAAGGAAGCGATGCGAGCATCGTCCGCCTGATGCGCCTGATTGTTCGCGTGGGCGACGACCTTGGTGCCGTCTTCACGAAACAGGTCCGTTCCGCCGACATGGTCGACGTGGCCTTGGGTCAAGAGGATGTACCGAGTCGGCCGGTCATCCACGGCGTCGAAGTTGCGTTTGTGAACCGGCGCTTCGAAGCCCATGCCGGTGTTGACGACGATACGGCCTTCCGGTGTGCTGATCAGAAACGTGTTCGACAAGCCTTCGGACAGGTAAATGAAATCGTTGATCTTCGTGGCTTCGGGCTGCGACGCGGGTTGAATCTGATGCCCACCGGGACGGGAGCGATATAGGGGCTCTGAGCTCATCGCTGCCTTGTGCCGCAGTCGCCATCGGATTGCAACGGTGGTAGGAACCCAATGCAAGATGCCCGAACCCCTTCGCCTCGGAGTCCTGGGCGCCGCCCGAATTGCTCCCTTTGCCGTGCTGAAGCACGCGCGCAAGCTCGACCGCGTCGACGTCGTAGCCGTCGCCGAGGAATATCACTCGGAGGAGCACCTCCGGCGCTACGCGAAGAAACACGGGATCCCGCGAACCTACCGATCCTTCGAGCAGCTCCTCGCGAATCCCGACATCGACGCGGTCTACATTCCACTCCCGATCAGCATGCACGCAGACTGGTGCATCAAGGCGATCGAAGCGGGCAAGCACGTCCTCTGCGAGAAGCCTTTCGCGGCCAACGCGACAGAGGTCGAGCGCGTGCTGCGGGCTGCCGAGGGGACCGACCTGATCGTCGCGGAGGCGATGCACTTTCGCTATCACCCGCTCGTCAACCGGGTTCGCGAGATCATTCGAAGCGGCGAGATAGGCGCGATCGAGAAGATCGACGCAAGCTTTTGTGCATACTGGCCGTTCACCGACTTCCGATTCGACTACGAGACCGGCGGCGGCGGAACCATCGACATGGGTTGCTACCCCATCGGGTTCATCCGGGCAGTCACCGAAGAAGAGCCAGTGGTCCTCGAAGCAACGGCCGGCCTCTACGGCACGCTCATCGACCGCTGGATGCGAGCGAGGATGCAGCTCCCCTCGGGCGGGCAGGTTCGGCTCCTCGTCAGCCTGCGCAGCCGTCATGTGTTTTCCCTATCCATCAAGATTCGTGGCTCGCGCGGAAGCGTCAGCATCTTCAACTACGTGAAGCCGGAAGTCGGACATCGACTCAGAATCCGCTCGGATGCAGGCGTGCGTCGAGAACGCGTCCCCGGTGGCTCCACGTACGGGACGCAGCTGGCCTCCTTCGCCGACGCGGTACGCGATGGCGCGCAGCCCGTGACGACCGTCGCCGACTCCCTGAAGAACATGCGGGTCATCGACGCCGTCTACCTCGCCGCCGGTCTTCCAGTTCGCGGAGACGCGGAAGTTCTAGCGAGGCTCCGAGCCGAGAAGGGAATTGCGTGAACACGGCACACCTCACGGGGAAGAACGCGATCGTGACCGGCCCGACGAGCGGCATCGGAAAGGGCACGGCTTTGGCGCTCGCAGCCGCCGGCGCGAGGCTGATCCTCGTCGCGCGAAACCGGACGAAGTGCGAAGCGGTGGCCCAGGAGATTCGGGGGGCGGGAGGCCCCGAGCCCATCGCGATCATCGCAGACCTGTCGCTCCTCTCCGAAGCGAAGAGGGCTGCGGACGAGATCCTCGCGCTCGACCTGCCGATCGACATTCTCATCAACAACGCGGGCCTCGTAAACCGGAAGCGCATCCTGACCTCGGAAGGGCTCGAGCAAACCATGGCGGTGAACTACTTCGCCCCGTTCGCCATGACCCTCAAGCTGATCCCGGCCCTTCGCCGCGCCGAGCGAGCGCGCATCGTCAACGTCACCTCGAACAGCTACGCGATCGCGCGCCTCGACTTCGACGACCTCACGTTCGAGCGCGGCTACTGGATGCTCGGCCCCTACTCCGCGAGCAAGCTCGGCAACATCTACTTCAGCCGCGAGCTTGCCCGCCGGATCGAGGGCACCAAGATCACGGTCAACGCCGCCCACCCGGGTCTCATCTTCACCAACCTCGGCCTCGGCAATAATTCTCACTTCGCCAAGAAGATCATCGGATCGGTTTGGGGCTTGTTCGCAAAGGACGAGTCGGAAGGACACAAGTGCATCGTCTGGGCGGCTACCGCGCCGGAGCTGGAAGGCGTGACGGGGAAGTACCTCGCGGACTGCAAGATCGCCAAAGCGAAAAAGATCGCATTCCGCGACGAGGCTGCAAGACGACTTTGGGACGTCAGCGAAGCGACGACCGGCGTTCGCTGGGAGCAGGCCTAACGGCCGCGAGTCGAGGCGCTCTTGGTCTCGCAGAAGCGGGTTATTGTGACTCGAGGCCGGCAGACCCCTAGAATCTAGGGATGCGTATTCTTTGGATCAGCCTGGTTCTCGTGATGGCCTGCGGCGGTGGTGCGGGCGATGATTGGAAAGCCGTATCTGACGCTCCGGAGCTGATGTCGGTGATCGACGTCTGGGCATTCTCTCAGACCGACGTTTGGCTGATCGATGGAAGCGCAACCGTGCAACGCTATGACGGCGACAGTTGGAGCACGCTCGAATCCGGTAGCCTTGGCGGGCTTCTGTGCATCTTCGCGTTGTCACCAACCGAGGTCTGGCTCTGCGCTGGCGACGAGGTCTTGTTCTACGACGGCGCGACGTTCACGGCGATGGATGTATCTACGCCGACGGGATTGGATGGCATCACCGACGTTTGGGCTTCGTCTCCAACCGACGTGTGGGCGGTAGGCGACGACGCCATCGTTGCGCACTACGACGGCACGGCATGGGGGCGAACCATCGCTGGCTCCCCCTTCAAGAGCTCCATTTGGGGATCCGGGCCTACCGACATCTACGCCCTCTCGACCTTTGATCTCATCCACTACGATGGAATGGGCTGGACCGAGGTCGAGCTCGACGCGGGTGGCGGCGACGGTCAGGTGTGGGGAACGGGCGCGAGCGATGTCTGGGTCATGACCGACAGCTCCCAGATGAGTCATTTCGACGGCGCTAGATGGCAGACCATCGAGACGTTCGACTTCGTCGGGGACTTGGCGGCGGTCTGGGGCCCGGCTCCAGACGATCTGTGGGCCGCTGGCAGCGCCGGAGCCATCGCCCACTACGACGGCAACGCGTGGACGCAAGTGGCGCACCAGACGATCGGTGCGCCTTACTTGCGTCTGTTTCTTGCCGTGCACGGAACGTCGTCAACCGACGTATGGGCGGTTGGGCAACAGCTCGGCGCGGGGGGATCCACGGCGCTCATCTATCACTACCAGCCCTGACCAGCGCTACAGCCTGGGACGTTTTCGATTCCCAACGCCTCCGCCGATCACTTCGTCTTTCGCGTCGGGGTGATGCGCTCCACCCATCACTCAATACACGACGATCCCGCCGGTGGCGCCGGTTCCGCCCGTGCCATCGTCGCCGCCGGTGCCGCCCGTGCCGCCTAAGCCACCAGTGCCGCCGGTCCCACCCGTTCCATCGCACTCGGCATCGGAGTCAAAGCGCTCGCCGTAACCCGGACCGTCGCCGCTCTTGTTGTTTCCGGCTTTCACCCAGACGCCGGCGATCTCTCGTTCGCCCACGCCCAGGGTCGCGCAGTGACCGTCGAGGTCGTCGTACTTACGGTGCTCGCCGTCTTCGAATTCGATGACGACGTTCGAGAGCTCCTTGCACGATGCGATGTGCGCCTCGTGGCACTCGAACTCCACCTCGATGTACCCGTACTTTCCGCCGTGCGGGCACTCGATGTCGACCTTGCAATCACATCCGTAGTCACAGTCGCAACCGTCGGGGGACTCGCCATCATCACAACGCCCGTCGCTGTCGCTGTCGCTGTCACTGTCACTGTCACTGTCACTGTCACCGTCGCTGTCGCTGTCGCTGTCACTGTCACTGTCGTCATCCCCGTCGTCGCAGGAGCACTCGCAATCGTCACCACCGGTACCGCCCATGCCCCCGGCACCCGCCGAGCCACCCGCGCCACCCATCCCGCCGGCGCCTCCGATACCGTGATAGCCACCCGCGCCGCCATCGCCGCCGGTACCGCCGGTTCCACCGTCGCCGCAGTCGGCGTCGGAGTCGAAGCGCTCGCCGTAACCAGGACCGTCGCCGCTTGCGTTGTTGCCGGCCTTCACCCAGACACCCACGATCTCTTTATCGCCTGCGCCGAAGGTTCCGTAGTGACCTTCGAGCCCGTCGTACTTGTAGTGCTCGCCGTCGACGAGCTCGAGCACGACATTCGAGAGCTCCTTGCACGATACGATGTGGACTTCGTCGCACTCGAATCGCACCGCGATCGGTCCGCTCGATCCGCCCCGCGGGCAGTCGAGACTGCACTCGTCCGGATGGCCATCACTCATGTGCCAATCGCTGCAATCGTCCTGCGGGTACTCACCGCAGTCGTAGGTCGGACATTCGCTCGCGCCGAGAGGGACGATGTCGAGCGCGTCCGGGGACGCATCTACCGAGCCGTCGGACGAACATCCAACGAGCACGCTGAGAAAAAGAAACAAACCGGTTTTCAGGATGTGAAGAGGCATGGGCGCGAGCTTAGGATCGATGCCCTGTCCTGAACAAGTGCGCCCGTGACGATTAAAAAGTAACCTGGGATTTTTGTGATGCAGCTCACAAGATGCGGTGCGGCGCAATGCCTGCGTATCGTTGACTCGGGAACGAAAAATTTGCAGCGTTTTGCCGCTCGAAAAGTTTTCAATTGTCGGGCGTTTTCTTCAATTGTCGATCTACGTCTTGTGATGTAATCGCGCGACTCTGCAGAAACCCTATCGCGGAGTTTCATCCGAGCGCTCGCCAAAGTGCGCTCGAAAGCAAACAGGGAAAGGAGACGACCATGTTGAATTTCGGCAGCCCCAGATCGCTCGCGCGGAGCGCTTGCTTGAGCATGGGATTTACGCTGTCCATAGGACTTCTGTTCGGGGTGCGCCCCGCGCCTGCGGTCGCGCAGCACGGTGGCAACCCTCAGCTGATGCCCGCTTCGTCATTGGATCCGACGAACGTCGAGAAGTATGTCGACCCGCTCGTGATTCCACCGGCGATCCCGAGGACCAGCAAGATCGGCGTCAAGGGCGGAAAGAACATCGACTACTACGAGATCGCGGTACGGCAGTTCCAACAGCAGATCCTGCCGACGGGGATGCCCTCGACCACGGTCTGGAGCTACGGCGCCGTCGGAGCTCCGGCGACCTTCAACTATCCAGCGTTCACCATCGAAGCCAAATGGCAAACGCCAGTCCGTGTGAAGTGGGTCAACGAGCTCGTTCAGGATCCGATCGACTGCTTCTACACGGCAGGTGGCCCTGTCAATTCGAGCTCCTGCAACTATCTCCCCCACCTGCTGCCTGTGGACCAGACCTTGCATTGGGCAAATCCGGCAATGGCAACGCTTTGCAAGACTGGACAAGCAGGCACCGACTGCCGTACCGACGATCCTGAGAGCTACACCGGCCCCGTGCCGATGATCGTGCACGTGCATGGCGCCGAAACCTACGAGTGGTCGGACGGTTACCCCGAGGCATGGTACCTCCCGGCCGCGAACAATCTGAATGGCGAGTTTGCGCTCGGCGGTTCCTTCTTCAACGTGTTCAATACCGGAGCCAACAGATTCTTCGCCAATGATGGCAAGAAGGCGCCGAATGCCTCCTGGGGAAATGGAAGCGCGACCTTCCAATATCCGAACGACCAGGAGGCGACCACGCTCTGGTACCACGATCACACGCTCGGCATGACCCGCCTGAACGTCTACGCGGGACCGGCCGGCTTTTACATCCTGCGCGGTGGTCCCGGTGACGCGGTCGTTGGCACCCTCCCAGGACCTGCACCAGCGCTCGGCGACCCACCGGGCCTCGACTACTACGAGATCCCGATCGTCATTCAGGATCGATCCTTCAATGCGGACGGGTCGCTCTTCTATCCGGACAACCGGGCGTTCTTCGAGGGCCTCTACCCTTATCCAACACCGCCTTACCTCGACATTCCTTTCATTCCGGATCATGCCGTGGACGGTGGCCAAAGCGACGTGTCGCCCATCTGGAACCCCGAGTTCTTTGGAAACACCCTCGTCACCAACGGCAAGACCTGGCCGTACCTGAGCACCGAGCCGCGCCGATACCGCTTCCGCTTCCTCAACGGCAGCCAGTCGCGGTTCCTCATCCTCCGGCTCGTCACCGCCACCGATCCGGGCGACCCGAACACCTGGGTCCAGGTGCCAGGCGCGTTCTGGCAGGTCGGCGCCGAGCAGGGCTTCTTGCCCGCCCCCGTGCAACTCGACGAGCTCCTGATGGGTCCTGCCGAGCGCGCCGACACCATCATGGACTTCAGCGCGATCGCGGTGCCTGCGGGATCTGGTCTGTACTTGGT
Source organism: uncultured delta proteobacterium (assembly GCA_963786865.1). Lineage (GTDB taxonomy): Bacteria > Myxococcota_A > Polyangia > Polyangiales > Houyiibacteriaceae > SG8-38. Next base: position 253,445 of record CAWBAV010000009.1, on the reverse strand, counting down.
CAACGTGGCGCCGGACGAACCCTTTGGCGGCGGCATTGTCGGGGTTGATTTCGATGCCGCCGATCCGACGACGACCGGGCAAGTCATGGAGTTTCGACCAGTGCCGCTCAAGGGCATCGACGCGAGCACTCCACCGGCCCAACTGGTTCTGCCAGCGCCACCGGTCCTGCCCGCAGCAACCCAAGCGACCCGCACGATTACGCTCAACGAAGAAGAGTCGGCCACCGTCTGTGTGGTCGAAGACATGGACGGCAACGTAGTCGAGGTCGACTGCGCGAATCCTTCAGCCGCGGCTTTCGGCCCGACCGAGGCATTGCTTGGCACGCTCAATGCCGATGGCACATCGACCCCGCTCATGTGGTCCGATGCAACGACCGAGAACGTCTCGTTGGGTAACACGGAGGTCTGGGAGATCTACAACTTCACCGCGGATGCTCATCCGATCCACATCCACTTGGTGCAGTTCCAAGTCGTCGACCGCCAAGGACTCGCGACGGATGTCGAAGGGATGGCCACTCAGCCCGCGCAGTTGGTGGGTGTCCCCCGGGGCCCCGAGGTCTGGGAAACCGGCTACAAGGACACGGTGATCGCCTATCCTGGCGAAGTCACCCGCGTCAAGGCGACCTTCCCGCTCGACGGCTTGTTCGTGTGGCACTGCCACATCCTCGAGCACGAGGACAACGAGATGATGAGACCATACTGCGTCGGCAATACGGCTGCCTGCCAGCAGCACAACGCCGCCCACTAGGGAAGTACGTCCGGCTTACCTGGGTAGCCCTCCCCACCGGGTGGGGGCTACCCAGGAAGGTCCTCTCTAGAGAGCTGTGAGGGCGTGTCCACGGCGCTCGGCGCGACGAAGCTCCCTTCTCACCCGCCCCAAGGATCTCGATTTGGGCTCAGCTCCCTCGATCCCGCAAGATGTAGTGACGGGGGTTACGATGAGAGCATGGAGTATCTTGGGGCTCGCGCTGCTGCTCCTCAGCGGCTGCGGGGATTCGAATATGGGTGAGGCTCGAACTGCGGAGCAGGTTTGTGATGAAATCTGCGGCTGGCCGGATGCGTGTTTCGTGCAGCTTGGCGTTCCGGTCCAGGGGGCGGAGTGCGTGCAGAGCTGCGAGGCGCAGGCGGACCTAGTCGGCGTCGGCTGCCTGCGAGCCATCTCGGACACGGTTGATTGTCTCGGCACCTGCGACTTCGAGTCGCTGACCGATCAGCAGATACTCAACTGCCGGAGCGTGGCGCTCGCGATCGACTCTGCGTGCGAGTAGTCGACCCACACCGGTCGTTCGCGATCCGCGCGAGTAGGGATCGACGTGCTCATGGCAGAAAGAAGACGCCCTCGAGGGCTTCGGTCGCATCGTCCGAATTTTCGCGCGAAACCATGCCAGCCGGAGCGATTTCCAACGAAATCGGCTCGGCAGCGTGAATTCAAGCGCTCTGGCCGGCCCGGCTGAGCCGTTCGGCGGGTGGCCGGGAGGCAGGCCCTGCAAAATCCGCGGTGAATCTCTTGCCTCGAGCCCTCTCGATCCGCTAATTTAAAAAAATGCAGTCTCAACGTACTTTTGCATTTTCACTGATTGTGTTCCTTGCATGCTCTGCCGCCGCATGCGGCAGCGACCCGGCCGGCGAAAATCGCGGCGGCGGTGGAACGGGTGGAGCCGGCGCCAGTGGAACGGGCGGAACAGGCGCAAGCGGGACCGGTGGCTCGGCGGGCATCGGCGGAACGACTGGGACCGGGGGTAACGGCGGCACCGGGAGTACCGGGGGCACCGCCGGCGGTTGTTTCCCAGTCCTTTGTCCGGATGGGAACGCGTACCTTTGTGGCGACTGCACGGACAACGACGGCGACGGCCTCGTCGACGACAAAGACCCGGAATGCCTTGGGCCGTGCGACAACACCGAAGGCCCCGTTCTACTGACGGGTACTCCCGGCGAAACCGGCAATCAGTGCGGTGCGGACTGCTACTTTGATCGGGGCAATGGATCGGGATCCGGCGAGTGCAAATGGGATCGACGCTGCGATCCGCTCGAGCCCAAAGACAGCTGCGTGTACGACCCCGACCTCATCGGTGCGCAGAACTACTGCCCCGCCGTGCAGCCCGAGCTCTGCGAGCAAGACTGTGGGGCGTTGACGCCGAACGGCTGTGACTGCTTTGGATGCTGCACCTTCCCCGCGCTCGAGGGTGGGTATGTCTTCCTCGGCTCCTATATCGGGAACGAGGGCACCTGCACCTTCGACGATCTCGATGACCCGGCGCTCTGCCGACCTTGCACGCCGGCAGGCAATTGCTTGAACACATGCGAGCGCTGCGAGATCTGCCTCGGCAAGCCGACCATCCCAGAAGACTGTTTCCCTGGCACGGGCGGAAGCGGTGGCATGGGCGGCGGCGGCACGGGCGGAGACAGCGGCAATCTGCGCTGCCCGATCGGAAAGCAGGCTTGCGGCCTGCCCGGCGATCCGGCTTGTCCTGCGGGAGCGTTCTGCCTGACCGGTTGCTGTACCGAAATCGTCGTGCAGTAGGGCAGCACCGCCGCCCCCATCGCGGCTGGAAGCTCTTCTACGCGCGGGGCGCAAGCTGGCTGTGTGGGTGATCTCACACTTTCCGATGAAGGAAATGCGGCCTGCATGGAATGTGTACTTTCTCGTATTTTGTGAGGCCAATAGCTTGGCATCGCCCATGCGCGGTGCGAGTTAATGCAGCTATGAAGTACCGAATCATTTTCCTTCTCTCGGCCGGAATGGCCTTTGCCTTCAACCTCGGCTGCTCCAGCGACGCGAGCGTCGACCCGTCGACGCAAAACCTCGCTCCCGCGTGCATCGAAAATGCCGACGAGCTCGAAGGCCAGGACTGGCTTTGCCCCGACGACTTGACGGTGGAGTGTGAGAACGGCGGCGCAGATCCGGAGCTCATCTATCTGGTGCCGTCCGGCGACCTTCCCGAAAGCTGCGACGAGATCGGGCTCTCGATCAACGACGAGGGGCCCTTCGAGCTGGGCACCCACGAAATCGTCGTCACCGCAGAAGCCTCGGGTGTCGACGGAGGGACGGTGGAGGTCGTGTGCGAAGCGACCCTGACGGTAGAGGACACCGTGCCTCCCGAGGCCGTCGATGAAGTGATCGAGCTCTGGCCTCCCAATCACAAGCTCCACACGATCTCGGGCGAAGACTGCGTCAGGGACGCGTGCGACGGCGACCTCCATGTCACCTTCCTCTCGGCATCGAGCGACGAACCGGTCAACGACAAGGGCGACGGCAACACCGAACCCGACATCATCCTCGACTGCGATCGCGTGCAACTGCGCTCCGAGCGGCAGGGCGGCGGCAACGGCCGCGTCTACACGCTCGCTTGGAAAGCGGTCGATGATGCCGGCAACGAAACCGAGGGCGAGTGCGTCGTCGCAGTTCCGCACGACCAGAGCGGCCGCGAGGCCGTCGATGACGGAACCTCATACGAGCTGACGCTCGACGCGAACGAATGCGACAGCGGTGCGGGTGGCACTGGTGGCGCAGGCGGCGCTGGTGGCGTGGGCGGCTTGGGCGGCGCAGGCGGCATCGGTGGCGCCGGTGGCCTCGGTGGCGCGGGTGGCATGGCTGGTGTCGGTGGAGCCGGTGGCATGGGTGGCAATGGCGCCGCCGGCGGCACTGGCGGCGTCGTGGTCCAGTAGCCGAACCGAGCGCATTTCACGTCTCTTTGTCGGGATCAAACCACGCGCGCAGCGCGTCACTGGCGCGGAACAACCAATACGCGTTCGTAGGACATCTTGAAGCGTAGCGGGGCTGGCAGCCGATCGGCCGTGATGAAGGTATGAATCGTCAAGCGCTTCTCGTCTTGGCTGAGCACGAAGCGATTGCGGGAGATGCTCCGCTCGCCCTCGAATCGCTGGTAGAGGACGCCCTCTGCGTCGAGGCCGTGGCTCACTTGGAACAGATCGCCGTCGCTGGGGTGCCGCCAGCTGATGGGCGTGCCGTCTGCGGGCGCCGATACCTCGGGTTGGCCCGGCCGATCGATGCGGATCTGCTCCTTCTCGAGGACGATGCCAACCGTCTTCGACGGAAGATTGGGCGCGCGCAGGCGGCGACGGGCGATGCCCCGAATCAAGAAGCTCATCTGATCGACCACCTCATCGATGGCTCGGTCCAACGCTCCGATCTCGGCGTCGCCGCCAACGTAGGCATAGTTGCCAGCGTAGCGCTCGAGCGCCGCGCCGGAGGCCTGTGCAACGCCCATGGATGGATCGCACCACGCGGTGAGCGCAGGTGCCAAAACCAGAATCGCTAGCAAGAGAAGCCGTCGAAGAGCGCTCATACGGTTTGATTCCGCAATATCACGACGCCTTCCCAGGGGCGCAGAACATGCCGCCCCTTAGCGGCGACCGACGCGTCGTGTAGGTTCGAATGGAGGCGGGCCTCGGCGCTTGCGGGAAGATGTCGAAGATCGATGGGCACCTCCCGCTTCGAGAAGTTGAGGAAGATCTCGGCGGTTTCCTGCCGGTCGGCGTCTTCAAAGGATCGGCGATAGGCAAAGACCTTGTTCGGATCGGTAGGCGGATCGATGATCTCGAGACTTCCAGCGGAGAGCGCTAGGCTCCGCGCACGCAGTTGAAGCATTCGGCGGTACGATGCCAGAACCGAAGCCGGATCCTCGCGTTGCGCGGCGACATTCATGATCGCGCTTTGTGGATGCACGGGCAGCCAAGGCGCGGGCGCATCGGGTGGCGCGAATCCGGCGTGCGTTCCGCCGTGCCAGGGCATGGGGCTCCGGCATTCGTCTCGGTTGGTGAGGATCCCTCGACGCCGCAATGCGGGTAGCAGGAGCTTTGGAATGAACCGGAACCGCTCCGCAAGCGGATCCCGCGCCGCGTCGCGAGGCATGTCGTGGTGGGAAAGACCGAGCTCATCGCCATAGTAGATGAACGGCACACCACGAACGGTCATCTGAAACGTGGCGAGCAGTCTCGCCCGATCCAGGTCATCTCCAAGCCGTTCCATCTGCCGCGGCCGATCGTGATTCCCGAAGACGTACGTCGGATGCAAGGGCTCCGGAAACGCCGACTCGAATTCACCGACGAGATCACGAAATGCGCCGGCCCGGAACGGGGTGCGAAGGCTCTTGAACAGGAACACGAGATTCAGGCCCTCGCCCGATGGGCCACAATACTCTCGAAGCAAATCGGGCGAGCCAAACACCTCGCCAACGATGAAGCGGGGGGGATCATCGAACTCGTCGACCACGGCCCGCAGCTCGCGTGCAAACGCGAGCGTATCGGGGTGGTTTTGTGTGTGAATCGCTCGCTGAAAAAAGCCGCCCGGATTGTCCTCGGAAGGGATCGCGCGCAGCGATCGGGGATTATCGGCAAATGCAGCGTCCTTGTAGATCGCGTTGAAGATGTCGAGGCGTAGCCCATCGGCGCCTTCGCGCAGCCAGTGCCTGACCACGTCGAGCATGGCGCGCTTCACCTTCGGGTTTCGGTAGTTCAAGTCGGGCTGAAACGGGAGAAAGGTCGCCCAGTACCACTGACCGCTATGCGCGTCGTAGTGCCAGCCCGAGCCTCCAAGCATCGATCGCCAGTTGTTGGGAGGCGCAGCGCCATAAGGCTTCCTCCCCTCCCGCCAAATGTAGAAATCCCGATAGGGGTTGTCCCGAGCGCTCCGCGATTCGAGGAACCAGGGATGCTGATCGGAGGTGTGATTCAGGACCATGTCGAGAACCACCTTCATCCCGCGCGCATGGATCTCGTCGATCAGGCGGCGACAATCCTCGAGAGAGCCGTACTCGGGGGCGACACCGAAGTGGTCGCTGATGTCGTAGCCGAAGTCGGCCTGCGGGCTGTCGAAGAACGGCGACAGCCAAATCGTCTCCAGACCGAGCCACTTGACGTAGTCGAGCCGGTCGATGATCCCCGGCAGGTCACCGATCCCGTCACCCGTTTGGTCCGAAAAGGAGCGCGGGTAGATCTGATAGACAGTCGTGCGCTTCCACCATGGGAGCTCACTAGAAAACGCTTCGTTGCTGCGCATTACTTGAGGATGGCGGCTACCGCTTGGTCGAACGTCCAGTCTTCCATTGCGTGCCACCGACGCTTCCACTCCGTGGCCTTTTCGGGATGCGCGCCGAAGTATGCGTTCCACCAGGCTTCCGACCCGCCCGTGAGGGCGGGCTTTGCCAGCCATGGCTTTTGTACCGAGTAGTGGATGACCTTCGCCTCCCGAATGAGAGCCTCTTTCAAGCTCGGGTGGCCACGGAGAAACTGAAAAATGAAGTTCTGCAGGTTGTAGCCGGCGGGTAGACGATGCGAGACGTCCATCGAATACCACCGCGGATTGAAGACGTTTAGAAATCCCTGATCCCCGCCGTCATAGCTCGGCGTGTCCCAGAGGGCGGCTAGCATGCCCTCGAACGTCTCCGCAGACGGCTCGATGACCATCAAGCCGCTGTTGAATCGATCGGGAAGAAAGAAGTCCGGAGCCGCTGCAATCGACGGTCGCTCGAAGAGCTCGTCGATGTTCTGGAGTGTGATCACATCGGCATCGAGCAGAACGACTTTGTCGAGCTCGACGAGCTCCCAGGCGCGTAGCTTGGTGTACACGCTCCTGAAGCGTTCGAAGAGCTGGGCGGTGTCGGGGTTGGGATTCTCGAGTGGATCGACGTCGCGGAGCTGCCAACCTTGTTCGGTCAAACGCGTGCGGGCGCTGGCAGGCACGTCCGCGGTCACCAGCACGATACGTGGGACCTTGCTTTCGTGGGCCTCGAGCGATTTTCCCAGTGCCTCGACGCCGGGCAGATATCCCTCACCGTTGCACAAGGTCGTGACATATGCGGTCTTCATCGGATCACTGCGATCTCGCCAAGCCCGCACACTCTGGATGTCCTGGGTTCGATCTGCAAGCCTGCGCCCCGAAGAAGATGGGAGCTCTGCGTTGGAGGCGCTTCGCTACCGCCGTCCACGTCCATGCAAAACTCGCAGGCACAGGTGCAAAAGAACCCGAAGCCCACGATGAGGTCGCATTCCGGGCCGCTCACCCGCGTTGCGTCCCTCTCCTCGCAGACCGAAGTGCAGTCATGGCATTGAGTCGAGTTGCGTCATTTCCCTCGGACTGACCAGAACGTCGTACCCGCGGTCAGCCGTGCCGCCAACGAGGTGTTGGAACTGCCCTGCCCGAAGCCGAAGCCAGGGCCGACTTCCATCAACACGAACGGCGCGACCTTGTCGCCGGCCTTGATCTCGACCCCGAGGCGCACCAGCAGCGGGATGGCGCCGCGGAAACCGATGTTCTCGACCCAGCCGAGGTCGATGGGAATCGCGCCACCGGTCACCACGCTGAGCTTCGGGTTCACATCGACGCTCACAGGCACGGCGATCTCCGCTCTGCTCATCACCATCGCGGTACTCGGCGCCGCGGAGCCAGCCATCAGGCCCGGAGTGAAGCGGATGGCCAGGTCGGTCTTCGAGTTGGGGCGTGTCTTGTCCCATAGATGAAAGCGAAGTGGCGCGTAAAGCGCAAACGCGATGCGCGGGTCGTCCCACGCGCCCGACCACGGGCCGTAGACCAGCTCGCCTCCTAGCGCCCAATCGAGGCTCCGCTTTCCCTTGTTCCACCATTCATACGAAGTGCCGGGCCATCCGCTTCGTACCTGGTGGGCCATGTCCGAATCGAGCCGCCGTCCGCCAATTGTCGATTGCGGGCCCGCGAATGCAGTGCTCGCCAGCAAGAACGCCAGTAGCAGTGTCGTGATGAACTTCATCCTGTTCGCCTCCTTCGGTGCTCCCCCTAGCCTCACCACAGTCCCGCTACAACGTCAATCCGCGCGCCCATGCCGCGACGGCGCGTAGCTTCTTCCTCAAGCGCCAACGGTCGCGGTCGAGATCGTGGTGTGGTGGAAGCCGAGGCGGGGATCGTCGAGGAACCCGATGTGCTCGGGGAAGAAGCCGCGGATGGATGGGAAGCGGATGCGCTTGTGCACCGTCATCTCCGGGTGGCGATAGACGATGACCTCGTTGAGGCCGCGGTGGGCGGTGAGGATGAAGCGGCCATCGGGGCTGACCTGCACGCCGAGGCTGCCGTCGAGGAGGCTGAAGCGGGTGGCGCGCAATGCCTTCAGGAGCAGGTGCGAGTTGCCGAGCACGTTGGCGCGGCTGAACGCTTCTACGAGGTTCGATACACCGCTGCGCAAATGGGGGAGCGAACGAAGCAAGCCAGGGCGCTCGTCGATGAACTGCACGCGTTTGAAGGTCTCGAGGTCGACCCGCACCAGCGTGCCGCCGGCGCATGCGTTGTAAAAAACGTCGTCGGCGGTGACCACGACGTCTGAGGTGAACGCGGCGGGCAGCTCCTTGGCGATGGAGGCGTGGCGCGTGACGGTGGCCGTTTCGGCGTCGACCTCGAAGACGTAGTTCTTGAAGTGGGCAAGCGTGTACTCGCCGAACTCGTGCCCCTGTGGCGCGACCTGTTGACTCGGGCCGTAGAAGAAGTCCTTGCTGGGGTGCGCCGCGATGTGCCAGCAGGTGGCCGGGAGCTGCACCACGCGCGCCTCGTTCGTGCTGAGGTCGAAGATGCCGAGCTCACGCGCGTAGCCCTTGTGGTCGTGGTCCATCGAGCCGTAACCGATGTAGCGTCGCGAGGGCGAGAGCTTGAGCGCATGGGGGAGCTTCACGAGGTGGGCGCCGAGGCGGACCGGGTTTTCGAGATCATCCATGTCGAAGCGCCAGAACGAATCTCCCAGGACGGTGATGAAGCTCTTCTCGGACAGCCACACCACGTGGGTCTGGCTGGAGTAGATGACCTCGGGCGCGCAGAACCGAAGCGTGGAGAGGCGGCGCACCTCGCGCAGCGTGCGCGGATCATAGAAGAGAAGCGTCTGGGAGAGGTTGCCGAGGAACGCCAGCGTGCCGGTTGGGTTCACCTGGGTCGCGTGGCCGCCCGCGATCCCTTCGAAGAAATGGACCTCCTTCTCCCAGCGATCTGCGTCGGGGTCACAGCGGAGGCGGGCGATGCCACAGAGACCCTCGAAACCGTTGAGGCAGTTGCCATCGAGCGTGATGAAGAAGTCAAAGCTGGCCATGTCGTTCCTCTCAGTGCCTCAGCGGAGCAAGTCCGGATCGGCGAGCAAGCTGTTGAGCTCCTGACAGAGCCGGGCGGCTTGGATGCCGTCGATGACGCGGTGATCGAAGGTGGCGCAGATCTTCAAGGTGCGCCGAATCTCGAGCTCGCCCTCCTCCGTGACCCAAGGCCGCGGGCGAACGCGGGTCAGAAGCAAGTCCACCATGATGCGGCTGATGGGCGTGAGCGGCGCGTAGGCCTCGTCGACGCCGTGCATGCCGAGGCTGGTCACCATCCCCACCCCAAAGAGGTCGGCGGGCAGGCCGAGCTTCGAGAGGTCGAGGTAGAGCTCGTTCATCGAGAGGCTCGCGAGCGTGAGGAATGGCCGCATCATCCACCAAGGGAGCTTCTCCATGAGCGCCTTGCTCCGCTGGAACTCGGGGTCTTCGTCCCGGCGGATGAGCTGGCCCGCCTCGATCACTTCGGTCGCGAGCTGTCGGAGCGGCATCGCGTCGGCTGCAACGAGCCGGCGCGCCGATAGGTCGCGTCCGCCTGCGCCCGCGATCAGCACGGTGATGTCGACCGTCTTGCGCTGCTCGAGCTTGCCCCAGAACCGCACTTTGGCGTTGGTCCTCGGATGCCGGGCGATCGCAATCGCGAGCGCTTTGGCGACCAGATGCGTGACCGTGACCTGAACGCCCCACTCGTCGCGCACCTCGTCCAAGAACGCCAGCGCCGGCTCCATGTCGATTTCCGTCGCGCCGTAGATCGTGGGGTCTTTCGGTCGCCGCCACTGGGCGGCCGCCCAGCGATGAAAGATCGATGGATTCTCGTAGGGCTTGAAGTTGGTGCTCATTGGCTCGCTCCCACTAGCTGACTGATACACATGGCCTGATTCCGATCCTCGAGCCGGATGGTTTGCTCGAGGCTCAGCCCGGCGACGGCCGCATCCAATGCTTCTTTGGTCAGGCGCAGACCGAGCGGCGATTTGCTCGCGAGCTTCTTGGCCAGGCCGGCCGCCTCTTCAAGAAGGCTCTCCTGCTCGACGAGCGCCTGAACGAAACCGATGCGTAGCGCTTCGTCGGCGGGCAAGACATCACCCGAGAGCAAGTAGCGCGCTGCATTGCCAGCTCCGACCGCCCGAGGCAGCAACCAGGACGAGCCCATGTCGGCCCCCCCGAAACCGAGGTTGATGTAGGCGGCCTGGAATGTCGCCACCGGCGACGCCAGTCGGATGTCGCAGGCCATCGCGATCGAGAAGCCCGCCCCAATCGCGGGACCGTGGATCGCGCCCACGATGGGCTGCGGAATACGTCGCATCTCGAGGATGATCTGCGAGTAGGTTCGTTGCGCCTCGTAGGCCCGCTTCGGCGTCATCGGGCCACCGCCGGCGATGGCGGGTTCTTTGAGATCGAGACCCGCACTGAAGGCCCGACCGGCACCGGTCAACACAATGACGCGTGTGTCCAGATCGGTGGCGAGTGTGCGCAGGCAAGCCGTCAGCTCGTCGCGCATCGCGAAGTTGATCGCGTTGAGGCACTTGGGCCGATCGAGCGTGATGACGCCGACGCCCCCCTTCTGTTCATACCGAATCGTCATGCGGGTCTCCTTGCCGGTTGCGCCATCTCCCGGAGCGCCTCGGCATCTTTGTTCATTCTGGTTTCGAGCACGGCGACGGCCCGGGCTCCATCTCGATCGCGCAGCGCAGCCAAGAGCTCGGCGTTCAGATCCACCACGCTTTGACTGACCTCGGCGTCGAGCCGTAGATAGACCGAGCGGAGCGCCGCGAACGTTTCGCGAACCGTGTTGAGCAAGTACACGAAGATTGGGTTCTTCGTGGCGCGAGCGATCTCCCGGTGGAAGCGAAAGTCCCATTCGCCTTCGAGCACGGCCCGCGTGTCGTCTCGCGGATAGCTGTCGAGAACGGCCTGGATCCGGTCCAGGTCCTGCGTGGTGGCCCTTTCGGCGGCCAGCTCGAGCATCTTCACCGCGAAGAAGCGTCGGACCTCGTCGAAGCTCAGCAGGAACTGAGGGTCCATCCCCAAACCCGATGCAGCGAGGAACTGCACGAAGCGCATCGTCGGCTCGAGCGTCCAGTCCAGAACGAAGACCCCCGCGCCCTGCCGGATCCGGACGACTCCCATCGACTCCATCTGCCGGAGCGCCTCTCTCAACGAGGTCCTCGTCACGCCGAGCTCCTCAGCGAGAGCTCGCTCGGCGGGCAGACGGGCGCCCGCCGGATAGGCCCCTTCGAGCACACGCTGCACGAGGACGGTCAGCACCTCGTCAGAGAGGCGGACACGCTTCAGCAGGGTATTCGCGTTGCCGGCGGCAATTGGTTCAACCACTGGACCACTATAGAGCAAACAATATCCGGGACGGAAGCTATTTCTGCCAGCCTAGGAAAGTCACGGCCTCGAAAAAGGTTTAGACTCCGCGGCGATGCGCGCTTGCTGTTTGCTCGGGGTGTTGTGTGTTTTCGGCATGAGCTGCTCGAGCAGCGATGGTGGCACTGAGGACCCGCAGGTTGCAGAGGCCGAGCTCACCTACCTGGGGGTCACGCAGTGGCTTCTGCGCTACGGAGAAACGACCGTCTTGCTCGACTCTTTCTTCAGCCGGCCGGAGCCTGGAGCCGAAGGTTCGACGGAAGCCGGGTTGGATCTGATGCAAAGGGTGCTCGATGCGGCGGGTGTCGAATCGATCGACTTCATTCTCGTTGGCCACAGTCACGCCGACCATGCCATCGATTGCGGCTCGGTCGCCATGCGAACCGGGGCTCGAGTCATCGGCTCCAGGACGACCTGTTTGATCGCCGAGGCCGAGGGGCTGCCCGAAGACCGGTGCACGGTCGTGGGCACCGGCGACGAGCTTCAGCTCGGCGAGGCCACGATGCGCGCAGTGCGAACGATTCACTTTCTTCCCCAGTTCATTGGGAGCTTCGGCGAGCTCGACGAGGTGCCTGCGTTGGCCGATGTCTGGTCCGCGCCCAACGGCGGACCGATCAGCTATCTCATTTCGTTCCCTGGTGACGAGCCTTTTTCCATGTTCCACACGAGCTCGATCGCGCCTATCGATGAGGACGATGGGTCAGGAGAGGACTACCTGGTAAATCTCGATTCGATCTTCGGCGACGTCGACGGCGTCACGCTGTGGCTCGCACCGCTGGGCTTCCTCTCCGAAGAAAGAGAGCTGACGCCGTACTTCTCGCGCATCGCCCCGGAGTTCGCAATCCCGCAACACTTCGACGGTTTGGCTACCGAGACCGACCTCGAAACGGGTCTAACGACGGCGTTCGTGCCGTCGCCAACGTTGAAGCAAGTTGCCGACGACGAAGGCTCCACCATCTTGGTGCCCGAGGAGTACTTCGACGCGTTCATCGTGAGCCCCGAGGGTGTCAGCCGAAGCCCCGAGGCGCCGGTGAAGGCGGCATTCGGTTTGTAAGCGCGGGACTATCCGCGAGGCCGATTTCGAATCAGGCTCACGAGCCCACTGACCCGCTCCACGATTCCGCGTCCATTGAATAGCTTGAGGACGCCTTTGAAGAAGCCTTCGGTCGTCGACGTGTACGGCATCCAAAGCGCCTCTGCGCTGTCCGGAGAGATCATTACGCTCTTCGTCGCGACGTAGTGATAATAGGCCTGCTCGCCTTGTGCGCGGCCAACACCCGAGTCGCCGTCACCGCCGAACGGCAATGTGACGCAGCCGCCGGACTGAAGTGCATTGTTCACCATCACGGACCCGGCTCGCATCCGACGCGCGATCGCCTCACCGGCCTTGACGTCGCGGGTCCAGACGCTGCCGCCCAATCCGTACTGAGAATCGTTGGCTAGCCCGACCGCCTCGTCGTCGCTCCCTACGCCCATGATCGCGAGGAACGGCCCGAAGGTCTCTTCTCGCATCATCCTCATCTCGTGAGTCATGCCGGTGAGGATGGTGGGAGGCCAGTAGAGGCCGCCACCCTCCCGCCGCGCCTTCCCTCCGCAGACGAGGGTCGCGCCCTTCTCGACCGCATCCGCGGTGTGCGCTTCGTAAATCTCGAGCTGGGGCTCCCAGATGATCGGCCCGAGGTCGTAGTCCCCGCCGCTGGTCTCCCAGCCCTGCCGGAGCTTCCCCAGCACCGAGAGAATTCTTTCGACGAGCGGTTCGACCAGTTGGTGAGGCACGTAGATGCGCTCGACGCCGTTGCACACCTGGCCCGCGTTGTAGCAGGTGCCATTGACCAGACCGCGAGCCGTGAGGTCGAGGTCGGCGTCCTCCCGAACGATGGCCGCGTCGTTGCCCCCGAGCTCGAGGACGACGGGCGTCAATGTTTCGGCGGCCCGCCTCATCACCTTTTTCCCGGTGGCTGTCGACCCGACGAAGCAGATCGCGTCGGCCGCGTCGATGAGCGCGCTCCCGGTCTCCGCATAACCGTGCACCATCTGCACGACTCCGTCCGGAACCCCAGCGTCGCGGAAGAGGCTCGCGATCATCTCGCCGATGAGCGGGTTGATTGGCGAGGGCTTCTGCACGACCGCGTTGCCGGCCGCGAGCGCGGGGATCATGTGCTTCATGCCGAGCTCGAACGGGAAGTTCCAAGGCAAGATGTACCCCGCGACCCCAAGGGGCTCGTAGTAGATCCGGGCCCGCGACCCGACGAAGAACGTCGCGCTGACCCTCTGGCCGCGCTCGAGCCGTTTCGCGAGCGCGGTGTGAAGCTTGATCGTTTCACACACGGGCGCGATCAGCCCAATCGGCTCCACCGGGGGTTTGCCGATCTCGGAAGAGACGACGCCTGCGATTTCGTCTGCCCGATCGAGGAGCACCCCTCGCAGCCGGTTGAGGATCTCGTTGCGGCCGTCCACTCCCATCTCTGCCCAGCCGACCTGGGCGCGCCTCGCTCGATCGAAGACCGCGCGCACCATCGCAGCGTCCGCGATGGAGACTTCTCCGAGCTTCGAGCCATCTCGTGGATTGAACGACTCGAGTCGTCCAGGAGCTTCATTGAGGGGAACTTCGTGCAACATGGGAAACCTCTCGATGGGGCGCCGATGAAACCGGCTTTGGCTGCGCGCGTGGGTCGAGCTTGGGAACCGTGTCGGTACTAGTTCCCGCCGCAGGTGCCCCTTCCGCCACACGAGGCCTCAGCACCTGCAGAGACCTCGAGTGCTTCCGGCCCTTCGTTCGACTTGCATGCTGTGCTCAGGCTCAGAGCGGCCGTCGCCATTGCGATGATGGTGTGCTTGAGTGCTGAATTCATCGTTCTCTATCCTCTTGTTCTGGAGACAATCCCGCTCCCCGTCTTATAGCCAGCGCTCCCGTGTTCGACCAGGGGGCGAGCGAGACGGGGCATCCAGGGTGCCTAGCCACTCGGGCCGATTCGAAGGAGCGCCGACGATCTCGCCTAGCGGCTCGGGACGATGGATCTCGTCCTCACCGAATGGAAGACTTGGGCGAGCCCTTTGGCTCGTCGCGAAGGAAAACGGTGAAGAGGAGCGCGGCTGCGAGCGCCGTGGCTGATCCGAAGTAGAAAGGCGCAGCGGGTCCGAACCCTCGCCAGGACCCGACCCCTTGCCAGAGCACACCCGCGATGAGCGATGCCGGAAGATCGATGACCCCAAGCAGTGCGTGGTAGCTACCGTAGGCGGTACCGCGAAGCTCGATCGGAACCAAGTCTGCCACCATGGCTTTGGCGGTTCCCGTCGCGAGACCGTAGTACGCACCGTAGCTGAGGTACAAGAGGACGATCTGCGTGCCGGTCCCGGCTACGGCGAACCCGAGATAAATCGCCGCATACGCGATCCAACCCGCCGTGATGACGCGCCGCCGTCCAATCCGATCGGAGAGCGCGCCGGCCGGCGTGGAAATGAGAGCATAGACGAGGTTGAACCCGAGCAGCGTCCAGAGCACCGCGCCTACGCCGAGACCGCGTTCCTGGGCTCGGAGGATCAAGAAGGCATCGGAAAAGTTGCCGAGGTCGAAGAGCGCGACGATCCCCAGGAAGAGCGCGAAACGGCGACCGAGTCCGCGAAAACCGATGCGTGGTCCATCGCTCGTCGCCTTCTTACGAACCTCTTTGACGCCGAACGCCACCGTGAGCACTGCAAGCACTGCGGGGATCAAGCTGACCAAGACGAGAGTCTGAAAGGTGTCCCTCCCCAACTCCGACGTCCTGCCTTGCATCTGCGTGACCACGACGATCGCGATGAGCAGCCCGAGAACCGCGCCTCCCGTGTCGGCGGCCCGGTGCAAGCCGAATGCCAGACCGCGGCCGGAGGGGGAGATGGAGTCGGCGATCAGTGCGTCTCGCGGCGCCGTTCGTACGCCTTTGCCGACGCGGTCTGCCCATCGTGCGCCGGCCACCACGCCCCAGCTGCTGGCGAAGAGGAAGAGGGGTTTGGCTAGAGCGGACAGGGCGTACCCCGCCACTGCCAGCGGCTTTCTGGCGCCCATCCGATCGGAGAGGCCGCCGGCGAACACCTTGAGCAGGCTCGCGGTCGACTCGGCAACGCCTTCGATGAGCCCGATGACCGCCGTTCCCACGCCGAGCACGTTGGCGAGGAACAGCGGGAGCACGTTGAGGATCATCTCGCTCGAGATGTCCATGAAGAAGCTCGTGCCCGAAAGCGCCCAGACGTTACGCGGGATTTTCGGACGCATCGGTGACGCTCTTAGCGCGCCCTTGGGGGACGACCAAACCGATCGCCCTACCCGTAGACTCTTCGTCAGAAGATGCGGACACCAAGCGCCGCGAGCAGCGCGACGTACGGAGGGTTCTCCCACCAGACGGCAGGAAAGCCCCAGCTACCGCGGATGTTGACCTGGTAGCGGCCGGTGGGTCCAAATCGCAAGTCGCCGAACACCGTGAGTCCGCCCGCGCCACCGTAGGTGCTGAGCGCGCCCACCCGATAGACGTCGTTGAATGCACCGCCTGCCACCAGGAGACCGAACTCGTGTTGCGAGCTTTCCTTGGCCTTCAGGTGAAGGCCAAGCTGACCGGCAAAGAGCCGTTCGCTGATCAGTGCCGGCCAGGGCAGACCGGGCACCGGAATTACGTAAGGGCTGGCACCGCCGATGCGCTGGCGTGTGATGTCGTCCTGTCTCCAGCCGTAGTTTCCCCATTCGTCGAGCTGAAGCCGGACGAACTGCCCCAGTTGCCAGCCAGCCTTGAGCCACTGCGACACGCTGTAGATGAGCTTTCCCGGATCGTTGCGCCCGTCGGCAAGACCCCAGGACCGAGCGTCGGAACGCACGTCGAACCCGCCGTCGATCCCCACGGCGATTCCCTTGATGCGCGGAAAAACGCGATGGCTTTCCCACTCCTCGCTCGGAACGTCGATCTTCCAGAAGTTGTATCCGATGCGCGGCTCGAACACCCAGGTGTTGGGCGGGAGCGCGTAGTCGGGCGAGGTCGAGCTCCGATCGCCGAACCACCAGTGCCGCACGGGTGCGAGAATCTCGATCGTTTGGTGCTTGCCGGGATACCACTGCAACTTGGTGTGGAGGAGCGCGTAGCTCGCCTTGATCGAGTACTCGCTGATTCGGAGGCCCCGTTCGTAATAGTCGTTGAGCAGCTGCGAAATCACGGCCTCGCCTTCGAGGAAGGCGAAAAACGCCAGCTTGTCGTGGGCAAACGTGAGCCTCTCGATCCCGACATGCGCCTTGGTCGTGTTGTAAAAGAGGCGAAGGTTGCCGCTGCCGACGATGCCCTCCCCGATGCTGTCGAAACCGGCCCAGCCATGACCGCTCAGCTGGCTATTTTGGTTCGGCGCAAAGTTGAGCTCACCGCCTCCGAGCACGCCGGCATGCCATTTTTCCGGGTCTGCCCTTCCGGCGGCGGGGAAGCCCACCCCTACGATCGATGCGAGTGCGACGAACGCTACGGCGCCTCTCATTCCCATGGAGCGCAACGTACCTTCGCAGATGCGATGCGCCAGCTGGCGCACCGTGTCCCTGCTACCTCGGGTTGATGCGTCGCTTTCCGTGAGCGGGCCATCGGGGTTCGGACCGCAGCTCTCACGCAGCGTTCGCGTCAGCTGCAAAGAACGAGAGCACTTCATCGGCGCGCCGCTCCACGTCGTGGCGGGCGAGCTCGATCAGCCCGCGGGCGAATTCGCCGTCGAACAGGACGAAAGACGAGGGTCTCGACAGGCCGATACGGAATCCCGCGCGTTTGCGACAAGACCTCCCGGACCGCGCGCAGCTGATCGGCGTCGAGCACGCTCTCCATGGTCCGAACCAGCCGATTGATCCGCTCGAGGATCGACAGGTCGTAGTTCACCGGGTCCAAGAGGAGCGCGTTGAGCAGCTTGCCGAGGAGAAAGAAGAGGCTTGGAGACCGCCCCCGCCTTGGCCTCGATCTGGGCTGGCACCACGACGCGCCGCGCGTCCTTGGTCCCCGGAAAGCGAACACCCGGCGCCAGATCTGCGAAGAGAGTGGTTCGCCCGGACTGCACATGAAGCGCCGAGATGACCAGTGCCCGCATTCGCGCCGCAATTCTGGCCTCTGATCGCCTTCATGATTCGCTTCGAGTCCCGATGAGAAACTTCCACCCCGAGCACCTAGATCCGCCTTACAATCCCGGCGGTAGAGATGGCTCCGGCTAGGCGACATCCAATGGCCTCGTGCAAACGCTCCGCTCGCGTCGACGTGGGCCTCTGGCTGCTCTGCATCGCTGTACTGCTCGTCGCGAGTTGCGGCAGCGGGGAGAGTGATGTCGCGACGGTCGATGAGGATCCGATTGGCGCGCTGCATCTGATCCCAACCCCTCGAACGATTTCTGGGGATACGGGGCATCTTCACTTCGATTCGAGCTCACGCATCGCGGTCTCCTCCGACACCCGAGCAGTCGGGGAGCTTCTCGCGGATTCGCTTCGCAGGTCTACGGGATGGGCTTGGGACGTCGTCGTTGCTGAACCTGATCCGGGCGACATCGGTATTCAGCTCGACCCAGAGCAGAGCGGCGAAGAGAGCTACGAGCTCGTGATCGATCGACGGACAGCGAGGGTGACCGCCGCGACGCCAGCCGGTGTGTTTTATGGAACGCAGACCTTGCTTCAGCTCTTTCCCTCGGAAGTCGAGCAATCCGCCGTGGCGGAGGGGATAGCTTGGCGCGTACCGAGGATAAGCGTCGAAGACGGTCCTCGATTTGCATGGCGTGGAACGATGCTCGACGTTGCCAGGCATTTCTTCGACGCGGAGCAAGTCAAGCGGCTCATCGATCTAGCGGCGCGCTACAAGATCAATCGCTTTCACCTGCACCTCAGCGATGACGCCGGATGGCGCATCGAGATCGAATCCTGGCCGGACCTCACGGCGATTGGCGCTACGACCGATCACAGCGGAGGCCCAGGTGGTTACTATACGCAGAAGCAATTTGCGGACATCGTGGCCTACGCTTCGGCACGCTTCGTCACGATCGTCCCCGAGATCGACATGCCCGGCCATACGAATGCAGCGCTTGCTTCCTACGCCGAGCTCAACGAAAGTGGAGAACGCGCCGAGCTCACGCCGACGGTGCCGTTCGGATCGAGCTCACTTTGGATCGGCGGCCCCGACACCCCGCGTTTCGTGGACGACGTCGTGAGCGAAGTCGCGGCACTCGTGCCCGGGCCCTACTTCCACATCGGTGGAGATGAAGCCTTTGCTTCCGACGAAGTCGACTACGCCGCGTTCCTGCGCATGGCGCAGGACATCGTGGAGAGCCACGGTAAGACGATGGTCGGTTGGGAAGAGATCAGCGAGAGCGGCCTCCGCCCGCCCTTCATCGCACAACACTGGTTGACGCCCCTCGATGCGCTCGCGGCACGGAACGAAGGCGCACGCATCATCGCCTCGCCGGCGAGGCGGGCATACCTCGACATGAAGTACGACGCTTCCACTCCAGTCGGGCTCTCTTGGGCCGGCTTCATCGACGTGCGCGTCGCGTACGAGTGGGACCCGGTGCTCGAAGGGCTCGAAGAAACCGACGTCATCGGCCTCGAGGCACCGCTCTGGACCGAGACCGTCGTGGAGGCTGCGGACATCGACTTGATGATGTTTCCGCGGCTCCTCGGGTATGCGGAGATCGGTTGGTCTGCGCGCGATGGACGCGACTGGGAGGAGTATCGTGCGCGTCTCGCGCAACACGGCCCTCGCCTCGCGGCACGTGGCGTTGCATTTTACCGGTCGCCCCTGATCGATTGGCTGCCCTGAGCGACCGGCGTGTCCTCACTCGTGCATGAGCGGAGGCTCGTCACGACGCGGGTGCAGGTCTTCGCGCTCGATGGTTCGCACGCAGGCGTTCCACCTGAGAATCGCATCGTCGACGCCCGCCGGCTTGAGCTCCGCGGCCTTCTCGTAGTGCTGCATCGCTTCATGCAGGCCTTCGTAGGCGAAGGTTCTCTGCAAGCCCCCATGCGTCAAATGAGCGCGCCCCTGACGTTCTGCCACGACCCCGGCGTAGTACGCACGCCCGTAGTCATTCGAGAGCTTGGCGACGTGCTCCAAAGCACGGCGGGCGCCGTGCGGGCCTCCGCCTCGCCCGAACTGATCGGTCAGCGACAAAATCAAAGTGATGCGCGCGCGTTCGTTTCGTTCGTCCACCGCCAAGACGTCGAGACAGATGCTTTCGGCCTGTTCGGGGTTGTTCAGCAGGCGATAGTGCTCGGCGCGCTCGACGGCGTGCTCGATGCCGTCCGGGGAAATGCGCTTGAGAGTGAAGCGTTTGGTCATTTCAACTGCTCCTCTGAACGTGTCTTCGTTCGGACTTTACGCCCAGCGAATAGCCGCGCCACCCGTGCGAGGGGGTCGTAATAACGATCGACGACTCGCTCCTTGAGGGGAATGATGCCGTTGTCCGTGATGTTGATGTTTTCAGGACAAGTCTCGGTGCAACACTTGGTGATGTTGCACATGCCGGAACCGTACTCCTTCTTGATTTCGGGGATGCGGTCGTCGTCGTCGAGTGGATGCATCTCGAGGCTGGCGAGGCGAATCATGAAGCGCGGACCGACGAAAGCGTCTTTGCGGCCCCTGTCGCGGACGACGTGACACACGTCCTGACAGAGAAAGCACTCGATGCACTTTCGGAACTCCTGCACCCTATCTACGTCCTGCTGGTACATCCGATGCTCGCCATCGCGGCCGCGAGGCTTGGGTTTGAACGGTGCGATTCGCTTGTTTTGCTCGTAATTCCAGGAGACGTCGCAAGCGAGGTCCTTGATGATTCGGAACGCCTTGAGGGGCTGCACCGTGACGACCTCGTCCGGCGAAAACGTGTTCATTCGGGTCATGCAAGCGAGCCTCGGGCGCCCGTTGATCTCCATGCTGCAGGAGCCGCACTTTCCGGCCTTGCAGTTCCATCGGATGGCGAGGTCGTTGGCCTGAATAGCCTGGATGCGATGCAAGACGTCGAGAACGACCATGCCCTCGTCGACTTCGGTCTCGTACTCGTTGAGCTCGCCGCCGCGCGCGTCGCCACGCCAAATCTTGAACGTACGTGTGCTCATCTCGCCAAGCCTTTCTCGAGCTCCTCGAGCGTCGCGTAGGCAATCGCCGCGAGCTCCGCGGGCGGCTCGGGACGCATCACTTTCTCGACCCGCATCTCGCCGTCGGGTCCTTTCTTGGTGACCACGTTGAAACGTGCACATTCGTCGCGTTCACCTTCGAAGTCGAGCCGCGTGTGCGCACCACGGCTTTCTTCGCGGAGGTACGCCGCGCGCGCCACCGCTTCGCCGACGATCAGCAGGGACTTGAACGAGAGTGCCTCGTGCCAGCCTGGGTTGTATTGGCTGGTCCCTGGGGCTTTCAAGCTCTTCGCCCGCGCCTTCAACATCTGCAACTGCTCAACCGCCGTTTCGAGCTCTTCCCCGGTCCTGACGATGCCGACGTGGGAGCCCATCACCTCCTGGAGCGCCTCGTGCATGAGATATGGGTTCTCGCCGGATTCCCGATTCAAGATGTCCGTGGCGGCGCGAAACGCCGCCGTGATCTGCGCATCGTCCGCGCGGGGCGTGACGCCGAGCTCGGCGACGTACGCAGCCACGCCGATGCCTGCGAGCCGCCCGAAGACGATGAGATCGGAAAGCGAGTTACCGCCGAGCCGGTTGGCTCCGTGCAAGCCGGCAGCGCATTCGCCACAGGCGAAAAGCCCCGGGACGTTCGTCTGCTGGGTCTCGGCATCCACGCGAATCCCGCCCATGAAGTAGTGAAGCGTTGGACCGACTTCCATCGGCGTCGTGGTGATGTCGACCTCGGCAAGCTCTTTGAACTGGTGATACATGGAGGGTAGCTTGCGTTTGATCACTTCGGCGGGCCGTCGCGACGCGATGTCGAGGAAGGCGCCGCCATGCGGCGAGCCTCGGCCAGCTTGAACCTCGGCACGAATGGCTCGCGCGACGACGTCCCGTGTGAGGAGCTCCGGGGGGCGGCGGGCACTGGGATCGTCCGGCCATCGGTCGGCCTCGAGGATCGTGTCAGCGGTCTCGGGCGCAAACCGCTTCGGAATGTAGTTGAACATGAAGCGCTCGCCCTTGTTGTTGAGCAAGACGCCGCCGTCTCCGCGAACCCCTTCGGTGACGAGCGTGCCGCGGACCGAGGGTGGCCAGACCATCCCCGTCGGATGGAACTGGGTGAACTCGAGGTCCATCAGCTCCGCACCTGCTTCATACGCCAGCGCGGCGCCATCCCCGGTGTACTCCCATGAATTACTCGTGACGCGCCATGCCTTGCCGGCGCCCCCCGTGGCCATGATCACAGTCGGCGTCCTGAAGAGGACGAATCTGCCCGTGTCGCGCCAATAGCCGGCCACGCCCGCGATACGGCCGGCGTCGAGCAAGAGCTGAAGGGCAGTACACTCCATGTGGAAGTGAATTCCTTGGTGGACTCCGTGGTCTTGAAGGGTGCGGATCAGCTCGAGGCCGGTGCGGTCGCCAACGTGGGCGAGCCGCGGGTAACGATGGCCGCCGAAGTTGCGCTGACTGATCAAGCCATCGGGCGTGCGATCGAAGACCGCGCCCCATTCCTCGAGCTCGCGCACGCGCTCGGGCGCCTGCTTGGCGTGGAGCTCGGCCATGCGCCACTGATTCAAGAACTTGCCGCCGCGCATCGTGTCGCGGAAGTGGATCTTCCAGTTGTCGCGCCGGTCGACGTTCCCGAGCGAAGCGGCCATCCCGCCCTCGGCCATGACCGTGTGCGCTTTGCCGAGGAGGCTCTTCGAGATGACGCCGGTGTTGAGCCCATGTGCGCTGCACTCGATGGCCGCACGGAGACCCGCTCCCCCTGCGCCGATGACGAGCACGTCGTGTTCGAATGTTTGGATCTCGTTGACGTTCATGCCGGTTAATTCGTCCAGGTATTGAGGTCGGTGATCACGCCCATCGAAACCAAACGCACGTAGATGTCGGTAAAACCGACCCATACGAGACTGGTCCAAGCGAAGTTCGGGTGCCGGACGTTGAGCCAACTGACCCTCTTCCACGCGCTGTACCGGACGGTTTGCTCACCGCAGGACATGCAGTCGAAACCGCCACCGACCAGATGCCTAAGCGCGTGGCATCCCAGGGTATATCCGGCAAGAAACGTGGCGTTCAGGAAGAGCACGACCGTCCCGACGCCGATGCCGAATTCCCCATTTCGAAAGAGCGAAATGAAGGCGTCGTAGTAGAGCACCAAGATGTAGGCGAGAGCGAAGTAGAGCGCGTAGCGGTGGAGGTTTTGGAAGAGGAGCCACAGGGTCTCGCCCCGGTACGTCCGGCTCGTCATGGGGTTCACGGCACAGGCGGGGGGCGACCCCGTGAACGCGCGGTAGTACGCCTTGCGATAGTAGTAACAGGTGAACCGAAACACGCCTGGGAAGAACAGAATGAGAATCGCAGGCGACGCGGGCAGGAAGCTCGGCCACCAACTCGGCCAGGCGCCGATCCATGCGTGGGCGACCGGGGCGGCGCCGGGGACCGAAGTGTCGGTGTAGAGCACAGGCGAATAGAGCGGGCTCAGGTACGGGTTGGCGTAGTAGTTCTCGCCTTGGAGCGCCGCCCAGGTGACGTAGATCGAGAAGACGGTGAGCACCACGAGGGTCACCAGCGGAGAAATCCACCAGCGATCGTTTCGGATGGTGGCGGCTCGTCCGGTGGGATGACCGCCGATTACAGTGAGGGATCGAGTCGGCATGCGCTGGGCGGACTATACCGAAAGCACCGGGCTAGGAATAGGGTTTCGATCGAAGGCCACGATGGCGAAACCGAGGAGGTTTAGAAGCTTCGCCGAGATCTCCTGACGGCGATCGAGGTGAAGCCGTTCAAGCCCCAGGCTTGCGATGGGGAGGTTCCGCGCGTTCCAACGCCAGGTCGTGTGCCTCGTCGTAATGCCGACCGAGGTTATGCCAGTCGAAGCGCTCGCTGAAGGCTTCGACGGAGTTGCGGAGAATGACCCGCTCGCGTCGGCTGAGGGATGTGAACCGAAACAGCCGATCGGTCAGCTCGTCGGCCGAGCGGTGGAAGTCGTTGTGCCGGCGGGGCACGACGTAGATCCCCTTGG
This sequence comes from uncultured delta proteobacterium, assembly GCA_963786865.1. GTDB lineage: Bacteria > Myxococcota_A > Polyangia > Polyangiales > Houyiibacteriaceae > SG8-38. The sequence continues at coordinate 229,908 of CAWBAV010000009.1, read as the reverse complement.
ACGCGTGGTCCGGCAATTGTTGCTTGAGGTACGAGCCGAATCCCGACAGGTCGCTTGTCACCGCGGGGACGCCCAGCGCGATCGATTCCAACGGCGTGTAGCCCCAGGGCTCGTAGAAGCTCGGGAACACACCCAGGTGACAGCCACGTACGAACTGCTCGTACTCCATGCCGAACAGAGGGTTGGTGGCCTGTACGAAATCGGGGTGGAAGACAACCTTGACCGGGTCGTCCTCGTGGTTGAGCAGCCGACAGGTGCGCAGCTGGTTCAACACGGGGTCGTGGGCGTCGTCGATCAGGTCGTGCGTGACGATGCCCGGGAGGGCATCGCTCTTCCAGGCCTGAATCGCGCGGCGGAGGCGTAGCCGCCAGTAGTCATCCATCAAGCCGTTGAGATCGGGGATCTCACCAGTCGCAGCAGCGAGGAAAAGCCCTTCGCCGACCGAGTCCTTCACGGCGTTCGCGGCAGCGCGGAACTCGCGAAGCATCGCGCGACTCTGCAGCGCGCGGACGTTGATCGAGCGGAACGGAGCCTTGGTGATGATGAAGAAGACGACCGTCACGGGACTTCCCGCCTCCCGAAGCCGGTAATTCAATCGGGCCAGTGCCTCGATGGTCAGGTCCATTCCCTTGTTGAGGTACTCGTACCGGCCCGAGGTGAACATGTAGAGAGTGTTGTCGAGGTCGAAGTTGTAACTGGGGAAGAAGTGCCCCATCGAGAACCTGTGGAGCCGTTCCTTGTATTGCTGATGAAGCGTCTGAAACTCGTGGATCGCGGTGAACCTGCGGATATTCAGCCCGTTGGGGAGCAGCACGTCGGGCCTGCGCCCGAGCAGGTGGGTGCATTCATCCGCGGTGACGTCGGACACCGTGGTGAAGACATGTGACGCGTGAGCAGCGGCTTTCTCGATCTGATGCTGGGCGTGGATGTTGAAGTTCCTGGCTTCCTGCTCCCCGTCGAACGAGGCCAGCTGGTCGTAAAACGAGGCATTGCCAGTTGCCAGATAGCGGCCGACGAGGGTCGCGTGCGTAGTGAATACGAGCGAGCCGGGCCAGTGCTCCTTTCGCAGCATTGGAATCGCCAGGCCGGCCTGCCACTCGTGGAAGTGGGCCACGAGTTGGCGGCGACGCGACTCCTCCTGCGCGAGCATCGCGAGCAACGCCCGGCACATCTCGCCGAAAGCCACGGCGTCGTTCACGTTGGTCTCGTCGCTCGCGGGGATCCCGTGGTCGGCCCAAACCCGGTATTTGAGCTCGTTGAGCATCCCGCCGACCGACCCAACGTCCAGGAGCACCACGTGCGGACGGCCGCTGACCAGCCACCGCCCGTAGTGGGCCCGATAGCCCATGTCCCGCAGTCGCTCGACCGCTTGGCCGACCTGACCGAACAGCGGCGTGGGCTCGAACTCGACCTCTGCGGTCTGCGGGTTGTACGGACCCACCAGGCAGTACCGACTCCCCCAACGACTCCTCATGCTCGGAACCTTCGAGCGCAGGACCGTGTAGATTCCGCCCACCTGGTTGCAGACCTCCCAGGCCACCTCCATTAGAAGCGCATCAGGCGGAGGCGAAGCGACGCTCGTACCCTCTTGCGGGGCTTTCTTACCTGTCGAGTGCGGGCTGGATGCTGCCATGCTGGTGCCAATCTCAGGGTGATCTGGGCGGCCTCATTGTACAACCCGCCCTGGCAACGAAGCTCTCGTCGTCGCCAGGCGTCGGGCGTGGTAGCTGGCTTGACGAAGGCGTTGGGCGCGGTCCATAGGCATCATCTTCGCTAAGCTACCACCGCAAAAATTGGAGGGAACAAATGCTTTTTTCACGAAAGAGTCTGCAGAACATGGTTTTGCTGGGAGCACTCTTCGGAGTCCTCTCAGTCTTGACGATTTCATCTTCCGGCTTCGCGGAGCCCTCGCCTCTCGATGAGGCTTCCCCGTCCAAGGAAGAGAAGCCTGATACGGACAAGCCCAAGACAAAGCGGGCGGTCACGGTTCCGGCGGGGACCGTCATGATGGTGAAGACCGGCGAAGAGGTTTCTTCGAACGACAAGGCCGGCCGCAAGTTCAGCGCCACACTGCAGGCCAATCTGCTCGCGGGAGACGAGGTCATCGCAAAGGAGGGCTCACAGGTTTACGGTCAGGTGCAAAAGGCGCAGGAGATTGGGCGAGGCATCGTCGTGAGCTCATCGGCCCTGGTTTTGGCGCTCACCCAGATCAACATCGACGGAACTCTGTATCCGATCCAAACCGGCAGCTTTTCGGAGAAATCGTCGGGCGTGATTCTTCAACGACGCGTGGTGACCGTTCCGGCGGGCTCGATCCTGGAGTTCTCGCTCACGCAGCCGCTCACCGTGGGCAAGTGAGCCAGCACAAGAACATCTTTCACCGCCGTCCATTCTCCGACGTGCGCGGCGCTCGAGAGCGGACGCAACCCTCACGTCGCCAACATGGGCCGAAACATCGAGATCGGCGCGGCGTTTCCCGGTAACAGCGGTCAGAATCCCAAGCGTGACGATCGAAGTGAACTAGGCGCTCTGGCGCCGGCGCAGCAAGATGATGATGGCCGGCATGGTGAGGACAGCCGCCAGCAGACAAGTGACCTCGCTGATCGACATGGCAAGACCAAACGAGTTCATCGCTTGGTTTGCGCTCACGTAGAGTGAGATATAGCCGACGATCGTGGTGAGGGAGTTCAAGACCACGGCGCCGCCAGACAGACGGACCGCTGAAGAGATCGGATCCTCGTTCCCGGACTCTTCTTCGAGGCGGTACCGACGAATCACGTTGATCGAATAGTCGATGCCGTTGCCAACGGTGATCGGGAAGGCCACGAAGTTCAGGAAGTTCAGCTTCATGCCGAGGGCGGCCATGGTGCCGGCCATCCAGAGAATTCCCATGAGTAGAGCCATGATCGAAAACACACTGTCACCGCGGCGACGGAACGAAATCATCACGAGCACCGCGGTCGCGAAGAATGCGGCGCCGATGGCCTTTGGCATGTCCGCGTAGACCGCGCTGATCATGTCGGCAAAAACGGGAGCCTGACCGGCGAGGGGTGGCCGAGCCCCGTTCGACATCCGAAGTGTCCTGAGCGCACCGGCCCAGCGAACCAGGTAGCGCCCGTCCCAGGTCGAAAACTCGTCCGACTCCTGAACGAGCATGATACGCCCGCGCGTGCCGTCCTTCTCCGCGAACCGGAGTGCTACCTCATCGGGCAAGTCTTCGAGCCCGGGTACGTCGATCGTCTCCGGTGGGATGTTGTCGTCGATCTTTCGTAAGGTCTCCTCGTCGTCGACGTGCTCACGCATGTCGAGCGCGAGATCGCGAATTTCCTCCAGCACCGGAAGCTTCTCTGACGCGTCTCGCGGTAGAAACTCGAATGCGGAGTGGTATCCTCCGTGGATGCTCGGGGGCATCGCATCGAGCTGCTCTTCGATCCGGGGAACGTCTTCGACGCTATCGAGCAAGACCGCAATGCCACGGCCCTGCTCGTGAGAGGCCACGATTTGGTTCACGCGCCACTGCACCATACGCGCGTCGGAATGACCCTCCTCGCGAACCGATCGGAGGTTGCGGAAATCGTACTCGAAGGGATCTTGAAGGACCGCGTGGGTGACCAAGACAACCGAGAGAATCGAGAGAACCACTGATGCCGCGACGACGGCCCGAGGCACGCGTTCTGCAACTGCAGCAAACACGTCGGCATAGTTCCCCCATCGGCGCTTTCGCGACTCTCCGACCGGAAACGGACGGAAGCGTTCGTAGGCCGCAGCCGCTGAGGGCAAGACGGTCATCGCTGAGAGCCAGCAGAAGATCATGCCTGCGCCCCCGATGATGCCGAAGTCGCGAAACCCGCGGAAGTCGGTGATCATCAGCGAGCCGTAGGCCAGGGCCGCCGCGCCGGAGGCGATCATCGTAGCGAGCCAAGTGTTCTGGTGAGCTCGCAGGATCGCGTCGCGAACCCCGAAGCCGCCGCGCCGCTCTTCGAAATAGCGTGACAGCCAAATGATGTTGGGGTTCACGCCGTTTCCGATGATGATGCTTCCCAAGAAAGCCGTGGACGTGTTGAGCGAATCCACGGTCACCTCGGCTACGGCAAAGCTCGCCAGCACGGGCGGAACGAGCCCGACACCCAACAAGACGACGGACCGCGGACGCCCAAAGAACAGCATGATGAGCAGCATCACCGAGGTCACGGTGATCGTCGTGGCAAGGACGAGCTCCTGCGCAATCGCCTGCTGCTCTTCTTTCGCAAGGATCACCTCGCCTGAGAGCGTGACTCGGAGATCGGGGGCGTAGGAGCTCGGATCGAGCGCGTCGATCTCCGCCCGCACCCGATCGATGATTCGTCCGGCCGCATTGGCGTCGCCCCCGATATCGGAGCGAACGAACATCGCGATCAGGTCGCCGTCTTCGTGTTGGTAGTAGCCGTCCGGGAACTTCTCGGATTTCTCCTCGCCGCGTTCGGTTTCAGCTTCGAGCTCGTCGAGCACGTCTTCGACGGTCTCCCGTTCGTCATCCTCCTCGAAATCTATCCAAAACGGGTTGTTCTTGAGGCGCTCCCGGTCGTGGCGTTCATCGAGCCTGTCCCTCAGGCGTTCCAAGAGCTCCAGCGAGGCGTAAAGATGCTTGTGCTCACGGACGAAATCGTCGTAGGCGCCGATGTTCCAGTCGATGACACCGATCTGGTCCGGAGGAAGCGCCTCGAGCCGCTTCACGAGGTCTCCGATGAAACCTCGCATCGCCTCGACATTCTTCGAGGGCGATTGCACGGCGACCGTGAGCCCCGACAGGCCCCGAACGCGATCACGAACGGCCTCGAGGTCCTGCACGCTTCGGCTGCTCTCGGGAAGCAGGGCGATGAAGCGGCTGTCCAGACCGAGATTGCGAACGAAGAACCAGGACACGACGGAGATCAGCGCCGCCAGGAGCAGGACTACAAACGGCCGACGGGTCTGGAAGTCGGCCAGCTTCTCGAGGACGCCCTTCATCTTCAACCGCGGCGGTCGCAGCATACGGGACCCGCCGCGGAGCCGCCAACCCTCGCCGCAAGAAATCGCAACCGACGGTCTCCATTCATGGTGGAGGCGACGTGCCGTGCTAGTGTAGGCTCCGCATCGATGACCCGGTTTTCAGAACTGACTCAGCATATCCTCGGCCGCTTGGGCAGTCGGAGCGCATTCAAGTCCGAGAGCTATTGGAAGGAACGCTATGCCAAGGGCGGAACGTCCGGCGCGGGCTCATATGGCCGATTAGCGCAGTTCAAATCCGAGGTGATCAACGCCTTCATCGCCGACAACGCCGTCGAGTCTGTCGTCGAATTCGGCTGCGGCGACGGGAACCAGCTCTCTCTTTATCAGCTTCCTCGCTACACCGGACTCGACGTGTCCCCACACATCATCGCCCAGTGCCGGGAGCGCTTCGCCGACGATTCGTCGAAGACGTTTCACACAAGCGCGCCGGACGGACTTCAAGCGGATCTGGCGATGTCGATCGACGTGCTCTTCCACCTTACCGAGGACGAGGTCTTCGAACGCTACATGCGTGACCTCTTCGCCACCGGCACCCGCTTCGTCATCATCTATTCGTCGAACAGCGATCGCAACCGCTGGCTGCAGGCGAAGCACGTTCGCCACCGGAAGTTCACCGATTGGGTCGACGCCAACGAACCCGAGTGGACGCTGCAAGAGATCATCAAGAACAAATACCCGCTCAAGAGCAACGATAAGGTCGAATCGCCAGCGGACTTCTTCATCTTCCGCAAGGGTCCAGCGTCGGGCAGTGGCAGTGACGTCAGCTGAGAGTGTGCTCGGTTCCTCCGGGGAGACCTGTCCTCGGGTCGCGGTTTTCAACACACACTACCTGCCCTACTCGCAGACCTTCGTCTATGAGCAGCTCGTCAATCACGAGCGATACGAGGCCGAGGTATTTTGTTGGCGTACCGAAAACCTCGAGTGGTTTCCTTTCGACCCGGTTCACCGGGCGAACGCTGCGTACTGTGTCACCAGGTACAGCCCCTCGTTCTTCCGCCGGTTTGGCGACATGCGATTCAGCCTCGTCCACGCCCACTTTGCGACTGGCGCGGTGTATGCCCTCCCCTATGTCGAGCGATTCGATCTGCCCTTCGTCGTCACCTTCCACGGCCACGACGTCCCTTTGCACTGGAACGCGAAGAGGTTCCATCCCGTGTATTGGCCATTCTTGCTTCACTCGAAGAACGTTCTCGAGAGAATGACCTTGGGCCTATGCGCTTCGACCGAGCTCATGGAGTTACTCATCTCGTATGGCGTTCCTGAAGACAAGCTTCGCGTTCATCGTCTTGGCATCGACCTGAGTCGGTTCAATCCGAGATCGACCCCCTCCGAGGGGCCGCTTCGAATCTCTTTCGTAGGCCGCTTCGTCGAGAAGAAGGGCATCGAATACGCGATCCGTGCCTATGCCCCGCACGCTTCGGAAGACGTGCGCCTGGACATCATCGGCGATGGTCCACTGGCGGGGGAGCTGCAGGCGCTCGTCGCGCGCTTGGGGGTGGACCGCTTCGTCTCGTTCCTCGGCGTGCTGCCCCCCGAGAAAGTCGCCGAGCACCTAAGCGCGTCAGACGTTCTTCTCGCCCCGAGCGTGGTGACGCGCATCGGCGATAGAGAATCGGGGCTCATCGTCGCCAAGGAGGCTTCTGCCTGCGGAGTCCCGGTGGTCGCGACCGTGCACGGTGGCCTTCCCGACATCGTCGAAGATGGACAGACGGGTTTTCTAGTTCCCGAGAGAGACGTTCAGCGACTTTCCGATCGCCTTGGGCGACTGATCGCCTCCCCTGCACTGAGGAAGCAGATGGGGGTCGCAGCGCGGCTCAAGATGGAACGCGAGTACGATGTGCGGAAACGGGTGACCGAGCTCGAAGGGCTCTACGACGAGGCCATCGCACGCAAGAGCGCATGACCCCGGGCGCTAGCTCGCGGTGCCCGTTCCGTTGCGATCGCGGATGCCTCGCGTCGCGCGGCCGATGAGAACTTGGGCAACCGTGTAGGCAGCGAGCGCAGCGATGCCGACGATTGCGATCCGCCCCCAGAGTGGTGCCTCGACGGCGAGAAGCGATCGAAGGCGGAGCCCCAAAACCGCTGCCACGAGGGCACTCAACAGAGGCGACACGAGCTTCAGCCAGTACTCTTTTGGCCTCAGTTGGTAGCTGGTGGCGCCTAGCCAGACGGCGACCGGCAGCAAGACGGGATAGACGCCGAGCCAGCCCACGGCCATCGCGACCGCGGCTCGTTCCACCCCGATCGCGAGCAGAGCAACGCTGAGGCAAGTCCCAAGCACGATGAGCGAAAACATCCCGAGCCGAAACGTCAGTCTGGGCGCACCGGCGGCCGTGAACATGTCGGGGAAGAGTTGGAAGAGCGCACGCAGAGCGCCGGCGATCACGAGCAATTGGGCGGGAATGGCAGCTGCCGCGTATTCACCGTCTTGAAAGATGACCGTGATGTCGGTCGCGGTTGCGATGACCACTGCACAGACGGCGCCCACGACAATTGCAAGCTTGCCCGACGCATCGATGAAGATCTCGGCCCGCTGGGTCCCGCGAAGCCGCGCCATCACGGGCAATGCCGTCCGGTTGAGCACGCTGACTACGGCCATTGCCGGCTGCATCGCGATCTCGAACGCAACCCGATAGACGCCGACGCTCGCGGGTCCCACGAGTCCGCCGAGGATGAGATAGTCCGCGTTCTGATAAAGCTCGCGGGTGAGCCAATCGCCCGTGACGTACCTGCCGAATCGAAGAAGGTCGTGGATTTCCTCGATCCGCATCGTGAGGCGCGGCCAAAACGGACTCGCGAACATCGCCATGAGCCAAACGAAGAAGCCATAGAGCGCGTGCGCGATGAGAAGCGACCAAGCTCCGAATCCGGTCGCGGCGAGCGCGACGCGTGCGATCGCGGACAAGATCGTGGCGCCCGAATACACGCCTGCGATCGATGCGAACTGCAGCTTTCGATTCATCAGTTGGAGGGGGATCTCGCCCCAGACCAGAAAGAGCATCTTCAGCGCGCTTGGAATCAGGTAGAGACCAAGCAGTGGCTCGTTGAACAGGGGGCCTACATAGGGCCCCAGTCCGACTGCAAGGGCGCCCAATCCCAGCGTGGTGAGCGTCATCGTCCACCACGATGTGTCCAGTTGAACCCGCGTGACATCCTTTGCCTGAAGGATGGCGACGCCGAGGCCGAGACGGCACACCGCCTCCAGAACCATTCCGATGGCCCATGCGATCGTCGCCCCGCCTAGCTCTTCCTTGCTGAGGAAGAAGAGCACGGTCACGGTTGCGGCGAGATCCGCCGCACGACCAACGGCTGCTGCCGACCCTAGCCAGACGAGACCCCGATTGAGCTGCTTTCCGGCTTCGGTCATGCCCCGCGATTATCGGTAAATCCACTTGCCGGTCGAAATACCGGTGACGAGCCATATTCATGCTGTCGCGTGCACACGAAGACGCAGACCAGATTCCGTTCTCGAGCGCGCTCGGATCTCCAGCCAGGCATTCGTCTACGAACGCGACGATCTTCGCGGCTCGGCTATCCCAGCTGAGCCCCGCGGCGAGCTACAAGAAGATCTTGAGTGGCAAGACGGTGTGGCCGACGCGCTGAAGCGGGACGGACGAGGAAGGATACGCCTCGGCACGGCGGGGCATCTACCACGCCCGCGGGCCCTGGCGCGGCGTATCATCTACTCGGGACCCAGCATGGGCCGGGGCCCTTTCGGGGGTAGTGTGAGCGACCTCGCAGAGTAGGCCTGGTGATTGCGTTGGGGGGCCGCATGCGTTCCGAGATGGCTCAACCCGGACGCGTGGCGTCTGAAGCAGGCGCTCCAGAGCGACCCGCAAATCGCTGAAATCTCTCGGAAAGCCAACGTTTAGCCGATGCGGCTTCGGGCTCTCGTTTCGCTCGCACCCCAGGCCTACTCGATGGCCATCTGCGCCATGTTCAATCGCCCGGCCGTGTACCTTAGAGACCGGGCACCCAGTCGCTGCGTGACTATTTTTCAACAGGACCGCGAACACCATTCAAAGCGGTGAGTCCTGCGCTGGGGCGTGACTGCCGCCCAAAGGGTCAATCGTAGTACTCGCGGCCCAGATGGGTGATCAGATCTTCGCCCTGCACCCAGCGGAGTGTGTTCTTGAGCTTTCCGAGCTGAACGAAGAGATTGTTCTCCGGATACAGGCCCTTGGGCGTGATTGGGCTCTTGTAATAGAACGAGAGCCACTCCTGAATGCCGCTGAGACCCGCGCGATGCGAGAGGTCCATGAATAGGGCCAGGTCGAGCACTAAGGGCGCGGCGAGGATCGAATCCCGGCAGAGGAAGTCGACCTTGATCTGCATCGGATAGCCAAGCCAACCGAAGATATCGATGTTGTCCCAGCCCTCCTTCTGGTCTCCACGCGGCGGATAATAATTGATGCGCACCTTGTGGTAGATGTCACCGTAGAGCTCGGGGTGGAGCTCCGGTTGCAAGATGGTGTCGAGCACGCCGAGCTTGCTGACTTCCTTCGACTTGAAGCTCTCCGGATCGTCGAGCACTTCACCGTCGCGATTCCCGAGGATGTTGGTCGAGAACCATCCCCTGATACCGAGCATTCTCGATCCGAGGCCTGGAGCCAAGATGGTCTTCATCAGAGTCTGTCCGGTCTTGAAGTCTTTTCCAGAAACCGGCGTTTGAGTCTCTCTCGCGAGCTCCAGCATGGCAGGCACCTCGCCTACGGTGAGATGCGGCGCCCCATTCGAGTAGCTCACCTCTTCGCGTAGACACGCGTACGCGTATACTTGGGATGGGCTGATCGCGGGATCGGAACGACGCAAGCCTTCCTCGAACTCGTGCAAGGACGAATGCGCTTTCACTGGCTCACGGTAGACCTCGGTCGAGCCGCACCAAACGGCGACGCAGCGTTCGAGCCCGTTGTCCTTCTTGAAGCGTCGGATGTCCTCGCGAACCGCCTCGGCAAGCTCCATTTTGTCTTGGCTCGGTTTCACGTTTTCACCGCGCAAGCGCTTGACGAACTCCGGGAAGAACACCGACTCCATGGGCTTTATCGCAGAGAGCTCGTCCTTGACGGCGTTGAGATGCTCGGCGGTGAGAACCTCCGCGGTGACCGCCGCATCGTACGCATTGCCCCTGAAGAGATCCCATCCTCCGAAGACCAGATCGTTCATGTCGGCCAGCGGCACGAAATCACGGATTAGAGGTGAGCGATTGTCGGTTCGTTTTCCCAGCCGGATGGTGCCCATCTGCGTCAAAGAGCCGACGGGCAGGCCCAGGCCTTTGCGGGCTAGGAGCGTGCCAGCGATGAACGTCGTACCGACGGCGCCGATTCCTGGTAGCAGCACGCCGAGCTTGCCCTTAGCGGGCTTTACGATTGGTGGGGCCATAGTGGCCCAACGTATGCCCCAGTCCGAGCAGGGATACAAGAAGTGGACGCGTTTTCTGGACCGCGTGCTAGCGTCCAGCGCCCAATGACGACACCCCCGAAGCGAAACCGTGCGGTCATCCTGGCCGCTGGCCTCGGCAGTAGGCTGGCGAGCGGCGACCCGGTGCCGAAGCCCCTGCGCGAGGTAGCTGGCGTTCCCCTGATCGTGCGCATCATCCGCGCCCTCGAACGGGGCGGAATTCGTGAAATCGGCATCGTCATCGGATACCTCGGCGAGGAGCTGAAAAAGGGGCTCTCAGGGCACGAGTTGCGGGCAAAGCTCTCGTTCTTCTACAACGACGAGTACGAGAAGCCCAACGGGACCTCCGTCTTGAAGGCACGCGACTTCGTCACTGGGCCGACGCTGCTCCTGATGAGCGATCACCTCTGGTCGCCACGCTTGCTCAGGTCGGTGGCCTCGTACCCAGTCGACGCGCGGGAGGCCGTGCTGGGCGTCGACTATCGCATCGACCATTGCTTCGACCTCGATGACGCCACGAAGGTTCAGGTGAAGGGCGATCGGATCGAACGGATTGGCAAGTCGCTCGACGCGTACAATGCGCTCGACACGGGCCTGTTCTTGATCACGCCGGCCCTCATCGAGGCGCTCGACGCGGTGAATGGTCCAGACGGCTGCTCGCTGTCCGAAGGCGTCGCTGCTCTGGCGGCGGAGGGGCGAATGAAGGCGGCCGACGTCGGCGACGCAACTTGGATCGACGTCGACACGCCGGAAGCCCATGCGGAAGCGGAACGTCTGATCGCCGAGCTCGGTGAAGACTTGTCTGGCTAGAAGCCGAACGCTTCGCTCTCCCAACCCCATGCCGAATCGACGCTCAGCCCGAGATGCTTCATCGCGGTGGCGGGCACGGCCGTATGTCCGGGCCCGGGAGAAACGACTCGCCCATTCGGAACGGATGGACCGCTCGCAATCAGGAAGACCGTGCGCTCTTCGACGCTTTGGCCGCCATGCCCCCGGCCGAGGCCGCCATGGTCCGTCGTCACGATGACCAACCAATCTTCCACTGCGTACGTGTCCCTCGCCCGAAGAGCGTCCAGCATTTCGCCGATTTGGGAATCGACCCTCTCAATCGCATCGAGATACTCCGGAACCGTCGCGGAGTAGCCCGCGACGTGGCCCTGATGATCGACTTCGTCCAGATGGACGAACACCACGTCGGGTGTTTGTTCTGCAAAGTGATCCACAACCGCCGCGGTCACGGCGAGATCGGCCTCGAGCGAGGTCGGCACCAGGGGCGCGAAGGCCTCGTCAGCCTCTGCAGACTCCAGAATGACCAAGTTGATGAGCTGCCAACTGACGAACGAGGAGAGATAGGCGTCCGGGTGCTCCTCGCGGACGCGCGCAAAAAAATGCGGATACTCGTCGAATCGCGCTGCGGAGAAGCCGTTGTCCGTGACTCCATGCTTGTCGACCCAAACCCCGGTGAGGATGCTGCTCCAGCCAGGTCCGCTGAACGTCGCTTGTTCGGTCGTGGTGCCGAGCTCGCCACCCGCGAAGGCATCGTACGTGACGGCGCCTTCGGCGATCAGGCCGTCCAAGACCGGGGTGGATGCTTCCCGCAGGCCTGACACGAGCAGGCCATCGACCCCGACCACCAGGACGTGTTTCGACTTCGGCTCGCTGCCATCGGTCCCGCACGAAACCAGCGCGAGCGCCACCAGGCATGAGAAAATCCGCTTCATCGACGGTGACGGTACCCCAAAAGCGGCGACATGATCACTCGCGCCGGCCATGACGATGCCTTCTAGTCTCACTCGATGAAGCGCACTAAATGAGCAACGCTCATCTTTCAAAGACTTGGAGCGAGCCGAATCGTCGTCAGCTCGCGCTCAGACCCAGGGTCTTCTGCAGAGCGGGCTTGCGCATCTTCCAGATCCGACCGTCGACGATGTAATGGTGGAAATTCAAGGTCTGATAGAAAACCAAGAGCGGAAGCCCGATGCTCACGAGCGGCTCTTGGAAGGTCTCGATGCCCTTGTATAGGACGGTCGAAAGGGCCAAGCAGACGCCGAAATACAGCCACCAATGCTTTGGCTGACTCAGATACGACAGGAAGCGCGCCTTTTCGTCGACTCCGCCCTCGAAGCGCCTGGTGTTGAACATCCAAACGAACAGAATGTACTGAGCGTTGTGCCAGATGTTGATGAGTAACCAGCCCAGGCTCACATCGTCGATCACGAGGTAGCCGATCGCGAACATGGAGACGTGGGAGCTCATGTAGAACGTGTGCGCAATGGGTAGTCGCTTGTTCCAGGCATCACGAATCCGCGCGAGCAACCAAATGCCCAAAGTGACCAGAGCCATCGTCGCGACGACGTCCACCGCCAGGCGCGGCACCGGAATCACCCGCAACTCCTGCCCGAGAAACAGCTCCGGCGCCTGCCACGAGCGATACAAGATACCCCAGAGCGGCAATAGATAGAACGTCGCTTTCTCCAGGTGCAAGTGCTTGGGGACCGGGAGTCCGGACTTACGCCGATAGACCTGGCTGACGCCCCAGCTCTGAGCCGTGTAATGAAACCACTGCCAGTAAAGATAGAGCGAGGTCACGACCCATACGCCGACGCCCTGGACCATCGCCAGGGTTCCGCCAAACACGATCAACGGAAGCACGAGAACCAGAAATCGATGCTGACGAAAGCTTTCGCGGTCGAAGCAGAGCCGCGTGTAGGTCGCGACGACGTGGTGCGCGCCGAGCAGCCAGACGTCGAGCATCAAAATCGGTACGAAGATGCTGACGTCGAGCATCGCGAAGAGCGTTGCAACGAGAGCAACAGCGGCGGTGCCAAGGACGAATCCGAAGTCGAAAATCGGCTCACGCAGCCAGCCAACTGGCAGTGCCATGCTCTGAGATGCTTGATCCATGTTAACGGGCGAAGTGATTAAGTTAGCATAATCCAGTGTGTTGCAGCCGGCTATCGTTGCTGAGCGCCTCGGCTCCTGTAGGCTGTAGATCTCCGTGATTCGCGTGCTCCGTTACCTATCGTTCAGGCGCGTTCCAGGTCAGCTCCCGGAGCTCGACGGCCTCCGCGGCCTTGCGATCATCCTGGTCGTGCTCCGTCACGGCGTGCAGCCCTACCCGCTCGACGAGCGCCCCCTCCTTTCCGTGTTCGGCTGGGACTTGGGCACGCTTCTGACCAACGGCTGGATCGGGGTCGATCTCTTCTTCGTACTGAGCGGATTCCTGATCACCGATCACATCGTCAAGAGTCGGGAGAAGCACGGTGGGAACTGGCGGTGGCGCCCATACCTCGAAAAGCGTGCCCTTCGGATCGTGCCCGCGTACTACGCTGTGCTCTTGCTCGCGGCGAGCGGATGGTTCAACGACTATCCCATTTCGTTCGAGAACATCGGGCGCCGCGTCGCCTACCATCTTCTGTTTCTGCAGGACTACCTGCCCTCCGACATCGTCGTGACGTTTTGGTCTCTCGGGGTCGAGGAGAAGTTCTATTTGCTTGCGCCGCTCTTGACGCTCGCTCTGTTGAAGCTTCCAACGCTCTTCCAACGAGCCCTCGGCGTCGTGATGCTCATTCTTCTCGGAGTCGGTGCACGCGCTTTGACCGCGTTCTCGAGGCCCGATGTCGCGACTTACGTCGACTTCTTTCCCGTATTTCGAAGCCCATTCCACATGACGCTCGACGGGCTCTTGATAGGCGTGCTCATCGCTCTCGTGTACCGCGCGCGTTCTACGAATCCCGAGCTCGTCTCCGTCAGAACAGCGCATATCGCATTTTGGTTCGGAACGGCGACTATCCTCGTCGTTTCGAGCACGAGCGCCATGATGAATCAGATCGACTGGTGGGATAAGACCCTGCAGCCACTCGTCGTCGCTACCGGCTTTGGCGGCATGACCTTTGGTTTGCTCTTTGGCGGCGGTCCGGCCTGGTTCTTTCGATCGCTCGCGCTCTTCTTCTTCGCGCGGATCTCCTACACCTTGTATCTGATTCACTTCCCTTTGATTCCCAGGGCGATCAGCATCGCAAGCGAGATCGCACCCGGCGAGTCGCTGTTCCTGGTCTTCTTCGTCGTCTATCTCTTGCTCGCGCTGCCGGCAGCCCTGCTTCTACACTATCTCATCGAAAAACCGTTCCTGCTGCTCAAAGCCCGGATCCGCGACTAGTCGGGCGCCGACCGTTGCCAGCACCGGCAGACGCCGCTCTCAGCGCACGAGGCAGGCGTCGAACCCCCGGGCGGACAGTGCATCCAGGACCTGCTCGGCCTGCTCTTCTCCGCGAAGTTGCAGGACTAGGTCGACGCTCGCTGCTCGCGCTGAAGATGCGCCGAAGGCCCTCTGGTGGCTGAGCTCCAGGATGTTGCTGTCGAGCTCCCCGATGAGCTGCGTTACTTGGCCGAGTGCACCGGGCACGTCTGGGACCTCGACCCGGAGCCTCACGAGTCGATGACTCCGAGCCATTCCGCGTTGCAGCACCGAGGAGAGCATCATCATGTCGATGTTGCCGCCACAGAGAATGGTGCCGACGTGCTGACCCTCGAATCGTTCCCCGTGCTTCAAGACCGCAGCAACACCGGCCGCGCCGGCGCCCTCGACGACGGTCTTTTCGATCTCGGCAAGCATGAAGATCGACTGTTCGATGTCCTGCTCACCCACCAGCAGGATGTCGTCGACGTGGCTTCGAATCAGGTCCATCGTGATCCGGCCCGGTGACTTGACTGCGATTCCCTCCGCGATGGTGCCTCGGTCCGGGTTCTGCGGAGGATTCAATCCGTGAAACGCGTGGTGTGCGGACGGATAGCGCTCGCTCTGCACGCCGATCACCTGCACGCCCGGGGCCAGCGCCTTCACGGCAACGGCGATGCCCGAGATGAGGCCTCCGCCGCCGATTGGCACGAGCAGCACGTCGAGAGAATGCGGAGCGTCCTCGAGGATCTCGAGGCCCAGGGTGCCTTGGCCTGCGATCACGGCCGGGTCGTCGTAGGGATGGACCAGGGTCAGGTCCCGCTCGCGTGCGATGGCGAGCGTGAAGTCACGCGTCTCGTCGAACTGGTTGCCGTGCAAAATCACCTCGGCGCCATGCGCACGGGTCTGTTCGACTTTGGCGTTCGGCGTGGAACGCGGCATGACGATGGTGGTCGAGATCCCGAGAAGCCCGCCGTGATACGCAAGGGCCTGGGCATGATTCCCGGCGGACATGGCAATCGCACCTCGCCGTCGCTGCGCAGGCGTGAAGTCCAAGAGCCGGTTGAGGGCTCCGCGTTCTTTGAACGAAGCCGTAAACTGCTGATTCTCGAACTTGAGGTATAGCTGCACGCCAGTGACCCCAGAAAGCGTCTCGGACCGGAGAAACGGAGTGGATGCAATCCCTGGAGCAATGCGTTGGCGGGCGCGGCGAATGTCGTTGAGGGAGACGGTCACGATTGGGGATCCGGGAGCGTGCTCGAAGCTCTCTTGGGCTCTCTCAGGAACCAGGTGGCTTGGATGGCGGCGTTGATCTCGCCGAAGCCGCATTGAAGGCGATCGACGTATTCATGCAGCTCTGCGCCACTCATCTCGGCCTGCCGGTCGCTAGAGACCTCTCGTTTCAGCTCCGCGACGACTCTCCGCGCATCGTCATTTCGGGGCAAGGTGGCCAGGCACTCGTCGAGAGCATCGAGCGAGTGGGCGACGGCCCGGGGAAACTGAGGATCCCCCAGCAGGAATCTCTCGACATCGCCCGCGGCGATGCGACGTCGAACGTATTGCCGATACATCTGGTATGCGCTGAGCGACCTGAGGACCGACATCCACAACGTGTTCTCGTACGGTGCGAGATCCGGGTTGCCTTGGGCGAGCGTCGCAGCCGCCACATCGACCACGCGAGAGGTCATGTCCGCACGTTCGACGTAGGTTCCCATGCGCATGAAGTTGTAAGCATCACCGTGACTCATCGTCCCGGCCAAGAGCCCTGCGATTTGTTGGCACCGGAAGACGCAGTCGGAAAGAACATCGAAGCGCCGCCGGCGGCCCACTGCACCCGGAAGACGGTGACGACCCATGAGATAGAGCTCGTTGATACACTCCCAGCCCTCGCGCGGGACCACATCGCGCGACGTACGAACGTTCTCGCGGGCCAGCGCCAGGGACGAGGCGATCGAGCTCGGATTCTCGGTATCCGCCATGAGAAACTTCAGGACGTTCTCTTCGCTCGCCTTGGCGTAACGGTCATGAAATGCGTCCTCGGCGGCCACGATGCGCAAGAGCTGCGGCCAGCCGATGCCTGTCTCGAGCGGCAAATCGAGGAGCAAGCTGGCATAGGTATTGACGAGCCGCGCCGTGTTCTCCACCCGCTCTAGATAGCGGCCGGCCCAGTACATACGCTCTGCAACTCGGGACAGCATGTCAGCTCGGTCCGCCTACGATCCAGGTGTCTTTACTACCACCGCCCTGCGATGAGTTCACCACCAGGGACCCCTTTCGCAATGCCACGCGAGTGAGGCCGCCCGCGGTGACCGCCGTACGACGGGCTTGCAAGATGAAGGGTCTCAAGTCCACGTGCCGAGGCTCGATGAGGCCGTCGCAAACGGTTGGGACGGTTGATAGGGCGAGCGTGGGCTGCGCGATGTAGTTGCGCGGATTCACCTTGATGAGCTCGGCGAACTTTGCGACTTCGGGTGCGGATGCGTGCGGCCCCACGAGCATTCCGTACCCCCCTGATTCGTTGGCTGGCTTGACGACGAGCTCGGCCAAGTGCTTCAACACGTGATCCAGATGGCCGGGATCGGAGCAGCGCCAGGTCGGTACGTTGGGAATGATCGGATCTTGGTCGAGGTAGTACCGAATCATGTCCGGCACATACGTGTAGACGAGCTTGTCGTCGGCGACTCCGGCGCCCGGTGCATTGGCCAATGCCACATTCCCCTTGCGCCAGGCGCGAATCAGGCCGGGCACACCGAGCATCGAATCCTTTCGGAACGCTTCGGGGTCGAGAAACGCGTCGTTGATCCGCCGGTAGACCGTGTCGACGCGGGTCAGACCGTCCACCGTCCGCATGTAGAGACAGTCATCGGAGTCCACGACGAGGTCACCGCCTTCCACCAACTGCGCCCCCATTCGCTGAGCCAGATACGAGTGCTCGAAGTACGCGGAGTTGAAGATCCCTGGGGTCAGGACGACGACCTCGGGTTCGTCACCGGGCCGGGGTGACAAGGCGGCCAGCGTATCGAAGAGATCCGAGGGGTAGTCGTCGACCGGCGCGATGATCTGATGGCGAAATAGCTCGGGAAACACCCTCTTGGTGACGCTGCGGTTCTCGAGCATGTACGAGACGCCGGAAGGGACTCGCAGGTTGTCTTCCAGCACGTACACGGTGCCGTCTCCGTCGCGAACCAAGTCGGAGCCGCAGACGTGTGCCCAAACGCCGTGCAGCGGACGGGCACCAATGCACTCCGGACGGAAATCGGGGGACGATTCGATGAGCTCGCGAGGAATCAGGCCATCCCCGAGGATTCGCTGCTCGTCGTACAAGTCGTCGATGAACATGTTGAGCGCGGTGAGGCGCTGGCGAAGACCCTGCTCGATCTGGCGCCATTCGTTCGCGGCGATGATCCGAGGAATGATGTCGAACGGCCAAGCGCGATCGATGTTCTGACCTTCCGTATAGACGGTGAAGGTCACTCCCATCTCGACGATGGCCCGTTCGGCGGCCTCCTGCCGAAGCTGCAACTGACGCTTCGACAGCCCTTCCAGATGAGCAGCCAGTGTCGCAGCTCCTACGCGCGGCTTCCCCTCGGGTCCGATGAGCTCGTCGTAGAAGCCGTCGCAGTGATAGGTCGTCCAATCTGTCATGAGCGTGGATGGCATCTTCGCGACGATGGGGGCACCTTAGCTGCATCGACCAATGAGCGCTACGCGCGCCATCTACTCTACTCGCGCATCACGCGGCGACGACGACGAGCACCACCGGGTTGTAGAGGACGGTGACGAAGCCCATCGAGATATCGAGGGACCGTTGGTTCCGGAACCTGGTGGCTCGCTCATGCCGCCGCGGGTTCACATGGCGGAGCCCCTGGTGGAACCACCTATCTCGCATGCGCGATGGACTCAGACGACAGCCTCGAAAAGGCCGCGGACTCGAATCGAGAGTCGAAACCCGAACTGAGAGCGACTCCTCAGCCCAACAAGTAGTCGCGCGAGGTGAGCCGGCCGACTCGGCTCGGCCTGCGGCTTGGTCTACGCTAGCCCTTGCGTCACGGAGGCGAGGCCACCGGATCGCATGTGACGAAGCCCTGGGTAATGAAGCCTGCCCGCACCGGCAAACGGACCGAGCGGTCGGTGCTTCCCGGCCAGCCGGCGACGACCACGCAGTTGCTCGCCGTGCCGCCGAGCTCGAGCTCCCAAGTTCCTGGCGCCACCTCGATCAGCCCTCCCGCCCCGGACGGTGCGGTGGTCGCGCTGAGGTCGCGGGTCGGGAATTCGTTTTCATCCAAGTAGTACGTCGCCGCCTCTCGATCGGGAGTCAGCGTCACACCGGCGATCCCGTTGTTGCTCGCCGTGACGGGTGCGGTGAGCACCGAGATGGCAACGAGACCGTTGTCGCCCGGCGGATAGGGTGTGTTGAGCACGCCTGCGAGTAGCGTCACCGTTTCGTCGCTCAGAAGAGGAGTGAGCTGCGTTGTGATGTCCTGGTCGGTGGTCGTCTGAGGCGTGAGCGTCGGTGTGTACCCTGCCGCCGTGATCAACAGCTCGAGCTTCCGAGTTGGCGGAGATTTCGAGCTGAGCGATTCCGTCGCCATCGGACGTCGCGCAGTTCGACGTATCGGCGACGCATACTTCTGCGCCTTCGAACGGCGTGTCCACGTCCGACCCCGGCTCGAATTCGACGACCGTCAGGTCGAGCTGCGGGCACTAGCGACAAGAGAGGCTCCGTCGACCGTGTTGTCGCGGCTGGTTAGCCGGGCAACGACGAGAGCGCCGTATGACTTCAGGCACTTGCGGGGTGTCGGCACCCGACAGGGGGGTGTCGGCACCCGTCGCCGTTTTCGGGTAGTTCGAGCGGCAATGCAGGCAAGAACCGCGAGTTTCTATATGGCACGAGGCGTGCATCTGTCGTTGGCCATGGATTCGGCCGCCATCGCTGCAATCGACGTCGCAGAGGCTGCGTACGACCTTCGGTGCGGGACCGAGGTCTGGCTTCCAAATCTGCTCGAGAAGGGCGCGCCCTTGTTCGACCGTGGGCTTGGATGCGCGGCGGCGATTTGGGCCGGACGTTCGCCTGACCGTGAGCCTTTGATGGCGCAGCTCTGCGCGGGCGCAGGGTCACCAGACCTCAGCGTGAAGTTGGCCTGGGCCGTCCGAGACGTGGGTTCAGATCCACATGAAGTAGCGATGCCGCGGACGAGCGGAGTCCGAACCAGCTCGGAGTCGGAGCGGGAAGGCCCTGACCTGCTCCGGGCGTTTGAAAAACGGGTCGGTTGCAGGGACGTTCTCGGTCGTATGGGCGATGGACCTGAGACTTCACGGCGTCGGCATCCAGATCCCTTCGACCCAGTTCATTACGCTGAGTCAGCGCGCCCGCCGCCGATGGCAGAGGCTCGCCGTTCACATCGAAGCGGGCCACCGGCTTCGACGTCGACTTGGCTGCGCGGGCGATCTCGAGGCGACGCCTGTCAGCGAGTTACCCCTCGACGGCGACGCGCTGATCGATCCCGCGCGATTCGTGATCACGCATGCCAAGGGCGACGCACAGAGAAAAGAAGCGCTGGAAGTCCTTCGAGAGGCGGCGATTCGCACGGACCAAGCGCGGAGCAAGCTTCGCAGAGAAGATGCCGACAAAGCGTTGGAGATTTGGCAGGATCTGGTGCGCGGGTGCTGGTCCTTGGTCGACTGGTTCGATAGTGACGGACGCCGCTACGTCGTGGTCGTCCCCAATGCACCAGGGCTTCGCGATCCTCGGGGGCTCACCGAGCGGGAACAGCAGGTCGCGACCTTGGCGGCGCGGGGCGACAGCAGCAAGTCGATCACGTACAGCCTCGGGATCAGCCGTCAGCGCGTATCGATGCTCCTTCACAGCGCCATGTACAAGCTCGGAGTGAAGACGCAGCCGCAGCTGGTGATGAAGATGCGAGGCTTCCATCCGCCCGCAGTCGACGCGGCCTAGTGGCTCTGGAGCGTGCCCTGGCAGCCAGCGGAACTTCTGGATGAACCGGTAGCAACCAGATACTCTCGCGACTCGATGCCCCCGGAAGAAACACTAGACCCGTGGCCTCGACTGCGAGATGTCGTCACCGCGATCGTCGCCTCGCTGCGCGCTGGGCAATTCATCGAGGAGGGACTGGAGGCGCTCTGCGTCGAGCTCGGCGCCACCTCTGCGTGGAGCACTCTCGAAACCAAGGCCGGAGCGCCAATGCACCGCTCGCG
Organism: uncultured delta proteobacterium; assembly: GCA_963786865.1. GTDB lineage: Bacteria > Myxococcota_A > Polyangia > Polyangiales > Houyiibacteriaceae > SG8-38. The sequence goes on along the minus strand of CAWBAV010000009.1, from coordinate 209,090 downwards.
AACCGCAAGATTTCAGGGCGCATCGCCGGCGGTGCTTGCCCAGCACGTGACCGAGACGCTCGGCCAGGTTCAGCGCGAGCTGCGCACGATTGCCGGCTACGTGCCGTACGCCACCGCGGGGTCGTTCGCTGGCATTCCGCTCTGGGGCGACCTCAGCAGTCCCAAAGACGGGAAGAACCTGGTCGGCGCGATGTATCTCGAGTTCCCTGGAGCGCAGGCCACGCAAGAAGACTTGGTCGAGCTCATCGAGTGCGTCGCGGCGCTTCTCGGAGGCCTCATTGCGCAGCAATCTACGATCGAAGCGACGCAGGAAGACCTGAGGGTCGAGCGCGCCCGCGACCATCATGAGCACTACCTCGAGCTCGAAGAGCTCTTGGCGCCCGAAAGCATGAGCGGGATCCGCGGGGACCTCCTTGGGGCCTTGAGCAGCAATGCGTCGATCATGTTGCTCGGTGAATCGGGAACGGGAAAGACTCAGCTCGCGACCGCCTTTGCACGCGCGAGCCTGAAGGAGCCCATCGTGCGCGCGACGCTGGGCCATAGCGATGACCTCAACACGATCACGTCCGAGCTCTTCGGCCATGAGCGCGGGGCGTTTTCGGGCGCCATCTCGAAACGCAAGGGCTTGGTCGAGTACGCGAACGAAGGAACGCTGATCCTCGACGAGGTGCTGAACCTTCCGCAGAACGCCCAGCAACTGCTCCTGGACTTCACGCAGTTCGGCTCCTATCGGCCCCTCGGCTACCAAGGTCGCACACCCAAGCGCGCGGCACTGCGCATCATTTCGGTGACCAACGGGGACATGAGCCAGGCGATTTCGAAGGGTCATTTCCGGCAGGACCTCTACTACCGGCTCGCGACGGTTCCTGTGGTGCTCCCAGCCCTCCGCAATCGCCGCGAAGACATTCCCAAAATCGCGGTGCGCTACCTGAATCGTACGGACGCGCGCGACGACTGGGAGCTCGACGGTGACGCGATCGAGCTACTCACCTCTTCGAAGCTGATCTGGCCGGGAAACATTCGTGAGCTCGAGTCGGTGCTGGAGCGTGCGAGGAACCGGGCACGCGGCGATGATTTGGCCGATCCGGTGATCCAAGCGCATCATCTCGGCTTGGACGTACCGGCCGAGGTCCTCCCCGCGACCTCGGGCGGCGGCACCGACCAGCGCTCGCTCGAAGCGATCAGTCATCGCTGGAACCAGCTCACCGAACAGCAAGGCACGCTCCAGGCGCTGGAACAGGAGATCGTCGTGGAGGCGCTTCGCGCCTGCAAGGGCATCGTGGCGAAGACCGCGCGGCTGCTGTCGATCCCCCGTACGGGATTGATCAGCCGAATCGCGACCTTCGGCATCGACGTCGACGCGCTCAAAGACCAGGACCGGTGATGGCGCCCGGCGACACCCCGTGTCGGCACGCGTCATGAACGTCACCGCTGAAGGCGCCACGCCGCTCGGTTTGTAGTGCGTTCGAGGTCGGGATGGGCCCATTTCGGAGCTGCCCAACACTGGCACGCTTTCTGCTGCCCATGGCCGAGTCCCCAAACCCGAGGAGGAAATCGTGATGTGTCCAACCTTGACCCGAGACAGCGCGCAACGTGCGGGAGGCTCGATCATCCACCCAGAATCCGTGCCGTTCTTCTGATTCCGATCGTCGGCACGCCGCTGCACTCTAGTCAGCACCGCGCTTCCCAAGTACCATCGCCCCGTCCGTATCCGCGGACCCCTGTTGGTGGTCATGGCGCGGAGCCGGGCCGACTTGTATGCCGCGCTTGGAAAAATCGCCTTCGGTCGACGTCGGCTCGCAGTTTGGATCGTACGAGCTGGTCCGGCGCTTGGGCGTCGGAGGTACTGCAGAAACGTTCGAAGCCATTCGGCGAGGAGTGGGCGGGTTCACCCAAAGGGTCTGCCTGAAGGTCGTTTTGGCATTCTATCGCGACGATGACGCGTTCAAACGGCTGTTTCAGCGCGAGGCCATGCTTGCTGCAAAGCTACGTCACCGCAACATCGTCGGGGTGATTGATTTCGGGGAGGTCGGCGGTAGGTCGTACCTGGCCCTCGAGCTCGTCGATGGGATCGATCTGAGGACGCTGCTCGACACCCACGAGCAGCAACGACTGGATCCAGATCTCGTGGTTCTCCTTGGTCTCGAGCTGGCTGCGGCGCTGGTCCATGCACACAACCCACCACCCGGCGCGGGCTTCGACGGGCTCGTCCACCGGGACATCTCACCCTCGAACATTCTCATCAGTCATCAGGGCGAGGTGCTACTGACCGACTTCGGGGTCGCGAAGGCTAACGAAGAGCAGCGCCGTAAATCGAGCGCGGCGAAGGGAAAGTTTCCCTACATGTCGCCCGAGCAGCTTCGCGCAGAGCCTGTCGATGGGCGCTCCGACCTGTTTGCGCTGGGTGTCGTGCTCTTCGAGGCACTGTCCGGAATTCGACCCTTCGAAGGTCCGAACGACCCGACGACCATCATGCGCATCCTCAATGGCGACCACGCCGATCTTGCCGAATGGGCTCCCGAGGCGCCGCCAAAGCTCTGCGAGGTGATCGAACGGCTGATCCGAACCGACCCAGACGAGCGCCTCCAGACAGCCGCCGAGCTCATCGAAGCGCTGGACGAGCTTGCACCGTCGCCTCGTGTTCAGGCGCGGCTCGGAGCGCTGGCGAAAGAGCGAATCGACGTCGAACGAACGAGCGCAACTGAGGTCTCCTCGACCGTTGGGAAGCCGCTAGGCGGACCGGGTACGGGTGCTGGGGCCGAAGGCGATCGCGGGAGCGGCGAAACGATCGCGCAGAGCCCGGCGGCGGTCGGAACCACAGGTGAACGCCGGTCGCGTCGGGGCATCGCGTTGGCGCTCTTGGGTTTCGTGCTCGCCGCCGGCATGGCGGGCGCGGCGTTCTGGCGGATCGAGCGAAACGACTCAGTCGAACCCGGTGCAGCGCCGAGCGCAACAGAGCGCGGGACTCGCGCTGACACCGACGGCGACACCGGCACTGACGCCGACACCGGCACGAACGCTGACACCGGCACGAACGCTGACACCGACACTGACAGTGGCACTAGTACTGGTACTGACACCGGCACTGGCGCTGCGACCGGCGTCGCGCCCGCCCCTGCCCCTGCCCCGCGCAAAGTTCTTCCTCCAAAGCCCGCGCGGCTCGATGTGATCGTCGTGCCGTGGGGGGACGTCTGGATCAACGGGCAGCGATGGGGTCCGGCGCCGATGATGAATGAGACGCTGAAGCCCGGCCGGTATCGGATTTCGGCCGGACAGGGGGGGCCCAGCAAGACCCAAACCGTCCGCTTGCGGTCGGGCGAACGCAAGACGATCAACTTCGACCTTACCCAATGAACGCAGCCTCATCCGCACGCGCGGCGCCTCGACTGGCGGTCACTTCGACGATCGCCCTGGTGCTATTCGCGCAGAGTGATCGCGCGCGCGCCGAGGAATGGGTGCTCGTGCCTGCGACTGCGCACGAAGCCCCGGCCTGGGTTGAACCGACGCTCGAGCAAATCCGCCATGAGCTCACTGAGCGCGGGATTTCGCTCCAATCACCTGCCATGGCCGCGACTCGAATTCGAGGAAGGGGGCTCGGCGCCCGCCTCTGAGCTCTCGCCGCGAGATATTGCTGCTTGGAGGGAGCGGTCGCGTGACGCGCTGACCCAACTCGCTCGCCATGATTACGCTGCTGCGCTCGAGCAGCTGGAGGTCGCGCAAGCGCTTTCGCGATCCGCTATCGACCAGCTGAATCGCGATCCACAACGTGCGCGCCTGGTCCTCGACACGTGTCTGTACGCCGTCCGCGCGTTGCTCGGTTTGGGACAGCAAGCGGAGGCGCAAGCCCAAGCGGAGGAGTGCGCCCGCCTCAGCCTCCACGCCAAGCCGAGCGCGGTCATGCACCCGCCGGACGTGAGGGCTTTTTACAGCTCTGCAGTGGACGGGCGCGCGGAGGACGCCGACGCGCTGCTCATCGAGAGTGAGCCCTCGGGTTGCGAGGTGTACGTGAATGGCTTGGCGCAAGGCCGGTCCCCACATCGACTCGAAGGACTCGTCCGCGGCCGCTACGAAGTGCAGGCGGAGTGCGACGAGCAACGTGGCCGTGTTCGCCCCATCGACCTCGCGTCGGGTTCGACTCAGGTGATCGTGGACACGCGATTCGATCAGGCGGTCAGGACCGACGACGGTCGCTTAGAACTGCGCTACGCGAACTGGCCAAACGCCGAACAGCGTGGCGCCGATGCGCGCGCGCTCGCAGAACCCATCCGCGCCGACGGCGTCGTATTGATGTTTGCCCCGCGCGGTGGTCCCGTCGACTTGGTGCTCCTCCGGCAAGGAACGGGCGAGAGCGGATTCGCGCGCGTTGCCTCGAACGATCAGGGACCTGAACCAGTGGCCCTTGCGAGAGCGGTGAAGAGCCTTCTTGCGGACGCCTGTGTGGACCTCAGCGGTGAAGTGGTGGCGAAGGTCGACTGCACGACCGGCGTCCCGATCCTCGAGGGCGACGGCCGGCGGACTGTCGAACGCGCAACTGGTCCGCCGCGCGGTCAATTCATCGCGGGGATGACGCTTGCTTCCGTCGGCACGGCTTCGCTTCTCAGCGCCTTCGCCCTCTATGGCACGAGTACCACGCGCGCCGCGGACCGCATGGTCGCGTCGCCGAGCAACGAAAATCAGACCCGCTGGCTCGACCTTCGCTTCGGCACGTTTTACGTGGGCTCCGTGGGCGCTGCTGCCCTGGTAGCCACGATGCCCCTCGCGTTGCCCTACCGCGCCGTGACGCCTTGGTGGGCCTGGCTCTCGGGAGGAGCCGGGCTCGCGCTTGCCGCGACTTCGATCGCGCTCGCCGTCACCGCACCTGCACAGCCCGAAGTCAGTCGCGTCGCAGACCCCCAGGGCTACGTGGACCGCGCACGCCGCACCGACGGAGCGTTCCTGGCAGGCGTCAGCGCAGCGCCACTTCTGACGATGCCGCTGGTCTACCTCCTGAGGCGCGACGAGAAACGAGGCAGGGCCAGCTTGGCGCCGCAGATCATCGTGGACCGAAGCAGCGGATTCGTGGGCATCGAGGGCCGGTACTGAACAACTGTGGCGAATCTCACAGTTTCGGACCCCAGACGCGATCAGTTACGTATTGACGCCGCAGCCGCTTTAGACACCTAATCGTCCCTGCACGCAAGGGATCCTGTTTCGCCCACGACGTCTTCGACAAGGCGTGGAGCCGCTTCCCTGCTCGATCGAAAGGAACGTCGCCATGGAGAGACTCTCGCAAATCGTTGTCCTTGCGGCGTTGGCACTTGTCGGCTGCGCCACCTCGGTCCCAGTGGACTGCCCGGCCGGCTTCGTACTCACGCTAGACGCGAAAGACTGTGAGCCGGCGCCGACAAGTCACATGCCCGATGCGGGACCTCCAGACTCCGGACTGAGCTGTGAGGAGGTCGACTGCGCTGACGAAAACGAATGCACAGAAGACGGGTGTGCCGAAGACGCTTGCGTCCACGCACCGGTCGCGGATGGAACGGCCTGCACCTACCAGAGCGGCGCGGGACTTTGCCAAACAGGCGAGTGCGTCGTCGACTGCACGATCGTGGACTGCCGACCCGTCTACGCATGCACCGAGCAGGGACTCCGCGATGCGATTCGCGATGGCGGCGACCTCATCATCGGTTGCACTGCGCCCACCACAGTCACGCTGACCGAGGGGCGAATTCTGATCGATGCCGATATCGTTCTCGATGGCCTAGGCAACCTCACCGTCGACGGAAACGGGGACGACGGTGTATTCGGGGTCAATTCCACGAAAACCGCGGAGCTGATCGGTGTGGGGATCACAGGAGGTAGTCGTCCCGAAGGCGGAGGTGCCGGAATCTTTGTCGGAAAGGGTGGATTCCTCACGCTGAGGGGCTGCATTCTTTTCGGGAACACGGCGTACGATGGGGGCGCGCTCTCCATTAGCGGCGGCGACCCCGCGCAGGAGGCGGGATCGGCCACGATCATCGATAGTGAGATTCGGGACAACGTCGCTCTTCGCCACGGTGGAGGAATCGTCAACGGTGGTGACCTCACCGTCGTCAACAGCAGCATTTCCGGAAATACTGCCCAAGGCAAGGCGGCCGGAATCTGGAACACCAGCATCCGAGCGATGGCGACCCTGGAACATTCCCTCATCGATGGCAACCGAGCAGAGGATTCGGGCGGCGGCGTTTGGAGCAGCGGCTTCATAACGCTCGACGACTGCGTCCTCTCGAACAATCAGGCCGGCACGTTGGGTGGTGCCATTCGAGTATCAGGTGAAGGGGACGTACGAACGCAAAACGGGACGCTCATCACCAACAACCGCGCCGGGTCGGGCGGAGGTGGGATCGCGAATGCGAATCGCGTGACTCTGGTTCAAACCACCGTCACCAAGAAGTTCAGCGCGCACTGGGAACGGCGGCGGCATGGAAAACGCAGGTGAGGCAAGCGTCACGGACAGCATCTTTGCCGAGAATGCAGCCAAATATGGGGGCGGGATGTACACCGCGGGCGGCCGTGCGGACATCGCGCGAAGCTCCTTCTCCAACAACGCCGCTAGCAGCAGCGGCGGCGGCATCCGCAATGCCTCGAGTGAGGTGTATGTTACCGACAGCATCGTTTCCGAAAACACGGCAACGCATGGTGGGGGGATGTACACGGCAGGAGGTCCGGTCGGCATCCTGCGCAGCACGTTCTACAGCAATGCGGCCGAGTTCGGGGGCGGGATTCGGGTCTCGACTCGTGCGGTGGCGGCCTACGAGCTGGCTCTCTTGAACAGCACGCTATCGGGCAACAGCGCTGGAACCTTCGGCGGCGGCCTGGCCATCAATGACGCCGCCGTTCTCCTCGTTCATTCGACCTTGTACGGCAACAACGCACCTACAGGGTCCGGCGTGTACCAACAGGGTGCTGCCTCTTGCGAGGCAGGATACTCGGTCATTCATGGTGGGTGCGCCGCCATCGAAGATTCGGTGTTCGAGTCGCAGGGCCCCAACGCCCTGCTGATCCTCGAGGCCGAGCAGTGTCTCTTTTCCGGTTCCAGTGGAGACTTGGCATTGACCGCCGAGGAGATGAACCTCGGCGAGCTCGCGGACAACGGCGGGCTCGCCCCCACGCACAAACCCAATCCGGGTAGTCTTTTGATCGATGCCGTGCCGGTGGAGCAGTGCGACATCGATGTCGGTACTGACCAACGAGGTGAGCCGAGGGGTGTGCTCGATGCCTGCGATCTGGGTTCGGTTGAAATCCAACCAGGCGGCTGAGCGCTAAGGAGTCTCGACCCAGCTCCATACGTCCGTGCCGTCGACCCAAACGATCACCAGCGTCCCGTCTGCCCCGGCCGCCAGCTTTGGCCCGTGAAGCGGTGACGCGTTCGGTTCGAGCTCTATACTAATCTGCTCCGTCGGGCCCCATCCCGAATCCGGAGCGAACCGACTCATCCAAATGTAGACTTCTTCGTACCAGGTCACCCAAGCCTTGCCATCGGGACTGGCCGCGAGCGATGGTCGACTCGCCCTATTCGTTGCGTAGCGATGAAAAGACTCGATGTTCCCCCAGAGCTGCTCGCTCGCTACAAAACGCCGAACACGGATATCCCACCATAGCCTCCACGCGACGAAAAAATTCCCGCTGTCCGCGGCCGCGATGACCGGCGCAAACGCACTCGTCTCGCTCGGTTCAGCGGTGTCGGGTAGTTGCCACTGACCCTCTTGGGCATACGAGTACCACATGGTCTTGTCCTGCTCCCAGGTCGCCATCGCGGTGCCGTCCTGAGCGACGGCGACCTCGGTGGTGACGACCTCGCCCAGTGCCGCTTGTTGTTGAATCGGAGCGCCAATGGGCCCCTCTGAATCGATCCTGGTCAACCAGACGGTCTTAGCGGTTCCGCTCAGGCTTTGGCCTCCATAGACGACCGCACCTTCGCCGTTGGCAGCCGTCGCGACACTAGGGGCGAGCTTGTGAAAGCCATCGTCCACGGAAATCAGCACCGGCGAGTCCCAAGTCGGGCCGGTCGTCAGCGTGCGCGCGAGGACGATGTCCTCGGGGCCTTCGCGCCAAACGGCGGTCACGTGGCCATCCGGGGTGACCGAGATGCTCGGAGAGTCTGCCACCGCGCCACTTCGGCTGACGATACCGAAATCGCGCCATCTGCCCGACGTCGCCTCATAGCGCGCGGCCCGAAGATCGATCGACCATTCTTCGACCCGTCCGTACAAAACGACGGCGTTTCCCGCAGCGTCGATTCCGAGGTCGAGACCGCGATCCGGGAAGAACACCCCGTCGACGACCACGGGCTTCTCCCATCCCTCGGTCGCAGTGAAGTGGCAAGCCATCAACGCATCTCCTTCGGCCCAAGCCGCTACAGCGGTTCCGTCCGCAGCTACGGCGACTCGAGGGCGCGTGATCGGTTCAGAATCACCACCAATTCGAAACGGAACGCCACTCTGCCACTCCGGTTCGACAACGCATTCACCCGAGTAGCAGACGCCGACGGTCCCATCCTTCTCGCAACTCGTGAGATCTGTCACGGTTTCGTTGGAGCATGCACTCGCTCCAGTCAGGCACGTCGGTTCCGTGCATGGGTTACCGTCGTCGATACAATCGTCTGTGGCGCAGGACGCGGAGGCGCACCTTCCATCGACAGGCGCGGACAGGGTCGTGGCGCAAACGCAAAGCCCTCCACTCGGCTGCTGATCAGTGGGGCAGACTGCAGGAGTCGCGTCGTGCACCGCTGCGCAGTGCGGCAAGATGCAGACGAAAACAAACGCTCCGAAAAAGGCTAAGCTGAGCCTCACGGGGACCATCGTATCAGGGTCGCGCGTTCTTGGCACCGCGCGATCGGGCCGAGACTAGGCCGCAGCGGCCGGACCTCGATAGGTGTCCCCACCGAAGGCGAGGACCGGATAAAACACGAATCCCAGGAAGAAGAGGCCCAGGGCAAAGGCGAGATCGTGCCCGAAGGAGCGCGAGAGATCCAACGCCAGCAGGAACCCGACGACGATGTTCACGATTGGAATCAAGACGAGGAAGATCCACCACCAGGGGCGTCCTACGATTTCGAGGAAGACGATCAGGTTGTAGATCGGAATGAGCGCCGCCCAGCCGGGCTTGCCGGCCTTTTCGAAGATCTTCCAGGCCACCCAGGCGAAGACCGCGATGACTACGAGTTGAATGATCAAACCGAAGAAACTCCCGTCATGTCCTTCCATGTTCACTCTCCTTGCACCGCCCACGGGCAGCCCGGAGAGACTACCACGAGCCTCCGGCCCTCAACGAGCCTTGTCTGTCTGCTTCTCGATCGAGCCCGTTGCCTGGTCGCCCCGTTTGACGGCCTCCTGCAGGAGTTGATCGGAGCGTTTCCGCGCCTCCGCGACCATCTGGTCGGCGCGCTTGTCGGCTTCTGCAGTCAACTGCTTGGTCCGCTTGTCGGTCTCGCTTCGAATGCGCTTGGCCCCTTCCTTGGCCGCGATTTCCTTGAGCGGGTTCCCGGCACCCTCTCTTTGAACCTGGTCGGCGCGCGCGTAGCCCTCTTTTCGAATCCGCTCCGCCGCCTTCGCGGCCTCGGCACGAATCTGATCGGCGCGCTTCTCGGCCTCGTCGACCAACCTCTTGGCCTGCTCGTTCGCTTCACGGAACGCACGCGCCTTCTGCTCCGCGAGCTCCGCGGAGACCGCATCGGCGACGGCACCCCGAAGCGCCGATGTATCCACGTCCACCGAGATGCGGGGCGACGTGATCGACCCGCTCAGCTTGGCGCGTACCCCGACGGTCTTCGCTTTCGAAAGGTCCAGGCCGAGCGTCTTCACTTGTTTGGCCAGCGACGAGGTGAGCTTGTCCAAGGGAACATCGCTCGTGACCTGGTACTTCATCTCCTGGTCGAGGCCGTGAGTACCACTGAGCTGCATCGAGACGCCCCGCGCTTGCACGGTCGTGGGTTTTAGCTCGAGTGCACCATCTTTGATCTGAAACCGCGCCCGGATGCTTTCCATGTCGAGGGGCCTCGGAATGGACGGAATGGCCTCGCTCAAGAGGGCGAGTGGCTTGAAATCGCTACTGAGCTTGCTTTGAAGCGCGGATGCGAAGCCACTCGCATCGATGGAAGCGAGATTGGGCGAGAGCTCCTCGTCGAGCGTACCTTTGGCGTTGAAGTCGGTGGAGAAACGGCCGTCGACGAATCGTGCGATGGGTGCGTACGCACGAAGAGAGGGAAGCGCCTCGAAAGCGTCTGCGAAGCGGACCTTGTCCACCGCGTAGTGGATGTCGAATACGGCCGGGCCATCGACGGGCGTCGCCAGCGTGCCGTCGAGCTTCATCGAGCCGCCGAGGGCGTTCGCGCGCACGTCGTCGAGAATGAGCTTTCGATTCCGAATCCGCCCCGTTCCTTTGAAATCCTTCAAGACCAGGTCCCCGTACGTCAGCTCGCCAACATCGAACTGAAGCTTCGCGTCGACGTCGTCAGGAAGCACGAACCCGCTCGGCTCGCCGCTGTCGGTAGGCGTTTCCGGCGCCAAGAAGTCCTCGACCCGTAGTCGTTTCGATTGCACCCAAATGCTCGCGGTGATCGGTTGATCGCCGATGAGAAGCACCGTGATCGGGGATAGGATCCCGTTCATTGCAAGATCGCTGTCGGCGACCTCCGCCTTCAGCTCTTTGATCTTCGTGCTCTCGGGCGAAAGCTCGATCTGCGCCGTGGGTACCCGTATCGCGGGTGCCTTTTCGGGACGATAGAGCAAATCGCTGACCGCAATCTCTCCCGTCAGCTTTTCGATCCGTTCGCCCCTCGCGCTCAGGTCGACCCTGGCTACGACCAATCCCTCGAGGGCCTCCACATTGGGCACTGGATAGGCCTTCGCAATCTCCGCGAGATCGAATCGACCATCGAGCACGAGGTCGATCTCGGGTTGCGACATCGGTCGGGTGACCTCGAGGCGCCCGTTCGCGTGACTCTTTCCCGCGGTGATGGCGTACTTCGGCACGTCGATCCGCATCTTGTCGAGGTTTCCGCCAGGGTGAACCGCTTTGGCGTCGAGATGAATGTCGGTCATGCCGAGCGGGAGGTCCGGATACTTCAATGCGCCGTCCCGTATGCTTGCAAGCACGGTGAACGAGGGGATGTCGCCATCGTCCGGCCCGAGCTGACCTTTGGCCGTGGCCTCGATCGAAAAAGCTCCGCTGGCCTTCAATCCCGCAAAGTCGCCGGCGTAAGCGTTGGGTATCGCCGAGACCAGGGCCTTGATCGGAAGCCCCTTCTTGGACGCCACCCGCAGGTCGAGCTCGGTAGCCTCCCCCGGCCACGCGATGTCTCCGCTGCCTTCGAAGGCCAGCTCATTGATCGACAGCGCAAGCGAGCGAAGCGTCAGTCGCGAGTCCTCCGTCTCGACGGTGCCGTCCACGCTGAGGCTTGCCTTGGCTTCCTTGAGATAGGTCACACGGCCAAGCGTCACGCTGACCGAGCGGGCCGTGGTCTCGGAGGAAAGCCGATGGGTCGACCCGGAAATCGCCGCGCGCCCACGGTGCTCGAGCTCGAGCACGCGGATGCGTACGTCGGGCTCGTCGTACGTGATCGTGCCGCCCGAAATTCGATAGCGTTCAATCTCGAGCGCGAGCGGTTCCTCTGCAGCATCGGTGTCTGCAGGCTGCGACTCGATGATGTCGTAGTTCGCCCGCCCGTCTCGATTCACCACGATATGCACCGCCGGACGATCGACATCGATCGACTGAATCTCGATCGCGCCCGACATGATGAGCTCGACCAGGTCCACACCGGCTTCGATGGAGTCAGCCGCGAGCAGTGTGACCCCTTCGAACTCGCCTTTCCCTGCGATCGACAGGCTTTCGACTTTCGCAGTGAGGGTCGGAAACGTCGAGAGCAGCGAGACGTCGATCTCCGAGAAGCTCACCGTCGCGTCGAGCCGTTCGTTGAGCTCGATGCGAAGTCGCTCGACGATGCGGTCTTTGAACAAGACGGGCACCAGGACGAGCGCAATGAGCACCATCGCCAACAGTGACGCCGCGGCGATTAAACTAACCTTAATTGGCTTCTTCATTCTCCCCTTTGTGGCTGTTTCTGTAGCACGGCGGCGACATTCGCTCTTCCCGCCAGGGCCCAGCAGTAGGGAGCCTGCGTTTTCTTCTTTCCTTGGGGGATGGGGAGCGGCACAATTGAAACCATGCCGCGTCAGCAGCTGAATCAGGCCCTGGGCGCCCTCCGCGAGGCCCTCGAGTCCGACGAGCAGATCGAACCGGCTGACCGCAGGGCATTGCTCGAGGCAGCCCAGGAAATCCGCGACGCGCTCGAGCGGACCGCCAGTGGAGACGAGCGCAGCCGAGAAGAGCCCTTGAGCGGACGCGTTTCCACCATGATCGGAGATTTTGAGGCGTCACATCCGCGCTTCGCCGAGATCCTTCGGAGCGTGTCCGAGAGTCTTGCCAACCTCGGTATCTAGGAGAGCCTCTATGACGCTTACGAGACGAGATTTTGGACGAAACGTCTTGGCCGGTATCACGGCCACTACCCTCATCGGCGGGGGTTGCGACTCGAGCAGCCTCGGCACGCCCGACGCCGGCTCAGGGGGCGGCGGCGCAGGGGGCGGCGGCGGCAGCGGCGGCTCAGGGGGCAGCGGCGGCAACGCATGTACGCTCTACCCGGAGCAGACCGCTGGGCCGTTTTATCTGGATCTCGACCTGCTTCGACGAGACATCACCGAAGGAAAACCAGGCGCCCCGTTGAGCCTGATCGTCCAAGTACAAACCGTGGACTGCAGTCCGCTCAAGGATCTCGCCGTCGATGTCTGGCACTGCGATGCAGACGGGGTGTATTCGGGTTTCCCCAACCAGCTCGGTGGCCTCGATACGAGCGGCCAGACCTTTCTCCGCGGAACTCAAGTGACCGACGACGACGGCACGGCTCAGTTCGAGAGCATCTACCCCGGTTGGTACCCGGGTCGAACGACGCACATGCACTTTCGCGTACACGCCTCGAGCAGAACCGAGGCCACTTCGCAGCTTTACTTCCCCGAGACGGTGACCGAAGAGATTTACGCCACCTCGCCGTATGACGCCCGCGGTCAAAAGGATACGCCGAACGCGCTCGACGGCATCGCAACGGCCAACCCAACCCCGCTCGCCATGGTCACGAGCAACACTTCAGGAAGCTACGTCGCGAGCATTCTCGTCACCGTCGCTTAATCACTCGATGGCGATTTCGAACGACGGGCTTTCGCTGACGAAAGTGCTGGCCTCCTGTTCTTCATCCGATTTCTCGCTTCCATAGAAGCGCATTCGGTAGGTTCCAGGGCTGGCGTCTCGAGGAATCTTCCAGGTGATCGTGACAGTGAACGCTTCGTTGATGGGAGCGGGCGGCTCAGCGAAGGGATCGAGGGGATCGTAAGGAGGAATCGTGCGGCTGGCTTGAGTCCAGCGGAGCTGGGTCGACCAATCGTTCTCGGTCGCAATGCTGGTCCAATCCGGATCGCCGCGACGCTGAACCTCGACGTATTGGGCGTTCCTTCCGAGCGCGTTGTCCGGATGCCCCGTCCAGAACGAGACCGAGACGGTGTCCTCCGGCGCATACGAGGGCTCCGGCGCCCTGATGATCTCTCCGAACGAACCATCGGCTGGCGGCTCATCGAATGCGTTGCCCAGGGGAGTCGAGTCGACCCGTCCACGAAGATCTCCTTGATCCACCGAGCTCGTTACGGGTCGCCCGTCAGCGAGCGCACGCGCGAGGCGGGAAATCTCCTGCTGAAAGGCAGGCAAGGTCCAAGGCCCAAACAAGGTATGCCCGCCCTCGTATTGCTGAGCTGCATACTCCTCAGGAGTCGTGATGTAACCCGAGTAGTCGTTGGAGTAACCCGCGATCACCACGTGTTTCACCGCGTCGCCCAAGGCCGAGCGTACGGTGTCTCGCATCCGCCGCCCCGACATCGTCGTGACCTCGCTCGGAACGAAGACGATGGCCAACTGCCCGATCCGCGCCACGCCGATGGGAAGGGGATCCTGCTGCGACTTGGCATAGAGGATCGGCTTCGGAAGATGGCAGTCGCGAAGCTCATCGCTGACCGGTGGGGGTTCGAGGACGAGCTGGACCAAGGCGTCGATCGATTCTTCCCGCTCGAGCATGCCTTCGACGAAAAGAGGATGACCGCCGCCGTCCTCGGTAGACCCTCCAGCAAATGAATAGCCGTATGCCGGAAAACACCCTCGCTGCGGACCCGCACCGGTAAACTCGTCCGACACCTCGAGATCCACGAAATCGACGGCGGCAAGCCGATAATCCAGGCGTCCGCTCAAGGGTTCCGACGCAGTTTCGAAAATCGTCGTCGCCGCTTCCAGCTGCCGCTGGCCTATGATTCGCGCGCTGTCGTAGTCGTCGACGCCCGGACCCGTATTGTCCAAATCGAGGTTTCCGGTGACGTCTCCACAGTTGCTCTGCGCGAAAGCGGCCACGAACTGCCCGGCCGTGTCCGGGCGCGCCTGAAGTTGCTTCTCCATTTCGAAGGCGGCGAACCCCTTGTGATCCGCCGAGACGAGGAAATTGTTGAACGTGAGCGAGGTCGGGTGAACCGCAAACCAGCTCAGCGCGCCGATGACTCCGTCGGATCGCTCGAACTTCAGGAGCGTCATCTCTTTGTCCGTGTCGTTCTCGTACCTCGCTCTCTCCGATTCCGGGTTCTGAGCATACGCGTTGGCCGAACGGTTGACGCCAGCCGCTTCTACCGAAGTCTGGCCGAGGAGAATGCGGCCAGGTTGAAGGGCTTCGTGCGCTGCCTCGATGGCGTCCGTTATACCGCGGACGACGGCATCGAAGTAAGCTTCGCGAAACGCACCGTCGGGCGCGTATCCACCGGGGCTGGAGTGCGTGTGCGTCGCGCTAAGAACGACGTTGTCTAGCGTGTAGAGCTCTCCGTAGGACGCTCGCAATGCGTCGACCACCGAGAGCCGCACCTCGTGCGACATGTTGAGGAGGTCCGCGGTCACCAAGACGAGCCGACGGCTTCCGTCGAGCTCAGCGATGATGAAGGCACGCGCTTTCAGACGCGTGTGAATCCCGCTCGCGATGTGGGTGGGAAGGGCGTACCCTTCGAACGGGACATCCACGAGCGGGCCGGTGATATCCCCGATACCGCTTCCGACGAGATAGTTCGATGCGCTCTCTTCTTCGCTAGAGCAGCCTACGATCCAAGGCGTCGCCATCCCGATGAGTAGCGGAGCGAACGCGAGCGAGGGAAGACCGGCGCGCGCGCAGTGTCCTAGGGTTCTTGCCATGAGCTTGGGCTTCATCTACCACAACAAATCGGATCGATACCATGGGACTCTTAGACGCCGAACGCTTCGCGGTACTCGACGAAGGCCTCTTCGACCTGATCCCGGCTGAGCCCATAGTCCGCGATGTCGTAGTCGTGCTCACCGAGCTGTGCGGTCGGCTCCTCGGCGATTCGCTCTCGCAGCCGTGCCGCGAGCGCTTCGTCGAACGGAAGGTCGAAATGGCCGTAGATCCTCGCGATCGTCTCGAGGGGGCTCTCTTTCAGGTCCCCGAGTCGGACGTCGTAGATCTGGGACTTCGGAAGCGCCGCCCTCGCTTGAAGCCCGCGCTCGATTCCCCTGCGTGAGTAGTCCAACCAGAATCGGCCGACGTCGTGCAGGTCGAGCGCTCTTTGGAACTTCGAGGCAATCCGAGCGCTCAGGCTGCATTGCGAGCCGATGGAATCGACGAGCTCGCGGTGGGTCTGGATCACACAGGCATCCGGATACACCGCGAGCAAGGCCTGGAGATTCCATAGATGCCATGGGCACTTGAGCAACCAACGCTCCGTGGAACGGTGCGCCCAAAGAATCTGGAGCTGCCGCCTGTGCCATTCGTATGACCCCCTCATTTCCCAGTCGAGCGTGCGGCGTCCGTAGTCGTAGGCACCCAATCCAACGAAGAGCTTCATCACGACTAGGTCGTTCTCGATGAGGAAGAAGTCTTCCTCAAAGGCATCCACGGTCACCTTGTGCGCCTCGCCCTGCTCGGGGATCATCACGTCGTCCATCGCCACCTCGTGGCTGCCGCGCCAGCGCCTCCATTTCTCATCTCCAAACAAGTCGCGTGGACGCCCCACAGGATGCGCGAACTCCCACATGCGACCGGCACGGCTCGCCGGGTCAGCAGCCAGCACGTTGTGAAGATAGGTGGTTCCAGTTCGAAAGAGCCCGGTGATGAACAGCGGGCGCTCGATCGCAATGTCTCCGATCTCGGGCCGCTGCTTGAGGAGCTCGACGAGGCGAAGGCGATTGCTTAGATGCCAGTTCAATATGTATCGGACCCCGAAGCGACCCAGCGTGTTCCAATCGACGGAAAGCACCGACTCGATCGTCGCGTCGAGATTCTGGCGCATGGTACCGTCAGGATCGTCATAATCGTGAAGTCCCGTGAGCCGTTCCGCGAGCTTCATCGCTCGTTCCGAGTCGATCGGCAAGATCTCCTTCCGAAGCGGATCCCCGAGCATGTTGATGATTGACAGCGGGAACGTCGGCTTCATCGATTTCGGCGCAAGGCTCATGCTTGAAGCCGCACCCTATCAAACCCTGGCTTCTGGACAATTTCGTGTCAGAAACCGCTGAGAGATGAGCCGAGCGAGCAATGCACCGTCCGCCTGGGTCGAGCTTCACGCGCGACGCGTTCGCAGCGCCGGAAAGGTCCTGGATCTGGCCTGCGGAGCTGGACGGCATACGCGATACTTGCGCACGCTCGGCTTCCACGTGGTCGCCGTCGATCTCGATGTTTCCGGTATAGACGATCTCATCGGCGATGCGTCGGTCGAGGTCGTCGAAGCGAACCTGGAGGCAGGACCGTGGCCGCTCGAGTGCCGAGAGTTTGATGGGATTGTCGTAACAAACTATCTGCACCGCCCACTGTTACCGAAGCTGGTGGATGCTCTCGCGCCAGAGGGCGTGCTGATCTACGAAACTTTCGCGGTGGGTCATGAGAAGTACGGGCGACCGAAGAATCCGCAATTCCTCTTGAAGCAAGGGGAACTGCTAGAGAGCTTCGGAGAGCGGCTCGAGGTTCTCGACTATGCGCACGGATTGGACGAGCATCCCAGTCCCGCGATCCGCCAGCGCATCTGCGCGAGGAAATCTGCAGCGCCCGAAGGCGCATGAGCTGGGGTCAGGTCTCCCGATAGGTGCGCATGAACGCGCTTCGCACATCGAACGCGAGATCGAGAGCTTCCAGGAGCTCATGCAACCCGGTGAGAAGGAGGCCAAATGCGATGAAGTTCGGGTGGAGCTTGGGCTCTTCGGGCAGGCGTCGCTCCGCCATCTCGCAAAGTAGGGATTGCAGCTGCTCCGAGCCGAACCTCACGCTTCTCTGATTGCCATCGCCCATGTGTCGCAGAAGCAGACTGGCTGAAGAGCCCAACCCGAGCGCCGCAAGACCCGCGTCCCGCTGCTCGGCACGGTTGTTGAAGAATCCAGCGTACACATCGCGGATCCCCTTTACGAACCCTTGGTCCCAGCAAACGTAAATGGGACGCGGCCTCCAGACCGCATCGCCTGACGCATCAATCCCGAAGCATGAGGGTCTCAAGTCGAGGAGCGCGTCGTCGCCTCTGAAGAGCTGCGCGAAGTATAGCTCGAGCGCGAGCTGTCCGATCCAACGTCGCCGTGGTCGAGTGAGGCTCGACGGCTCCTGCAAGCGAGCCGGGTTCCGGTGCTCCTCGATGAGGACCGGGATCGACGCGGCGCGAAGCCGTCCTTGTACGTCGGCAAGGATTCTGTCGAAGCCGCGCGGGTTGGCCGCGTTGGAGATCAACTCGAGCCCCTGCGTCGCGATACCGCGGGGCGACATCCGATCGGAAATGCCGGCTGCGGCGAAGAATAGTGCTGTGGGTGCGCTGTGCTTTGAAACCCTGGTGCTGGTGCCCGGCCGCAGAGTTGGTAACGAGGGGTTGGGGGAATGACTCATGGGTTGCCTCCACGATTCCTCTAGGTCTTGTCTATATTATGTCAAGTAAATATGGACAAAAGATAGACAATCCTGCCCTGGCTCAGATGCGTCTCTCCCATCGGTAGTGTGCGACGAACCATTCGGCGCCCGCGCCGTAGGCGAAGAGCTCGGAACAGGCCATGAAAAAGAGCCGCCAACGATTAAACCAGCGTCGCGCCTCGGGCCCGTAGACATCCCGCAGAATCGGAAGCACCTCGTCTCTGTTGCGGTCGAGGCGGCGCAGCCATGCTTCGCATGTCCGGTGGTAGTGCACTCCGTTCACACGCCACTGATCGCGAAGAACCAGGTCATCTTGGTAGTGGTGGAAGAGCGTCTCGGAAGGCATCATTCCTCCGGTGAAGAAGGTTCGCGCCATCCAGTCGCTCGGGTCGTCGTTTTCGTACGTGTAGGCTCGGGACCGGTGGCAAAAAATGTGCGCGAAAGCCGAGCCAGCCGGTGCTAGCCAGCTCGCCAACCGGTGAAAGAGCAGCCGATGGTTTCTCACGTGCTCCATCATCTCGATGGACACGATACGGTCAAAGGAATGCCCCGGTTCGAAGTCGTTGATGTCGCTGGTCTCGACCTCGAGGTTCCCGAGACCTCTCTCTGCAGCAAGTGCGAGAATGTGCCTTCGTTGCGAGCTCGAGTTCGAGACAGCCAGAATTCGTGCGTTGGGAAACTGCTCCGCAGCCCAGAGCGAGAAAGAACCCCAGCCACACCCCAAGTCGAGGACGCGCATCCCGTCCTCAATCCCAGCGCGTGACGCCGTCAGCATCAGCATCGCCTCTTCGGCGTCAGCCAGGTCGCGAGCATTGGAGTCCCAAAAACCAGAGCTGTACTTGAGCCTCGGCCCCAAGACGAGCTCGAAAAATGCGGGAGGGACCTGGTAGTGCTGAGCGTTGGCGGCGTCGACCGAAATCGCGATAGGGCCTTCGCTCAACCGCGCAATGAGTCTCGATTCCTCGCGCCCGCGCGCGTCCGCGTCCCCAAGAACGCTCTCTCGCAGCCGTGCCCGGAGCAGCTTCCGCGTACCTGCGCGAATTAGACCGTCGGGGAGGTAACCTGCTTCCGCCATCCAAAGTCCGAGCCCGAACATAAACTCTCTTCCTCTATTGGATAATGCGCAGCTCGACTCGCGCAACAGCGGGCTTGGCGATTTCTGAGAGGACCCTAGAAACCGTGGGTGAACTTGGACTCACGGACGATCGCGATCACCGGTGCAACCGGATTCCTCGGCCGCCACGTAGTGCCCCGTCTCCTGCAGGAATCTGGCTTGCGCCTGCGCTGCCTCGTTCGCGCTTCGAGTGATGCAAACGAGCTCGAGAACCTGGGTGATCGGGTCAGCATCGTTCGAGGCGACGTCGGTAATCCGGATTCGCTCGGTCCCCTTTTCGATGGCGCTTGGGGTGTGATCAACCTCGCGGGGTACAGGGACTTCTGGAGTCGGAGCCGTGACCTCTACTATGCGCTCAACACACACGGCGCGGAGAACGTATTTCGCGCAGCGCTTGCCGCTGGGGTCGAGAAAGTGGTGCAGGTCAGCACGCCGTTGGCGTTCGGCGTGCCCGAAGAGATCCCGTTCGACGAGGAAAGTGAAGCGGGACCACACCCCTCCGATTACGCGCGAAGCAAGTATCTGGGTGACGAGATCGGCTGGCGCCTCCACCGCGAGCAGGGACTTCCGCTCACCGTAGTTCATCTTGCCGCGGTGATTGGCGCAGGCGACCCGCGTCCAACGATGGAGGTTCGCCGCGCGGTCGAGGGTTGGCTCCCCGCGCTGGTGGGCGCCGATACAACCTACACCTATGTGCACGTCGACGACGCTGCGGAAGCCATCGTTCAAGCGCTTCTCATTCCGACGAGTGTCGGGCGCCGCTATCTCGTCGGCAAGGAGCGCGCGTCCACCCGGGAGTATTTCGATCTCATTGGGAAGCTCGCCGACGTTCGCGTACCTAGACTGAACCTTCCGGAGTCCATGCTCATCCCGGTGGCCCGCGTCCTCGAAATGCTTGGGACCTTGACGGGGCGACGCCCTCCGATTCCCGTGGACATACTCAAGACCACGGCCGCCGGATCGCTGATTTTCGACGGGACCAGGGCGGAACGTGAGCTCGGTCTGCGGTACACACCACTACGCGTCGCGCTCGGCGAGGCCATCGCGGAGATTCGAGCGGAGGCGCGCTGAAACCGATTTTCGGTTCCGCACCGGAGCTCATCGAGCTCACTACTTGCCCATCACGCCCCAGAACGACGTGCCGGCCCATATGCGCCAGGCAAACGACACATCCGCCGTTCCGTTTCCGACGGAGATGCCAGGTCCCAACTCGAAGAGGAAGAAGGGCGATACGTGTTCCGCCGCCTTGATCTCGACCCCCATGCGAATGAGCAGAGGAATTACGCCGCGCGTTCCGATGTCTTGATTGCTGATGTAGACGGCGAACGGGATCGTTCCGCCGGTGATGACGCTGACGCGTTCATGGACGTCGAGCGAGACGGGTGCCGCGACCTCGGCTTTGATGCCGAAGGTGAATGCATTGCTCGTGTTGCCTGCCAGGAGAATGCCCGGAGTGAATCGGAACGCGACGTCGTTGGTGGCTTTGCTGCGCTTCTTGGTCGAAAGATGCCAGCGAAGGGGCGCGCTTACACCGAAGCCGACACGAATGAAGCGACCCCTGGAATATGCTGCGGCCCAGTCACCGTAGACCAGCGCTCCCTTCAACGCCCAGTCGAGCTTGCGCGGGCCTTTGTTCCACCACTCGTAGAAAAGGCTTGGGTAGCCGACTCCGACGTTGTGGACGCTGTCGTTGCGCAATTTCTTGCCGCCAATCGTCGAATTCGCCGGGCCCGCAAGTGCCGGGCTTGCCGAGGCAAGCACGAGCGCGAGCGTTGCTGCCGCGAGGGTCTTCATGTCGTTCATCCTCCACTCGCTGGAATCCGCCAGCGACTACTACGGCAAACAGCAAGGGAAAACCGTCAATCCGCGACCGCGCTGCCCCAGTAATTGTACGAAAGAAGCTTCAACCCGGGAATATACATGCGCTCGTCGACGACCGTCCTAAAACCCGCGGCTTCGAGCAGGCCGGGGATGTCGCGGTTGACGTTGCAACCTCCCGCAAACCGACGCCAAGTGGGGTTGATCCGGTCTTGCCATTTCCGCACCCCGGCGTCCGGCGCGGCTCCGTGCTCGCAGAACAGAAGCTTGCCACCTGGTCGCAAAACCCGACGCATCCCCGCGAGCGCACGTCCAGCGTCGGGGATTGTGCAGAGCGTGTAGGTCACCACCACCGTGTCCACGCTCTTGCTGTCGAGAGGAATCTCCTCGCCCGGCAGGTCGATCATTTCGAGCTCGACCTTCACGCCGTCCATGTTCTTTCGCGCCAGCTGGCGCATGCCTGGCGACGGCTCGAGTCCCCAGACTTTGCGAACCTTCCGAGGGTCGTAGTAGCCGAGGTTCAGGCCACTGCCCATGCCTATTTCGAGCACCTCGCCCTCCGCGAGCGGGACGACCTTCTCGCGCTGCCTCATGTTGGGTTTGGCCCCGCAAGCGAGGTGGATCAGAGGTGGAAGTATGTAGTTCTCGTACAGGCCCATTGAGGATAGGTGTACCAGCTCCGCGCGCTCCGCGCCGCCCCCAGCTGCCCCGCTTCCAAAAGTGGGGCGCGTACCGCCGCTACTGGATGAGGTCGGCGCCTTCTGCCGGGGAGAGGCTCATCCTTCGCGTCCTTTCGCCGTTGATTCTTGGGTCTGCGACCGTTCGGGCTGGTTGAAGACGGGTGGGAACTTCACGTATTCGTCGACGAGGATCTCGGCGAGCTCGCGGTTCGAAGGCCGGCTGTCGCTGATGCGTCCGCGCGCCCGCAGGTCGTCGCAGAGCGTGTCGAGTACCGTTTCCGCATCCAGATCTCTGCTGTGATCCCGCCACGCGGCTCGCTCCGCGGCGTCTCGGAAGCAGTATGCCTTCCAGGAGATCGAGAATCTCATCTCGTCCCATCGGTAACGGGCAACCTCCCGTTCTCCGTCGCGAACGACCCAATGGCCGTCGCCCTCGGGAAAAAGACGCATGCGCGGAAGGAGACTCGGCAAGGGCCTCGACGTCTCGATGACGCGATCGACGCCGTGAAAGACGCTGTCGGTATCCATGATGACCGCGGAGTTGAAATGCACGCCATGCGCTCTGGCAGCACCGTCGATTCCGTCCGGGTAGAACGCGAACTCTCCGCCCCTGGTGTCTTGATACCAGGACACTGACGTCGCGATCGGCATCCGGTACTCGTCGAATAGACCTGAATGATGCGCAACGACGATGAGCCACTGTGGATGCAACTTCCGGTTCAAACCACGGAACTCGGGAACGTCCGTGTGAACCGCGAGCTCCTGACCCGGCAGCAAGATGTTCGCGTAGACGATGGCCGGCTCTACGATCGGACGGCCGAAAATCTGCTTGGCAGCCTCCACGAGTCGTTCGTTCCGATAAAGGGATTCGATCCCCGGCGCGAAAATCTCGTCTCCGTACGCGTACGTCTCCCGAAAATAGTTCGTGCGGGCCACGAGCATTCCGAGATCCGTGTCGCGACGCCCCAGACGCCCGCCAGTACGAAGGAAGTTGAATGCGGCGTCGAAGCGTTGGGGCAGGCCTTCGCCGATACCCGCGTTGAGGCCCTCTTCGGAATACATGCCGTAACTGCCGAAAGCCTCGCAGAGCCGAACCAGCGACCGCGCCTGGGCCTCGTCGAGAAAGGGATCGAGCTCGAAGAAGCGATTGAAGAAGTGCCCTTGCATTGCCGGAGACCCGTTTGCGGCATCCGTTGTACCATGAAGGACCGGTGTCCGTGACCTCGAACCTTCCCCGCACATGGGCCTTCCTCGCGAACGGAATCGTTCTCGGCTTTCTGGCGTCGTTCGCCTGGCTCGCGGTTTACGACCCGGACATCTACTACCAGAGCGTTCAAGAAGACCAGGCGCTCGAATGGGCTTCATTCTGGAGCTTCCTAATCGCGGGCCTCGTGTTTGGAGTAGCCGCGGTCCGCCAGCGTCGCAGAATCGGCGCCCTGCCCTGGTTCCTAACGGGGCTCGCCTGTTTCTGTTTCTTCGTAGCGATGGAGGAAATCTCCTGGGGCCAGCGCGTCTTCGGCCATCAGCCACCGGTGTATTTCCTCGAAAAGAACTATCAACAAGAGCTCAACCTGCACAACATCGCAGGCACCTGGCTTCGCTTGTTCGTGTTTCGGGCGATCGTACTGGGCTATGGCGTCTTGCTGCCCTTTCTCGGACGCATCCCCGCGGCGGGCCGACTGCTGGAACGACTTCGTATCGTGCCTCCACCCGTTTCGCTGGTCCCATCGATGTTGGCCATGTTCTGCATTCACGTTTGGTACCCGTGGAAGTTCACCGGTGAAGTCGTTGAATGCTCGCTTGGCATGGGGTTTCTCCTTGCCGGCATCGCAAACGCTTCCCAATTCGCGCCCGCTCGCGATCGAAGCCCTCTACGCTCGACCATTGGGATCGTGATTCTGATCGTTGCACTCGCTTTCTCGACCGCCTGGTGGTCCCTGCACCGGAGGAGCGAGGACCATGCCAACATCGTTCTCACAGAGCGTGAAACCAACGCACTGGCACACGACCTCATCGAGGCGGCCAAGCGGCAGAGCAAGAAGTCGATCACGAGCTGCGGCTTGCACAAGCGTCTCTATACGTTCGTTGAGGGGAGCGCGCGTGCGAAACATCTCGAAACAGGTACATACTCCGCGCTGGGCAAGCCTGGACTTCCGAGCGCACGGACAGAGTTCTATCTCGACGCTTGGAGCTCGCCCTATTGGATCCGCGATCGCTGCGACAAGAGGAAGGGACGGCGAGCGGTCTTCGTATACTCCTATGGTCCGAATCGGATCCGGGACTCGAGCCGCTGGGAGATCCTCGGTGACGACATAGGCGCGTACGTGCTCGTCGAGCCCTAGGCACGAGCATTGACCGTTCCAAATCTCGTCCGTTTCCCGTAGGCTCCCTCCCGCAAGGAGAGGATTGCCCATGCGAGCTCGGGTCTGCTCATTCGTGATCTTGTCATTGGCGCTCGGAGCCTGCGCTCCGAAGCGGGAAGCGCCGAGCTTCGATGGCGCAGATCTGCCCCCAGACGTTGCAGGCAACACGGCCCCCTCGGCAACGACGGCAGCGTTCAACGCAGCGTTCGGGGCGAGCCTCCCCCTCTCCGATCGACAGGACTTCGAAGACGCGAGGCGCGGACTGATAGCGAGCGATCCCGAGCTTCGCGTCGAAGGCTCCGACGGTCACCTCGTGTGGGACATGCCAGCGTACGGTTTCATCGAAGGAGACCCGCCCGATAGCGTGAACCCGAGCCTTTGGCGGCAAGCGCAGCTCAACAACATTCACGGCTTGTTCGAGGTTACCAAAGGCGTGCACCAGCTCCGCGGCTTCGACCTCGCGAACATGACGCTGATCGAGGGCGAGACCGGATGGATCGTAGTCGACCCACTGACTTCCGAGGAGACCGCACGTGCCGCAATCGCCTTCGCTCGCGAGCACCTCGGACACAAACCGGTATCCGCGGTGATCTTCACGCACAGCCACATCGATCACTTCGGTGGCGTGCTCGGCGTGCTCACCCCCGAGGAAGCAAGCGAGCGCGGCGTTCCGATCATCGCGCCTGAGCTCTTCATCGACGAAGCGACCAGTGAGAACATCGTCGCAGGCGTGGCGATGTCGCGGCGTGCGCTCTTCATGTATGGGCTTCGCTTGCCTCGCACGGTCCGCGGTCACGTCGGTTCCGGTCTCGGCAAGGGACCGGCTAATGGGACATTCGGCATCCTGCAGCCGACCAAGACGATTTCCAAGACGACGACCGACCTCACGATCGACGGCGTGCAGTTCGTGTTTCAGTACGCCCCGGAGTCAGAGGCGCCCACCGAGCTGACGTTCTACCTACCGGGCCTCAAGACTTTCTGCGGTGCCGAGGTCGTGTCGCACAACATGCACAACCTCTACACCTTGCGTGGCGCCAAGGTCCGCGACGCGATCAAATGGAGCGGTTACATCGACGAGATCATCCAGCTCTTCGGCGATGCCGAGGTCTACTTCGGGAGCCACCACTGGCCGATCTGGGGTAACGCTCGCATCGTCGACTTTCTCGAAAAGCAGCGAGACACGTACAAGTTCATCAATGACCAAACGCTGCGGCTTGCACTGCTCGGCTACACGCCGCGGGAGATCGCCGACCAGCTCGAGCTCCCGGAGTCGCTGCGAACGACGTTCTCGAATCGAGGCTACTATGGCACGATCAAGCACAACGCGAAGGCGGTCTACCAGCGCTACTTCGGTTGGTACGACGGAAACCCCGCGAATCTCGACCCGCTTCCCCCTCGGGAAGCAGGTGTGAAGTACGTGCAGCTAGCCGGCGGCGCCTCCAAGTTGATCGAGAATGCACAGACGGCGTACGACGCTGGAGAGTATCGCTGGGCGGCGGAGCTGCTCAATCATCTGGTCTTTGCGGATCCAGAAAATGGTGATGCGCGCGAGCTGCTGGCCCGCGTCTACGATCAGATGGGATACCAAGCGGAATCGGGGCCCTGGCGTGACGTCTATTTGACCGGCGCGTTCGAGCTCCGGCACGGAGGGCCCACGGAAGGAATCAATCTCGCGTCTGCGACGGACATGATCAAGCACGCACCCTTGGAGCGATTTCTCGATGCAATGGCCGCGCGCCTCGATGGCACCAAAGCCGAAGGCAAAGAGATGATTCTGAACTTGGTGATCACGGACCTCGGAACCACCCACGTGCTGGAGCTCAAGAACTCGGTGTTACGCCACTACGAGCGCGACGCGCGCCCCGACGCGAATGCAACGATGAAAATAAGTCACGCGTTGTTGCTGCGATTGCTCACCGGCACCGCCGGCGTCAAAGACACCCTCTTCTCGGAGGACTTGAAGATCGAGGGAAGTCGACTCGACTTGGTCGGGTTCTTCCGCCTCTTCGACAAACCCGAGGGCACGTTCAACATCGTCACCCCATAGAACGAACGCACGAAATGTTTTCGATCGCCCGTATCCTTTCATTCCCAACGCTATTCGCGCTCTTGGCTGCCGCCTGCACGGAGCAAGGCAACGACTGTCCTCAAGCCGCAGGTCTGATCGCCGAAGGCGTCGCCCGTTTCAGCCCGACGGACGTCGACTGCGAAGAGATTCCAACCTCGATGGCCCTTCTCGAACCACTGCGTTCCCAAGGGCCCATCCCTGCGGCCTGGCCTACCCAAGTGGTACTCAGCACGGTAGGCGACACGCATCGAGCGCGCATCGAGATTCAAAGCGGCACCAGCCTCTATGGAACTGGAGAGATCGCCGGCCCGATCCTGAGAAACGGCTTCGTCACGCAGACCTGGGGTGAGCAGCCCTATCGGGCGATGCCGCCGCCCGGGCTGAATCCACAGGAGTACGACGACACATCGACGAACCTGTTTCAGTCACATCCCTGGGTGCTGGCGGTGCGTGCGGACGGCTCGTCCTTTGGCGTCCTGGCCGATACGACCCACCGAACGCTCATCGATCTGAGCAGCGGCATCGAGCTCTCCGCGAAGGCGCCTTTCCCGGTGATCATCATCGAGGGAGCGTCACCGCAGGAGGTGCTGACGAAGCTTGCCGAGCTCAGCGGCACGATCGAGCTTCCACCGCTTTGGTCACTCGGTTACCAGCAAGCACGATGGTCCTATGTTCCGGACACCCGAGTCATCGAGATCGCCGATGAGTTCCGTGCGCGCTCCATTCCCTGCGACGTCATCTGGGTCGACATCGATTACATGGACGGGTTTCGTATCTTCACGTTCGACGAGGAGAAGTTCCCCAATCCGAGTGAATTGAACGAGTACCTCCACGGAATTGGCTTCAAGTCGGTTTGGATTCTGGACCCTGGCGTGAAGGTCGAGCCCGGCTTCGCCGTATACGACGAGGGGCTCGCAGGTGACCACTTCCTTCGCAAACCAGACGGTGCCGTATTCACCGGTGGAAGCTGGCCGGGCGATTCGGTCTGGCCGGACTACACCAGACCCGAAACCCGTGCCTGGTGGCAGACCTACATTCCGGACTTCCTAGACGAGGGGGTCGATGGCATCTGGATCGATTTCAACGAGCCTTCGATCGTATTCCCGCTCGGTGCGCCCTTCCCCGAAGATCTCTTGCATGTGGGCGGCGGCGACCTTCCTCCGGACACGCATGCGCGCTACCACAACGCCTACGGCAAGCTGATGTCGCAAGCGACCCACGAGGGAATGAAGCTGGCGCGACCCGAACGCAGGCCCTTCTTGCTCTCGCGCTCCAACTACCTCGGCGGACAGCGATACGCTGCGATGTGGACTGGAGACAATTCGGCGAGCTGGGATCACCTGCGATGGTCGGTGTCGATGACCCTCACGATGGGGCTCTCCGGACAACCGTTCGCAGGGCCGGACATCGGAGGCTTCTTCAGAGCGCCGAGCGACTCGCTCTACGCGCACTGGATCGGAGTCGGAGCGTTCTTTCCGTTTAGCCGTACGCACACCATTCAACTCTCGCCTCCTCAAGAGCCCTGGGCGTTCGGGCCCGAGGTCGAAGCGATTTCGCGGGCAGCCATCGAGCGTCGCTACCGAATGCTCCCCTACATCTACACCTTGTTCCGTGAATCCTCGCGGAACGGCTTACCGGTGTGGCGCCCGGTGTTCTTCGCCGACCCATCGGATCCCTCTCTGCGCGCGGAGGACCATGCGTTCCTGATCGGCGACGACGTGCTGGTCGTACCGATCCTGACCGAGGGCGACCCACACGCGTTCCAGACACCGTCAGGAATCTGGCGCGAGTTCACCTTGGTGGACGAGGATCCGGCCGTAACGCCCGAGCTCCCCGTCTTGAAGATTCGCGGAGGAGCCATCGTACCCTTCGGTCGTGTCGTACAGAGCACGACCGAGGCCCTGCTCGAACCGCTCACCTTGCTGGTGTCCCTCGATGCCGACGGGCGCGCGGAAGGTGAGCTCTACGAAGACGCCGGCGATGGGTACGCCTACCAGAACGGCGACTACCTCTTCACCAGGTACTCGGCCGAGCAGGTGGAAGGAGAAGTTCGGGTCCGAGTTGCATTCGAAGAAGGTGAACGTCCACGTCCCGAACGCACCGTGCAGGTGATCGTAATCACGGATGATGGGGAGTTCGAAGGGAGCGGTTCGGAGAGCTCCACGATCACGGTTTTGCTCCAGTAGTCCTCGCCCTCTCATCCACCCTTGCCGTCTTGCTTCGACGGAAATCGCGCGCTGAATCGCTCCGCCAGGGCCGTGATGGTGAGCGAAGGGTTCACACCCAAATTCGCAGGAATGGCGGCGGCGTCCGTGACGAAAAGCCCCGGGTGCCCGAAGACCTGATGATCGATGTCGATCACGCCGTCCTCGGGACCTGCGCCGATCACGCACCCGCCGAGAATGTGCGCGGTGACCGAGACGTTTCCCAAAGTCGCAAGCAGGGTGTCATGCGCCGTGCCTCCGATCTGGTCTGCAAGCGTACGGGCCGCTTCGTTGGCTTCTGGAATGTATGAGGGAACCGATTGTCCCGATACGACGTCGGAGCTGAGGCGCCGCTTGAACGGCCAAAAGAGGCTTCGCTTCAAGCGGAACGCAATCTGGCTGTCCAGGTTCTGCATCACGGTCAGTGCGACGACCCGTTTGTGCCAGTTCTTGGCGAACCAACTCCGCAACGAGCGTGACGGATGAGCGACGATCTCGAAAATCGTTCTCATGGCGCGTCGAAGCGGATTGGGCCCGTCGACCAAGGGCCCCTGATACCAGCGCATGAACTCGTATCCGGGCGGAAAACGATTCTGGGTGATGTGGGTGTGGCCACCCAGGTAGAAGTGCGACGAAATCGCAGTGCCGTGCGTGAGATCTTCATCGATGTCCGGCGCCAAGGCCGCCACGATGGCCTCACTGTTCGTTCGCACGACTTCGCCTAGCCTGTTCGAGAGGCTTGGAAGAGTCTTGAGCTCGTCGCGGCATCGAAAGAGCAGGTCGAGAGTCCCAATCACGCCTGCTGCGACGACGACATACTTGGCGCGCAACGGAGCGTGCTTGTGTCGGGCTCGAAACGGATCGACCGTTCGTACTTCGTAACCACCCCCGTCGAGCGGCCTTATCGAGACGGCTTTGCGCTCGGGTAGGACCGTTGCGCCCTGCGCTTCGGCGAGATACAGATAGTTCTTGTCGAGGCTGTTTTTCGAGCCCTCGGCGCATCCTGTGAGACATCGGCCACAGCGGGTACATCCGCTCCGTTCCGGCCCCAATCCGGAGAAGAACGGGTCGCGCTCGCTCTTACCCGGCACACCGAAGAAGATCCCCTGCTCCACGGGGCCGAAGGTCGCCCCCGCGCCCATTGCCTCGGCGGTCGCTTGAAGCCAATCATCCATCTTCCCGTGGTCGGGATTCGTCGACAGCCCCAACATCTTCGAAGCACGCTCGTAGCCCGGCTCGAGCTCGGCCTTCCAATCGACACCGAGGTGCGCCCAGGCGGGATCCACGAAGAACGCTTCGCGTGGCCGAAGGAGCACGGCCGCATAAACGAGACTTCCCCCGCCGACGCCGACTCCGCCCACGATCCCTACGTGTCGAAAAGGGTGTTGCACGAAGAACCCCCGGTACCCGAGCTGCGGCAACCAGACCAGGTCTCGGAGGCTCTCATCTGCGGCTCGCATGTCATCGGCGGAGATTCGCCGTCCCTGCTCGAGCACGGCCACCCGATATCCTTTTTCGGTGAGACGAAGAGCGGGAACGCTACCCCCGAACCCGCTTCCGACGATGATGGCATCGTAGTCCGTCTCCACGATCAAACCTCCGTGCTGGATCAATCCGCTCCGTCTCATTACCACGACGAAACTGGAGCGCTAGAGTCGGCGCAAACGACTTTGGCTTGTGACTCGAGAATTGCTCGCGTAGCCTAAGGTCTGCATGGATGGGGCTGGCGCCCGATCCTCGATGCTGGACAGGCGCCGCCGGAGCCCTACATGCGAACCAAGACTCAACGTCAGGAGGAGCTCGATGAAAAAGATCCCCCAGTCCCACGCTGACATACTCGCGAAGCCCGCATTCGCGCACCTATCGACGGTCATGTCGGACGGCAGCCCGCAGGCGAGCGCGGTCTGGGTCGACACGGACGGTTCATCGATCGTGGTGAACTCGGCGGAGGGTCGACTCAAGGACCGCAACATTCGAAGGGACCCGCGTGTGGCCATCTCGGTCACGGATCCGGACAATCCGTACCGGTCGCTGATGATTCGCGGACGCGTCGCAAAGATCACGAACGACGGTGCCGATGAGCACATCAACCGCATGGCAAAGAAGTACATGGGTGTCGACGAGTATCCGTTCCGGCAACCAGGCGAAGTGAGGGTGCTCTACTACATCGAGCCCGAGCGCGTCGCCGCGATGGGGTGAGGCCCGCGCGTCGACTACTCGCGAGGTAGCTCGGCCCAGAACATCCCGCGGAAGTCACCCGCCAGATAGCCCGTGGCCTCGTCCGATGGATAGTGCAGCTCGAGCGCGGCTTTCAGCTCGGGATCGAGCTCTGTACCGTGGCAGGTCAAACAAAGCGGTTGAACGAAGATCGGCTCGACGTAGCCCACCGTATTCTGATCGATCAGGACGACCTTGGGTTCGCGGCTCTCCGGATCTGACGCGTACACCTCCAGAAGCGGCTCCATCCATGGTTTCGCGGCATTGCTCGGGTTCCTCAACTTCTGACTGGTGCGACCCATCTCGAGATCGCCCTTGCTCAGCGAGCTGGCGATTCTCGGTGCTTCGATTCGGCATGCGCTGATCGCTTGAACCGGGCTGCCCTCCATGCCCTTGAGCAGCGCTTGTTTGAGCCCCTGCTTGAACGGGAGCACGGCCTGGGCGCCCGCCTCTTTCCAGGTCGATTCGTTGATCTTCGAGCGATCGCAGGCTGGCAGGAGGGTCAGAATCGACAAGAGCAGGGCAATGCGTGACATGCTTCATGTCTACTCCGATGCGGGTACTGGGATCAAGCCGCGACGCATTCGTGCCCACCCGAGCGAGCTACGTTAGGATGTCCGGATGCTTCAAGTCTGCCTCGCCCTTCTCCTCGGGCTCGGCGCCCTCGCGCCCATGGAAGCAAGAGCTCACCTGAGCTTGAGCTCACCTGCGTCGCGCTATGGACCCGATATCCTGAAGACCGGCCCTTGCGGCATTTCGGGCGGGGAGCGCACGGGGATCGTGACCTACTACCAGCCCGGCGAGACGATCCAGGTGTCCTGGGACGAGTACGTCGATCACCCAGGTCACTACCGGATTGCCTTTGACGAAGACGGTGACGATGACTTCGTCGATCCGGCAACGATGATGGAGCTCTACTCCAACGAGACCGTCTTGCTGGACGGCATCGAGGACAAGGGACCGGGTGACCGTGACTACGTCGCCACGGTGACCCTGCCCGACGTGACTTGCGAAAACTGCACCCTGCAGGTGATCCAGGTAATGTACGACAAGCCGCCCTACACGACGCCGGGGAACGACATTTACTACCAGTGTGCAGACTTGGTGCTTCGAGTCGGCGGAGCGCCGCCGGATGCGGGCATCGAGTCAGATCCGCAAAGCAGCGCCGGATGCAGCGTGGGATTCATCGATCGGACGAGCTCGACGGCGCTGATCGGTCTCTTGCTCCTCTTGCAGGCTCGCCGTCTTGCCCGACGGCGCAGGTTGCCCGTATAGAGAGGCGCCCATGCGAATCGCTGACTTATACGCCGCAGGCCGACGGCCCGTTCTATCGCTGGAGTTCTTCACGCCACAGAACGAAGCGGGTCGGGCTTCGCTTTTCCTAGCCCTCGACCGGCTTCGGGCGATCGAGCCAGGCTTCGTTTCGATCACATGCGGTGCAGCGGGCACGACGCGCGAGCGAACGGCCGACCTCGCGATCGAGGTGCAACGGGCGTTTGGTCTCACTGCGATGGCGCATCTGGTCTGCACCGGAACGACGCAGGCGGAGCTCGAGGAAACCCTCCGCCACATGCGAGCGGAGGGCATCGACAACATCCTCGCGCTGCGTGGCGACCCACCCAAGGGCGTGAGCGATTGGACGCCGGTCGAAGGAGGCTTCCGCCATGCCAACGAGCTCGTTGAGTTCGTGAGGAAGCGATTCTCGCTCGGGATTGGCGGCGCCTGCTACCCAGAAAAGCACCACGAGGCCCCGAGCCTGGACGTGGACATTCAGAATCTCCGACTGAAGGTCGAGGCCGGCGCAGAGTTTCTGATCACGCAGTTGTTCTTCGACAACGAGAAGTTCTGGGCGTTCGTCGAAGAGGTCCGTGCGCAAGGCATCGAAGTGCCGATCGTCCCCGGGATCATGCCCGTCCTCAACCTGACCAACCTGCAACGCATCGCGTCCCTATCTCCGGGAACCACAATTCCTGCCGAGCTCGAGACCGCCTTCCGCGACGCCGGTGACGACGAGGAGGCCGCCCTGCAAACGGGCGTCGCCTTCGCCGCGAAGCAATGCCGCGCTCTACTCGCCCACGGCGCCCCGGGCATCCACTTCTACACGCTCAACCGATCCAGAGCGACGCTGCAAACCGTCGCGCAACTCTAGCTCGGGTGCCCCGGCCCCCTCTACCCGGGCCGGCCTTCGTGCGCTCGTAGGTAGCGAAGGAACTCGCGACGAGTTTGGGGACCCGCCTCGCGGTGTGACGGCCGCCTCAAGCTCGGGTCGTCCTGGATCGCGAGCTTGGCTTGAGCCACCGCATCGCTCCGTATGGCGCATCGAGTCGCTTCGACGTCGACCCCGTACAAGCCCGCCGCAGTGAGACCGAGAATCTTCGACTTGGCCTCCTTGCTGAGGGGAGGATATCCGTAGGCGTCTTGCATGCTCTGCGGAATTTCGAATGCCCGAAAGGCGCTGATCTGATCTTGTGGAGTCCCGTACCAGATCGAGTCCGTCCCCCAGAGGATTCGGTCCTCCCCGAGGTGCAAGAGGAGCTTGCCGAGAACGTGAGCTGCGGCTTCCGGACGCGTCATCAGAAAACGCCAAGTGCTCCCGAGCTCTGCATAAACGTTGCCCTGCTTTCCGATGTCATTTTCGAGCACGGCTTTCACCAGAGTGTCGACGCCCTGCACGGACTCCGGGTCGTAGGGGCCTTCCGGCACGTTCACCTCGAAGCCAGAGTGGTAGACTAGAAAATCCACGTCGGGAAACATCGGTGCGACCACGCCGATGTCGTCTGCCGAGGAGACCGAAGGATCCAAGCCGAACTGCGACAATCCTTTGTGCGCGCAGATGAGCTTGACGTCGAGCTCACGCGCCTTTTCGATGAATGGGATCCCGATCCCCTCGTCATCGAGACGCCAGCCGCCAAACTGTGTATAGACTTTCCAGGCGGCGATTCGCTGTTCTTCCTTGAGCGCTTGCATTCCGTCGAGCTGCTCCGGGCCTCGATCCGGAACGACGATCCCATGGATCACCAGGCGCTCGGATTCGCTCATTCGATTGATGATCTCGCGCGTCGCTGCCGCTTCTTCGGTCTCCAGAGGATTGTTTCCCGGAACGGCGGGCACCTGGGAAAGCACGGCCACGGCTGTATCGCTGTTCACGAAGACTTCTCGGATGTAGTGGTCAGCGTCGAAGCAATCGACGAAATCGAGCTCGCCGCATTGGGCTTGCGGGAAACCAGCGAGCGCGCCCTCGAATCCTCCCCCATCGCGCCAGGTCGCGTTCGGATTCACATGATGGGTCTGCACGTCGAAGATGAACTCGTTCCCTTGGAGTGCCTCGCAAGCTCCCGCGTCTTCCATCATGTTTGCGTCGACGTTGAAGCCAGCATCGCCGCTACCGGCGCCACCTGCCGCGCATCCGTACACTTGGTTGACGACCCAGAGAGCGCTCGCGGTTCCCATCGTGCTCGCGACGAATTCGCGTCTCGAAACTCCAAGGCGCCTGGCTTTCTCCGCGCTAAGCGCGTCAAACATCTCCTGGGCCACGCGGTCGCGCCTAGTCGGAGCGGGCGGTTCGAACTCCCCGTTCGAACCCGTTCGAAACGGAATGGGGGATTCGATTGGGTAGTCCGGCGAGCTCTTCTTCACCCCCCGAGGATACCGCGAAATTGAGCTCTCGGCGCAACGCGTGGGCCGCGCCCACTAGGCGCCGCGGATCAGAGCCATCGAGACTCCCGCCCCCATCATGAGAAGCCCGATGCAGATCACCACGAATCCAAAACCGCCGACGTAGCACCAGCTCATCACGCCGCGCCGTTCCTCAGGCCGTAGAGAGCTGTTGTATCGGATGGGTCGCCAGTACCAGCCCCTCGGGAGCTCCCCCCGTGGATTCAAGACCCGGTAGAGTCGGACATGATAGACGAATCCGGTTGGGACGCCGATGACGAATCCGGCAGCCGTAACCCAGATTCCACCGTAGTAGAGCGTTTCCCAGGGAGTGACCCAGACGCCGCTGAGGAGGCACATCAGCGACGTGATGGCGGCGACGATCCCGAGCTCACGCACGTTTCATGCTCCTGCGCGCGCTCATGGCTGGACCGGTCTTTGGGATCCGGCACGGGGGCACAGCTCGAGATTGCGGATGTTGTCCTCGTCGTAGGGATCGAGTGCCGCGGCGCGTGCAAAAGCATGGCAGGCGGTCGCTTCGTCCCCGAGCTCGTAGCTCACGATCCCGAGCACTCGCTGGTTGTGGACAGTTTCGGCCTGGAGTCGAACGGCCTCTTCGGCCATACGCAGGGCGTCGTCCCTATCGCCGCGTCTGAGGTAAAGCAGTGCCAAGTTGGCGTAGGCCTTGTGCGCTTCGGGGGTCGCTGCAGCGCGCCGCATCGTCTCGATCGCTTCATCGAGCTTACCGGCGGATGCCAGCAAGAGCCCTTGGCGGTGCAGAAGACGCCAATGACCCGGGGAATGCTCGAGACCCGACCGGGTGTAGGCCCAGGCGGATTCGTAGTCGCCGCGGCTCGCTGCGGAGGACGCGAGCTCGTCCCAGGCATCGGCGTTGCTAGGGTTGACCCGCGCAGCGTTCTCGAAGAGCCGCTCGGTGCTCGACCAATTCGGCGTCTGCGCGAGCGTCCAACCGCACGCCAGCAGAATTGCCGCCGATCCCAGTGGCCACGCCACGGCTCGTGGAAGCTTGAGCAAGAGCGCGGCTACGCTCAGGAGCAAGCCGAAGCTCGGCAAAAAGAGGTAACGGTCGGCAGCGTAGTTTTGCACCGGCACGATCAGATGACTGACCGGAGCGATGAAGATGAACCACCATCCGAGACCGAAGGTCACGGGATTCCGGCGCGAGCGGTCGAGCAGCGCCCAGAAGACGGCGACGACCCCGATCAGCGCCGCCAGCGCGCCTGGCAACCAGCGGACGAGCCCTGCGCGGCCCGCTTGGATCGGATACTCGATGGCGTACGGACCTCCGTAAGCCATCAACTCGAGGTATTGCGTCTGCGTTTGAAAGAAAAGCGAGAGTGTGTCGAAGAAACCCGCGCCGTGGTACGGCACGATGACGCCCATCGAGCGCGAGACCCACAGGTTCGGGATGAAGACGAGCAGTCCGCAAGCTGCATAGCCAGCAAGAAAAGTCAGTCGCTGGCGGAGCGAGCTCGGAGAGTCGAGCCAGAGCACCAGGAGGACCAGCGCACCTACGCCCGCAATCGTCAATGCCTTCGCGGCAACGGCGAGAAGAAAGAGAAACGAGGCTGCGAGCGCACGCTGCCAACCCCCGCGACGAAGGTGGGAGCCCGCGAGCAGCAGCGAGGCGGTGAGAAGGAAGGCTCCGAGCGTTCCTTTGCGTTCCGAAAGCCAGGCCACGACCTCGACATGCACCGGGTGCGTGGTGAAGAGGAGGCCGGCGAGCCACGCCAGCGCGCGGCTCTCGAAGAGCAGTAGAGTCAGGGAAGCTAGAGCGGCGCAGATCCCCGCGTACAAGAGGACTTGTGTGAGGTGCTGACCGCCGATCCAGTCTCCGAAGACCGCGTAGTCGAGCATCACCGAAAGGTCACGGACGGGAAGGTACTCAGCACCGAGCCGGTATCGCTGCTCCCACGAGAAATCCGCGAGGACCTGCCAGACCGACTCTAGGGTCAGCTCGTGAAGTAAGCGGTTGTCGCGAATGAGCCAGGGATCATCGTGCAGCACGAAACCATACGAGAGCGTTCGCGCATAGAGCGCAAGCCCGATGATCCCAACCCAAGCGGGATGCATCCGATTCAACCACCCCGTCGCTCGCCCCGCCATGTCTGCATGCAGAATAGTCGGAGCGTCCGTGACCACGCCAGATAGGGGCGCGCCCGCATGGAAGCTGCCCGCTACGGTGTTCGTTTCCGAGCAGAGCCCGGTCGTCTCAGCGGCAATCCGCGTATGAGAGCGTATCCCAGTTTCGAAGGTCTTCGCGGTCTTGCCCCCTCGAAAACGCCGGAGGGCTTCCGATAGGCGCGTCGACCGTGATTCGTCGACCGCCCTCCACGGAATCGCCGGTCCAGACATCGAACCAGACGCCATCGGGCAAGTAGACGGACCAAGTCCTCGCGCCTTGCTCGGTGACCGGGGCGAACAGCAGTGAATCGCCGATCATGTACTGATCGCTGAGGTCCCAGGTCTCGGTATCGTCTGGAAACTCGAGCATCATGTGCCGCACGATCGGCGCGCCCGTTTCCTCGGCTTCGGCTGCAAGCATCATGAAGTCGTTCATCAGCGCGCAGTGCACATAGGTGAACTTCCGAAAGTGGTCCTCGGTCTCCTGGTCCGTGTTCCAGCGCCAGTTGTTGAGCTTGTCGGCGCCATCGTGGGTCCGCATGATCGGCGTGAACGCACCGAGCTCGGTCCATCGCTGAAACAGCTCCTTGGTGCTCGGACTGTCGCTACGCGTGAAGCCGGCGATGTCGTGCGAAACGAACGGCTGCCCTGCCAATCCGAGGTTCAACATGGCAGGCACTACCGTCGGGAATCCGTCGAGCTTCCCCCAGTTGGTCTCTTGGTCACCCACCCAATGAATCTGCGCGACGCTCTGGACTCCGGTGAAGCCCGAGCGTGCGAACATCACCCAATCGTCCCCGCGGAGGCCTTCCAAGGCCTCGCGGTTCGCGCGCTGCCAGGCGATCGGAAACCTGTTGCGGGCCTCGATGGGATCGCTTCCGTCCTGCGGCACGGAATTGAGCGGAACCCATTCACCGAAGTCCGCCATCCAGCCGTCCACGTCGTAGGCGCGCACGATGTCTTTCAGGAGCTCGCTGATGAAGTCGGACGTCTGGGGGTTCGAGAAGTCGGGATGGGCGTCGACCTGAGGGATGTTGGGCACGGCGAAGTCGAGATAGGTGTCACCCTCGACATCTCTCAAGAGAAATCCCAGCTCCTCCATCGAGTCGAAGCGCCCCGCAAAGCGCGCAGGGTCGTCGTCCTCCCTCACGCTACCTGGATCCACGATGAATGGGTTGACGTAGGCGAGGAACTTGTAGCCCTGCTCGTGGAAGTCGGAAACCATCGAAGCGAAGCTCGGGTAGAGATCTTCGTCGGCGTTCCATACGTACTGAACCCCGGATCCACCATCCGGATTCATGCGAATTCCGCCCCAGTCCTGGACCCAGAACGCGGCCACCGGAACGTCTGCCGCCTCGAGCGCTGCGACTTCGGCAAGGACGTTGTCTCGTCCGCCCTGGCCCGCCATCCAGAGGTTGTACGCCCAGACCGGGGGTTGGGTTGGGCGTCCCACGAAATCGCCGAGCTGACGGATCACGTCGAGAGCGGACGGGCCGAGGAATACGCGCCATTGAACCGGAGCTCCACTGATGACCTCGATCCAGGCGATGTCCTCGTCGCTCGCACAGAGGTCGACATCCACGCGACGCGCCGTGACGAAGAGCGCCCCGAAACCTCGCGCGTCGACGTAGTACGGCATGGGGAAATACGTGGTGTGCTCATCGCCAACGGAAACGCCCGGCGTCCCGTCCCGCCCGTTGCCTTGTTCATTGACGAGAAGCTCGAATGCCTCGCCGCGCTGGTTCGTCGCATTGTACTGCTCGCCGAACCCGTGAAACGTTCCATCCTCGTCGCAGCGAATTCCTACCGCAATCGAGTCGGCCGCTGGACCCGAAAGCTTCAGCTCGAACTCGCTGACTTCGTCATCGATGACTTTCGCGGTCAATGTCGCCTTTCGAGAGCCGCTTGCGTTTGCGTACTCGACTCGTGCGCCCGTACCTTCATTTGAAACGGAACGTACGGTGAGGGGATCGGTTCTCTCCGAGCTTCGCTCGAAGCTTATCGCGCCGATGCCTACGGCACGCTCGTTGAACGTCCGAGCGACAGGACCCGTGGGCGCCAGGGCGAACGTCGTCTTGCCGGCAACGAGTACCTCGACGGAGCCGTCCTCACCGGCGACGATTTCGACGTTGCCATCGGAAGAAGAGCTACTCTCACTGCATGCGGTCGCTGCTGCGACGCAAACGAGCCCGAGGCCAACAAGCCAAATCCTCACCATCTCGCTGCTCCCATCCAGTCAAGAGCGGGATATTTCACGGATCCTCGCCCGAGGGCAACCGGACGGGCTTGCTCGTCAGGGAAGCGACGAGATCCGAATTCGACCCCAGCTCGGCTCGGTGAGACTCCCGATGTAGAGCCAGTCGCCCATCTGCTCGGCGCTCGTCGACTTCGCAAACTCGATCCCGTCCGCATCTTGCAAATTGCGCACGACCTTTCCGTCTGCATCGAGCCCGAGAACGAAGGGATGCCGCTTCGGTTTGGGCTGAAGCGCCGCTGGAATTCGGTAGATCAGCTCCCGCAACCAGGGCTTCGGCCCAGCCACGTCCAGAAGCTCGTTGCGAGGCGCGAAGATCGCCAACCAGAAGATCCCGTCCTCGCCGGTGGAGATGCCGTCTGGAAACCCTGGAAGATTATCGATGAAGACTTCGACCTCGCCCGCGCGAGGCCCGCGCACGTACACTCGCTTGATCCGATACCGCATGGTCTCGTTGACCAGGACATAGGTCTCGTCGTGCGAGACGGCGATCCCGTTCGCAAAGAACAGCTCGCCGAGGACGACCGCGCACTCGCCAGTGGAGATGTCGTATTTGACGAGTCGTCCGTTGGCCGCACTCTCGAGAGCCTCCTCCATGGCATGGCCCTCGTGTCCCCACTTGTCGGAAGCATCAGAGAACCAGGCGACGTTCTGGGAATCGACGTCGACGTCATCGGTGAATCGAAACGGCCGGTCGCCCGCTTCGGTACACAAGACCTTGATCTCGCCATTCGGGTCGATCGAGAGCAAGCCCTTGGCCGCGTCGGCCACGATCAAGTTGCCATTCGTATCGAAGTCCAAACCGAGCGGCCGCCCCTCCGTGTCCGCGAACACCTGCGGGTCCGAGCCATCGGCGGCATAGCGAAAAATCAGCCCCTCCTCGACGCCGACATACACCCTGCCATCCGCATCGATTGCGACGTCCTCGGGCCCATGGCTGTCCGGTGTCGCGAAGAGCTCCATGCCTTGCAGAACCCGATTCTCCGCGAAGTCCCCCTCGAACGCAGGCGCGGGCTCGGGCGACCAAGCGACCGGATCGATCGGCACGGGCCAGAGGAAGAGATAGAGGACGAGCACGAGCAGTACGCCGCCCAACCAGGCCGAAAGCTTCTTGATCATGGTCATCCTTCCCAGAACAAACGAAGGCGATGCACTCGAGCGCCGTCCTCATCGAGCTCCGCAACGAAGCCGGCCTCGTGCGTGCGTGCGCCCCAATCGAGCGACGCCAGTCCCGACACCGTCGGACCCGATGCAAGAAGATCCCGAACCTCGAGTGAGGAGCAGCCTTCTAGAAACGCGGGGGCCGATGCCTTGATGCCGCCGGGAAGCTCCACGATCGCATCCGATGAAAACACGGAGCTCCCATCGTGGCCGACTTCGTTCACGAGTCGTTCGAGCAGCTGTTTCCCGGCTCGCCCGACGCCTTTTTGCGACGCTTTGAAGTATTCCATCAGCCACTTCGGTCCGAACGCGCGCAGCATGCTCCAGTTCATCACTGCGATCGTCCTGAATCCCAAAGAACCTTTGCTCATCAGCATTCGGCTCATTCGGCTCAGCTCCCAGTGCGCTTGCATGCGACGAATGGCGGGCCCGCGGTCGGCGGGGATGATTTCGTACAGAAGATTCGCGGGCACCTTCATTTCGAGCCCGGTCCTCAGGTTGGTCGTGTGAATGTCGACCGCGCGGAAGACATAGCGATCGGAGACGATGTCCAGGCGGGTCGACATCTTGATCCCGCTTGGCGCAATGAACGCTTCGTAGAATCGTCCGAGCTCGTCACCCAATCGGCCGCGACGTCTGCCTTTGTGAGATGCCGGCGTGCCCACGGGGTCTTCAACCACCGCGTCATCGGAGTACAGAGCGAGCCACGCTTCCTTGTCATGCTGTGCCGCTATCTCGGGCGACCTCATGGCGGCTCCAAGGAGGGCGTCCCGATCGCTCGGCGAGGACGCTGACTGAGGCGAAGGCGCATTCATCAGCGCGCGTTCTACCACAATGGCGCCCTACTCGTCTTGAGCGGATTCGCGCGCCGGTTTTTTGGGCTTCGGCTCCTCCCGCGGCGGCGCAGCCTGATTGATGAGGCCCATGATAGTCACCGCCAGAAGGTCTTCGTCGGGTTTACCCAAAGGGCAAAGCTCCTTGCCGAGGTATTCACAAGCCTCTGCCCGCGCCTTTTCGAAATCCTCGACATACTTGCCCTCGCGCGTGTACCAGTTGTCGCCCCGCGAGGTGCGAGCGAGGAGGCCGTTGGGGTACTCCCACTGACCGAGCGCGCTCTTCGCTCTCGCGCCACTCGGGTAGAACCACTCGCCCGCCCGGCTCTTGGCAATGCGGCCATTCGGATGATTCAGCTCCAAGTAGTTTCGAATGATCGTCCGACCATTCGACCATGTGGAAGTCGGTTGCCGCGTGACCCGATAGCCGGCGTACGGTGCGCAGACCTCGCGTCGAAGTTGCGAGAGGTCGCGCCTATCTTGCTCCTCCAAGCCCCGTCTGTACTTGCTCTGTTCCTCATCGAGGCGAGCCAGAAAATCCATGATCGTGAGCTCTTCGCAGGTCGGGGATGACATCAACGTGCGCTGCGATGCCGCGGACCCGACCACCGCGAGAACCGTGACGAACACCGAGAGCGCCGTCAGCATACGCATGGGCATCCTCATTCATCGGACGCGGCGAGACCTCGGGGTCCCCGAGCACTGCGACGCCGCAAGCGATTGGCCTCTGCGAAACGCCCTTCGGCCCATTTGATCATTTGCTGGTGCGTGCCGTCGAGGTCCTTGCCCCCGTTTCGTTGGACGTAGCTCCCATCGGGCATCATGTCCCATGCACTGCGCTGATCGTTCAAGAGCGCATCGAGAATCGTTCGCAACTCCCCCTGCAACGCGGGAGGTTCGACGGGAGCAAGCACCTCGACCCGACTGACGAGATTTCGCGTCATGCAGTCCGCCGAGCCGATGTAGTACTCTTCCTCGCCGCCGTTCTGGAAGTAGTAGATACGCGAATGCTCGAGAAAACGGCCCACGATGCTCACGACGCGAACGTTGTCGGAAACGCCAGGGACGTTCGGCCGCAATCGACAAGAATCTCGAACGATCAAGTCCACGTGCACTCCGGCCTGAGACGCTTCGTACAAGGTCCGCGTTATGTCGACGTCCTCGAGCGCGTTGGTCTTGATCTGGATGAGCCCCTTCTTGCCCTCGCTGACTCGGCGGATTTCGCGCCGAATCTTCTTCAAGAGCGCGGGCTTGAGGATCTTCGGGGCGGGGAGCAGCTTCTTGTAGGCGCGGCTCGGCTTGTAGCCCGTCGTCAGGTAATTGAAGAGCTCCGTGGCGTCGCTGCCGATGGCCGGATCACAGGTGAGCAATCCGATGTCGGAATAGAGCTTGGCCGTCTCCTCGTGGTAGTTGCCCGTGCCGATGTGCACGTAGCGACGCAGTCCATTGTGGTCGCGACGGACCACGAGAATGACCTTGCAATGGGTTTTCAATCCCACGACCCCATAGGTGACATGAATGCCAGCTTGCTCGAGCTTGCTCGCCCAGTTGATGTTTGCCTCTTCGTCGAAGCGAGCCTTGAGCTCGACGACGACCGCGACCTGTTTGCCGTTCAGCGCCGCGTTGATGAGGTGCTGAATGACCCGCGACTTCGAGGAAGTTCGATAGAGCGTCATCTTGATGGCGCGCACTTTCGGGTCTTCGCTGGCTTCCCGAAGAAATCGTTCGACCGAGGTGCCAAACGCCTCGTACGGATGGTGAAGAAGGATGGCGCCGTTGTCCCGGATCGCATGAAAGACATTGCTTCGGCCCACGAGCACTGGGGCATCGATCGGCCGATGATCGGGATACCGATGCTTTGGAATGTCGAGCATTGCCAACTGGAAGAGGTCGGCCAGCCCGAGGAACCCATCGATCTCGAACACGTCCGCCTGTTCGTCGAGACCGAGCTCCGCGGCGAGACGCCCGCGGTGGGTGCCGTCCATGCCGTGTACGACCTCGAGACGGACTATAGGCGCGAATTTTCGCTCTTGGAGCTCTGATTCGATCAGCGCGAGCAAGTCGTCCGCCTTATCCTCATCGCTTTCGACGTCGGCGTTGCGGGTGACTCGGAAAAGCTCAGTCCGCTCGATCACCATCCCGGGGAACAGGAGGTCGAGATTGCTGGCGACGATTTCTTCGAGGGGCACGAACACGAGTGAATCGCGGACCTGGACGAAGCGCGGCACGCCCGAGCCCAAGGGGACCTTCACGCGCGCCAAGAGGGGCATCGGGTCAGTGGGGTAGTGGAGCGAAACCAGGAGATTCAGGGAAAGGTTGGAGACGAAGGGAAAGGGATGGGCGGGGTCCATCGCTTGCGGAGTCACCAGCGGAAAGACGTTGTCGAGGTAGTGATCGCGAAGCCAAAGCTTGTCGTCGTCGGGAAGTGATTCGTAGGAAGCGACATGCACCCCGATCCCCTTGATCTCCTCGCGAAGCCTGATCCAAAGCTTCTGTTGCTCCACCGTCAGGGCGCGAATGACCTCATGCGCCTCCCGAATCTGTTCCATCGGGGTACGCCCATCGATCGTGAGCTTGTGGACCCCTGCAGCCACCTGCTGCTTGAGACCGCCGATGCGCTTCATGAAGAACTCGTTGAGGATCGAGGCGGTGATCGCGAGAAACTTCACGCGCTCGAGCAGCGGCGTTCGATCGTCCTCAGCCTCGTGGAGCACGCGCTTCACGAAGGTGAGCCACGTCAGCTCCCGATTGAGATAGTACTCGGAGGCGTCGAGGTCGATCTCGGCGCCAGCGTGCCCCGATGTATCGATCGCGACGTTCGAAGACGGATGCCCATTGCTGGTTGAAGTCGAGTCCATGGCCAGAAAATCGCGAAATACCAGTGTAGCGCGCAATTGTGGTTCAGATCCAGGGGCCGACTCCCGGCAGGACTAGTCATGCACTGCGTTTTCCGCTAATTCCGGGCGCCAACGGCTTCTTCAAACAATCGTAACCCAATGACAGACCAACTCACTCCGCGACGGAAGCCGAGCCAGGAGCGTTCTCGTGATCGCGTGGAGCGAATTCTCGACGCTACCGCGGCGCTCCTGGTCGACACGTCAGCGGACAAGATCACCACCGCGGCCATTGCGGAAACCGCGGGTGTTCCGATTGGGTCGGTATACCAGTACTTCCCCAACAAGCTTGCAATCCTCGCCGAGCTCGCGCGCCGGGTCATGGAAGAGGTCGATCTGAAGACCGCGAGCCTGATCGCCGAGGATTTCGGCGTGCTTCCCTGGGATCAGGCGATCGATCGCGCGATCGACGCGACGATCCAAGGGTATGCGGAGCAACCCGGATACTTGCAGCTTCTACTGAGCATTCGCCCCACCCCGGAGTTTAGGGCCATCACCGATGAGTCCAACGAACGCGTCGCCGCGATGCTCGCGTTCCATCCCGCCCTGCAAGCTTTGATCCCCTCCGATCGGATCGAGCTCGTCACTCGCGCCGCGATTCAAGCGGCGAATTCCTTGCAGGACTGGGCGCTCTCTGAGGACGATCCGGTTCGCAGGAATCGAATCATCGGCGAGATGAAAACGCTCCTCAAAGGCTATCTCGCGGTCTACATGGACGAGTCGAGCCCATTTCGGACCTAAAAACCCATTGCTTTTCGATAGTTGAGAAAATTGCTAATTATGAGCAACACTCACTTTTCAAGTTCGGCAATAAGTGATACAAACGGAAACCCTTTGGAGGAGGAGAGCCCTAAATGAATTTCAAAGTACTTATCAGTGTGATTTTTGCGGCAGCGATCGCCGTCGTAGGCTGCGATAGCAGCAGCGGTGGAAAGCCGGGACTGGCGGCAGCGGCGGCAGCGCAGGCAGCGGCGGCAGCGCAGGCAGCGGCGGAGGTGGAGACGGGGGCACTGGGGGCACGACCCCGATCACCGTCGACTGC
Organism: uncultured delta proteobacterium; assembly: GCA_963786865.1. GTDB lineage: Bacteria > Myxococcota_A > Polyangia > Polyangiales > Houyiibacteriaceae > SG8-38. Next base: position 164,657 of record CAWBAV010000009.1, on the reverse strand, counting down.
GACACCGACCTGCCCGACGTCGACAGCTATGCGGTGGCAAGCGTTTTCGACAACGTTCCTGTAACGTCGAGCGACGACTGCACCGACCCGATCTTCGCGCTCGGTGCCGACGCGGCGGCGCGCTTGAACACGCGTCTTGAAAACGCGGACCCGGGTGACGTGATCTGCTTGGAGGAGGGCACCTACGAGATGAGCGAAACGATCAACGTCTCGCTCGTCAGCGGATTGACCATCAAGGGAATTGGCGAGTCGCCAGACGACACGGTGCTCAACTTCGGTGGCCCGGGCAGCGGCATCGGCATCTTCGTTCAGAAAGACGACGTCACGGTCGAGAACCTCTGGGTCAAGAACACCGGCGCGAACGGCGTCGAGCAGGATGGCACGAGCGGCTCGGTCTTCCGCAAGCTCCACGTCAGTTGGGAAAACGAGGATCAAGGACAGAACGGGGCCTACGGCATCTACCCGACCAACTGCGAAGATACGCTCGTCGAGTACAGCCAAGCCACCGACGCGTCCGACGCCGGCATCTACATCGGCAAGTGCGGATGGATCGACGAGGCGACCACGGGTGGCGTCGTTCGTTATAACATCGCGGCGCGCAACGTCGCCGGACTCGAGGTCGAGAACTGCCTCGACGTCGTCGCACACGACAACTTCGTCTTCGGCAACACGGGTGGCCTCATGCCGCTACAGCAGCCGATTTCCGCCGAAAGGCCGGCCAATACCGGCGTGCTGATGGAAAACAACCGCGTCTGGTGCAACAACGGCGTGAACTTCGCGACGACTGGCGTCGTTCAGATCATCCCCGTGGGCACTGGCCTACTCAACTTGGGCGGCCAGGGCGTGGAAATCCGGAACAACGACGTCCAGGGCAACGATACGATCGGTCTCGCGATCGTCAGCAGCTCGTTCACATGCGACGCGGCCGGAGCGGACTGCCCGCCCTACTCCTATGACTACAACCCGTACGCGGAGGATATCTACGCGCACGATAACTACTTCCTGAACAATGGAACCAACGCGGATACGGAGAGCGCCTTCTACCTGATCTTCGATCTGCTCGACATGGGGACACCGGAGAACCCGACTCCAGACGTCATCTGGGACGGCAACATCGCGCCGCCAGGCACGGAAGATCCGGGGATCTGCCTTGGCGCGGACTTCGATGGAACTTACATCGATCTGACCAACAACCAGTGCCAGATGCCCGCGAACGCGGCCGTGTTCGCCGCTTGCATCATCGCGAACAACACCCAGTCGACAGACGACAGGCTCTGCGACCTCTGATCGAGAAGACGTAAACCAGTAGACCGGCAGGAACAGCTATGAAGACAACTCTTAACTTATTGATCTCCATCTCCCTCCTCGTCGTAGCCGTCGGCTGCGACAGCAGCTCCGGCGGCGCCGCTGGCACAGGTGGCGTCGGCGGCATAGGTGGTGGCGGAGGCGTCGGCGGCACAGGCGGTGTTGCGGGCGCCGGCGGTGAAGCTGGCGCGGGCGGTGTCGGCGGCACAGGCGGAAGCGTTGCGAGTACCTGCCACTCGAGCGTTCCTCCGCTGCTCTCCGATTGGGGGCTGTTCAGCGACATCCGAAATCAGGTGCCGGCGGAGGGCGTCATCCCGTTCGAGGTGACGTCGCCGCTGTTCACCGACTACGCGCTCAAGCATCGCTTCGTCACCCTGACCAAGGGCGGACAGATCGAATACTTCAACGACAGCGAGCGTTGGCAGAGCCCCATAGGGACCGTCTACGCGAAAACTTTCGCGTACCCCCCCAATCTACAGGACCCGGAGAGCGACGGCCTCGAGCAGTTGGTCGAAACCCGCATCATGGTACACGTGGCAGCGGAGGACGACCGTCTGGGATGCAGCGGCTCCGATTCCTGCTGGCAAATGCATGTCTACGTCTATGACGAGACGATGACCGACGCCGTCTGCAAGTCCGGCGGAGAAACGGTATCGGTTACCTTCACCAATCCGCTCGTGAAGGAGTGCTCGAACGATCAAAGTCCCTGCACCGACGATGTGGATTGCGACGGTGGAACCTGCGACGGCGTCCAGGAGTACGTGCCGGACTACGGCGTTCCCTCGAACGGCGCTTGCCGTCGATGCCATGGCGTCGATCCCACCCGGACGCTCGGACCATCGACGGGTATGCTGAACCGGGGCAACGACTATCAGGGCGTTCCGGTCGCAAACCAAATCGACCAATTGTACGAGCTAGGCATGTTGGCGCCCGAGCCACCGCCCAACCCGGAGGATCGCACGACCTACGTCAACCCGACGCTCGAGGTCGAGCAGTGTCAGGAGCCCTCGTGCATCCACGACGCCGCGCGTTCTTGGTTCGATTCCAATTGCTCTCACTGCCATGCACCCGACGGCGAGGCCGCCGGCACGGGGCTGCACCTCGACTGGGCGAGCATGGACCCGAACGACGTGAGCGATGAACGCTTCACGTCTTGGGGGATCTGCAAGCTTCCGACTTCGGCCGGTGGAGTGAGGAACTGCCCGGATGGCGACGTCGACATCGTGCCGGGCGAACCGAATGCATCGATCCTGCTCTGCCGAATCGACTCGGTCATTCCAGGTGAAATGATGGCGCCCCTCGGGCGGAGCCTGATCGACGTTCCGGGATCCGACGTGATCCGAGAGTGGATCGCGAGGTTGCCCGAGATCTTCCCGAACATCCCGACATGTTCGACTGAGGGCACGGGCGGGACCGGCGGCGCAGGCATCTAATGAGGAGGCATGCGGGGATCGCCCTGGTCCTTGCCGTCCTCGTCACCGCGTGCGGCGATTCGGCAGGTCCATCGGAGGCCCAAAGTCTGACTCCATGGCCGGTAACGGCGTTCCCGGCGATCCCGGACATCATGCAAGATGTTCCGGAGGCCAGAATCGAGCTCGGTCACCTTCTTTTCTTCGATCCGATCCTCTCGGTGGACCACGAAACGGCCTGCGTCACCTGCCACAGCGAGATCTGGGGCATGGGAGATGGAATTGCGCGCGCGGTCGGCCACGGAGCCGGCCTGCTCGCGGGACCGGGTCGCCGCGGGCCCAACATGCTGCGGCGCAACTCCCCCGCTCTCTACAATCTCGCGTTCCGTCAAAGCTTGACCTGGGACGGAGAGGCGACGACGCTCGAAGAGCAGGCGCTCGTCCCGCTTTTCGCGGCAGACGAGATGGGCGCCGATCCCGCGACCCTCGCCGCCGAGCTCGCCAACATCCCGGAGTACGCGGAGCGCTTCGCAGAGGCCTTCCCCGAGGATCCGAGAGTCACCTTGGACAATCTGACCTCTGCACTGGCGGCCTATCAACGAACGTTCATCTCCGATCGCTCGACCTACGATGCCTACCTCGAAGGCCGACCCAACCTGATGAACGAGGACGAGGTCGAGGGAATGTTCCGCTTCGCGGAGATGGGCTGCGACGGATGCCACACGCCCCCGCTCTTCGAGTCTGAAACGTTCGCAAACCGGAACGTGCCCGAGGTCGAAGGCATCGTGGACCACGGTCTCGAAGAGCGAACCGGGCGCCCGGAGGATCGCGGCAAGTTCCGCGCGGTGTCCCTGCGGAACTTGCTGTTCACCGAGCCTTACTTCCACAACGGAACGGTCACGAACATGTCGGGCGCGATTCGCCACGAGCTCGAGCAAAGTGGCATGCCCTTCACGGACGACGACGTTCGCCTGATCACTCTGTTCGTCGACAAGACACTTCGGGACGAGACGCGACAAGCGATTCGTCCCCCGAGCGTTCCGAGTGGCCTGCCACTTCCCATCGATCCGCCTGGCAGTCGATAGGGAGATGGTTCGATGGGTTGCAAGCCGCTCATCAGCCCGCTGATCGCCGCTCTACTCGCCGTCGGTTGTAGCGATTCGGCGGGAACGTCCGCGGAGGACACAGCTCTGACGCCATGGCCAGTCACCCCATTCCCTGCGCTTCCGGAGAGCGCGGTCGACTTTCCCGGAGCCAGGATTGAGCTCGGCCGCCTACTCTTCTTCGATCCGATTCTTTCGGGCGACCAGCAAACCGCGTGCGCAACCTGCCATAGCGAGCTCTGGGGCATGGGAGACGGAATACCGCGCTCCATTGGCCAGGGCGCGGGGCTGGACGCAGGTCCGGGTCGCGAAGGGCCGAACATGCTGCGGCGCAACTCGCCATCGCTCTTCAATGTCGCGTTCCGCCCTAGCTTGCTTTGGGATGGTCGCGAGACGGTGCTCGAGGAGCAGGCGCTCGGCCCACTCTTCGCCGACGACGAGCTTGGCGCCGATCGGGAGACGCTTCTCGCAGCACTTTCGAGCAATGCCGAATACGCGTCTCGTTTTGAAGACGCCTTCCCCGAGGATCCTCGGGTCACCATCGAGAACCTGACCGCGGCTTTGGCGGCCTACGAGCGAACCTTCATCGCCGATCGAACGACTTACGACGCGTACGTCGGCGGTCGATCCAACTTGATGAATGACGACGAGATCGAAGGCATGCACCGCTTTGCGGAGATGGGCTGCGCCGAATGCCATACGCCACCGCTTTTCGAGTCTGAAACCTTTGCAAACCGAAACGTGCCGGAGACCGATGGCATCGTCGACCTGGGGCTCGAAGAAGTGACCGGACGCGAAGAGGACCGAGGGAAATTCCGAACCGTGTCGCTCCGCAACCTCTTGTCCACCGAACCCTACTTCCACAATGGGTCGATCTCGACCATGAGGGCGGCGATACGGCACGAGCTCGATCAGAGTGGCATGCCGTTCACCGACGAGGACCTGCAGCTGATCGAGCTGTTCATCGACAACACGCTGCGGGACGAGACGCGCAAAGCCATTCGTCCTACGACGGTGCCGAGCGGCTTGCACCTACCGATCGACCCAGCGGGTCCGTAGGCTCAATCGACGAGCAGTCGGCTCTCGTCGGTGAAGCGGTCGTCCTCGATCAGGTCGATTCGGCTTCGTGCAAAACGTCTGGCCGCCGCCAGGGCGCGCTCACCCTTCCCCTGGTCGAGGCACCACTGCGCATGATCGACCAGTAGTGCGAGCTCGGTGGCTCGGCCAAGGGTCATCGCGAATCGCCGCCCACCCGCCTCGAGAAGATCTCGTTGCTCCACCGTTGCCTCGAGCCAGCGCCCCGCATGTTGGACCGCCACTTCGCAGCGCTCCGCGGCCGCACGCAGTCGAGAATCCTTCGAGCGTCGAAGCCGCGTCTGAATCTCAGCGACGAATGCGTTCCAGACCCCTTCTTGTTTGAGGGCTCGGAGTGCGTCGAGCGACAGGACGTTGGTGGTTCCTTCCCAGATCGGGAGAACCTGCGCGTCGGCGAGGAGCTTCGGCAGACCCGTGTCGTTCACGTAACCGGCGCCGCCGAACGATTCGAGGGCCTCGGAAGCCACTGCAACGGCCTGTTTGCCCGTGGTGAGCTTCCCGATGGGGGTCAGCAACCGGCTCAGCAATCCCTCGGACTCGCTCGCCTCGCCGGCTTCGATTCGGCCGAGTAGCTCGACCACCCGAAACGCGAGCAGGAACGCACCCTGCGTTTCGGCGATCATCTCGGCCATCGTGTCGACGTGCAATGGCTTGTCGATGAGCCTGGCGCCAAACGCGACTCGCTTCTCGGCGTAGTCACGGGTGAGCGCTACGGCGCGCTGCATGCCGAGCACAGCCGCGACTGCATTCCACGTCCGCGTGATGTTCAACATCGGAGTGATGTTGCGAACGCCGTTCTCGAGGCCAGCGACGGGAACAGCCGCCACCCCATCCAAGGTGAGCTCTGCAGTTGGGAGCTTTCGGGTCCCGAACTTGTCCTTGAGCCGATTGATGTGGAGGTTCTGGAGCCGGCCGTGCTCGTCACGAAGCTCCAGGTAGAACATGGCCAAGCCGCGACCACCCGGTGGATTCCCTTCCGGCCTGGCGAGTGTAAGGGCCATGTCAGCCGTGGTGGCGGACGTGAACCACTTGGTCCCGTAGAGCCGCCAGGTGTCTCCATCGAGGCGCGCTACCGTCTCCGTCTGCCCGACGTCAGAGCCGCCAATGCGCTCGGTCATCCACTGACCGGAGGTCCACATCGTCGCTGGGTCGCGCGACAGGAGACGCGGTAGCGCGTGATCGATCAGCGCTTGATTGCCCGAGTCGAGCAAGGTCCGCGCTGCGCCATCGGTCATCGCGAGCGGGCAGTTGTACGTGTCGAGGGAAGCCTGGGCGACGTAGTTCAACACGTGCTGATGAATGCGCGCGAGCGGCCCGAGCTCCGCGTCGTACCCGGCCGCGACCAATCCATGTTCGGCGCAGATGACTTGAGCCTGCTTCCACACATCGGTCACCTCGACGTGATCGATCCGATTGCCCCAGGGATCCCAGACGCGGTGCACGGGCTCGTTGTCGAGATCGGCCAAGGAGAGTCGAAAGAGCTCACCGCCATTGAGCTCTCCGAGCTGGCGATAGCTTGGCTCGAATCGCTCGAGTACCTCCGCGGGAAGGGTCCGCTCGAGATACTCGCGAAGGAGGGAGTCCGAATCGTACTGATTTCCAAGGGTTGGAGGCGCCTGGCGGAAGTCCATACATTACTCCAAATGGCAGAAGATGACGACCTTTGAAATCAGCATACGCCGCCCTCGGCTGACGGTCAATCTCCGCTGAGCCCCTGAGGCGGGCAGCGGTGCTAGAGATCCAGCATGATCCCCATCAAGGTTGCGGCCGCGTCGTTGAACCAGACGCCTCTCGACTGGGCTGGCAACCAGCAGCGGATCGAGGCCGTGCTTCGCCAGGCCAAGGCCGAGGGGGTCGCGTTGCTGGTCCTACCCGAGCTTTGCACCACCGGATACGGCTGCGAAGACGCCTTCCTCGGTGCAGACGTCGCCAAGCGAGCCTGGCGAATGCTCACCGAGCTATTGCCCCAAACGGTGGGCATGGTCGTGAGCATCGGATTGCCGGTTCGTCGTCGCGGCGGTCTCTACAACACCGCTTGCGTCATTGCCGATGGTCGGATCGCGGGCTTCGCAGCCAAGGAGCACCTGGCGGGTGAAGGGCTTCACTACGAGCCGCGCTGGTTCAAGCCCTGGCCCAACAATCAAGTCGTGCAACTCGAGCAAGACGGACGGAGTTATCCGTTCGGCGACGTATTTTTCGATTTCGCCGGCGTTCGGGTTGGTTTCGAGATCTGCGAGGACGCCTGGGTCGCGCAACGGCGCGGCGCGCTCGATGGCTATGCGATGGACATCATCGTGAACCCCAGCGCGAGCCACTTCGCGTTCGGGAAGCACGAGGTGCGGGAACGCTTGGTGCTCGAGGGATCGCGGTCGATGGCGGTGAGCTATCTGTACGCCAACTTGCTCGGCAACGAAGCGGGTCGTGTGATCTACGATGGCGGCTGCTACATCGCGCAGAACGGCAAGCTACTCGCGCGATCGCCGCGACTCACGTTCGATGATTCTGTTCTCACCACGGCGGTCATCGACGTCGAGGCCTCTCAGACCGAGCAGGTGCGCACGACCAGCTTTCAGGCCGACAGCACCGATCCGGGATCCAAGCGCATCGTCGTGGACTTCGAGCTACCGCGCGCAACCATGGAGCGCAGCGTGCCCCAGAAACCGGTCTGGGAATCGAACAGGCGCCTCAAAGAAGAGGAGTTCATGCGAGCGCTCACACTCGCTCTCTTCGACTATCTGCGAAAGAGCCGCTCGAAGGGGTTCGTTCTCAGCATCAGCGGCGGAGCGGATTCCGCTGCGGCTGCTTGCCTGGTCGCGCTCATGGTCCGACGGGCGCTCGAGGCGCTGGGGAGCGAGCGGTTTGCCGAAAAAATCGGCCTGCCCGCACATTCGAGCTCCCGGGACTGGATCGGCGCGCTCCTTTGCTGTGCCTACCAGCCGACCTCCAACAGCGGCGAGGTCACGCGCGAGGCCGCGACCGCCGTGGCAGAGTCGATCGGCGCAACCTTCTACGTGCTCGACGTGCAAGACATCGTGGAGGCCTATGAACGTTTGATCTCCGAAGCGGTCGGTCGACCCCTCACCTGGGAGCACGACGACATCACTCTGCAGAACATCCAGGCCCGCGTGCGCGGCCCGAGCGTCTGGATGCTCGCCAACATGCGCAGCGCGCTGCTGCTGTCGACGAGCAATCGGTCGGAGGCTGCGGTCGGCTACGCAACCATGGACGGCGATACCTGCGGCGGGCTGAGCCCGATTGCCGGCATCGACAAAGCGTTCCTTCGTCGCTGGCTCGTGTGGCTCGAGACCGAAGGCCCTCACGGAATGGAGCCGATCCCCGCACTCCATGCCGTCAACGCCCAGACACCGACCGCAGAGCTTCGCCCCAAGGACCGCGAGCAAACCGACGAAGGGGACCTGATGCCCTACCCGGTGCTGGATGCCATCGAACGGCTCGCGATTGGAGAGAAGCACCCGCCTGCCGATTGCCTGGAAGTCCTGAAAGGTGAGTTCGCCGAATACGACGACGAAACCCTCCGCGACTGGGTGACGCGTTTCTTTCGACTCTGGTCCCGCAACCAGTGGAAGCGAGAGCGGTACGCGCCATCGTTCCACGTCGACGACAAGAACCTCGACCCCAAGACCTGGTGCAGGTTTCCGATTTTATCCGGCGGGTTCGAGCGGGAGCTATCCGAGCTCTGAGCGGACCCCGTCTACGACTGCCTCGATTTCGGCCTGCGCGATCTCCGGGTGCTCCATCGTCATGAAGTGCGAGGCCTCCTCGAGGATCACGAGTCGTGTATCCGGTTTGCACTTCATGAACGCCTTGCGCGACGCCTCCGTGAAGGGTGGGCCATCGTGTACGCGCGCGATCAACGTCGTCGGGCACCGGAGCTTCTTGATCGCGCGGTACGGATTGATCGTGGCCTTGGCGAAGGTCTTGCTTTCCCAAATTCGATCGCAGGTCAGACGTACGCCTCCACCCTCGGTCGCCCGCGTTCCACCGTCGACGTAGGCTTCGATCCATTCGCGTGGCCACGTTCGAAAGGCGCCCTTCCCGACGTAATTGGCGACGGCATCTTCTTTGGAAGCGAACTCCATGCGCCGGCGCGCAGCCAGCCGGGCTATCGGGATCATCCTCTCGGTCAATCCGAGCGATCGAGCCAACGCGAGGATCGGAATTTGCCTAGGGGCGGCGATGACCGGATCGATGAGCACCAAACCTCGCACCAGGTCCGGGCGCGCGGCGGCGAGATCCAGGCTCACGCTGGCCCCCATCGAATGGCCCGCCAGTACGACGGGCTGCGGAATCGTTTCGACGAACCTCTCCAAGTCTCTTCGATATGGGCGCCAGGAGCGCAGAGCCCTGGGATTGGCAGCGGCCGAGGACATGCCATGGCCGCGTGCGTCCATCGCATACAATCGAATCGAGGGGTCGAGCATCGCGAAGAGCTCACGGTAGGTCTCGGCGTTGAAACCGGTCGCATGGGCGAAGTGCACCGATACCTGTGCCGGGCCGGTCCCGGGGCGTCGGAGGATCGAAAAATCCCCGAACGGCTCTCGTCGAAGGCCGGTCACCGTTCTTCGGGGGAGATTCGCTTGAAGACGCGAGCCACGATCCCATCGGTGGTGGCAGGCATCAGGCGTTTGAGGGCATCAGCCACTCGTGCCTCCTTCGTGATCAGCACGCGCGGCGAATTGTGCTCGATCGCCTGAACGATGCGTGCGGCCACGACGTCGGGTGTGGTGCCGAGCCGGTCGAAGAGACGCTGAGTCGAATCTCGAAGCTCCTTGTGGGTATCGGTAACCAATCGCGCGTTTTGAATGATGTTGGTCTTGATGGCGCCGGGATGCACGGAGGTGACGCCGACGTTCTGGTCCGCCAGCTCGGCGCGCAAGGACTCGCTAAAACCCCGCACGGCGAACTTGCTCGCGACGTAGCTCGTTTGTAGTGGAGGGGCGATGATGCCGAACACACTGGACAAGTTGACGATATGGCCCTCCCCGGCCGCTTTGAGGTGCGGCAGGAAGAACTTGCAGCCGTAGATCACGCCCCAGAGGTTCACGCCGAGAATCCACTCGAGGTCCTCGATGCTGTGCTCTTCGAACGATGCGTAGACGGTGACTCCCGCGTTGTTGATCAGGATCTGGGCCTCGCCGTGCGCCGCGATGACTTCGGAAGCAAACGAAGCCATCTGGGTCTTGTCGGAGACATCGACCACGTGCGCAGTCACGGTCGCGCCGAGCTGCTCGAGCTCGTGGCGAACGCCTTCGAGCGCCGCCTCATTGACGTCGCAAATCGCGAGCCGACAGCCTTCGTGGGCCAGCGCAAGAGCGGTTTCACGTCCGATGCCATGACCGGCGCCCGTCACCACCGCGACTTTGCCTTTGAGCTCGCGCATCGACCCTCCGACCGGGACCCTACAATCCGGAGCCGCCCGCGCAAGCCCCGCGACTAGGCAAACGCGAACCTCACCCCGGTCAGCTCTTCCGACACCTCCCAGAGCCGCTTCGCGGTCTCCGGGTCACGCGCTTTTCCGAGCGGCTCGATGATTTCGGGAGGGCCATGCCAGCCCATCATTCGGGTTGGGCCCACGTACTCGTCGCCTCGTAGCGGCTCCACGGTCGCGAAGACCGTGGGAAGCGCTCCCGCTGCCGCGTCTTGAGCCAGCATCGCGTTGCCCCATGTGCTCAGTTTCTCCATCAGCTTGGAGCCCTCCATCTTGGGTCCGGCCTCCTGCAGGTGGGTCGCCGCCCAACCCGGATGACAGGCCACGGAGATCGTTTGCCGCCCCGCCTCCTTGAGCCTCCGGTCGAGCTCATGTGTGAAGAGCAGATTGGCCAGCTTGCTCTGCCCATAGGCCGCCCACTTGCTGTAACGCTTCTCCCCTTGAAGGTCGTGAAAACGAATCTTGCCGAACTTGTGCGCAATGCTGCTCACATTGACGACGCGTGACGCAGGCGTCGCCAGGAGCAGATCGAGCAGCTGTCCGGTGAGCGCAAAATGACCGAGATGGTTGGTCCCGAGTTGCATCTCGAAACCGTCCGCGGTGAGTCGCCTCGGAAGCGCCATGACGCCGGCGTTGTTGACGAGTGCGTGCAGCTGGGACTCTCCCTCTCGGAACGTCTCGGAGAAGGCGCGCACCGAGGCCAAATCCGACAAGTCGAGCGGGATGATCTTCAATCGAGCGGTAGGCACTTCGGCGCGTATCCGCTCAGCAGCGGACCTCGCCTTCTGCTCGTTCCGGCAAGCGAGCGTGATCTTGGCCTTGCGCTTCGCCAACGCAAGCGCAGCTTCATACCCGATGCCGCTGTTCGCACCGGTGATGATGATCACGCGGCCGGACAAGTCGGGGACCTGATCGAGATTCCATTCGTGTGGCATGGGGCGTACCGTAGCCTCTGGCGCTCGATGCCGCTTGCCGGCCATGGAAATCGAGGCGCTCTGCGGCAAGTTCTCGTGATAGGCTGAGGCCCCACTGAGCACCAAGGGGGCGTTCGGGAAAGCGAGGAGACACGGGTATGAGATTGATCACGGCGATGGTCCTGGGCAGCGCGCTTGCACTCTTCGGATGCGACAGCGACGGAACCAACGCTGGGGAGGCCCCGGTGATCACGATGGTCGCTTGGGCCCCTGTCGGCAGCTGCACCGGCGGCGTAGCCTCGGACTACACGGTCACGGTGACCGCCACGGATGCAGACTCGGATGCCGCGGAGCTGATCTACGATGGGAGCGTTGCCGGCTGCACTGGCCAGATCGACGACGTGACCTCTACCATTACCTGTCCGAACGCGGCCCCGTACGCGGGAACCGTCGTCGTCGAGGACGGCGATGGAAACGTGTCGAACACCGTGAATTTCACGATCGCGGTCTGCGCCACGGACAGCATCACACCCTAGCCGGCACGGTCCCAGAGACGGCTGGCGCTGAGACCGATACTGGGGCTATCCTCGCCCGTCTCTATGGTTGGCACGAACAAGTATGACAGCGAGGTCGTCGTCATCGGCGCTGGCCTTGCAGGGATGGTCACCGCGCTCGAGCTGCTCGACGCAGGCAAGCGCGTCGTGATGCTAGACGCCGCGTCGCGCGATCGCTTTGGCGGGCTCGCGCTCTGGTCGTTCGGCGGAATGTTTTTCGTCGATTCACCCGAGCAGCGAAAGAACGGGATCCATGACTCCGTCGACCTCGCGATGCGCGATTGGGTCCGCTACGGCGAGCTCGACCCCGAGGACGTGTGGCCGTACCGCTGGGCAGAAGCCTATGTCAATCGCTGCACCGAAGAGGTGCGCGGCTGGCTCGCCGAGCGCGACGTGAGCTTCTTCCGGGCGGTCAACTGGACCGAACGCGGTTACTTCGTGCCGGGCAACTCCGTGCCCCGCTTCCACATCGTTTGGGGCACCGGCGAAGGCGTGGTGCTGCCCTTGATTCCCAGGCTCGAAGCGCATGAAAAGGCCGGGCGGCTCGCGCTTCACTTCGACCACCGGGTGGAGGGGCTCACTCAGGAAGGCGGGCAGGTGATGGGCTGTCACGGCAGCCATGCTGCTGGCCCCTTCGAAGCCAAGGGCGACGCCGTCGTGATCGCGGCAGGCGGCATCGCGGGCAGCCATGACAAGGTGCGAGAAGTCTGGCCGAGAGACCAATGGGGCGAGCCGCCCGAGCCCATGCTCAACGGTTCCATTCCCGAAGCCGACGGCAAGCTACTCGATCGCGCCGCGGAGCTCGGTGCAAACATCACGCATCTCGAAAAGATGTGGAACTACGCCGCGGGTGTGCGGCACTGGGCGCCGCTCTTTCCGAACCACGGCCTCAGCCTGGTTCCGGCCAAGTCGCCGCTCTGGATGAACTATCAGGGTCGGCGGTTCGTCGATCCTCCGCTAGTGGGCGCTTACGACACCTTGATGCTCATCGACCGCATCTGTCGTGAGAAGAAGAAATATTCTTGGCAGGTGATGAATCGCAAAATCGCAGATAAAGAGTTCGCGGTTTCAGGTGCCGAGTTCAATCAGGCCGTCAGGGACAAGAAGCTCGTGGCGTTCATCGTCCGTCTCTTGAAAGGGAACGGAGAGCAAGTTCAGGAGTTCATCGATCATTGCCCCGACTTCGTCACCGCCGGCAGTGTGGCGGAGCTTGCAGAGAAGATGAACGCGCTGGCGGGAAGCCAGGATGTCGATGCTGCGCTCCTCGAAAGGGACATTGCGGACTACGATGCCAACATTGCGCGCGGCAAGAAATTCCAGAACGACGACCAGCTTCGCCGTATCGCCCACGTTCGGCAGTATCTCGGCGACCGTCTGCGCACGTGCGACATGGCGCCCATCCTCGACCCCGATGCCATGCCACTGATCGCGATCCGAACACAGATCCTGACACGCAAGAGCCTCGGCGGAATTCAAGTCGATCTCGAGGCGAAGGTCCTGGACAAGCAAGGCAACGCGATCCCCAACCTCTTCGCGGTCGGCGAGGCCTGCGGCTTCGGCGGCGGCGGAATGCACGGGAAGCGCGCACTCGAAGGAACATTCCTGGGAGGCTGTGTGTATTCAGGTCGGGTCGCTGCGCGGGCGATCGACACCGGCCAAGGCGTTAGGTAACCCTCGAAGCAAGGCGGTGCGTACTTGGCGGCGCGCGCCCTCGAGAACATCGACCGCTTTCCCTGGAGCCAGAAGGTGCGCTATATTCGGCGTGCGCTCAAACGCCACACGATTGGATGAGACACCCATGCGGCACGCGGCGATTTCGTTCTTCTCCTTTGCTCTGTTCGGAGCGATCGCCGGATCGACGCTTCCTGCCGTCGCCGACGGAACGCCCGAAAAGCCAAATGCGCCCAGAAACATCGACGCGACCCCTCCGCTCGTGCCGATCCCCAATGCCCGGGTTACCGCGACCGGCCTTCTCATCGGCGGGCAACCGTCGCTGGAGCAGCTGAAAGCGATCCGCGAAGCGGGATACCAAATGGTGATCACGCTTCGTCCGGAGACCGAGCGCGGCGATGAAGGGGAGGCTGCGGCGGTGGAAAGCATGGATATGAAGTTCCTGCGGATACCGGTGGCAGGCGCTCCTGGGCTCACCGAGAGCAACGCCCGCGCGCTCGACGCGGCTCTCGCCCAGCTGGACGTCCTGCCCGCAGTCGTGCATTGCAGTACTGGGCAACGAGTCAGTGCGTTGATGGGACTCAGGGCATTCGTCGTCGAACGCATCAGCCCGGCCGCGGCGGTGGATCTGGCGAAAAGCCTCGGTGTCAAGGAGCTCGAAGCGGCGCTTCGTCAACGGATCGCTGACATCTGCAAAGCGGACGCATCGCGCAACTGCGGTGGGTTCCAATGAGCAATAAACCCACCGCCTTGGTCCTGCTCGCTCAGGGAAGCGAGGAAATGGAAGCCGTCATCACGATCGACGTGCTGCGTCGCGGAGGCATCGACGTGACGGTGGCGGGCGTCGATGGGCCCGAACCGATTCGATGCAGTCGAGGAGTGGTGATCACACCGGACGCGGCGCTTGATCGCCTGGACGGGGAGTTCGACGTCGTCGTCCTGCCGGGCGGTGCCGAAGGAGCCCAACGACTGGCGAAGTCTCCCGAAGTCGGAAGCTTGCTGCGCGCTCAGGAGAGCGCGGGTCGATACGTGGCGGCGATTTGCGCGGCGCCAATCGCGCTGAAGGCGCACGGTGTGTTCCAGTACCGTCAACTGACCAGTCACCCGAGCGTCCAACGAGAGCTAGAAGACTGGGGCGAGTACAGCGAGCACCCCGTGGTGGCCGATCGCAACTTGATCACCAGTCGTGGTCCCGGAACCGCGTTCCCCTTCGCCCTGCGCATCGTGGGCACTCTCACCGACGCGCAGCGCATGGTCGAAGTGCGCGCGCCGATGATGTTTCCGGTGCAAGTCTCCTAAGGCGGCGGCTCCGGTGGCCGAGTCACACGGGGCCGCACGGAAACCTTGGCTCGGGCCACGTACGACAAGAGCTTGTGCACTGCAGAGCTCGCGAAAAACCCAGGGGCCGTTGGCGTCTGGTCCGGCTCGGGAACCGGCAACGTCGCGATCATCGCGCCGTCCCCGGACTGACCGAACTTCACATCCGGGCTGAGGGCCTCGATCATGCGCCTCGAAGCCGTGTTCTCGGCGAGAAGCTCGGTGACGAACCAGCGAACATCGCGTTCCCAGGCCGCTTCGATCAGGCGCTGAAGCAGGATGGATCCCAGGCCTTTGCCTTGATAATCGTCCGAGACTGTCACTGCCGGCTCTGCGGTGTCCGGCCGATCGCGCAGTCGCACGAAGCGCGCGATTCCAACGCCTTCATCCTTCGAAACCAAGTGCCGACGGATTGCCCCCATCGCGAAGTGATCGACACCATCGACTTCGGTTAGGTAGCGAAGCTCCGATTCGGTGAGCTTCGATTTTGGCGCCATGAAGCGAGCATACCTCGAATTCGGCGAGAGGCGCTCGAAGCCCTCCAGCAACATCTCCTTGTCCGAAGGACGCATCAAGCGTAGGTGGACGCGTTGGCCGTCCGAAAGCTCGACGGTTTCCTCGTAGGACGCGTCGTAACGATAATCCTGCTCCCCCATACGAACGAAACCCTAGGGTCGATCGAGCGCTTGCACAACCGCTTCCATTGCCGCTGCAGCACCCGCTCGTAGCCGATACTCGACGACGTGGGACACTTCGCTCGTGCCCGGATTGATTTCGACCGTGAGTCTGCCTCGCCGACGCGCGTCGAGCACGGGCTCCGCGATGTACGGAAAGACGCTCGTCGTCCCGATCGAGAACACGGCGTCGAAGCCGCGCATGAGCTCCGTTTGAAGCACCCGCGTGCGATCCAAGGGCAGCATCTCGCCGAAGAGCACGACCTCGGGTCTCACCAATGAGGCGCATTCGGGACACGAGGGTGGGATGTCGAGACCGAAATAGCTGCGGACGCGCCAGCGATGACCGCAGCGCGTGCAGAGAAGACGATGGACGTCTCCGTGGATGTCGATGACGTTCCGACTTCCTGCCGCATGATGCAGGCCGTCGACGTTCTGGGTGAGTATCCAGACACGCTCGAAGCGGCGCTCGAGCTCTGCGATCGCGTGATGGGCTCGATTCGGACCTGCGTTACGGCAAGAGCTCTCGATTTGATGGATGTATTTCCAAGTGAGCGCGGGATCGCGTTGGAACATCGCACCCGAAAGGGCTGCCTCGATTGGAATCCCTTCGTCGGTTTCCTCTTGCTCGTACAGCCCTCCAATCCCCCGGTACGTCGGAAGACCCGAATCGGCCGAAATCCCCGCACCCGTGATGAAGAGGACACTTCGGCTGTCGCGCAGTCGCCTAGCGATCTCCGATAGCTGGGGCGTTTCCATCGCTGCTGGTTATCCCATTATGGGTTGATCGCCAAGCGAGGCTCCCGCGGCCCTAGCGGACCGGGCCTCCCGTCACTATGGATCTCCCATGTTCAGCTTCGAAAAGAAGGTCGAAATGCCGAGCCCAGAGCGAGCTTTGCCCGGTCGGGACACCAAGATGCGCGTCGCCGCAAGACACTTCGTCCTCGGCACGGCTCTCGAAGGCCCCTTCCCGAGCGACACCGAGATGGCATTGTTCGGGCTCGGTTGCTTTTGGGGCGCGGAGCGGAAGTTCTGGCAGACCCCCGGCGTGTACACGACCGCCGTCGGCTATGCGGGAGGTTACACGCCGAACCCCACCTATCAAGAAGTCTGCTCGGGGTTGACCGGCCACAACGAAGTCGTCCTCGTCGTGTACGAGCCCGCGCAGCTCGACTACGAAACGCTACTCGGGCTGTTCTGGGAAAGCCACGATCCGACGCAGGGCATGCGGCAAGGAAACGACCGTGGGACACAGTACCGATCGGGCATCTACTATTTCGATGACGAGCAACGCGAACTGGCGACGGCCTCGTCACTGCGCTACCAGGCGGCGCTCGCGGATGCAGGATACGGTTCGATAACGACGGAGATCGTCGCGGCCCCGCCTTTCTACTACGCAGAGGACTACCACCAGCAATACCTCGCGAAGAATCCAGCAGGCTACTGCGGATTGGGCGGCACCGGAGTGAGCTGCCGAGCCGCATCGAGCCCATGATCGAGAAAGACCCGTAGTTGCAGGTTTTCACCTGCTTATCCGTATACCGATCCAGCCTTTTTTGGTTGACCTATCAGCGGTGCTTCCATGTATGCTGCGGCGGCCCCCAGGGCGCACGAACGTTGGAGGAGCCCCCGCGATGAAGCACAGTGTATTGACGGCAAGCCTACTCGTTGGGCTGCTGATTCCAGCGTTTGCGAGCGCGAATCCGGAGCCGACCGCGTACGACACGCGGAGCATCGGAATGGGCCTCACCGGCGTCACGTTCCTCGATCGGCCCGCCGCCCTGGCCCTCAACCCAGCAAACCTCGAGGGCATCCCGAAGCTCGGCTTCACGTTCAACTTCACGGGCCTGCTGGTGAATCAAACGGCGCCGGTGCAGGGGCCGGGAACGAGCGTCTCTTCTGGGCTCGGGTTTGGACCATTGCCCTCCGGCTTCATCGCCGGACGCATCGCGCCGCGCGTGGTGTTCGCGGGAGGCATCTACATCGAGACGGGGTATGGCTCGTCGTTCAGTAATGTTGAGTGCCTCGACGGTGCCCCCGTGACGCCGAACCCTTCGACCCAGCCTGATCCTCGGCCCGACGAGTGGGTACCGGACAACAACCCCGATACTTGTGCAGCGAACCAGTTGCCCGACGGCGAGCAGGCCGGTCCCCAAAACCTCGATGTGACCTTTTTCGTCGGCGAGTTTGCCTCGGGATTCTCGTTTCGCGTGCATGAGAAGCTCAACCTGGGGCTCGCGCTTCGACTGCCGTTCTCGAAACAGACGGCTAGTCTTTATCAAAATGTGGGCGCGGCGCTCGGCAGCCCACGCTACGACCGCGTAGTCAATGACCTCGGCGGGATAGGAATTCCAGCGCTTCGCGCAGGGTTCACCATCAAGCCGCACCGCAAAGTCAGAATCAGCGCCATGTATCGCATGGCGACGAAGATCAAACTAACCGGCGAGACGGAGACATCCCTCTTCCAAGGCGCCGAACCCCTGAAGCTGAAATCCGAAGCCGACTGGTTCATCCCCCACGCAATCGCCTTCGGCGTCTCCTATCAGGCGAACAGTCACTTGCTCTTGGCGTTCGAGGGCAGGCTTCAGTTCCACGGAGCGGACAAGAGCGGCAACAAGAACCAGACCGTAATCGCTTCGCTGACCGGCAGCGACATAGTGGTAACAACCGTCGTTCCATTCGGCTGGGAGAACACCTGGAGCGCGAAAGTTGGATTCGAGTATCGATTCACCAAGGACCTCCTGGCTCTTCGGCTCGGCGCCAACATCGCCAAATCTGCAACCAGCGGGGCATTCGCCCAGTATTTCACGCCTCCGCCGGGCTTGAGCGGCAACCTCGCGGGTGGCCTGGGCTTTTACTGGGACGACCGCAACGACCCGAGCATCAAGGACAAGTACATGCTCGACATCGGCGGCGCATTCGCTTTCACGACGGGCGACATCAGCAACGAGTACATCGGCACTACGGCCCTGATTCCGGGGACCGATACGGACGTCATCCTCTGTTCCGACGAGCAGGTGGTCCGCACCGGTTGCCCCGGCAACTACAAGGTGTTGACCTACTGGGCTTCCCTGTCTTTCACTCTGCAGTACTAGTCCGCTCGACCTCGACGCCGAGAATCGGCGCATAGAGCATGCGCTCGCTTCGCTTCCACCAATTACCCGTCGCGTCCCGTTCCTGCATATCGGTAAATTCGTAGCGATAGATCACAGCTCGCACCTGCTTCGGAGGCTCATCTTCGAAAGGGTTCTTTGCCATGAGCGCAATGACGGTTGGCTCTCCTTGGAGCAAGCGAGTCATCAGATTCGCAAGCCAGTCGTTTCGCCGATAGTCGCCGAGGGCAGCAAACCACATCTGCCAATCGAGCCGTGGCTGGTGGGGAGCGACCCAAACCGGCGCCCTGTCGAGCGGCCCCGGCTTGTAGCGAAACTCGTAGGGCGTCCAGGTCTCCCCGTCTGCGCTGCCTTCGATGTTGATCTCTCGACGTTCGGTCGTCATCACCGCGAAGAGCCCGTAGTTGTTGAAGGTGCTCATCCGGTAGACCGGGCCGAGCCATGCTGGAGGCCGCTCAGCCAGCGTGCCCGTGAGGAAGACCGCAGCCGAAACCGCGATCACGATCCCGGGCGCAACCCCTGACCAGGGCTTCGACGCGATTTTGGCGCGGGAATCTGAGCGGGGTGCAAAACGCACCGGCACGAGTCGACGAAGCAGGCGATCATCGAGTAACGGCAGGCAGAGAACGATGGTGAGTAAATTGAAGAAACCGTAGCTCCCCGTGAGCGCTATCAAGATCATCAGCGCGGCGATCGATCCCGCCGCCGTCCGACGCGCCCAGGTCCTCGGGACGAAGATCAAGACCGGAGCGCCCAGCTCGATCAGAAACATCAGCGCGCACGAGACCTTCTGAATCCAGGCAGGCAGGAGGTTTGCGTACCAAGCGAGAGTGGTCGGAAGCGGCTGCGTCCAGTAGTGGTAACCGAGAGCGCTCAGATTCGCCCAGCTCGGATCTCCGCTGGCGAGCTTCACGTAGGCCGAGCGAAACACCAGCCGGAACAGCAGCCACCAAAGTGCCCAGCGCGCGACCGGATGCGGCTCGGAATCGTTCGGTCGGTGCCGGAGACTCCAGGGCGCAAAAAAGATGGCGGTAAACGTGACTTCGAGCAGAAGCGTGTCCCACTGAAACGACATGAACGGCCAGCCGAGGCTCACGAACGACAGGTACGCGAACCAACAGAACGAGAGAGCGAGTCTCGGAACGAGTCCGACGAGCAATGCGAGTGAGGAGATTGCGCCGACCAGGCACGCGCTCGTGATCATCGCATCGCTGCTCGACCACCAAAGCGCGCTCGGATGCTGCCAGAAACCATGTCCCGCAGCTTTCGCGGAGTCGACGAACATCGAGATGGGCACGATGCCGTTCGCACCAAAGAGCCCCTTCGCTTGAACGCCCAACGAGACGAAGGCGATGAAGAGGACGGCGCCGAGGGACCGCCCAAAAAGCCAGGAGGAGAGTGCGTAGGTTCGGTCGTCGGATCGGATGAGCACCGAAGCCGTGATTATCACAGTGTCGGTCTTGGTGTCAGTGCCAGCGACGGGGCGTGAGGGGCTAGAGCCAGGCGTAGCGATTGCGCTCTGCGAATTCGGAAAGGGTCGTAGCCGGCCGACCGATGATTTCCACCAGTGTCGGGTCGACGGCCGACTCTCCACCCGCTTTGGCATGCGCGAATACCGCAAGGCTGGCCTCGACCAACCATGGGGGCGCTCCCGCCTGACGCATCATCTCACGGGCCTGGTCTGGCGCGACGTCGATGTAGGTGACCGGCTTGCCGATGACACGTCCTACTTCGGCAGCAACGCCCTTGGCGCCATAAGCTCGACCACCGGTCAACACATGAGTCTTCTCCGCGTGTTCTTCGGGATGGAGCAGGCATTTCACCGCGGCTTCTCCAATGTCCATGGCGTCGACGAAAGGAATCAGCGCGTCACCCAGGGGAAGGATGATCGAAGACATGGTGCGGACAGTTTCGGCCTGATACTTGATGAAATTCTGAAAGAAGGAACAGGGCCGTAGGATTGTCCAGGATGCCCCGGAGCTGCGGACGGCATCCTCGATCTCCCGGTGCCATGCACGAAGCACGGACACTTGGTCCCAGCCCGCGGAACGCGACGAGAGGCGCACCACGTGTCGTACCCCAGCGCCGATCGCTGCATCGAGAACCCGAATCGAAGCCGCTACTTGGTCCTCGATCAATGGCGTCATGAAAAAGAACGCGTCCACGCCCTCAAAGACAGTGTCCGTGATCTCAGGGTCCTCGAAGTCGAGTGGAACCACCGCGCTCACGTCGGGCCAGGTGCCACCGGCCTGACTGGAAGCACGCGCGCCGACGCGAACATCCACGCCCCGAGTGAGCAGCCCACGGCAGACCTCTCGACCGACCGTGCCGGTCGCGCCCGTGAGAAATGCTCGCACTAGTCGGATTCGCCGAGGTCGTCGCCGATTTGAGGTGGGCCAGCCCGATCCCAGCAGTCGACGCAGAACGCGACCCACTCACAGCCGGGTACGGGGTGCACGTGCATGTGAGTGCCACATGCGGCACAGAAGAAGAGCGCCGCTTCGTCCCCCGCTCGGAACCCAGCTCGCAAGAGATCGCCCCGCGTGGCGATCCCCCAGCCGCGGTCACCACCGCGCACGATCAGTGCGCCAAGACCTTCGCGGCACATTTGCAGGCTGGCGCGCTCCGCTGTCTCGTAAGCGCCGATCGTGATTGGATGGGTCATGTACTGGTCGATGGGGCGTGTCGGAAGCGCGTCTGCGAGATCGCAACGCACACAAACGACACCCACGGGGACTCGACCCTCCGTAACCACCAGGTGTTGAACTCCGAAGCCCCGTGCGATTTGAAGTGCCTCGGAAACGGAAACGTCCGGGGCAATCGTGACGGGTCGGCTACTCATGACATCCGCAACACGCATACGCACCCCCTATTCGGCCAGGATGGGAAATGAATATGGCAAGCAAGCCGACTGCTCTTCGGATGGACTCTACCAGCAACCCGCTGGTTTTCCTAGCCTCATCGGTGGACACGAAACTCTGCAGCAAAAAACTGGATTCGGAGTGCTAAAGACGGGTTCCAGTGTCCACCAGAGAGCAGCCTCGGACCGAACCTAGGATCACGCCGCCACTTCTGTCGCGCGAGTTCCTCCTGCTGCTCGCGTCGGTTTCGCTCTTTGGATTCTCCTGGTCCTTCTATCTCATTCTGCCAAAGTTTTTCGCCACCGAGCTCGGCATGGATGCCGCAGCAATCGGGAGGGCCGTTGCGGTGGAGGGGCTCACTGCGGTCGCGGCTACGCCGCTGATCGGCTGGTTGGTGGATCGCTTCGGACGCCGGCCATGGCTCATCGTCGGCAACTTCATGTTGGCGCTCACCGGCTTACTCTATGTCTTCGTCGATCATGAAGGTTCCCTGCTCTACGTGGCACAGATGTGCTGGGGCATGGGTATGGTGATGGGCTTCAACGCGGCGGGCACAATGACCGCGGACATCGCGCCGAGCGACCGCATGGCGCAGGCACTTGGCTTGTTCGGTGCGGCGAATCTCGGAATGAATGCGGTGTCACCAACGATCGGAGAGATCCTAGCGGACACGGCGGGTTGGCAGTACGTCTTCGTCGCCAGCGCGATAGCGGGCGCGATCGCGACGCTACTCAGCACCCGCCTGAGGGAGCCTCCGCGCCACCATGCACAAGAGCACGAAAGGCGGCGCCCGATCTTTGGCGGTTCGCTCTTGCGTGTCTACGGGGCCACGTTCGTGATGACCGCCGCGTTCACCGCGCTGTTCACGCTGCACCAACCGTTTGCGCTCCAGCTCGGCGTGACCGAGGTGCGTTCGTTCTTCATCGGGTTCGCGATCGTCGCGCTCACCGTACGGCTCGGCGGCGGACGCCTGATCGACCGTTTCGGGGTGCTTCGAGCCTCGGTCATCGCATTCTGCCTGTACGCGGCGGTGCCACCGATGCTCGGCGTTCTCGGCCCCGACCATCTGTTCGCGATCGGTGCCATGATGGGCCTCGGGCATGGGATTGCCTATCCCGCTCTCACGGCGCTCGGGATCCAGCGGTCCGACGCCCCTTCGCGCGGGATGGTCGTATCCATCATTCACGGCGCATTCAACGGAGGTCACGCATTTTTTGCGTATGCCCTCGGTCTCGTGGCCGCTGCGTGGACCTATGACCTGGCTTTTTGGATTGCGGGCCTGCTCACTCTCGGCGGCGCGCTACTCCTGGGTCTCGGGCGTACCTCGAAACCGGTTAAACGCCACCCCCGAACGGCCGGCTTCTGCTATTTTCCCGCTGGGTAGCTGGTCATGGGCGAGAAGAAGAGCAAGAGCGAACATGCGGTCGCCGACGCGAAGACGAAGCTACGACGCCTTCTCGAAACCGAGAGCGAGCTCGAGGCGCTTCTCAGGGAGACGACGCGCGACGCCAAGGCACAGGTCGAGTTGGCGCGCGCTGCGGCCGACGAGCGCATACGCATGCTCGAAACCCAACTCGCGTCCGAAGACGAAGAGCTTCGAGAGCGCATCGCGCGCGACCGGGACGAGACGATCCACTCGATTCGAGAGGAAGCAAAGAATGAGACCCAACGGCTCGACGGGCTCCACCCGGCCAAGCTGGAAGAGCTCTCTCGATACGTCGTCGACCTTCTGATCGGTCGACCGGATTCGGAAGGCCGCCCGTGATCTTGGACATGTCCCGCATCCGACTGCTGGGTCCGCGAAGCCAGCTGCAGCCTGTCTTGGCACGGGTGCAGGATCTTGGGCTCATACACCTGGTGGAGCCGGCTGAAACCGAGTCCCTGACTCGCCTCGGCCTCACGGCGGAACAGGAGCGTCACGTCAGGAGCGTGCGCAAGGTCGGGGCGGACGTCGACAAGGCGATCGAGCTCCTCGGCGAGACACCCAGCGCACCAAAGACTGTCGAGGACCTCGCCCTATCCGAGGCAGCATTGATCGCCGGTCGCTGTCGACGTCAGCTCGAGACCTTGGCCGAACGACGCCAGGGTCTCGAGGAAGAACGGGCCCTCATCCTGAAGTTCAGCCCTTTCTTCTCGACGTTTCGTAAGATCGCCGAATCGGGCCTGGACCTCGACGGGATTCGCGTCTTCTATCTCGTGCTCCGCGAGGGCGGCGAGCAAGAGCTTCGACGCATGAGGGTGGCCTTGCGCGAGGCCATCGGGGATGGCTTCGAGCTACTGAGCCAGCCCTCGGAATCTGGTGACGCGGCGATGCTGCTCGCCGTCCCCACCGCCAACGCCAAGAAGGCGGAGCTGCTGCTGAGCGAAGCGGGCATTCAAGCGCTTTCGCTGCCCGAGCAGTTCGAAGAAGGAAACGTGGGGGCAACCGTCCAACGCATGCAAGAACGGCTCTCGGAGCTTCCCGAGGAGTTGGCCTCGGTCGAAGCAAAGCGCGGCCAAATTGCCAAAGAGCGCGGCCGCGACCTCGCCCGAAATTCAGGCGGGGATTCACGATCATCTGGCGAAGATCGAGGCCATGAGTCGTGCGCTCGTGACATCGCGCGCGTTCGTGCTCGAAGGCTGGATCCCGAGCGCCGCGCTTCCCGAGCTCGAAACTCGGATCCGGAAATCGTTTGGTAACCAAGTCGAGATCGAAACCGTGTCGTCTGCGGAGTGGGCGGGCGATACGGTCCCCGTCGTTCTGAACAACCCTCGATTGTTCCGCCCCTTCGAGACGATCACTCGAATGATGCCTCTTCCCAAGTACGGGACGATGGACCCCACACCGTTCGTCGCGATCTTCTTTCCGATGTTCTTCGGCGTCGTGCTCGGAGACATCGGGTACGGCGCCATGCTCGGCATCCTCTCGCTGATCTTACGCATCCGCTCTAGTGCTGGCAGCACTCTTCGCTCGGTCTCGGAGATCGGGATCGCCTGCGCCCTATTCAGCATCATTTTCGGGTTCCTCTATGGGGAGCTGTTCGGAGACCTAGGCCATCGAGTGGGACTCCACCCGATCATCTTGAATCGGGAGGAGGCGTTCTTTCCGTTCCTCGGTTTGGCGGTCGCGCTCGGAATCGTCCACATCGTAGTTGGCCTCTTACTCGGAGCCGTGAAGATGTTTCGCGGCGACAAACGGCGGGCCGTCGGCAAGGGCATGGCCGCGCTCATGGTGGTCTTGATCGCGCTCGCGCTCATGGCAGCGTTCGAAATGCTTCCCGAGCGCTTCTTCACGCCTCTGGTCATCTCGGTGCTGGTTGCGTTTCCGATCTTGATCGTCGCGGAAGGCGTCTTGGCGCCGGTAGAGCTGATCTCCACCCTCGGCAACGTGCTCTCATACGCCCGTATCATGGCCGTTGGAACGGCGTCCGTGATGATGGCCATCGTCGCGAATCGGATGACGGGCGCATTCGGCAGCGTCGTCGTAGGTGTGCTGTTCGCCCTGCTCTTTCACCTGATCAACTTCGTGCTCGGCGTGTTCAGCCCTACGATCCACATGCTGCGCCTCCACTACGTGGAGTTCTTCGGAAAATTCTACAGCCCGGGCGGTTCGCAGTACCGGCCGTTTCGACATTGGTCCGCGCGCGAAAGCGCAGTTGATGAGAGGAGCAGTTGATATGGAAATGGATTCGATTTGGCTCTATTTGAGCGCAGCTCTCGCCGTCGGTATCCCCGCAGTCGCTACGGGCTGGGCTCAGTCACGCATCGGGCCAGCGGCAGCCGCGGCACTCGCCGAGAAGCCGGAGCTCACGGTCACCGTGGTTCTCTTGATCGCCATCCCGGAAACCGTAGCGATCCTCGGTTTCGTCATCGCAGTCTTGATTCTGATGCAAGGAGGAGGCTGAGGTTACATGCCGGAATCGGACCTCGACAGCGAGTTACGTCGAAGCGCTCAAAGGACGGTGGAGTCCATTCGCGCTGAGGCGCTACGAGAAGCCGATCGGATCACGTCCGAGTCCGATCGAGCGATTGCTGAGAGACGAAGGGAAGTCATTGGAGACAAGGAGGCGACGTACCTCGCGGAGGCTCGTGTCGCGGTCGCAGCGGCCCGGCATGCGGCAATGCGCAGCGTGCTTCTCGCGCGGACGCGCCTCGTCGAACGAGTCCTCGATCGCGCCCGAACCTCGCTCGCGGAGGCGGCACGAAGGCAGTCCTATCTCTCGACGCTCGGTCGCGAGATTGCCGAGGCGCTTCGGTTCGTCGATGACAGCGGTGTAGTCGTGCGATGCTCGTCGAACCTCGAGTCGGCCGTACGCGAGCTGCTGCGCGACCGACCCGATCTCAGCATCGAGGTGGATGAAGAGCTTGGCACCGGATTCACGGTCATCGGCGATCGCGGGTCCGTGCTGGTCGACGGCCGCCTCGAATCTCGGCTCGAGCGGCTCGCATCGTCGCTCGCCATCGAAATCCACTCGCGCCTAGGGGAGACCTAGGCATGTCCCGTTATCTAGGCGACATCAATACGAGAGCCCGAGGCCTTCGAACGCATTTGCTTTCGAACGGCGACCTGGAACGGCTCGCGAGATCGAGCAGCCTCTCTACACTCCAGCGCGAGCTGAACGCGCTGGGTTACGCTCGCGCCGACGGTCCGGCGACAGCGGCGAGCCTCGAGCAGTCCGTCCGTCGACGGGCCGCGAGCCACATGGCCGTGCTCGAGCGCTGGTGCACCGGTAGTCGACGCGCCGCTCTTTCGGTCATCTTCGAGGACGAAGATCGCAGGTCGATTCAATCTCTCCTCCGTGGCGCGGCACGCGGCACGTCGCCCGAGACTCGCATGATGACGCTCGTGCCCACGCAGAGCCTGCCCGAGAGAGCGCTGTTGGGGCTCGCCAAGCAGCCGACGCCCACGGATGTGGTTCGTATGCTGGTGCTATGGAGCCACCCCTTCGGTACTGCCTTGGTGCCTGCTGCCAGTCGCGCTCATCCCTCGCTGTTCGAGATGGAGATCGAGCTGCAGCGCGCGTTTGCGCGTAGAGCGTCGGCCTCGGCGAAAGAAGGAGGACGGCAACTCGTCGAGTACGTCGGACAGGTCGTTGACCTGATGAACATCTGGTCCGCGTTGCTCCACTTCGAAGAGCGAGACCCTTCGATGGTCGATCTCGTGTTCGTGGAAGGCGGTCACTGGATCACGCGCGATCTTTTTCAGAAGCTGATGAGCCTCGAGACCCGCAAAGAGCTCGAACGACGAATTGCATCATCGCTTCGAAACTCGGCGCTTGCCTCTGCCTTTCGCGGCGAGATCGACGACCTGGCAGAGCTCGAAGGGGCCGTGCTTCGGGCGCAAATCGAGTGGCAGAATCGAGCGGTTCGCCTCGACCCCAGTGGCGCCGCGCCTGTGGTCGGCTTCGCAATCGAGTTGCGGGCTCAGGTTCTGAACCTCATGCGCATCGTCTGGGGCGTGGCACTTCGCGCACCGGCCGCCCTCATCCAAGCGGAAATGGTGATGACATGAAAGGAGAACGACTCGTCGTAATCGCAAGTCCCGGCTTGAGCGCGGGCTTCGCCTTGGCTGGCATCCCCGTGTTTCAGGCGGTGGACGGCGACGATGCTGCGCGCCAAATCCAGCGTGCGGTCGACGAGGCGAAAGCTGGCGTGGTCATCATCGATGAGCCGCTTTACCGCGAGCTGTCGGATGACTTGAGGCGGATACTGGAACGGAGCACCTTGCCCCTGGTCATCCCGGTGCCCGGGCCGGACTGGACAGCCAAGTCGAGCGCGCACGAGTACATCGTGGAAATCCTTCGGCGGGCCATCGGCTATCGAGTGAGGCTGCAATGAGCGAGGCACGCATCACTCGAGTCGCAGGGGCTATCGCCGAGGCGCAGCCTCTGGGCGACGCAGCTCTCTACGAGCTCGTCGAGGTCGGAAACCAGCGTCTGCTTGGCGAAGTCATTCGTCTGAAGGGTGCTGTCGCGACCATTCAGGTGTTCGAGGAGACCAGCGGACTCGGACTCGAAGAGCCGGTTCGGAGGACGGGCAGCTCCTTGATGACTCAGCTCGGTCCTGGACTACTCGGCTCGATCCTGGACGGCGTAGGTCGTCCCCTCACGGGTCTGGCGGATCGCTCCGGCGACTTCATGGCGCCGGGCATGACCCTGCCCACCCTGGACCCCGAGGCACGCTGGTCGTTTTCGCCCGTCGCTGAGAAGGGCGCGACCGTGTCCGGAGGGGACGTCTTGGGCACCGTGGAGGAACGCCCCGGAATGATTCACCGGGTGCTGGTCCCGCCTGGCCGCGCGGGGCGCATCGCCAGCATCGAACGGGGCGACTTCACGGTGTCGGACACGGTCGCGACCTTGGAAGACGGGACCTCACTCGGTCTCTCGCACTCCTGGGCGATTCGTGAACGACGACCGTTCGGGCGCCGGCTGCCTGGAGATCGACCGTTCATCAC
The DNA here is from genome assembly GCA_963786865.1 of uncultured delta proteobacterium. GTDB lineage: Bacteria > Myxococcota_A > Polyangia > Polyangiales > Houyiibacteriaceae > SG8-38. The sequence continues at coordinate 136,759 of CAWBAV010000009.1, read as the reverse complement.
GGGCCAACGTGTGTTCGACCTGCTCTTCCCCGTCGTCGAGGGTGGATCGGTGGCCGTACCTGGCGGCTTTGGAACTGGAAAGACGGTCATCGAGCAGTCTCTCGCCAAGTACGCGAAGGCCGACGTGATGGTTTACATCGGATGTGGCGAACGCGGAAACGAGATGGCGGAGGTGCTACATGACTTCAGCCTCCTGACCGACCCGAAGACCGGACGGCCGATCATGGACCGGACGATTCTCATCGTGAACACGTCGAACATGCCGGTCGCCGCTCGCGACGCGTCGGTCTATCTCGGAATGACGATCGCCGAGTACTACCGCGACATGGGCTTCCACGTCGCCATTCTCGCGGACTCTCTCTCGCGTTGGGCTGAAGCGCTCCGCGAGATCGCCGCACGCTTGCAAGAGATGCCCGGCGAGGAGGGGTATCCGACCTACCTGGCAAACCGCATGAGCCGTTTGTACGAGCGAGCAGGCCGCGTCGAGAGCGAGGGCACTCCGCCACGCACGGGCGCCGTCACCTTCATCACCGCGATTTCTCCTCCCGGAGGCGATTTCGCCGAGCCGGTCACGCAGGCGTCGTTGCGCGTCGTGGGCGCGCTCTGGGCGCTCGACGCGCGCTTGGCACACCAACGCCAGTTCCCTGCAGTCGACTGGGACACGAGCTACAGCTTGTATGCGGAGGGCACGCGGGACTGGTTCTCCAAAGAGGGGGGATCGGATTGGTTGGAGCTTCGGATCGAAACGATTCGACTCTTGCAGCGGGATCGCGAGCTTCGTGAAATCGCTGGGCTGGTCGGCGTCGATGCGCTCGAAGACGAAGACCGTCTAGTGCTCGAGGGCGCGCGAATCGCCCGCGAGTTTCTGATCGGGCAGAACGCTTTTCACCCACACGACGCTTTTTCGTCGGTGTCGAAGACCTACCATCTCGCCAAGCTGCTTTGGAGGTTCATGCACGCCGGAGGCGCGGCGCTCAAGGAAGGCGTTTCCTTCGAGAACCTCGACCTCGCTGCCATTCGCATTGCGTTCGGGTCCGTGAAGACCGCGGCGCCCGACGAGCTCGAACGAGAAATTGAACGAGCGGGGGCAACGATTTCCGAGATGAGGAAACCATGAAGCGACTGGAAGCACCGATCGCGCGAACCTATGCGGGCGCTGCCTCCGCGGCCGGCCCTCTGCTCTTCGTTCGCTCGACGCGGCGCGCGAGGCTCGGGGAATGGGTTCGCATCGAAGGAGAAGGACAGACGAGCCGGCGTGGGCAGGTGATCGACGTGGGCACCGAGATCACGGTCATTCAGGTCTTCGAGGATACGCTCGGGCTCAAGCCTGCGACTGCTTCGATCACATTGGCGGGCGAGACCGCCACGACGGTGGTCGGCAAAGATCTCCTTGGACGAGCGCTCAGCGGAACCGGCGAGCCTCTCGATGGTCTGCCGGCTTCGATCGGTGAGGCACGCCTGCCGATTTGGGGCGCGCCGATCAACCCGGTCCGAAGACAGCATCCCTCCGATTTCATCGAAACCGGCGTATCTGCAATCGACGGAATGAACACTCTCGTGCGCGGACAGAAGCTCCCGGTGTTCTCGGCTCCGGGCCTTCCCGGGGTCGAGCTCGCAGCCGACATCGTCGAAAATGCGCGCCCTGCACGTGGGGAGCCATTCGCGGTGGTCTTCGCCGCGATCGGGATCACCGAGCGTGAGACTCAAGCGTTCGTCTCGCGATTCCGCGAGAGTGAGGTGATGGAGCGCACTGTTCTATTTCTGAACCAGGCAAGCGACCCCACGATCGAGCGACTGCTCACGCCGCGCGTCGCCCTGACCACGGCGGAGCATCTCGCATACACGCATGGCATTCACGTGCTCGTGGTGATGGCGGACATCACCCACTACGCAGAGGCATTGCGGGAGATCGCTGCCGCCCGCGAAGAGATTCCCGGTCGCCGTGGCTACCCAGGATACATGTACACCGATCTGGCATCCTTGTTCGAACGCGCGGGTGTTCTCAAGGACGGCACCGGCTCGGTGACGCAGCTTCCGGTGGTCTCTCTCCCAGACGGCGACATGACCCATCCGATTCCCGACCTCACCGGATACATCACAGAAGGCCAAATAGTCCTGAGTCGCGAGCTCCACCAGCGAGGCGTCTATCCTCCCGTGGACGTATTGCCATCCCTGTCGCGACTCATGAACGCCGGGATCGGCAAGGGCCGCACCGTACCGGAACACCGCGAATGGGCAGACCAGCTCTATGCGGTGTATGCGCGCGGCAGAGAAGCAAAGCTCATGGCGGCCATCGTGGGCAGCGAAGGTCTTGCACCCGGGGACAGGCGCGCGCTCGATTTCGTCGATGCTTTCGAACGGGAGCTGATCAATCAAAGTCGAGGGCGGCGCTCTCTCCCGGACACGCTCAAGGTTGGTTGGTCGCTACTCGAAACCCTGCCGCGCGACGAGCTCACACGCATTTCCGACGCCGCATGGAACGCTCGGCCGCACGGCACCCGCAAGATCGAGGCGAAGCCATGAGTGTGCGCTCCGTCCCACCGACGCGATCTGGCCTGGTGCGAGCGAACGCTCAGATCCGCCGAGTCCGCAAAGGCCGAGAGCTCCTAAATCGCAAGCGAGAGGCCCTCATCACAGAGCTCTTCAAGAGCGCTCGGCCGGCGTTGAATGCACGTGAAAAAGTCGAAGCGAGAGCAACCCAGGCGTACGGGGCGCTGCTTCGAGCCCTTGCGGCACGCGGCGAAGCCTCGTTGGAAACCTATGCATGGCCGGGGCGCGAGGTCAGCGTCGAGCTCGAGCAACGACAGATCTGGGGCATCGCCGTGCCGATGGTGGTGTCGCACAGTCCGATCCAGCGCACTCTGACCGCGCGAGAAACCGCGGCTCCGTCCGTGGGTCCCGCGGCAGCTCAGACGGCAAGCGAGTTCGAGCAGCTCGTCGAGCTGGTTCTGGACGCGCTGCCCAAGGAGCAGCTCGTACGGCGTCTTGGCGATGCGCTCGCGAAAGCCACGCGCCAAGTCAATACCCTCCAACTTCGGGTGGAGCCGACCCTGACCGCAGAGTTGAGCGCCCTTCGGGCGATGCTCGAAGAGCGCGAGCGGGACGAGCGTTCGCGGCTACGACACGTCCTCCGGAGGCGCAAAGAGACGGTCTGAGGGTCAGCAGGATCGACGCCGACGCGAAAGAAGCACGACGAACGCGAGGGCCAGCATCAGCACGGCCGTGTCGCGGTCGGACGCCATCGCGATGCGGCAATCACACCCGGACGACCCGTTACCTGGGTCCGTTCCTCCATCTGGCAAGCCTGGATCGGGCGTTTCGGTCCGATCCTCGGCACGCAGCCAGACATAACTCCCGACCGTCTGAGGGGTGTTCCCGATCGTCACCTGATGACGATACCGGTCCTCTCCCTCGGCCGGGGCTTCGACGCTCGTTTCGTGCGTGAACGGGTCTGATGAGATCGACACGCGCTCGATCGTCTGACCGTTCATGATGACTTCCAGCGTCTGGCCCTCCCCCGCGCGGACGAGCGCAGACAGAGTCGCGCTGTCGGCAAAGACCGTGTCGCCCATGCGCTCGCCGCTGAGCTCCGTTTCGATCATGGGTCCATCGAACCCATTGATCTTGACCACCGTGCGGCCGCTGCGCACGCCCTCGAGGATCGCGGCGACGCTCAGATCTTCGGCGAACACCATGGTCGTTGGCGTGCCGATCTGGCTGTCGAGAGCCCCGTCGGCCTGGCCGCCCCGATGATCATCGCTGCCGCCGATCGCGGCAGCGTGGGAGCCGGCCGCACACATTTCTTCCCAATAGTCGATGGCGCCCCAGACCCCGCTTTGGACTTCCACGCCATCGATCGTCTTGGGATCGACTTCGATCTCCCAGGGGCAGCCAATGCAGAAGTTACCGCCTGGCACGCTGGGATGATTGATCGAGAAGAGCGCGCCCTGTTCATGATACTGCTGGATGGCCGCCGCCGCGGTCAGAGCATTCACGCCGATCTTGTGATCGACCCATACGGTTGCACCGAGCGCGTTGGCGTGCCCGGAATAAGTCGTCCACTCGACTCCTGGAAAGATCAGGAGCTCGGGGAAATCAGGCTGCGAGCTCGCGTAGAGCGTGAGTCCGCTGTTGGTGTTGTGCTCGGAGAGCATGATGAAGTCGAGCCCGACGCCGTCTGCGTAGCTGAGGGTCTCGTCGATGGTCGGGGTGGCATCTCCGCTCTGTCGGGAGTGCACGTGGAAGTCGCCCGCGTACCAGCGGGCATCGTCGACGAGCACGCCCGGATCTTGGTAGGGCGCGCGCGGTTGCGCCGGAAGTGTCGCCTCCGTGCGAAGAATGATGCAGATCTCGTAGTTGGCGGGTGTTTCCGAGACTCTGGCTTTCCCGACGACCACCGCCCAAGTGCCGGTCGGAATCGGACCGGGGACGTAGCTCCGCGAAGCGGCTTCCACCCCCACGACCGCCGGCTCGCTGTTTCCGCCGCCCCATCCGCGGAAACCGTTCGGGTCATCGAGACCCCAGTCGAGAATGTTCACCGACGAGAGGTCGTCGTGCTGCACTTCGATCTCGACGATGCCTTCCGGAACTTCAAAGTCCACGTAGAAGTGCGTTTCAGGACCGTCGGGAACGGTGCCCGTAATCGGAATCGAACAGGGCTCCTGCGCCTGGGCAGCGCCGGCTCCGAGAACGAGGCAAACCAAGAGCCAAAGGAGATGTCGCGGCATAGGGCCGCATTGGAGCCCACAACGACTGGCACATCAAGCGCTAAGAAGCCGGCGACCCCCGCCGAGACGATGCTAGGCTTCCCGGGTGGTCGCCGCTCTCGATCTGCACGTAGAAACGTTCACTCGCGACGGCGTAGACATCCTGCGGGACATACACTGGAAGATCGAAACGGGTGAGCACTGGGTGGTCCTCGGCCCGAACGGTGCCGGCAAGAGCTCCCTGCTCTCGATCGTTGCCGGCTACGAATGGCCGAGCCGCGGTTGCGTCTCCGTTCTCGGGGAGACCTACGGGCAGTGCGACATGCGTGCCCTCAAGGAGAGAATCGGCTGGGTCAGCTCGACGCTATTCGGCTGGCTCCCCCCGCGACAAAGCGCTCGTCAGGTCGCTGCGACGGGCATCCATGCGACCATCGGAAACTGGCATGAGCTCAGCTCCCATGACCTCATTCGAGCCGACGATGCGCTGCGCAGCATTGGCGCCTACGCGTTCAGAAACAAGCCATATGGGATCCTATCACAAGGGGAGAAGCAGCGGGTGATGATCGCTCGCGCCTTGGTTACCGAACCCAGCCTGCTGATTCTCGACGAACCCTGCGCCGGTCTCGATCCCGGAACCCGGGAGCGCCTGATCGACGACCTCGACCGGCTCTGCGCCAAGAAGAACGGCCCTACCCTGATCCTAGTCAGCCACCACGTGGAGGAGATTCCCCGGCACGCGACGCACGCGCTCCTGATCAAAGAAGGCCACATCTTGGCGGCAGGACGCCTCGGCGACGTTCTCGGCGACGACGCCCTCAGCGAGCTTTACGAATACGCTTGCAAGCTCGGCGCTTCCAACGGGCGCTACTGGCTGCACCCACGCTGAGTGGCCGAGCCTCGCGGCCGGCCATCGGACGACATGGTGAGCGGCGGCTTGGCGGCCGCTTACTTCAGTAGGCCTTTGCCGGGGACGAAGTTGATCTCCAGACGGATGCCATCCGGGTCTTCGAAGAGGATCGAGTAGTAGCCGGGAGCCCAGACCGCCTCTTCGGGCGCGTGGATGATCGTAGCCCCGAGTGCTTTCACGAACTCGTAGGCTTCGTCGACGTCTTCGCGCGAGCGCGCGCGAAAACAGATGTGGTGGAGGCCCACTCGGTTTTGATCGAAACGCTCTCCGCGGTTGGCCTCCGAGGACTCACGGATGGCGAAGCCCGTGCGGCCGCCCACGCAGTAATAAGTCCCCGGAATGTCCATCACGTTGGTCAATCCGAGAAACGGCAGAAGCTTGCCATAGAAGGCGCGCGCCTTTTCGAAGTCACCGACCGTCACGAAGGTATGCGCGATTCCGTTGATCTCCATCAGAGTCTCCTCAGCGCAGCTCGGACGAGCGCTTTCCGAGCAAGCGGCGAGCGATGATGAGCAGTTGGATCTGCTGGGTACCTTCGAATATGTCGAGGATCTTCGAGTCCCGTGCCCACTTTTCGAGCAGGACGTCCTCGGAGTAGCCAAGGCCGCCACAGAGCTCGACGCAGCGGAGGGTGATCTGGTTGGCCACACGCGCAGCCTTCGCCTTGGACATCGATGCCTCGGTCGAGTTCGGAATCCCATTGTCCGCCATCCAGGCGGCTTTCAGCATCAGCAGGCGACCTGCCTCCCAGTCCGCCTCCATGCGAATGAGCTCGGCCTCCGCTGAGGTCTTGCTGAAGATCGAGCCGGCGTATCGAACCTCGATGCCCTCGGCGCTGAGCAGCTCCCGCGTGTGCTCTAGGGCGGCGCGGGCGACGCCAACCGCCATTCCTGCGACGACGGGTCGGGTGTTGTCGAAAGTCTGCATGACTCCCCCGAACCCCTTCTTGGTATCGATGTCCGGGGTCCCTAGGAGGTTTTCCTTGGGTATTCGGCAATCCGTGAGCGTGATGCTCGCGGTGTCCGAAGCGCGAATCCCCATCTTCTTATCAAGACGCACGACCTCCATGCCCGGCGTCCCATGAGGCACGACGAACGACTTGATCGCCGCGCGCCCGAGATTGCGATCGAGCGTGGCCCAAACCACGACCGAATCGGCCCGGCTTCCCGCGGTCACGTAGATCTTCTCTCCGTTGAGCACCCAGTGGTCGCCATCGAGACGAGCGGTGGTACGGATGTTTGCGGAGTCGGAGCCCGCCCCAGGCTCGGTGATCGCCATCGCCGCCCAGGTGCCGGCGAAACGCTTCTTCTGCGCCGGGTCGGCGACGGCGCTGATCGCCGCGTTGCCAAGTCCTTGACGCGGAATGGACAGAGCAAGACCGACGTCCCCCCAGCAGAGCTCGGTGAGGCCCAGGCACGTGGACATGTTGGCCCCATTGCGAATGCCTTCGTCGCTGCCTGCGTCTCGCTGCAGCCCATCGACGCCCGCACCGCTCTGCGCCCCGCCGGCGCTCAAGCCGTCCATGAGCGCGGCGAGCAGGTCGAGCTCTTTCGGGTAATCGTGCTCGGCGCGATCGTACTTACGGGAGATGGGACGGAATACGTGCTTGGCCACCTGATGCGCCTGATTGACGATTGGCTTGAGCTTCTTCGGAACTTCCAAATAGATCATGTGAATTCCCTAGACCAGAAGATTGCCATCCATGATGCCGATGGCCCGGAGTTGCCGATACCAAATTTCCATCGGGTGGTCCTTGATGAACCCGGCTCCACCGAGAAGCTGAATGCCGTTCGTGCCGATTTCCATCCCTCTTTCGGAACAAAGGGTGCGAGCGAGATACGCCTCGCGCTGACAATCGAGGCCCGCGTCGATGCGCCCTGCGGCGCGGTACACGAGCATGCGCATCGCCTCGAGCTCGATTCCAATGTCGGCGATCATGAAGGCGACCGCTTGCCGATGCGAAATCGGCTCTCCAAACGCAACTCGATCGTTGCAATACGGGATGGCGTAGTCCAACGAGGCCTGGGCCGTCCCAAGCGACATCGCGCCCCAAGCGACACGCGCCCGGTTTACGGCATCTTGATAGGCTTTCTTGCCTTCTTTGATCGCGGTCTCGCCGCCGAGCAAAGCCTCGGAAGGCACGCGCACTTTGTCGAGCTTGAGGCGACCGAGGCTTGCGGATCTCAAACCCATCGCTGGCTCCGCGATGATTTCGACGCCGGCCGCGTCGCGCTCCACCAGGAAGAAACGAGGACCGACTTTGGGGATCTCGGCCGCGACCAGGAACCAGCTCGCGCGGTCCGCCAAAGCGACCATCGATTTCTCGCCGCGGAGCAGGTAGTCCGAGCCCTGTTTTTTGGCGGTCGTCCGTAACCTGCACGGATCGAAAAGCGGATGCGGCTCCACGGTCGCGATGCTCGCCGCAGTCGCATCCCCTTCGACGAACGCGGGCAGGAAGCGCTTCTGTTGCTCCACGTCTCCCCAATGAACCAAAGCGCTGACGAACGAGAGAGGGGACAGCGCCGCGTAGGCCAAGCCCATGTCGCCGCGTGCGAGGTCCTCGACAATCAGCATCTGAGATACCGCCGAAACCCGTTCGGCGGCTCCACCGAGCGATTCGGGCACCGACATCGCGATGGCTCCGAGCTCGCCAAATGCCTCGAGAAAGTCTTCCGGGGCCGAGGAGAGATCGTCGGCTTCTCTCGCGGCCGGCTGCATCAGGTCGTCGGCGAAACGCCGCAGCGTGTCCCGCATGAGCTGCTGTTCTTCGCTCAAGCTCAGATCGAATTTCATCGACCCGCTCGTACGCGCCGTCGACCGCTTCTGGGCAAGCCGTTTGGCGGCTCGCGCTGCGGTTTCTGCGGCGCGTTTGGCTCCTTGATAGACCAGTTTTTGTGCGCGATCTTCGAGCCCGAGCCGTTCGACGAGCGGCGAGTCGGCGATTCGGTTCAGCATTCGAAGGCCACCGCCCATCACCTCGCTGATGATCTTCTCGTTGTCCACGAGCGGATGCTGGGCCCGAGTCGAATCTAGGTCAATACGCCGACGGCGGACCTGCAGCCCAGCCCTGCGCCAATGGGTCGGACGGGTGCTCGCAGGTCCTCAGGGAAGGCAGATGAAGGCGACACCGATGCACACGTTGTCGTTGAGCCCCAGTCCGTCGGCACAGTCCACGCACTCCTGCGGGTCGCGGACCAGTCGGCACGCCGGGTTCGCTCCCGGCGCATAACCCGCAATCCGCAGAACCTGCGCGATGCAGCTCAACTGAGCGGAGCTCCAGTCGAGAACGGTGTCGCAGAGATCCATGCATCCCATGATCGGCACGTCAGCGTCAGGGACATCGGCGTCGGGAATGTTGGCGTCCGGTATGTCAGCATCCGGCACGTCCGCATCCGGCACGTCACGCACGTCCGGCACGTCAGCGTCCGGCACGTCAGCGTCCGGCACGTCAGCATCCGTGCCAGCGTCGGTGCCGGCGTCAAACCCCGCGTCGGGAAAGAGGTCGACGGAAACCGTGTCGTAGCAGCCCAACGCGCAGAGCGCGCACGCCAGCAGCACCATTGCCATTCCCCGCATGACTCGAGCTCATCATGGCGCCGTTGCCCTGAACATTCCAGTTTTGCCCAATCTGTGCGTGTATGATGCCGGAATGCTCAGCGGTCTCGACAAAGCGCTGATCGCGGCGCTTACCCTGGTTCTGATGGTGGGCATGGGCGCTTCGCTGACACCCGCTGACTATGAGCGCGCCCTCGAACGGCCGCGCGCCGTTCTCATCGGACTCCTGTCGCAGTTCGGCTGGGTACCCTTCCTCGCCTATCTCGCGGTCCATGGCCTCGGCCTCGAAGGAACCGACGCCCTCGGACTCATGCTCATGGCCTGCACCTCGGGGGGCAACGCGAGCAATATGTTCAGCTACTTCTGCCGCGCCGACCTGGCGTTGAGCATCTCGATGACGGCCGTATCGACCGTGGTCTCCGTCGTGATGATGCCGGTGCTCCTTTACGCGTACTCCGCCTCGTTCACGCAGAGGGAGATGCAGATTCCGTACTTGGCCGTCATGGGCACGCTGGCCTTGATGCTCGCGCCGATCGCGGCAGGCATGTGGATTCGACGACGCTCCCCAGAGATCGCGAAGAGAGTCGAGCGCCTTGGTGCACTCGCGGGGGCGTTGCTGCTGATCGTTCTGCTCATCACGAGCGTGTCGGACCAGCTCGACCTCTTGATGACCGCGCGAGATGCGAGCCTGCTTGCCTGCGTTTTCGTCGCAGGAAGCGCAATGGTGCTCGGCTATGGGCTCGCGCGTCTCGCCGGTCTCGGTCCTCGACAACGCCATGCGGTCTCGCTCGAAACCGGTGTGCAGAATGCACCACTCGCGATCGCCGTGATCCTCGCTACGTTTCCCGAAGCCGATCAGGACGCCCTCCTGAAATTGCCGTTTCTCTATGCGATGACAGCACTTGGCGTAGGCTCTGTCGCTACATTGGTTTACCGCCGCTTTCCGTTCGCTTGAGCCGAGTCACCTGAAGCGCATAATCGAGAGGTGGGGTTTAGACTCATATGCATCTGCGCCGTGCTGCTCAGCGCATGCGGCGCATCGACGAACGGTGGAGCCGGCGGAAACGGTGGCGAAGGCGGAACCGGGGGTATGCTCGGTTCCGCGGGCGGAGGCGGCACCGAACGCGGGACTCGGAGGCACCGGAGGTGTCGGCGGCCAAGGCAACGTCGCCCCTCTAGACGTGACCCCCTACATTTTCGGCCTCAGCAATCCCTGGGATATCGCCTGGCTGCCGAACGGCACCGTCCTGGTGACGGAGAGAACAGGTCCGCTCAACGTCTATGTCGCGGGCGTCGACGCGGCGCCCGTCGAGATCTTCCTCGACGACCTGGTAGCCAATGGCGAAGGCGGTATGCTGGGTCTGGAGGTTGATCCGAGCTTCGAGACGAATGGCTATGTTTACGTTTGCATCTGCTCGAATGCAGGGGGTGAAAACGACGTACGCCTGCTCCGTCTGACCCTGAGCACGCCGAGCGGCGACGGGGTCCTCGCCCGCGATGACATCGTCACCGGCATGCCTTACAGCTCGGGAAGGCATAGTGGATGCCGTCCGCGCTTCGGGCCCGACGGCTACCTTTGGGTCGGAACCGGCGATGCTGCGGTCGGTACCACGCCGCAGGACGACGAATCGCTCGGCGGCAAAGTACTTCGCATCGACCGGGACGGCGCCGCGGCGCCCGGCAATCCGGGCGGGTACCGTTGGTACTCGAAAGGCCATCGCAACGTTCAGGGCATCGCATTTCGTCCAAGCGACTCGCTCGGCGTTTCGGCCGAGCACGGCCCCTCCGTGGACGATGAGATCAACCAACTTCTGCCCGGCAACTTCGGCTGGGATCCCGTGCCTGGGTACAACGAATCGGTTCCAATGACCGATTCAACGAAGTATCCCGACGCGATCGCAGCCCTCTGGTCAAGCGGATCGCCCACGCTCGCATTGTCGGGCGCGACATTCCTCGAGGGTGGCAACTGGGGCGACTGGACTGGTGCGCTTGCGGTCGCGACCTTGAAAGCCCAACACCTGCACATCTACCTCGTGAGCGCCGGCGGGGAAGTGACAGACGACTTTCGAGTGATCGAGGATCAAGGGCGCCTTCGGTCGCCCCGACAGGGTCCGGACGGTCTTTTGTACATCACCACCGACGGAAGCGGCTCCGGCGGCCAGGTGTTGCGGGTGACGCCGGCATTCCTTCCCTGATCGACGTTCAGCGCGCCCGCGCAAGAGGGGAACGCTATGCGGGCGGAAGGAGACGGCCCAGCCGCCGATACTTTCCTTCGAACATCTCGATCCACTCGTCGAGCTTCTCCAACTCCTCCGCTTCGAGGTCTTGGATGTCGCCGGTGAACAGCTCTTCATCGAAGGACACTTTCGCGAGCGCGCGGGTGCAGTCCTTGCCGGCGAACATGGCATAAGGCCCGCCAGGACCGTAGAAGTCCCGGCCACGAGTCACGTCGTACACGTTGCCACGAACGCCTACGAGTATCGGCTTGCTGGCATCGGTGCCGTCGTATTCGGGCAACTCGTCGAGGGAGTAATCGCGCACCTCGGCCTCGGGGAAAGGCGCGCGCGTGCGCGACTCCCTTCGAAACAAGCGCGCTATGAAGCGAGAAAGTCCCATGGCGCAGACCTACGATGAAGTCCCGCCACGGACAATGGGCCTTCGGCCGCCGCGCTAGGCTACTCGGTGAGCGCCCCGGCACCACCCATGTGATAGCCCTCTTCGCCGTGTAGGTTCGTGTCGAGGCCTTCGGTTTCTTGGTCCTTGCTCACGCGCAGGCCCACGGTGGCGTCCAGGACTTTCAGGATCACGAGAGTGACTACGGCCGAGTATGCCGCCGCAGCGAGCACGCCGACGATGTTCTCGACGAAGAGCTGGCTGTTGCCGCCAATCAGCCCGTCGGTGCCGCCCCAGGCCGCGCTCGCAAGGACGCCGGTGAGCACCGCGCCGAGCGCTCCACCGACGCCATGGATGCCGAATGCGTCGAGCGCGTCGTCGTAGCCGAGCGTCCCCTTCAACATGACTGCCCCATAGCAAATCGGACCTGCGACGAGCCCCATCAGCACCGCTGAGGACGGGCTCACGAAACCAGCCGCCGGAGTGATGCAGACCAGTCCGGCCACCAGGCCGGAGGCGACGCCGAGCGCAGTCGGCTTGCCTTGTCTGATCCACTCGACGATCGCCCAGGCGAAGGCAGCCGCAGCGGCTGCGACGTGTGTGTTGACGAGCGCGAGCGCTGCGTTGGCGTTTGCGGCGAGGGCGCTGCCGGCGTTGAATCCGAACCAGCCAAACCAGAGCATGCCGGCTCCGAGCAGCGTCAGCGTGAGGTTGTGAGGTGGACCGGGGCGGCTACGTCGACCGATGACGAGGGCACAGATCAGCGCGGCGGCACCAGAAGACAGGTGAACCACCGTCCCGCCCGCGAAGTCGAGCGCTCCACGCGCGCCGAGCCAGCCGTCAGGTCCCCAGACCCAGTGGCAGATCGGATCATAAACGAACGTCGCCCAAAGAACGATGAACAGAAAGTAGGCCGAGAACTTCATCCGCTCGGCAATCGCGCCGGAGATCAGTGCGGGCGTGATGATCGCAAACATCATCTGAAAGGCCATGAAGAGGATGTGCGGGATGGTGGAGCCCTCCCGCGGCTCGAGACCCACGCCGTTCAAGAATGCGTATTCGAAGCCGCCTATCAAGCCGCCACCTGCATCCGAGCCGAATGAGAGCGAGTAGCCGATGACCACCCACTGAAGAGTGATGATCCCCAACGCGATGAAGCTGTGCATGAACGACGAGAGGACGTTTCTCGAGTTCACCATGCCACCGTAGAAGAGGGCCAAGCCCGGCGTCATGAGCATGACGAGAGCGCACGACACCATGAGCCATCCAGTGTCCGCCTGATTGAGAGCATCCATCCCCGGTTCCTCCTTGGAAGTGCGGAGACTAGATCCGAGCTGTTTCCGCTGGATGTAATGGACGTTTCCGGCGTGTTTCAAAGCAAGAGGCCCCCCAAACCCGAACGACCGCCCGAGCGCGGCCCCGCATCGACCCCCCTGGGCCACGGGGCCCAGAATCGCAGCGATTTTGGCAATTCTAGAGGGGTGCATGCGGCCGCGATTTCGGTTACAACTCCCGTCCGGCTCGCCACACCGATTCGCACGTGGAAACGGCGGCCGCCACACCAAGAGAGGCATGATCAATGGAATCCGCAGCTGAGTTCTTCGAAAAGTTCGAGCAGAGAGCCGCCAACAACACCGACGCGGCCACCGCCCCCAATGCAGTCTACCAGTTCAACATCACCGGTGAAGGTGGCGGCGAGTGGAACCTGGACCTCAAGAAGGGCAAGACGGGCGGCTTCGTCAGCAAGGGCAAGCACGCCAGCCCCGGCGCGACGATCACCGTGTCCGCAGAAGACTGGCTCGGAATGCTCAACGGCTCGCTCAACCCGATGCAGGCATTCATGTCTGGCAAGATCAAGATCGACGGCGACATGACCCTGGCGATGAGCCTTCAGCAGGTGATGAACCTGGCTCAAGATTGAGCCGCTCCCAAGTCTGATTCGATCAGGGTGGCTTCGATCGCGGGGCCACCCTTTTTCATAAGCCAATGCCTTCATCCAATCGACCCAGCGACCCTTCGCGCACCCGGCTGAGCCCGGAAGACCGACAACAGCAATTGTTGCGAGTCGCGTCGGACATCATTGCAAAGGATGGTGTGGACAACGTGCGCATTCCGTATGTGGCGGCCGCAGCGGGTATCACGCGTCCGGTCGTGTACAAGTTTTTTCCGAACCGTCACGAGCTGATCAAGGGAGTGCTCGAAGATTTTCGAGAAGAGTTTGCGAATAGGGCGCCGAACGTCTTCGAGACTGATGATGATACCGATGTCGCTTCGATTGCGCGTGGGTTCATCGACGCGGCCTGCGACACGATAGAAGCCAAGGGCTCCGGCGGCTGGCAGCTGGTCCGTTCCGTCGGTCCAGACCGGGAAATCTCGGCGATCAGCAAGGGATTCCGGCGCCAACTGGTTCAGCCGTGGCTGATTCCGCTGCGCGAGCTCACGGGCGTAGACGACGCGGAGGCGCAAGCCCTGGCGGACATGATGCTCACGGGCGCGGGCGAGATCCTTCAGCGTTGGATCGAAGGAGAATTCTCGCGTCAACAGGTGGCCACGTTGCTCGGACGCATCATCCTCGCCGTCCTGAACGAGTTCACGGAGTAAGGGAAGCATGGTTTCCGAGACATTTGACGCGTCGAAGTGGATCGAGGTTCCGGGTTTCGATCTTCGAGACATCACCTACCATCGCGCCAAGGAGCACGGCACCGTTCGCATCGCATTCAATCGTCCAGAGGTACGCAACGCATTTCGTCCAGGAACCGTCGATGAGCTCTATCGCGTTCTGGACCACGCGCGGCAGACCTCGGATGTCGGCTGCGTCCTCCTGACGGGCAACGGTCCTTCACCGAAGGACGGTGGATGGGCGTTTTGCTCGGGCGGTGATCAACGCATTCGCGGCAAGGATGGCTACAAGTACGAAACCGACTCGGCGGGAGAGATCGACCCGGCTAGGCTCGGTCGATTGCACATCCTCGAGGTTCAGCGTCTCATTCGATTCATGCCCAAGGTCGTGATCGCGGTCGTGCCGGGTTGGGCGGTTGGCGGAGGGCATAGCCTTCACGTGGTTTGTGACATGACCATCGCGAGCGAGGAGCACGCGCTCTTCAAACAGACCGATCCGGACGTGGCCAGCTTCGACAGCGGATACGGCTCGGCCCTCCTCGCAAGGCAAGTCGGTCAGAAGAAGGCTCGGGAGATCTTCTTCGTTGGTCTCAACTACAGCGCCAGGGAAGCCGCGGCCATGGGGATGGTCAACGCGGTGGTACCCCACGCCGAATTGGAGAATTTCGCCCTTTCCTGGGCCAAGGAGATCAATTCCAAGAGCCCGACCGCAATGCGGATGCTGAAGTTCGGCTTCAACATGATCGACGACGGCCTGGTAGGCCAGCAGCTCTTCGCCGGAGAGGCGACTCGGCTCGCCTACGGCACCGAAGAAGCACAGGAGGGGCGCGACGCCTTCCTCGAAAAGCGCCCTCAGGATTACAAAAAGTTCCCCTGGCACTACTGAAAGCGAGTCTGAAGGTAAAAAGAAGCCAGTTCTGGGTTACACTAGCTCACTTGGACACAGTCCCAAAACGTGCCAATTGAGCACATCGGAGAACGGAGTAAGTCATCTCAAGCAAGATATTCGTAGGGAACCTCAACTTTGCAACGACCGACCAAGATCTGCGTGATCTGTTTGGAGAAATCGGCGAGGTAGTTGATGTTCACATTCCAAAGGACCGCGAATCCGGCCGCCCTCGAGGTTTCGCATTCGTCCGCTTCGCTGCCGAAGAGCACGCCGCCCAGGCGGTCGAAAAGCTCAACGGACGCGAAGTCGGGGGACGCGAGATCCGCCTGGACATAGCCGAGGATCGGCCACGACCGCCGCGCCAGAGGCGTGATTTCGGCGGACCCCCGCCGGACCGTTTCAATCGCGGCGGAGACCCGGGTGGTGGTGACTTCGACCGTGGTGGAAGCTACGACCGCGGCGGTGGATACGACCGCGGCGGCGGCGGTGGCGACGCTCGACCGTTCGACCGGCCGAAGAAGCCCAAGGGCAGTCGCCGCGGACTTCGCGGAAAGAAGCGCAGCCTCTAACGACGTTCGGCACGCAGCCTGCTCAATCGCTCGGGCGCCTCACCGAACGACACCGACACGTTAAAGATCTCGGGCGAGGTGCGAACCCCGCCCGAGTGCCCGTTTTGTTGTACCCCCAAGGAGTGTGAATCTCTGTTGGCCCGCCGACCGATCCGAGATCAGCCGACAGTTCTACGGTAAAGGTTCGTAAACACGGTTGTCAACAGGTATTTCTGGTCACAATGATCCAGAGGTTCCGGACGCTTAGACTGAGCGCCGGGCCGGCCTGGGAGCGCTTGGCTGGTCACCTCTCTGCCGTGGGTCTTCCGCTCAGGTAGGGTAAACGCTCGAACCGTGGTGGATGAAGGTCCGCGGAAAGGCCCAGCGGCGTCTTCGTGACCATGGTGCGGCGCGATGAGTCGTCGCGCCATGTCCGCAGCGAGCTCGGTCGCCACCTTCCGCGTCGCCGCGCGGCGCGTCGCTTCGTCTCGATCGACTCTGGTTTGCTGCACTTCGGCGTTCTCATCCGACCCGGTATAAATGAGCCACCGTCGGTGGTATAGAGCGCCGATGGCTACGCATCAAAGGCTCGGCGACCTGGCAGAGGCGCTCGAAGCAGAAGGGGCGGACGAGCTGCGGGTGCACGTCGTCCGGCGTGCGCGCGAGTTCAAGCGCTCCTGGGTGAACATGGCGGAGGCGCTCGTCGAAGTTCGGAATCGAGAGTCGTACCTGGACTGGGGCTACGAGGACTTCTATTCTTATTGCTCCCTCGAGCTTCAGCTCAAGCAGGCAACGGCCGACAAGCTCACCGGCTCGTACGTTGCGCTCACGCGCCACGCACCCTCGGTCTTGAAGCGGGATGGTCTCAACGAGCGCATTCCGACCTGCGATGCGGTCGACTATTTCGCCAAGGCGTTGCAAAGAAACCCAAGCAACGACGCCGATGGCGAACGCGCCGTGCGCCAGGAAGTCGTCGACCAGCTGCGGCAGGCGGTCTTCGAAGAGGGCGCAGCGGTGACGGAGCTCCGAAAGCGGTTCAACCCGGTCTTCAGCCCCAAGCCCGAGGGGGCCGAATATCTGGACGGAATCCGCCGTGCAACCGCAACCGCGCGACGCCTCGAGAAGATGATCGAGGAGATCGACGGGCTGCCACGGCCGACGGTGCGTGCCGCGCTCGACAGCCTGGAAGCGCTACGCGAAGACCTCACGCAGCTCCTCGAGCGAACCAAAGCCCAGTACGCGAAGTCGGCTTGAACATGAGTGAAACGTGTTCTAGTTCATGGGGACCCTTCACCATGACTGAGAAAACTCGCGCCCCGGCCGTAGAAGGCCTCTTCACGATGGACCCACGGGAGCCGCGCCTCCTCGGAACGCGGTGTCGCACCTGCGGGACTTACTTCTTCCCGGCCGAAAGGACGTTCTGTCGGAATCCGGCCTGCGACGAGGCTGAGCTCGAAGAGGTTCCCTTGAGTCGGACCGGAAAGGTCTGGTCCTACACCAGCGCGAGCTACAAGCCTCCCACCCCTTTCGTGGCGAAGGAGCCGTTCGAGCCTTTCGCGATCGCAGCCGTCGAGCTCGAAGCCGAAGGCATCACGATCCTCGGTCAAGTGGCCGACGGCATCGGTGTCGATGCGCTGAAAACCGGCATGCCCATGGAGCTGGTGCTCCGCGAGCTCTACCAAGACGAGGAACACGTGTACCTCACCTGGAACTGGAAGCCGAGCGGCGACGGGAGCGCAGGATGAGCAAGGACGTTGCGGTACTCGGTGTGGGTATGCACCCCTGGGGCAAGTGGGGTCAGAGCTTCGTCGGCTACGGAGTCAAGGCCGCGCAGGATGCACTGAAGGATGCAGGCGTGGAGTGGAGAGACATCCAGCTGGTCGCCGGAGGTGACACGATTCGAAACGGCTACCCGGGATTCGTCGCAGGCGCTACGTTTGCACAGGCGCTCGGCTGGTCCGGAGCGAAGGTGTCGAGCTCGTATGGAGCGTGCGCGACAGGAGCTCAAGCGATCGGCGTCGCACGCGCGCATATTCTGGCGGGGCTCTGTGACGTCGCGCTGGTGGTCGGTGCCGACGCCGCTCCGAAGGGATTCTTCGCGCCCGCCGGCGGCAGGCGCCCCGAGGATCCGGATTGGCTGCGCTTTCACATCCAAGGGATCACCAACCCGACGTATTTCGGCCTGTACGCACGACGGCGCATGGACCTCCACGGCGCGACTCAGGAGGATTTCGCACGGGTGAAAGTGAAGAACTCGAAGCACGGCCTTCACAATCCGAACGCCCGATACCGTAAAGAGGTCGCACTCGAGGACGTGATGGGCTCGGCACTGGTGGCCGACCCACTTCGCCTTCTCGACATCTGTGCAACCAGCGACGGTGCCGCGGCGCTCGTGCTCTCCAGCATGGACTTCGCGCGGAAGCACACGACCCATCCAGTGAAGATCGCCGCGGTATCCACAGTGACTCCGGTATATCCCAACGACATCATCGAGATGCCGAACCTCGCGACCGACTCGACAGCTGGCGTTGGCCTACCGGAGCTCGGCTTCAAGGAGTCGATCGCACACCGCGCCTACGAAGAAGCGGGACTCGGCCCCGAAGACATGGATCTCGCCGAAGTCTACGACTTGTCGACGGCGCTCGAGCTCGACTGGTACGAACAGATCGGTCTCTGCCCACCGGGCGACGCCGAGAAGATCCTTCGGGACGGGGACACCACGATCGGCGGCCGCGTACCTGTGAACCCGAGTGGCGGCCTCTCGTGCTTTGGCGAGGCAGTGCCGGCGCAGGCGATAGCACAGGTCTGCGAGCTGACCTGGCAACTTCGCGGTTGCGCTGCGGGGCGCCAAGTCGAAAGGGCAAGAGCCGGCGTGACGGTGAACCAGGGTCTCTTTGGCCATGGCTCGTCCGTGATTTGCACCGCGTAGATCAATCGAGCCGTGCAAGCTCTTCGTCGAGCCGAGCGTCTAGCCTAGTCTCCCATCTCGTCGCCTCGACGCCGCGTTCGTTCGAGCGGCGACTCCGAAACTTCAGGGCCATGATGATGAGCCATAGCGTCGAAAGCACGAGGGCGACGAGCGGGATCACCCAGCCGGATTTCACCGGCGGTATGCTGAGATCGAAATCGGGCACCCGTTCCTGTAGGCGCATTCGAATTTCAGGCTCCGGGATCCCCTCAGCGACCCAGGCCCGGATGTCACGCCGCCACTCCCCTGCCTTCGGGCTGGGGCACGAGTCGAGCGTCTTGCCCGGGCAAAACGGGCTGAGGGTGTTGCGCACGATCATTTGAGCTTGTCGGCCCGCCGGGGGCGCGTCATCCACGGCAACCGGCGCGCAGCCCAAAGCGACCAACAAGAGAAGACTGGGCGCAATCCGCAACATCAGCGTTTCACATAAGCACCCATGGTCGAAGCGGTAAGGTGGCAAATTGTCGCGGTGCCGGCCCCGCACGAGACTGACGCTAGAGGAGCATTCCAGCCACGGCCGCGGTCATCAAGGACGCCAGCAGCCCCCCGAACATCGCCTTCAGACCCAGGCGTGCGAGGTCGTGGCGGCGCTCCGGGGCCATTCCGCCGATGCCGCCCAGCTGAATCCCGATCGAGCCGAAGTTCGCAAAGCCGCACAAAGCGTAGCTGGTGATGACCACGGTGCGCGGCGATAGGGCTGAAACACCCTCGGAGAGCGACTCGTAGAGGTGCAGGTACGCGATGAACTCGGTGAGGACGATCTTCTCGCCAAGCAAGGTCCCTACCGTTGCGCACTCGGCCGCAGGCACCCCGATCAGGAAGGCAAACGGCCAGAACAGCCAACCCAAGATCCTCTGAAGGGTGAGGGGTTCGATCGCTGCGGCGCCTTCGAGCCCCATCCAGTCGTTGTAGAGCCCGAACGGCAAGCCGATCAGCGCGTTGGTGAGCGCGATGAGAGCGATGAACGCCAACAACATGGCTCCGACGTTGAGCGCCAGCTTCATGCCTTCGTAGGCGCCGCGGGCCGCAGCGTCTATGACGTTGGCATCCCCTCGATCGATCTCGACGGTCAGCGACCCCGCGGTCTCGGATGCTTCGGTCTCTGGCCACATGACCTTTGCGATCACCATGGCAGCCGGCGCGCTCATGACACTCGCTGCGATGAGATGCCCGGCGATGTCCGGGAAGACGCCCTTGAGCAGGCCGACATAGGCAGCCAGCACTCCGCCAGCCACGGTCGCAAAGCCTGCTGTCATCACGGCCATGAGCTCCGACATCGTCATCGTGCGAATGAACGGCGCCACCATCAGGGGCGCTTCGGTCTGACCGACGAAGATATTCGCAGAAGCAGACAGAGTCTCCGAGCCCGACGTGCCCATCGTGCGGCGCATGACCCAGGCGAAGATTCGGACCAAGCGCTGCATGAGGCCGAGGTGGTAGAGAATCGTCATCAGCGACGAAAAGAAGATGAGCGTTGGCAGGACGTTGATCGCGATGGTGAACTTCTCGGATGCGAAGTCGCCGAAGACGAACTCGGTCCCCTTCGCCGTGAATCCGAGCAATGCCAGCACTAGCTCGTTCAAGATCGCAAACACACGCAGCCCGAAATCGGTCTTCATGACGAAGACGCCAAACGACACCTGCAACGCGATCCCCCAGCCGATCACCCGCCACGGCACGCGATCGCGATGCTTCGAGAACAGCCAAGCAATCCCGACCATCGCTAGGAGCCCGGCCAGCGAAACCAAGCGTTGCCAAAACGGAACCGATTCCAGATCGCTCATCATCGACCGCATGCTAACGCCTCGAGGAGGCTTCAGACGGCCTTTTTCGTCTATTCGTAGGGAACTTTGAAACGGGCGCGATAGGGAGCGATTCGGGACTCGACGTCGTCCCTGGTCATCCCGAAGTCAGCCAAAGAATACTTGTGGCGACCGTACTTGTGCTGCTTGTTGATCTTTCGAGAGGCGCCCATGGCCTCGAGCGCTTCCGGGCTCAGCTCGTGCCCGGCGGCTTCGTAGATGCGGGCGACTTCGGGGATCGGATCCTTCACTAGATCGTAGTACGACACGTCCACGAACCCTTCGTCGTTCACCCGCTCGCGGGTCGCCAAGGTGCGTCGGGCCATGTTTTCGATCTTGTGGAGCCAGTGCTCCGCGACGCGGTTCGGATCGACCTCGTCGCTGAAAATCATCTGCAGGTGGGCGAGCATGCTGAAGAGCGATGGGCTCGTCTTGAGCGGATCGCGGTGGGTATGGACGATCGTTGCCTTCGGAAATACCTCGAGAAGCGGGTCGAAGTACTCCTGGTGGTGCGGGGTCTTGAGCACCCAGCGAACGTCGTGCCCTATCCCCGGTCGCTGCCAATGCAGGTACTGCATCATGCGCTTCAAGGCCTGATATGCAGGGACGTGGTTCTGCTCCTCGAGCCACTTGGAATAGGTGGGCACGTTCATCATTGCCTCGGGCGTCGTCGTGAGAAACGCCTGCTCGAGGAGAATGACTTCTTCTTCCGGTGCGTCGGGCTCTGCCGGGTGTATTGCGAAAAACCCGGGCGACATGTACTTGAGCCCCTTCGCTGCGGCAGCCGCTTGAGCGAATCGAGGGTCTTTCTTTCGGCCGCGCTTGTGTCTCGCCGGCGCAGGATTGATCGCCTCCCAGGAAGCCAGCGAGCGAATGGTCGGATCTTGGGCGATCAGGCGATGCAGCATCGTCGTTCCAGTACGCGCGAGCCCCGCAATGACGATGGGTGCCTCGACCGGAATCTCCAGGATTTCTGGGTGCTCTGCGATCGTCTTCTGCGCGACCAGCTTGTTGACCAAGACGCCCACGATCCGGCCGCGAATGATCATGTGGCCCACGGGGTTTAGAGCGGCCTCTCGATTGATCGAGTCCACGAGTACTTCGAGCGGTTCGAGAAAGCCTTCGTCGCCGAAATCTCGGAGCCCCGCCTTGCGCTGCGCATCATCGAGCACGCCGTCGACGGTGATCGGTCTGCCGCCAATTCCTACACGGGAAAGCGCCCGCCCGACTCGATTCGCGAGTGCGACAGCGGTCGGTCGGTAGGCGCGTTCGAAGTTGCTCGTGATTTCCTCGGACGACATTCGAAGACTCAGAGCTCGGAGAGCTTCACCACGCGCGTCTGCGGCTGCGGATTCTCGTTCGCACGCACCCAGCGCCAACACATCGTGCCCTCCTCATGGCCGACTGTGTCGATCCAATTGTCGAAGCCTTTGTTCTTCGCCGCAACCACCACCTGTACCGATCCGTCGGGCCGATACTTGGCCGTGTGCTTGTTCACGTGGATCGGGTAATAGCGATAATCGAGCGACTCCATCCAATAGTTGTTGAGCTGGAAGTTCCAATGATCGCAGTCGGGGGGCATCGCGTCGATGACCAGTGCCTCGTCCGGAGCGAGCTTCCAGTAACTGTGGTAGTACGCGATGTCGGGTACGCCACCCGCTTGGTTGGAGACCTCCTGCGGCATCCGCGGAAGCTCGTTGGTGTGTTTCTTGAAGTTCTCGGCCCAGCTCGCAAACATCATCGCGGCACCGACCACGAGGCCCGCGGAGGTCGTGAGCCCCTCGGCGCACTTCACTGGGTCGAAGGGCGATGGCTTGCCGTCCCCGCCGATTCGCTCGATTCGCAGCTCGGCGAGCTTTTCAGTCTCGCGGTCCAAGAACGTCTGCCGTACGATCAGCGTGCCGGTTTCTCTCGTCATCGGAAGCCAGTTCCCCTGCTTTTCCTCGGAGCTCAGGATGATCTCGAAGCTGCCGTCAGACTCGATCTTCATCGTGGACGCTTCGAGATACCCGGTGGGTGGCATTCCCCGACCTTGCCCGTAGTTACCGGTTTGCGTGAAGAAACCGAGATAGTGCACCGACCCCCGATTGCCGACGATGCGATACTCGTGCTCGCCGCTGATCGCTGCGTTCTGATAGTAGTTGTCTGGATGGTCTGCGCCCATCTTGGCCGTCTCGTGAACGACCCGCTGCAGGACCGGAGCCAAGGGGTCGTTGTGCTCGACGAAAGTCTGCAAAGCTGCGCGCGTGATTCTGCTTAGATAGCGAAATCCCTCCATGCGGTTCATCGGATCGCTTGGTGTCTTCGGTCCAAGCACGACGTTGCCCGCCATCTTGAGCGTATCGCAGAACCGGTTCCAAACCGTTCCGTCTAGGATCTCTCGTTCTTCCTTGCTGAGCTCTTCGGTCATCTGGTTTTCCTAGATCGCACCATGCCGGCGCAAGAGCTCTTCGGTCTTGCTCCAGAGGAGCGCACCGTTTGCGAGGTCCATCGACGCTTCGGAGGACTCCTTGATGCGCATCATGTGCATGTACTCGCCGGTCTTGTGCCCCATCTCCTCGGACACCACGAGGTAGTCGACCGGGATCGAAGCCGTTTCGGGACTCTGGAAGAACAGAGCCATGATGGGCTTCAGGATGGGCTTGAGCCAGGCAGGAGCTTCACGCGCCATGTTGGAGTTGACCGCGCCCGGACAGAGCGCATGCACGCAGACGTCCGGATCCTCGCCGTTGCTGCCCGGATTGAGACGCCGTGAAAGCTCGTGAAAATACGTCGTGAGGTGCAACTTGCTGAGGCCGTAGTACTTCACCCCATCCGCCACGCCGTAGTGAGCCGGCTCACCGAAGGCATCGAAATCGATCGGCATGGAGCTTCGATGAGTTTCGGAAGAGATGAAGATGATGCGCGGCGGATCTTCGGCGCGGGAATTGTTCCCATACACGGCGTTGGGGATCACTCCGTCGTGCAACAAGCGATTGAGCAGGACGAACTTCGCTAGGAAGTTCACTGCAAACATCAGATCGAGCCCGTGCTTGTTGGTCCTGGCAGTCACCGGAACGACTCCCGCATTGAACACGGCTACGTCGAGGGTGACGTTTTGATCCCGCAGCTCATCGCAGAAAGCAGTGATCGAATCGAAATCGCTGAGGTCGACTTTCATCATGACGACCTGATCGTTTCCGCTCTCGGCGCGGACTTCCTCTCCGGCTTCTGGAATCCCGCTCCGGCAAGCCATGATCACACGCGCGCCGCGCTTCGCGAGACGGATCGCGATGGCTTTCCCGAGGCCGCTGTTGGCACCGGTCACGAGACAGGTTCGGCCGTCTAGTCGCGCCGAGCCCGACACAGCCGCGACCTTGGGTTCCTTGCTGCGTTGATCGAGGAGGCCGCTGAGGACAGCGGCCACGGGATTGTCGTGGGTCCTGCTACCCATGGCCGCCGCACTCTAGAGATCTGCGTTTGTCTGTCAATGCGAGCCCGTGATTTGCAGATATTCCGCGACGACTCGGTCGAGCCCGACGAAAAGCGCTCGCGACATCAGCGCATGACCGATCGAGACCTCGTCGATGCCGGGAAGCGCGAGAAATGCAGGCAGGTTTGCGAGGTCCAGATCATGACCTGCGTTGACGCCAAGCCCCTGAGCCGTGGCGCGCTCGACCGCAGCTCGATATCGCTCGAGGCTCGCTTCGAGGACCCTGCCCCCGTGCTCAAAGGCCCGGGCATACGGCTCCGTGTAGAGCTCGACGCGGTCAGCTCCAATCTCTGCAGCCCAATCGATCGGCGCCGGCTCGGGATCGACGAACACGCTGACGCGCACACCATGCGTCTGGAAGCCTCGAACAATCTCGATGAGCTCGGTCTTGGGTGTCCCGGCAGGCCATCCAGCCTCGCTCGTCAGCTCACCTGGACGAACCGGCACCAGCGTGCATTGATCGGGACGGACTCGCTCCACGAGCTCGACCAGTGCGGGTCGGGGATCCCCTTCGATGTTGTACTCGACCCGA
The DNA here is from genome assembly GCA_963786865.1 of uncultured delta proteobacterium. Taxonomy (GTDB): domain Bacteria; phylum Myxococcota_A; class Polyangia; order Polyangiales; family Houyiibacteriaceae; genus SG8-38. Next base: position 112,148 of record CAWBAV010000009.1, on the reverse strand, counting down.
TCCCGCATCGGCTCGAGTAGCTCTGCGATCTCGTACACGTCCGACGGCCGAATGTGACGCTCGTCGGCGCGTGGATGCACGGTGATCCCTGGCGCTCCGGCATCCACGCAGGCTTGGACGGCATCCCGCAAGCTCGGCACGGATCCGCCACGGGAATTCCGGAGCGTCGCGACCTTGTTCACGTTGATACTGAGCCGCACCATGGCGGCCATACTTAGCTCCCGAAGGTTCTTCTGTCAGCATCGACTGGCCATCGGAAGATCCATGCGCTAGAAGAAAATGAAACATGTTCTATTACGCCTAGTGGAACATGAGCTGGAATCCAGTAATATTTGTCCATGAACGTGAGCGCCAAAGCTGTCGTGTTGGAGGTTCTTTCCGCCGGCGAGTCGATCTACGAAACTGGCCTGCCCGTCCGCTCACTCGTTCAGGCCGCCTCGGTGTTCGACATCGCGGAAAACAGCGTGCGTGTCGCAATCGTGCGGCTGCGCGCCGAAGGACTGCTCGAGTCTCCGGGGCGCGGCGAATACCGACTGGGGCCGAGTGCGCAAGTGGTCAACCAAAAGATTCACGGCTGGCGAACCGTGTCGTCCCGCGTCGGCCCTTGGGACGGCTCATGGGCGGCGGTGTTCACGGCTGATCTCTCACGCACGGATCGCCCTGCCCTGCGGCGTAGGCTTCGCGCGCTCCGATTTTTCGGTTTCGAAGAGCTCAAGCCTGGGCTCTTTCTGAGACCGAACAATCTCAAGCCAGGAATCGAAGGCATCCGAGAGGAGCTCGTTCCGCTTGGTCTCGACCCCAGTGCCTCGGTCTTCCGCATGGACGAGCTCGATCCGGATCAGGAGCGGCGCGCGCGAGCGATGTGGAATGGCGCATGCCTGGAGAAGAGCTACGCGAAGCTTCAGGGTGACCTCAAACTGAGCATGGATCGCCTGGACCAGCGGTCGCTCAACGATTCCGTGCGCGAAGCGTTCCTTCTGGGACGGGAGGGCATACGTCAGGTAGTGCTCGACCCGCTGCTTCCCGAGCCCTTGGTCGATGAAGCCCGACGCTTTTCCACGGTCGAAGTCCTGAAGAGCTACTGCGACAAGGGCCTAAACCTCTGGGCCCGCTTCCTACGGATCGATTAAGCGGTCAATTCGAGTATGCTGCCCCCGATATGAAGTCGGCGGATTTTGCGTTTCAAACGGTAGACGGTGCCAACCTTCACGTGAGCGGCTGGACGGTGCAGCAGCCGAAGGCGATCGTGCAGATCTTGCACGGGATGGCCGAGTACGGGTCGCGGTATGCGCGACTTGCTGAGGCACTCGCCGCTGCCGGATACAGCACCTACGCGCACGACCACCGGGGCCACGGAAAGAGCGTTCCTAGTGGGAGCGAGCCCGGTCACATGGCAGACAGCGACAGCTGGAACCGCATCGTCGAGGACGCTCACGGCGTCAATCGCGAAATCGCGAAGCGCCATCCGGGAGCTCCGATCATCATACTCGGTCATTCGATGGGTTCCTTCGTCTTGCAGCAACTTCTATTCGAGCACCCAGACGACATGATCGCCGCGGCGCTGTCAGGCTCCAATGGGAAGCCACCTGCCATCGCGGCGCTCGGCAAGCTGATCGCGCGCCTCGAACGCTTGCGGGTCGGCAAACGCAAATCCAGCCCGCTGCTCCAACGACTCACCTTCGGCGAGTACAACAAGCCGTACGCGCCCGCCCGAACCGAGTTTGACTGGCTCTCGCGTGATCCGGACGAAGTGGACAAATACGTCGCAGATCCTCTCATGGGATTCGCAGTTTCGACGCAGACGTGGCTAGACTTGCTGCACGCGCTCGACCGAATTTCGAATCCCAGCAACATCGCAAAGGTTCCCAAGGGGATGCCGCTCTATCTCTTCGCCGGCGACAAGGACCCCGTAGGCGACAACGGCAAGGGAATGAAGAATCTGTACGACGCGTACAAGCGTGCCGCGATCTTCGACGTGCGGCTCAAGCTCTACCCGAACGGACGACACGAGATGCTCAACGAGACGAATCGTCAGGAAGTCACGGAAGACTTCATCGCATGGTGCGACGAGATCATCGGAGGCCGGTCGTAAGCAGTCGTCGAGGTCTCAGTACGGCAGGGATCTACTTGTCGCGAAACACGATCATGCCGTGCGTGAGATCGTATGGGGACAGAGCAACCGTGACACGATCGCCGAGAATTACCCGAATCCTGAACTTTCGCATGCGACCGCAAAGCTGTGCGCGTACTGCCGCGCCGGAGTCCGTCGTCACTTCGAATTGACCGCCCGCGTAAACCTGACTCACCACACCATTGAGCTTGATGTGGTCATCACGCTTGTCTTCCTGTTCGAAGTTGCGCTCGAACTTCCGTTTCCTACCTCTTGGGCCCTGTTTCGCCACTCGGTCTCCTTCTTGCCTTCGTCGCAACCTAAGTCCACTCGGACCAACTCGCTAGTTCCAGTGGAATCTTTATTGATACCTGCGACGCATTCGTTTTTGTAGCACTCCCCATGGAAAAGTCAGCCAGACCGGATCATGGTGTCGGTTCCGGTGCTCGAACGACACCCTGACGATGGCTGGGCACTCGCGAGTCCCATGAAGGTGGGTGCGCGGATGCGTCGGGTTCTGTGGAAGCTGGCCGATGCCATCTTGCCCCCAGCGCCTCGCCTCGAATCAACCCTCGAGGACGTCACCGAGCACGCCCTCACCTGCCTTCAGTACATGCCGCGTTCCTCCGCCCTGCTTTTCTTGATGGGAATGCGCCTCCTCAACTGGTCGCCCCTCTGGCGATTGCGCGGATTTCGCCCGCTGACCTCGCTGACGAGCGATGCGGCGCGCTGCCAGCTCATCGACGCGAGCCAAAGCCGATGGCTGCCGGTGCGGCTTCTGATGTATGGGCCGCTCGGGCTCTTCATGTCCTCGTACTTTGATCAGGACTACGTGCATGCGGAGCTCGGCTACGCGCCCGTTCCCTTCATCGCCCAGCGAATCGAGCTTCGACGGGCCTGGGTCGAAGGTCGAGAGCCTGGCGCCGACCAAGAGATCCATCACCTGCCGGTGAACCCACCGTGAGCATCCTGGCGCACCGCGACTACCAAAGGCTCGAAGAGCATCAAGCGGAGGTCGTGGTCATCGGCACGGGCGCGGGGGGCGCGGTCGTGGGAGCCGAGCTCGCCGAGGCAGGCCGTGACGTGCTGTTTCTCGAGGAAGGTGGTTACCATCCGACCTCGAGCTTCAATCCCTACCTCACCGAATCGCTCCCCCGACTCTACCGGGACGCCGGCGGCACCATCATCATGGGCAGGCCCCCCATTCCTTACGCGGAAGGTCGCTGCGTCGGAGGCAGCACGGTCGTCAATGGGGGCATGGCGTGGCGCCCGCCGGAGGCGGTGCTCGCCGACTGGGAACGCATCACTCAGCAGCCCGACCTCGGTCCGAAAGCGATGGAACCGCTGCTCGAGCGGGTGGAGGAACGCATCCATGCGAAGCCACAACATGCATCGTCGATCGGCGAAGACAGTCGCTTGCTCGAAGAAGGCGCTCGACGTCTTGGTTGGGACTACGCGCACAACCGTCGAGCGCAGGATCGATGTGTTGGCTCGAATCAATGCCTCACGGGTTGTCCGACCGGCGCGAAACAGTCGACCTTGCTCAGCTACGTGCCGCGCGCGCTGTCGACTGGGGCGCGATGTCTGACGGAGGTTCGGGCCCAGCGACTCTGGATTGAACACGGACGCTGCGTTGGCGTGTTCGGCAAGGCGATCAATCCTCGAACACGGGAAGAAGACGTCGAAGTTCGCATTCGCGCCAAGGCCGTGGTCGTCGCTTGCGGCGCAGTACAGACGCCTTTTCTCCTACTCCGTCACCGCGTTGGTCGTCCGAGCAAGCAACTCGGCAAGAATTTCCTCTGCCATCCCAACGCCAAGGTCATCGCAATCTACCCCAACCCGATCAACGCCTGGCAAGGCGTGAGCCAAGGCGGCCAGATCCGGGAGTTCCGAAACGAGGGCATCCTCATCGCGGAGAACGCGGTCCCCCCGGGAACCACCGCTGCTCAGATTCCTTTCTTGGGCCCGGAGGCGCTCGACTTGATGAAGCGATACGACTCGATGGCGATGACCGGCGTGCTGGTCGAAGATTCACACGCCGGCACCGTAACGCGGAGCTTTGGCGCGCCGATGGCCAGATACAGCATCACCCGCTACGACCATGCGCGATTTCTCCGCGGCATTCGGCATCTAGCAACGCTTCACTTCGAGATGGGCGCGGAAAGAGTGATCCTGCCGTTCAGCAACTTCCACATCGCCGAGGACGTCGACGAGCTCACGGGGATCGAGCAGAGTCAGCGATCTCGGAGCACGATCGAGCTGTTCACGGTTCACATGATGGGGACTTGTCGCATGGGAAGCCGACCCAGCCATTCGGTGGTGAACCTCAGTGGCGAGCTCTGGGACCTGCCGGGCTGCTACGTGGCGGACGCGAGCCTGTTCCCCACAGCGGTTGGCGTGAACCCGCAGGTGACGATCATGGCGCTCGCGACGCGCGTCGCGCAACGCTTGCGCCTTCCGAATTGACAAGGCGACGGCTTTTGAGCACATGGTCGGTGTCCGATGCTCGATCTTCCTCGACTCAAGCGCATCCGGCTCATGAAGCGACCAATCGGCCAAGTATTCTTTGGCCATACGGTTCTGACGCCGAACTACAGGTTCTTGCCCGGGATCGACATCGAGATCGCGGGAATCGACAAGATTCCCAACGAGCCCGTCATCTATGCGATGAACCACACGGATCGCTTCAACTACTTTCCGTTCATGTATGAAATGTGGAAGAAGAAGGAGCGCTACATCACCGTCTGGGTGAAGGGGAAGTACTACGAGAGCCCAATCGTCGCGACCTTCATGGAGCTCACCAGCAACTTGCCCACGGTGTCCCGCGGTTACATCATCACCAAGGACTTCGTCCTCACCATGGACAGGCGTCCCACCGGAGCGGAGTACGAAACACTGCGGACCCTAGTGGACGCGGAAGCCGCGCCGAACGGGGACGCGAGCACGGTCGATCTGTCCGGAATCCCGCGCAAGCTCTTGGAGACCAAGCGCGATATCTTGGGTGTGCCGTTCGACCCGCAGGAGTGCTCGTACGCGACCGGGATCAACCGGGTATTCACCGCGATGATGGCCGAGTTCGTTCGTCTGAACGAGCGCTCATTCGAGCTCGGGCTCGACTTGTTGGTCTTTCCGCAGGGCACGCGGTCGATCCGACTGCCACGCGGGCGCATTGGAATGATGGAGATTGCACTTCGCTACAAGAAGACGATCGTGCCGGTGGGCTGCAATGGATGTGACCTCGTGTACACGGGCTCGCTGCCGATCGGGAGGGCGGGAACGATAGTCTACCGCGTAGGCGACCCGATTCGCTACGAGGAGCTTGCCGAGTTCCACATCAACGAAGACTTCGTACCGTTTTCGGCCGAAGCGGAGCACAAACACAGAGACAAGTTTCAGGGGGCGGTGGATCTCGTCATGAACCGTATCAACGATCTACTCGATCCGGAGTATCAGTTCAGCGTTGATCTAGAGAGCACTGGCGTTCGTGGTACGTCCCGTTTCATCTGACGCGGTAGTTGTTCCATGGAACGAATCGAGCTAAGCGGAATACCGTGGATACGCTTCGAGCGTTGAGGGAAGCGACGGAACCGAAGCCCGTCGTGGCTATCATCGGGGGAGCCGTCGCTGGATCAGAGGCGGCGGCCGCGTGCGCCGCGCGTGGAGCGATCGCGGTCGTGTTCGAGCAGGGTGCGCGTCCCTACGGCAAGATCGAAGACGGCCTACCTCGCTGGCACGAAAAGCTGCGCGACAAGGAATACAGGAAGATCGACGCGAACCTCGGCAGCCCGGGAGTCATTTTCGTCCCGCTGACCGAAATCGGAGGAAACGTGAGCTGGTCCGAGCTTCGAGACGAGCTCGGATTCAGCGCGATCGTCCTCGCCAACGGCGCCTGGCGCGATCGGGGCTTGCCCGTCGAAGGCGCCGATCGCTATGAGCACCGCGGCCTGGTGTTTCAGAACGAGCTCGTGTACTGGTTCAACCACTACGAGGATCAGGGCTACGACGGGCCGGTCTTCGAGATCCCGGACGGTACGATCGTCATAGGCGGCGGGCTTGCTTCAATCGACGTCGTCAAGATCGTCAATCTCGAGCTTTACGCACGCGCGCTGCGGGCGCGAGGAATCGACGTCGACATCGTCGAAATGGAGATCAAAGGCATTGACCGAACACTCGAGGTACACGGCCTGAGCCCCGAAGAGCTCGGGGTGAAGGGGTGCACGCTCTACTACCGGCGCCGCAAAGAAGACATGCCGCTCGCGAGCGCGGACGAGCCGAGCCCCGAGCAGCTCGCCAAGCTCCAAGCTGCTCGCGTGAAGATCATGGACCGCGTCATCCGTAAGTACTTCGTTAAGTTCGAGGAGCTGTCCTTGCCAGTCGGAATGCTCGTCGAGGACGAACGCTTGGTGGGCCTTCGCTTCCTGAAGACCGAGCTGGTCGGGGGGCGCGTGCGCGGCGTGGAGGGCACCGAATTCGACGTCCGCGCACCCATGATCATCAGCTCGATTGGAAGCATCCCCAAGCCGATCGAGGGCGTTCCGACCAAGGGAGAGCTCTACCACTACGACAGCTGGGAAACCGGGGAGGTTCACGGGCTTCCTGGGGTATTCGGCCTCGGGAACGTCCTGACCGGCAAAGGCAACATCAAGGACAGCCGGGCGAACGCGATCGAGATCATCGAGAAGGTGGTGGCGGCGTACCTCGGTGTCGGTGATGCTCCCGAGGACACCGTCGAGCTGCCTTCGGCGGAGGTCGAGGCGCTTGCTCAGCGCGCTGCCGCCGGCGTGCCGATGAGCGTCGCTGCGATGCATGCGCTCGCGGTCAAAATCGAAGAACGATACGAAGCGATCGGCTACGAGGACTACAGCGACTGGATTCAGGCGAGCACTTGACCAGGATACCGACCTGCGGCTCGATCACGAAGCTCTCTGGTCCGAGCACCCATGCGTAAGCTCAGTCCCGCCGTCATCGATTTGACGGAGCTCGTCTACGATCTGGACATACCGCGGGAAGGCTGGGTGCCTGCCTTGCTCGAGACGGGCTGCCCTCGTTCGATCACGGTCACGGAGTCATCGCGACGACACACACTTGCCCGCCCGACGCTGGGCTACCGGTTCCGACCCAATTCTACCAGCGGACAGGCCCTGAGGATCTCGCCGAAAGGCTCTTCGTTGGAGCCTACGAGGCAGACGAGGAGACATTGAGAGATCTGGAAGATGGTCGGCGCCCACTTGGTGTCCGGGTTCCGGTTGCGCCAAAGTATCGAATAGGCACGCGCGGCCCAAGGTCTCGACAGCCCTGAAGTCTGCGATGCGCAAGCTGGGTGTCCAAACACGTCCGCAGCTCGTCGAGACGCTGCGCGGATTCCGAAGCGTCACCTGAGGCAGCGAGGCTAGCTCGCCGCGGGGAGGAGCGCCCAGAGAACTGCGGCGCCAAACGCGACGACAAGCAGGCAGTTGAGGCGCATGGCGGTCGGCGAGAGCTGGGTCCACCAGTCTAGCAATGCTCTGAAGCGCTCGACCCCGAGGAAAGGAAGAACCAGCGCCGCGATGAGCGCGATCACGCCGAGAGCTTGAAGCAGCAACGGCGCGCGGGACGCAGGCGCGGCGAACCAAAGCCCAAGCCCGAAGACGAGACGAATGCCTGCCGCGAACCAGAGGCCGCCCAGCGAACCAAAGCGAGACACCAGCTCGGCAATTCTCCCAGGAGCCAGGACACCCCAGACCCCGATCAGCAGAGCGAGCACCCCGACGAGTCCCGATATTTCGACGGCGAAGGGCACCTTAGACGCGTTCCTTTTCCAAGTCGTGGAGCATATCAGACTCAGGCTCGTACATGGGAAGCGACTTCTCGATTTGCTCGGCTGCCCGCGCGACGGCATGCATCGACAACTCGAGATCTTCGAGCCGCATCTGGTCGACCATCACGGTGTGGCGAACCACGTATACGTCTCCATCCTGGCATAGGGAGCCAACGGCCAAGTCGAAGCTTTGTTGGAGAGCCGCCTCCGGATCGAGGCGTTCGGAGCGACAGCAAGCCGACGAGAAGTCTACCCAGGACCGCCCCATCGTTCGGTAGTGCGACACGATCACCGCCTGTAAGCGTCTGCCCGGATACTCGAAAACCACCTTGAAGCTGTGCTCCTGCTCCTCGGCCAGCTTGTAGCTGGACCTCGCGTGATCCTTGATGTCGGTCCACGTCGGCACGGGCCGTTCCTTGTATCATATCGACTCGAAAAAAGTGGCTCGAATCTGCAACTGCAACGCGTACACTTACCGACATGTTCGAGCGCCTCACCTCGCCCCCATGGCGGTCTTCGATCGCTGCCGAGCTCAGATTCGGTCCGAAAGCATTGCGAGGCACCGTCCCCTGGCTTCTCCGAACGCGACTCGGACAAATCGATGGCCTTCTGCACGTCGCACTCAAGAACGCCAAGGAAGCTCCACACGATCTCGCTTACGAAATGGAGCACGAGCACCTCACCTGGTCGGAGCTCGCCAGCGTGAGCTCTCGGGTTGCGCACGTGCTTGCCGCGGCAGGCGTGAAGCCGGGAGACGTGGTGGCGTTCCTGGCGGAAAACTCGCCTTTCTACATCGCCTCGGTGCTGGGCATCTCTCGCGTAGGTGCAACTGCAGCCTTGGTGAACACGAATCTGCGAGGCCGTCCCCTCTCCCACGCCATCGAGGTTTCCGGCGCAAAGGTGGTGCTGGTCAGCGACAGCCTCGAGCCTGGCCTCCGCGAATGCACGGACACCTGCCGATCTCTGAATCGCATTCTCGTCTTCGACGACGACCCCTACGCTGGCCTCCTCGCCAACGCTCCAACGACTTCGTACCCGCCCGCGCCCGTTCGCGCGGAAGATGATTTCATTTACATCTACACATCGGGGACGACCGGCCTACCGAAGCCCTGTCGCGTTTCACACGCACGCGCGATCCTCGCGGGCGCCGGGTTCGGACCCCTGATGTACGACTTCCGACCGGGTGACAAGCTCTACTGTGTGTTGCCGCTCTATCATGCGAATGGATTCTTGCTCGGTGCGGCCGCGACCATGATCGCTCGCGTGCCGATGGCGATGCGCCGTTCATTCAGCGCTAGCGCGTTCTGGGACGACGTTCACCGGTACAAGGCGACTACGATTCTCTACATCGGAGAGCTCTGTCGGTACTTGGTCAGCCGCCCCCTCATCCAAGAGAGCTACCCAATCCAGTTCGCGTCGCCGTCGGGAATGGGCTCCGTCCCGACATCTGGCCGAGGTTCAAGGCCCGCTTTGGCATCGAGCACATTCGCGAGTTCTACGGTGCGACCGAGGCTCCCGGCTTCATCGCGAACATCAGCGGTCGCGAAGGTTCGGTTGGCCGCGTTCCTCTCGGCGGATTGGCGGGTTGGCTGCGAATCGTCAGGTACGACGTCGACCTGGATCAGCATCTTCGAGACGAGCGGGGGTTTTGCATACCCTGCGGGGACGATGAGCCCGGCGAGTTGCTCATACGTGTACCCAGAATTTCCGCGGGGGGTCTCGAGTACCGCGGGTACACGGACGAGTCCGCTACGCAGAAGAAGCTTCTTCGCAACGTGTTCAAGAAGGGCGATCAGTACTATCGCTCCGGCGACCTGCTCCGCCGGGACGCCGATGGCTTCTACTACTTCGTGGATCGAATCGGAGACACGTTTCGCTGGAAGGGAGAGAATGTGTCGACTGCCGAAGTCGCGGATGTGATCACTCACGACGACAGCATCGACGAAGCGACGGTCATCGGCATCCCGGTTCCCAACATGGATGGACAAGCCGGGCTGGCAGCGATCGTGCCGGCAGGCAAGTTCTCCCCTGACCGCTTTTTCCGCGTAGTCTCGGATCTGCCGCCCTATGCACAGCCGCGTTTCGTGCGTGTGATGAGCGGCCTCGCGAAAACCGGGACGTTCAAGATTCAGAAGACCGAGCTTCGAAATGATGGCGTCGATCCGGCATCGATTGATGACCCGATCTACGTTCGAACGGGCGCTGGCTACGAGTTGCTCACCGAAGCTCGTTGGCTCGACGTCAAGGAAGGGCGCCTCAAGCTCTGATGCCTGGGATGAATGCAGAGCAGATCCAGGCCTTCATGAAGGAATTCTTTCCTCAGGCCCGGATGCCGGTCGAGATCGAAGAGCTGCGGGATGGGTACCTGCGGATTCGCATTCCGGTCTCCGATCGATACCTTCGCCCCGGCGGCACGGTGTCTGGTCCCACGTTGATGACGATTGCAGACACTGCGATGTACTACCTCGTTCTCGGCATGATCGGCCCCGTCGCGCTCGCGCTCACGACGAATCTAAACATCAGCTTCCTTCGCGCGCCTGGACTGGCCGATGTCGTCGCCGAAACGAAGATGCTCAAGCTCGGGAAGCGTCTCGCCGTTGGACAGGTCACGATTTATTCGGACGGCTCCGAGGATCCGGTCGCACATGCAACCGTGACGTACTCGATTCCTCCGGATGCTACTCGCTCTTCAACGCCTTCTCGATGACGGAGCGGTCGTTCGGCGGGTACTCGAGCGCGAGCGCGGCGTCTTGGGCCCGTTCGGTCATCTTGTTCCAGGTCTTCCGGACGATGGTGATTAGTTTCTCCTCGGGATGCTTCTGTGCGAAGTCGTGGAAATAGTGCTCGAGAAAGACGAGGCAGATCACATCCTCCAGAAGCTGCACATCGGGATCGCTCTTCAGACCACGCTTTCGCATGAGCGTCTTCACCCGCGCAACGGCCGCGTCGTCGTAGCCGACGTCTTTCATGATCGCGCCCGCGACTTCCCCGTGCCACTTGTATAGGTCGGTACGCCATTTGAGGTAACCCGCCCGCCCCTCTGGATAGCTCTCGCGCGGAACCTCCCAACGGCGAATGTGCTGGGCCCGCGCCGCGAGTCGCACGGTTTCGGGGGCCTCCGGTGCAAAGACCGAGAGACGAGCCGACATGCGTTGCCCGTAGACGAGCTCCTTGGGTAGCGCATGACCGTCGACTAGCTCGGTGTTCGGGTCGTCCGCGTTTGCCACGTCAAAGCGCCGGAGCGCTTCATCCAGAGCTGACATGCGACGATTGTATCACGCCGACGCCGCCGACCGGGGAACGTTGCTCAGCTATGCAGAAGCGTCTTTGGCAGCGCCACGTGCAGCCGCGCAAACCGAGGCGACCGAGGAACCCCCGAACACCATTTGAATGCCCGCAAGCGTGCCCACGGCCCAAACGCCGGAGACTGGAAACTGCCGCCAGATCATCACGCCGAGCGCGAGCGAAACGATGCCGCTGAACAGCGACCAGCCCCAGCCTTTGATCGGTCGGAGTCGAAATGCCCAGACGATTTGAAAAACGCCGTCGACCGCGAAGTAGACCGCCAAGACGAGCGTGAGTGTGCCGAGCGCCATTCCAGGGCGAGATACCATGTAGCCGCCGATGAAGATGGCGAGCACGCCCAGCAGGAACACCAGCAGCCCGTGGCCGAAGGACCCCATTCGGAACGCGAGAACGAGACGCGAAATCCCCGAGGCGATCAGCAGGACGCCGACGGTCATCGCGATCGCAAGCCCCGCGACGAGCGGCGAAAGGAGCGCGAGAATGCCGGCGACCACGACGAGGATGCCCACGACCGTTCCGACCCCGGCGTGCCGCCTGATCGTGCCCAACATTTCCTGATCGGCTTCTAAAATCCCGTTCGTCATAGGTCACCTCCAGGGCGCGTAGTGGCGTGCGAGGGCAGAAAACGCAAGGGAAACTAGGGCGATGCGGGCGAGCTAGCAAGCTCGACTTGCAGTCTCTCTACCGTTTGGTAGACAAATGACGACCAATTGGTAGGGACGATGGATGTACGCGCTGAGATTCTGACCCATGCCACGCGCTTGTTCGCCGAGCAGGGCTACGACGGCACCTCGGTTCAACAGATCGCCGACGCGGTCGGGATTCGGAAGCCGAGCCTGCTCTATCACTTCAAGTCGAAGGACGACCTCCGCGAACAGGTGCTCTCGCAGATGCTCGCACATTGGAACGCCGTCTTACCAGGGTTGCTCTTGAAGGCTTCGACGGAGGAGCGCTTCGACGCAACGATGGAAGCGCTGAGCGAGTTCTTCATCGAGGACCCGGAACGCGCGCGTCTCTTCCTGCGCGAGACGCTGGACCGGCCCGAGCAGATGCAAGCGATGCTTGCCAGGTTCGTGCAACCCTGGGTCGAGCTGCTGGGCGATCAGTTGGAACGAGCCAAGGCGCAATGCCTGGTCCGGCGAGACGTGGACCCACAGGCCTATGCAGTCGAGGTGATCACGATGGCAGTCGCTGGGACGGCCGTCATCGACACCTTGCAAGTGATTCTACCGGATGATCCAGTCCGAGGCAGCACGCGAAACCGACACGCGCACGAGCTGATTCGGATGGCGCGATCGAGCCTCTACACAAAGAACGAAGGCGAGAAATAGTCATGGCCAATTCTTCAAAGACAACGACGATCTTCGGTACTACTTCGACAAGGGCATCGACTGGGACGCGGTCGTGCGGATCACGGAGCACGACTTTGCAGACGCGGAGGGAGACGGCTTCAAAAATACCGAGGAGGCCGTCGACTTCTATCGCAACATAGTCGAGATGTTTGGAGAATTCGTAGCCGAGGAGATCAAGCCGTACGAGAAGGAAATCGACGCCAACGGGGTCGAGCTCGTAGACGGCGAGGTCGTCTTCCCGGCCCGGCTCAACGACATCTTCGAGAAGATCAAGGCGCTCGATCTGCACGGGCTGCCGATCCCGCGAGAGCTCGGCGGGATGAACGCACCGATGCTCGTCTACTTCATGAACAGCGAGCTGATGGCGCGAGCCGACGTTTCGACGATGGCGCACCATGGGTTCCATGCAGGTATCGCCATGGCCGCACTCGTATTCTCGGCGCTGGAGGGAAGCTCCGAAATCGATCCCAAGACCGGTCGCATCAATGCGACCCGCTGGCGCGACGTGATCGAAGAGATCGCAGCCGGCAAAGCCTGGGGCTGCATGGACATCACCGAGCCCGATGCCGGTTCAGACATGGCGGCGCTTCGCGCTGTCGGCGAGCAGGATGCCAACGGCAACTGGTACGTCACCGGGGAGAAGATCTTCATCACATCGGGTCACGGGAAGTACCACTTCGTCATTGCGCGCACGGAAGACGGCGACCCCGACGATCCGATGGCCGGGCTCAATGGGCTGTCCATGTTCCTAGTGCCGACCTACGAAGAAGACGCAGAAGGAAATCGTAGGCGAATCGTTCAACTGAGCCGCGTTGAGGAGAAACTCGGGCACCATGGCTCGGCCACTTGCGGGCTGGTGTTCGACAAAGCGCCAGCCGATCTGGTCGGCGAACGCGGCGAGGGGTTCAAGTACATGCTGACGCTCATGAACAACGCGCGATTGGGCGTGGGCTTCGAGTGTATCGGGCTCAGCGAATCGGCCTATCGAATCGCCGCGCAATACGCGTCGGAGCGCACCTCGATGGGCAAGACAATCGACAAGCACGAGATGATCGCCGAGTACCTCGAAACGATGCGAACCGAGATCCAGGGCGTCCGTGCCATGGCGGTGACCGCCTGTTTCCACGAGGAAATGGCACAGAAGCTCTCGTTGGCCATCCGTTTTGGGGAGCCGGAAGCCACCACGCGACAGCAAATGGAGCGACTCATGCGCTCGCACCAGAAGAAGGCGCGTCGCATCACGCCGCTCCTGAAGTACTTCGCTGCCGAGAAGGCGGTCGCGCACGCGCGAATCGCCCTTCAGATTCACGGCGGCAACGGTTACACCACCGAGTACCTGCCAGAGAAGCTGCTGCGCGACGCGCTGGTCATGCCGATCTACGAAGGCACGAGCCAGATTCAGGCGCTCATGGCGATGAAGGATACGCTCGGTGTCATCATCAAGAAGCCGCAGGCCTTCGTGCGGCGGCTCGCGCAGGCGAGGTGGCGATCGGTCTCGAGTCGCAATCCACTCGAGCGACGGGTGGCGCAATTGCAATCGCTTTCGCTCGCCGCACAGCAACACCTGGTGCTGAAGACGGCCGGCGCGAAGGTGAGGGGTTTGCGCGGGAAGCCGATCGGAGACTGGTCCGACGAGCTGACGAAAAACTGGAATCCGAAGCGCGATTTTGCGTTCGCCATGTTGCATGCCGAGCGGCTGATTCAGATCCTCGGCGACACGACGATTGCCGAGCTTCTCCTCGCGCAAGCGGAAAAGCACCCCGAGCGAGAGGAAGTGCTCGAACGGCATCTAGAGCGCGCAGAGCCAAGGGTGCGCTACCTCCTAGATCAAATCACCACGACGGGGCAACGCTTGTTGGAAAGGCTGTCTCCGGAATTGGCGGCGACGATGGGGCAGGCCGCGGAGTGAGCTTCCGGAACCTGGGTTCGACCGATTCGAGATCTAGTACCAGCCTTTTGCCTGGTACCACTCGTGCGTGAGGCGGATGCCCTCGGAGATCTCGATTTCGGCCTGGAACCCGAAGTCGCGGCGGGCCGCGTCCCCCACACATGTCCACGCCTGCTGAGCGCCCATCTTCGCTTTCTGCAAGTTCAGGAACCTGGGCTTCTTGTCGATGCGCGTAGCGAGCTCGCCCCCGAGCGCCGCGACGGTGACGAGCTGCGCAGGCAGGTCGATCGTTCGAACACGGCGGTCGACGACCCGGACGATCTCCGATTGGAACTGCTCCCAGCTCACCTGCTGGTCACTGGTCAAGAAGTAGCCCTTCCCCTCGCTGCTCGGGTGCCGCGCGCCCTCGATGATTCCGCGAACACAGTCATCGACATAGATGACCGACATGAGCCGGTCGCGATTGCCGAAGAACACGTTCCAACCGCGCATGGCGCTCTTGAACAGCTTGAAATAGTCGACGTCCCCCGGGCCGTAGACGCCCGGCGGGCGCAGAATCGTCCACGGAATTCCGGCAGACTCTTCTTCGACGACTCGCTCCGCTTCGAGCTTGCTTTGTCCGTAGTACTCGACCGGCCGTGGTGGGTCCGCCTCTCGATGAGGGGCGGAGGTCGCGGACGGACCGTACGAACCCAGTGAGGACACCAAGACGAAGCGTTTGAGGTCGACGTGCGCCCTGCCGAGAGCGGTGAGTAGGTTCCTGGTGGGCATCACGTTGCCCGTCTGGAAGTCCTGGTACGAGACGCCCTTCGTCACGCCTGCCACGTGCAAGACATAGTCGGGCTTTTCATCGCCGACGATGCGTTCGAGATCCTCGAGACGGGCGTAGTCCGCCTTGACCGAACGCCCTTCCTTCGATGGAGGCGAGCCGGGTCGACGAATCGCGACGACGTCGCTTCCAGCCGCGATGAGCGCGTCGCGAAGTCGGCTCCCGATGAAACCGCTCGCTCCGGTGATCAATGCCTTGCCGTCGAGTTTGGGCCCAGCCATGCGCCCGTCCTGCCTCGCAAGCGGCCGATGTGCAAGTCCGGATTGACGCGGACCAACGGCTGGGAAACGCTACGCCCATGACTGGGAGCTTCAAAACGATCTCTCCCGTGGACGGCAGCATCGTATTCGAACGATCGCTCGACGGCCCGAAAGAGATCGAGGGTACGCTGGCCGCGGCCAGCAAAGCGTTCGAATCATGGCGCGGGGTGACGCTCGAGGAGCGTTGCACGAGCGTTCGTCGCTTCGTCGAGCTTGCGGTGCGCGACACCGATGCCGTCGCACAAGAGCTGACCATGCAAATGGGCCGACCGATTCGCCATGGCGGAGGCGAGGCCGGGGGCTGGCTGCTTCGTGGCCGAACCATGATCGATCTGGCTCCCGAAGCGCTAGCCGACATCAGACTGGAGGCGCGCGATGGGTTCACCCGGTTCATCCGGCATGAGCCACTTGGCGTGGTGCTCGTAGTCGCGCCCTGGAACTATCCTTGGCTCACGGCAGTGAACGCATTGGTGCCGTCCCTGGTTGCGGGCAACTCGGTGATCCTCAAGCACTCCGAGCAGACGCCGCTCGTCGCGGAGCGAATCAACCGAGCTGCCAGGGAAGCCAACCTGCCAAGAGGCTTGCTCCAAGTTCTTTACCTGGATCATCAGGGCGTAGCGGATGTGATCGCGGACCCTCGCATCGCGTTTGTCGCCTTCACGGGCTCGGTCGAAGGTGGTCACGCCATTCAGCGTGCAGCCTCCAAACGCTTCATCGGCGCAGCGCTCGAGCTCGGCGGCAAAGACCCGGCCTATGTTTGCGCAGACGCCGACGTAGCACGGTCGGCAGCGAACCTCGTCGATGGCTCTTTCTACAACGCGGGGCAGTCCTGCTGCGGGATTGAACGCATCTACGTCCACCGGGACGTCTACGATTCGTTTCTCGAAG
This sequence comes from uncultured delta proteobacterium, assembly GCA_963786865.1. GTDB lineage: Bacteria > Myxococcota_A > Polyangia > Polyangiales > Houyiibacteriaceae > SG8-38. The sequence continues at coordinate 95,718 of CAWBAV010000009.1, read as the reverse complement.
CCTTCGTTTCGGTCGCCAACGAGCTCGTGCTGGGCGACCCTCGCGATTCCTCGACGACTCTCGGACCCGTCGTCCGAATTCGCAACGCCGAAGGCATCCAAGCCCAGATCGACGAAGCGCTCGCTGCGGGCGCGCGCCCCCTGCTCGATGCCGATCGCTTCGAGGCCGCCAAGCGCGGCTTGCCGTACATGGCGCCACAGGCGCTCGTCGACGTGAATCACTCCATGCGAATCATGACGGAAGAAACCTTCGGACCCGCCGTCGGGATCATGAGGGTGAAAGACGATGCCGAAGCGATCGCATTGATGAACGATAGCGCGTACGGGCTCACCGCCTCCGTTTGGACGAGTGACCTGGAGCACGCACAAGAGATCGGCAGCCGCGTGGACACCGGAACCTGGTTCATGAACCGCTGCGACTACCTCGACCCGGAGCTCGCATGGGTTGGGGTGAAGGATTCGGGGCGAGGTTGCAGTCTATCCACCCTCGGCTACGCGCAACTCACTCGGCCGAAGTCGTTCCATCTCCGCCACGTCCCGGGGTAGCCTGGTCAATTGCGATTGCGTCGCTATAGTCGGCCTCGATGAAGCCGCCCGTGCTCCGCTGCCGTCACGTTACGAAGCGCTACGGGAAATTCCAGGCCTTGAAGGACCTCACGCTCGAGGTCTACGAGGGAGAGATCTTCGCGCTGCTCGGCCCAAACGGCGCGGGAAAGTCGAGCCTCATCCACTGTATCACGGGCCTTTCCAAACAGACCGAAGGCAGCATCGAAGTCCTCGGATTCGACACCTTGAACGATTTTCGCACGACGCGGCGCTTGGTCGGCCTGGTGCCGCAAGAGATCAACTACGATCCGTTTTTCACGCCGCTCGAGAGCCTCATGATTCAAATGGGCTTGATGGGTGTCAAACCCAGCCGGGCGCGTGCGCTGAGTCTCCTCGAAACGTTCGCTCTCGACGAGAAACGCGACGCTTACACGAGGACGCTCTCGGGCGGCATGAAACGGCGCCTGCTCGTTGCGAAGGCGCTCGTTCACGAGCCGCGTTTGCTCTTTTTGGACGAGCCCACCGCAGGGGTGGACGTCGAGCTCCGCCGTGAGCTCTGGGACGAGGTCGAGGCGCTGCGCCTTGCGGGAACCACAATCGTCCTCACCACGCACTACATCGAGGAGGCCGAGAAGCTCGCCGACCGCATCGGCATTTTGCACAAGGGTGAGCTGCTGCTGGTCGAGAGCCGAGACAGCCTGATGAAGCGCCATGGTGGACGGTCGCTCGAAGACATCTACCTGGAGCTGATTCGCAAGGCCGACGGAAGGCACGCGGCATGAGCACGATCGCGCTCAAGACGCTCTTCCTCAAGGAGGTTCGCCGCTTCAGCAAGGTCTGGTTGCAGACCGTGCTGAGCCCGCTGGTGACGACGAGCCTGTATTTTCTGGTGTTCGGCGTGGCACTCGGCTCACGCCTTCGAGAGATTTCCGGTGTGCCCTACATCCAGTTCGTCGTGCCAGGGCTCGTCATGATGACCATGGTCCGAGATTCGTTCCTGAACACCTCTTCGAGCTTGTTTCAATCGAAGATCAACGGGACCATCATCGACATTCTCGTGGCCCCGATCGGCGCACTCGAGATCCTTATCGCGTACGTCGGCGCTGCGATGCTTCGCGCAATGATCGTGGGCCTCCTCGTCTACCTCGTAGCGCTCTCGTTCACCTGGTTTCCCCTCCATCACATCGGATGGACCTTGTTCTTCACGGTCTTCGTAACCGCCACGCTCGCGCTCCTCGGCATCGTCGCCGCGCTCTGGGCACAGAAATTCGATCACCTCGCGATCTTTCCGAATTTCGTGCTGCTCCCGCTCGCGTTTCTAGGTGGCGTCTTCTACTCGATCGACATGCTGCCGGAGCCCTGGAACACGATAAGCCGCCTCAACCCACTCCTTTACATGGTGAATGGTCTTCGGTACGGATTTTTGGGCGTGGCCGACGTTTCGCCGAGCGCGAGTGCCGGGGTCGTCATGATTTCGTTCTTCGTGATACTCGGCGTCGCCAGTGCTTTCCTGCGCAGTGGCTACAACCTGAGAACTTAGTCATCATGGGCTCGCCAGCATGAGCAGCAGCACGTACTTTGCAGACCCTGCGGCCCGCGCCTTCCTCCAGCGTCGCGTCGCTGCGTTCGGACTGATCGGTGCGCTACTCGGCGTCACAGCCCTGCTGTTTCGCATGCTCATGGGCGTTCTATTCGGCTTTCTTCGCGAGCAAGTGACCGACCCCGGTTTCTTGATTCACGCGGTGGCAATCCTTCCGCTTCTCGGGATCTGGCTGATCTGCCGACGCGGCAAACTCTCGGTCAATGGCATTCACGCCGTCGAGAACACGGGCATCTTCTTGGCGAGCGTTTGCTACATCGGCATGGGGTTGGACATCCGCGCGGAGGTCGGCGCTGACACGATCACCGCGTTCATCTTGGCGCTGATGATGTTCGCACGAAGCGTCTACGTGCCGAGCTCGGCGAAGCGAACGACGATTCTCGGCATACTGGTCGGCATCCCCTTGGTCGCAGCGATGTACTACCACTACCTGGGGGTCGACCTGAGCATTTGGCGGAGCTTCGGCTACGAAGGCCAATCGGTGCAGCGCGTCGCGACATCGCAGGCGATCATCACGATCATGTGGTGGACTCTGACTACGGGCCTCGCGGCACTGGCTTCTCGCGTCATCCACCGCTTGCGCAAGGAAGTCAGCGACATCCAGAGCCTCGGGCAGTACAAGCTGGAGCGCAAGCTCGGCGAAGGCGCGATGGGTGTTGTGTACGAGGCCACGCACGGGATGCTGAAACGTCCGACCGCGATCAAGTTGCTACGCCCCGAGCTGGCCGATCCGGACGCTCTGGATCGCTTCCGGAGGGAGGTTCAGCTCACCGCGAAGCTCACTCACCCGAACACCGTCACGATCTACGATTACGGCCGTACACCCGAAGGGCTCTTCTACTATGCGATGGAGCTGCTGAGCGGGGCAACGCTCACGCAGGTGGTCACAGCCGGCGGGCCCCAACCGGTCGAGCGGGTCGTGCGCATCCTCCGTGACGCGGCCCTTGCGCTCAACGAGGCTCACAACGTCGGATTGATTCACCGCGACGTCAAGCCGAGCAACATCATGCTCGCTCGCCAGGGTGGCGTCCCCGATGTGACGAAGGTGCTCGACTTCGGTCTCGTGAAGAACCTCGGCAAGGTCGACGACCTCGAGCAAACCAATACGATGTCGATCAAGGGCACCCCGCACTACTTGAGCCCGGAGGCGATTCAAGACCCCCAGGGAATCGACGCCCGCACGGATATATACGCGCTCGGCGCGGTCGGATACTACCTGCTCGCCGGACGTCACGTCTTCGACGGCCGGACGATCATGGAAGTCTGCCTCAACCACTTGCAGACCAAGCCGGTTCCCTTGGTGGAGATTTGCCAGACCGAGGTTCCTGCTGGCCTCGAAGAGCTCATCTTTGCCTGCTTGGAGAAGCGTCAGTCCGACCGGCCCGCGACGGGCCAAGAGGTGGCCGACGCGCTCGATGGACTCAAGGTCGGGCGCTGGACTCGCGCCGACGCCGAAGCCTGGTGGGACGTCTTTGGCCAGGAAATCGAGAAAGCCAGGCAGCCGCTGTCGAGCTCAGGCACCGAGCAGACCGTTGCAATGGACCTGGACGGGCGCTGAGGCATCGAGGCCCCAACCCGCCGCGGGCGATGACTGATCTCGCGCGTCGGCGCTCGTATTGTCGGGCGAACACAGCGGTGTATATTTGGCATATTCGTCTTGCTTGATCGGATGCTCCACGTGAAGGCCTCTGCGTCAGCTCTCGCACTCGCGATGGCGTTGATCTTGGAGAGCTGCAGCTCCGGCTCGCCGGTGGGAGTGGCGGACGACATCTTCGCCGAGCTCGGCGCGCCGCTACCCTCGGCCACACCTGCGGAGCTGCTGAGCTTCGAGCGCGGTCGGACCGCCGCGCTTCGTCGGTTCACCCCTTCCGATGGCCTCGGCCCGGAGTTCAATCTCACCTTCTGTGCGGGCTGCCACGAGAAGCCCGTCTTGGGGGGAAGCGCCAGCCACTACCGGGACTTCCTCCTGGTCGGCGATGAGCTCTACCCGGACACGGTCGTGCCACGCGGCAAGAACGGAGTACAGCGACACTTCTCGCTCGAGACGGGTCGCGCCGCCTCCGACCCGCTGACCAACATCAGCGCGACTCGAAACCCGATCCCTTTTTTTGGGACCGGGCTTCTCGCCGAGATTCCAGATACCGAGATCGTGAGCCATGCGGACCCCGATGACGCGGACGGCGATGGAATCAGCGGCCGCGTCAACTACGACGGAATGCTCGTCGGGCGCTTCGGGAGAAAGGCGCAAACGTCGCGACTCGAGTTGTTCGTCCGGGGCCCCCTCTTCAATCACATGGGGATTACCTCGGAACCGCTCTCCGAAGCCCGGCGGGCAGAGCTCCGAGGCTTCGGCGCGCCCAGAAGCCCGGCGCTAGCGACCCCGAAACAAGCCGTGATCCCGGACGAGCCCACCGTCGACCTCGACGGTGTCCCGGACCCGGAGCTTTCCGAGGATGAGCTCTTCGACCTCGTGGCGTTTGCCTCGTTGCTAGCTGCACCGAGGCCCGACGAGTCGACCGACCAGACCGAACGAGGAGCGATGACGTTCGGCGAGGTCGGCTGCGATCGATGCCATCTACCATCGTTGCGAGGTCCGCGCGGAAGTATCCCGGCATACACCGACTTGCTCTTGCACGACATGGGCGACGAGCTCGCGGACCGCTTCCCGATGGGCGACGCGACAGGCAGAGAGTTTCGCACTCAGCCGCTCTGGGGAATCGCCGCCGTCAGCCCCTATCTTCACGATGGGCGCGCCGCCACAATCGACGAAGCGATTCGCTGGCACGGCGGCGAAGCGGCCGAAATCCGAGATACCTATCTGGCGCTCCCGTCGAACGAGCGTGGGGATCTGATCGCTTTTCTCGAGTCTCTCGGCGGCAGGGCTCAAGCGAGCCCTGGCTTGATGCCCCCCGATGCCCCGGTACCAAGCGACGGAGAGTACGGGGCGCCCATAGTCGGATTGAGTGCGGAGCAGCTGGCTCTCTTCGAGCGAGGCCGCCTGCTGTTCGACCGTGACTTCAGTGTCTCTGAAGGCGTAGGTCCTTCGTTCAACGGGGACGCATGCCGCTCTTGTCACTTCGATCCGGTGATCGGAGGTGCCGGTCCATCCGGCGTAGACGCAATGCGCCAGGGACGCCTCGATGGATTCATCTTCAGCGCACCCGAGGAGGGCACCGCCCTGCCCCGCCACGCGGTGAGCGGAGTGCGGCCCGAGGCGGATCCGGCCTCGAACTTCTTCGAGCGTCGGCAGACGCCTTCGACGCTCGGCTTGGGTCTGCTCGAACGGGTCCCCCGCGAGACCATCGAGGCCCTGGCCGATCCCGGTGACGAGAACGACGACCTGATCTCGGGACGGGTGCACCTGCTCGACGACGGACGCATGGGCCGATTTGGCTGGAAGGCCAACGTGCCATCGGTTCGCGAGTTCGTGCGGGACGCGTTCAGCGGCGAGCTAGGCATCACGGTGCCGGAAGAGCCCGGCCTCGCATTCGGTCTCTCGGCAGACGACGATGGCGCGACGGACCCCGAAGTTGCTGTCAGCAGCATCGATGCGCTCACCGCGTTCATCCAGCTCCTCGATTCACCCCCGCGAGATCGCGGTGACGAGACACTCGAGGACCGAGGCGAAGACATCTTCGAGGTCGTTGGCTGCGCTCGTTGTCACGTCCCGAATTTGGAAACCGAGGACGGCATCGAGCTGCACGCCTACACGGACCTCCTTCTGCACGAGATCGCAAGCACGAGCGATTTGGGGATCGAAGAAGGCGACGCCAGCATCCACGAGTTCCGCACGCCGCCGCTCTGGGGCCTCAGCCGAACCGCTCCTTATCTGCATGACGGCCGAGCGAGCACGATCGAGGACGCGATTGCAGAACACTCCGGTGAAGCTTTGATGGTTCGCGGCGCGTTCGAGGCGCTGAGCTCGGCAGACCAGGAAGCCCTTCTCGCGTTCCTGAGGTCGTTATGAGCAGATCGCTCGCCCTTTGGATGCTCGCGCTGGGTTTCGGCTGTGGCGACGGCGAGTCCCTGCAGCGCGCTGAGCTCTTCGACTCCGAGGGCCACGTGCTGCTTGCCCTCCGTGTGGCGATCGCCGACACGGAATACGAACGCCAGGAAGGGCTTCGGCTCCATGGGCCACTCGACGAGAACGAAGCCTTGCTCCTTGTTTTCCCAAGGGAAACTCTGCTCTGCATCACGAACGATGGCGTCCCCTTCTCGGTCGACCTCGTGTACCTGGACGCAGGCTATGGTGTGATCGCCACGGAGCGAAACATGGCTCCAAACGACCCCGGCCCCTATTGTCACCCGGGCGCAAAGATGGTCCTCGAGCTCAGCGCGGGTGACTTGCCCCAGTCCAAGCTCATGAAACTAGAGCTCTTATAGCCTCCCCTTGACCGCGGCAGCGCTTGGCAGCAGAATAGCCCAATGGTTCGGTATCCGACTGCTACGACTATGCCCATGGACGCGTACCGCGCGGACCTGGTGCGCTCTGTTGTAGTCGTAGTCGGCCTCATTATTAGCCTCCTGCTAGTTACGCAGGCATAGGCGGGGACCAGAACCAACCCACAGACCATCCCACTCAGCTTCTGGCCCCCGCATCAAACGTGCGGGGGCCTTTTTTATGGATCCAAAGCTATGAATCGACAGTCAGAGCGCAAACATTCAGCATTCCCGCAGAGCGCGGGCATGCCCCGATGCGCCCGCTGCTCAGGCGCCCGGTCGGAGAACGACCCGGCGCCTTTTTCGTCCGCACTGCGCTGCTTGAATACCGGCTCAAATCAACTAGTTGGACCCAGCCAGCAACGAAGGAGACCCTCGTGACACCCGCCAATCCCAAGTTGAAGAATCGCATCGGCGAATCGCTTTCCGGAGCACAGATCATCTGGGAAGCGCTCGTACGCGAGGGAGTCGAGGTCTGCTTCGGTTATCCGGGCGGCGCGATCATGCCGGCGTATGACGCGATGATCCAGTACCCGATTCATCACGTGCTCACGCGCCACGAGCAGGGCGCCTCCCACATGGCTGATGGCTATGCACGTGCTTCGGGCCAGGTCGGAGTCTGTATCGCAACATCGGGCCCGGGCGCGACCAATCTGGTGACCGGAATCGCCACGGCCATGCTCGACTCGATCCCGATGGTCTGCATTACGGGGCAGGTCCCGTCGCAGCTCATCGGCAGCGATGCCTTCCAGGAGACGGATATCACCGGCTGCACGATACCGGTCACCAAACACAACTACTTGGTGACGAAAGCGGAACAGATCGCGCCCACGATTCGCGAGGCGTTCTACATCGCGCGTTCGGGTCGGCCGGGGCCAGTCCTCGTCGACATCACCAAGGATGCACAGCAACAAAGCTGCATCTTCGAATGGAACGACGACGAGATTGTGCTGCCGGGTTATCGGCCTGACCATGCTCCCCTCGCGGAGCAACTCGAGGAAGCGCGGGAGCTCATTCAGAACGCCAAGCGACCCATCATCTTTTCAGGGCATGGAATCATCAAGGCGCAGGCGACCGACGCTCTCATCGAGTTCGTCGAAAAGACGAACATTCCGGTCGCATGCACTCTTCTCGGTCTCGGTGGATTCCCCGCAACCCATCCTCGCAACTTGGGGATGATGGGAATGCACGGCGAGACCTGGGTCAATAAGGCCATTCAAGATGCGGATTTGATCATCGCCATCGGCATGCGTTTCGACGACCGCGTAACGGGGAATCTCAAGACCTACGCTCAGAGCGCCAAGAAGATCCACATCGAGCTCGACCCCGCAGAGATCAACAAGAACGTTCGCGTCGATGTCGCCATCGTCGGCGATGCGCGAGAGGTGCTCGAAGATCTCCTGACTGAAGTCGAGAACTGTGACCGGCCCGAATGGCTTGCCTACATCGATGCAATCAAGGGCGGATCTGCGGTGAAGGACATCAAGAATTTGCCCGACTTGGGCAAGCTCTACGCCGCCCACGTGATCCACGACTTGTATCGCTTCACCGAAGGCAAAGCGCTGGTCGTCACCGATGTCGGCCAGCATCAAATGTGGGAAGCGCAGTACTACAAGCACGACTACCCGCGAAAGCTGATCACCTCGGGCGGACTCGGAACGATGGGCTTCGCGCTGCCCGCCGGGATTGGCGCGAAGTTCGCCGAGCCGAACGAATCCGTCTGGGTCATCTGTGGTGATGGCGGGTTCCAGATGACGCAGGCCGAGCTTTCGACCTGCGCGCAAGAGGGCATCAAGGTCAACGTGGCGATCATCAACAATGGCTTCCTCGGCATGGTGCGGCAGTGGCAGGAGTTCTTCTACGGCGGCCGCTACGTCGCGACGCCATTGCTCAGCCCCGACTTCGTGATGATCGCGGAGGCGCACGGCTTGACTGGATTGCGAGTCCGGAAGCGATCCGAAGTCGAAGAGGCCGTTCGCAGAGCGGAAGCCACTGAGGGTACGGTCGTCATCGACTTCCGGGTCGAGCAGGAAGACGCCGTGTACCCGATGGTGCCGGCAGGTGCGAACCTCGGCGACATGATCGAGCGACCGAGCAAGCCAGGCGAACAAGAGCACAATCCAATCTTCGAGACAGGAGAAGACGAATGACGTCCGAGTCCTTGAAACGAACCTTCGCGGTTTTCGTGGAAGACAAGCCTGGGGTCTTGAACCGAGTTGCCTCGCTGTTCCGTCGGCGAAGCTTCAACATCGATTCTCTGAACGTCGGTGCGACGCACGAAGCAGGCGTGTCACGAATGACCATCGTCTGTGATGCGGACGAGGACAAAGCAAAACGCATCGAAGCCAATCTTTACAAGATGGTCAACGTTCTCTGGGTGGACGACATCACCCACAAGCAATCGATCAGTCGCGTGCTCGCCTTGATCAAGGTCAACTGCAACCGCGAGCAACGCGAAGAGGTCCTGAAGATCTGCGACGTGTTCCGCGCACGAGCAATCGACATGTCACTAGACCGAATGACGATCGAAATCACCGGGCCCCAAGACAAGGTCGAAGGCCTGGTCTCGGTGCTTCGACCCTTTGGCATCCTGGAGTTGGTCCAAACCGGCACCGTCGCGATGACTCGCGGTGTCGAAAAGCACGGTTTGGCCCACCCCACGGTGCCTGCCTCCCGCAACCCGGCCGCATAACCCCTTTGGAGAAGTTGAGAGACACATGACCCAGATTCGCTATGAAAAAGACGCAGACCTCTCGTTGATTCGAGGCAAGAAGGTGGCGATCATCGGCTACGGCTCTCAGGGCCATGCGCATGCGCTCAACTTGAAGGAGAGCGGCGTCGACGTACGCATCGGCTTGCAGGATGGCAGCAAGAGCAAGGCGAAAGCCGAGGCGGCTGGTCTTGTGGTGCGGTCGGTGAGTGATGCGGCCAAGGAAGCCGACGTGATCATGATCTTGGTACCGGATACGTCGCAACCGGCTATCTACGAGGAGCACATCGCGCCGAACCTGACGGCAGGCAAGATGCTGATGTTCGCACACGGCTTCAACATCCGGTACGGCACAATCGAGCCGCCGAAGAACGTGGACGTTGCGATGGTCGCGCCGAAGAGCCCGGGTCACCGCGTTCGAGAGACGTTTCAGGAGGGTGGCGGCGTTCCAGCGCTGCTTGCCATCCATCAGGACGCGACAGGCCACGCCGATGCCCTGGCGATGTCCTACGCGGCTGGAATCGGATGTGCTCGCGCGGGCGTCTTGACCACGACCTTCACGGAAGAAACCGAAACCGATCTCTTCGGCGAACAAGCCGTCCTCTGCGGCGGCGCATCGGAGCTGGTAAAAGCCGGATTCGAGACGCTCGTCGAAGCCGGCTACCAGCCTGAGCTCGCATACTTCGAGTGTCTCCACGAGTTGAAGCTCATCGTCGATCTCATGTATCGAGGCGGTCTCAACTACATGCGCTACTCCGTATCCACCACGGCGGAATGGGGCGACTACGTCAGCGGCCCGCGCGTAATCGGTGCGGAAAGCAAGAAGGCGATGAAGCAGATACTCGCAGAGATTCAGGACGGTACCTTTGCCAAGCGCTGGATCGAAGAGAACAAAAAAGGCTGTCCGGATTTCAACCGGATCCGGCATGCCGAGCAGGAACAGCAACTCGAGCAGGTCGGCGCAAAGCTTCGGTCGATGATGCCTTTCGTCGACCCGGTGGAAATCAAACAAGGAGAATGAGCTGGACGCCGCGTGCAGCGGCGCCGGGAGAGTGAACGATGCAACCCAATCACGTACGGATCTTCGACACAACGCTCCGAGACGGAGAGCAATCACCTGGTGCGACGATGACCTCGTCGGAGAAGCTAGAGGTGGCGAAGACCCTATCGCGACTGGGCGTGGACATCATCGAGGCTGGATTTGCCGCCGCATCTCTCGACGACCTGCGCGCGGTCAAGACGATCGCGGAGGCAGTGGGCGTCACCGGGGTCGAGGGTCGTCCGGCGTCCGAGCCGCCGACCATCTGCAGCCTCGCGCGAGCTCACAAGCCTGACATCGAGAAAGCGGCAGAGGCGGTAGCGCCGGCCAAGCACGGGCGGATCCACACGTTTCTGGCCACCTCGCCCATCCATCGCGAGCACAAGCTCCGCATGAGTCGGGACGAAGTGCTCGCGAAGATCAGCGAGATGGTCGCCTATGCTCGTAGCTTCTGCGAAGACGTGGAGTTCAGCCCTGAAGACGCCGGTCGAACGGAGATGGATTTCCTTTACGAGGCGCTTCAAGCGGCGATCGAGGCCGGCGCGAGCACCTTGAACATCCCGGACACGGTCGGCTACACGATTCCCAACGAGTTCGGAGAGCGGATCGCGATGCTTCGCGAAAACGTCCCAGGCATCGAGAAGGCGATCATCAGCGTCCACTGCCACAATGACCTCGGACTGGCGGTGGCCAACAGCCTGTCCGCGGTACAAAACGGCGCTCGGCAGGTCGAAGTTGCGATCAACGGAATCGGTGAACGGGCCGGCAATGCTTCGCTCGAAGAAGTCGTGATGGCGCTGCGCGTGCGGCGCGACCTCTATGGCATCGAGACCAATGTAGACACCACCCAGCTCACGCGGGCGAGTCGTCTAGTGAGCAAGGTCACTGGAATGGTCGTGCAGCCGAACAAGGCAATCGTCGGGGCCAACGCATTTGCTCATGAAGCAGGTATTCACCAGGACGGAATGCTCAAGCACGAGGAAACCTACGAAATCATGCGCCCGGAAACGGTGGGCGCTGGGAAGACACAACTGGTTCTCGGCAAGCACTCGGGCCGGCATGCCTTCGCCAACCGCTTGAGCGAGCTTGGATATCCCGTCTCGGGTGATGGGCTGGACAAAGCGTTCGCGCGATTCAAGAAGCTGGCGGACAAGAAGAAGCACATCACCGACGCAGACTTGGTGGCTCTGGTTAGCGACGAGCTCTACCAGCCCAAGGAGTTCTGGAAGCTCGAGAAGATTCAGGTGAGCTGCGGAACGGGAATGCCCACCGCGACGGTTCGGCTCACCGGTCCCGATGGGCAGACCCAGACGGTCGCTGAAGTCGGAACTGGCCCGGTCGACGCCGTGTACAAAGCGATTCAAGTCTTGGTGGACGTGCCGTGCACTCTCCTCGAATACACCGTTCAGTCCGTGACCGAGGGAATCGACGCCCTGGGTGAAGTGAGCGTGCGCGTGTCGCCACACGACGGTGATGCGCCCCCCGATAGAATCAACCCTCAGTATGAGCAAACGCGGGCACGGGTGTTTCACGGCCATGGCGCACATACCGACGTCATCGTTGCGAGCGCGAAGGCCTACCTCGCGGCGATCAACCGAATCCTCGCGATTCGGGAAGCCAGGCAGAACGAGAGCAATGCGGCCGGGAGCGCTGCGTGACGGACATCATGGAACCAAGAACACTATTTCAGAAGGTTTGGGACGAACACGTCGTCGTTCAGGAGCCGGACAGGCCAGCGGTCCTCTACATCGACCTGCAGCTCATTCACGAGGTGACGTCGCCCCAGGCGTTCACGGGACTTCGAGAGCGTGGGCTCAAGGTTCGGCGGCCCGAGAAGACCGTAGCAACCATGGACCATTCGACGCCGACGCTCCCCAAGTCGCTCTGGGTCATCGATGACCAAGCAAAGGCACAACTCGGCCAACTCACGAGCAACTGCGAAGAGTTCGGAATCGAGCTCTTTCCGCTGGGTGATAGTCGAAACGGGATCGTGCACGTGATCGGACCGGAGCGCGGCTTCACGCAACCGGGCAAGACGATCGTATGCGGCGACAGCCACACGTCTACGCACGGCGCGTTCGGTGCCTTGGCCTTCGGCATCGGCACCAGCGAGGTCGAGCACGTCTTGGCAACCCAGTGTCTCCTGCAGAAGAAGCCCAAGACCCTGGAAGTGCGGGTGGACGGCCAGTTGATGCCCGGAGTCACCGCGAAGGACGTCATCTTGGCGCTTTGTGCCAAAATCGGCACCGGCGGGGCGACCGGCTATGTGATCGAGTATACCGGATCCGCGATCCGCGGCCTCGACATGGAAGGCCGAATGACGGTTTGCAACATGAGCATCGAGGCCGGCGCGCGCGCAGGCATGATCGCTCCAGACGAAACGACCTTCAACTACCTCAAGGGACGCGAGCGTGTTCCAAAGGGCCCAGACTGGGACGCAGCGGTCGAACGCTGGAGTCGCCTTCGCACCGATGAGGGCGCGACTTTCGACAAGACGGTCGTAATCGACGCCAACAAGCTGGAACCAATGATCACCTATGGAACGAATCCCGGCATGGGGATGCCGCTCAGCGCACGGACGCCCACCACCGACGCCTTCGACGACCGCTCGCAACGCGCTGCGTTCGAGAAAGCCATGCGCTACATGGGGCTCGAGCCCGGCGAGCCGCTGCTGGGCAAGAAGATCGACGTCGTGTTCATCGGGTCCTGTACGAACTCGCGAATCGGCGACTTGAGAATGGCAGCCGGCATATTCAGCGGACGGAAGGTCGCGGAGGGCGTGCGCACCCTCGTCGTTCCGGGATCGCACGACATCAAGAATCAGGCCGAGGCAGAAGGGCTGGATCGAATCTTCAAGGAAGCGGGCGCTGAATGGCGAGAGCCCGGGTGCTCGATGTGCATCGCGATGAACGGCGACAACCTCGAACCTGGGCAATACGCAGTCAGCACTTCGAATCGAAACTTCGAAGGACGACAAGGGAAAGGCGGCCGAACGTTTCTCGCATCCCCGCTCACAGCGGCGGCAGCAGCCGTCACGGGCGAGGTCACCGATCCTCGGAGCTTGCTCCTTTCCTGAAAGGCTGAGTCATGGCTAAATTCACCACGCTGACGTCGCATGCGGTCCCACTGCCCGCTGAGAACGTCGACACCGACCAAATCATTCCTGCTCGCTTTCTGAAGGTGACGGACAAGAATGGTCTCGGAGAGAGTCTTTTTTGCGATTGGCGCTACTTGAAAGATGGCTCGGACAATCCCGACTTCGTTCTGAACGAAGCCGCGTCGCAGGGCGCCCAGATCCTCGTCGCCGGTAACAACTTCGGCAGCGGATCCTCGCGTGAGCACGCTCCCTGGGCACTCGTCGGCTGGGGCTTTCGCGCGATTATCTCGACTGGCTTTGCCGACATCTTCAAGAGCAACGCTTTGAAGAATGGACTCTTGCCCGTCGAGGTGAGCCCCGAAGTGTACAAAGCGATCATGGACGCGGTGCAACTCGACCGTTCGACGAAGATCACGATCGACCTACCCACCCAATCGGTTACCGGCCCCGGAGGTCTCGAAGCGACCTTCCCTATCGACGCATTCTCCAAGCATTGCCTTCTCGAGGGTATCGACCAGCTTGGTTACCTACTCTCCTTCAACGAGGAGATCAGCGCGTATGAGCAACGACGGACATAACGGCGCGGGCCCCGTCGTGGAGGTCTACGACACCACTCTGCGGGACGGCACGCAGATGGAGGGGATGAGTCTGTCCTGCGGCGATAAGCTGCGAATAGCGGAATACCTGGATTCACTCGGAGTAGCCTTCATCGAAGGAGGATGGCCCGGTTCGAATCCGAAGGACGTGGAGTTCTTCGAGCGTGCCAAGGATGTCGCCTGGAAGAACGTGTCCATCGCTGCGTTCGGCTCGACATGCCGAGCGCAACTGCGTGCCGAAGATGATCCGCAGCTGAAGACCTTGCTCGCGGCAAAGACACCGGTTTGCACGATCTTCGGCAAGACCTGGAACATGCACGTCACCGAAGTTCTCCGGACGACCCTCGACGAGAACCTCCGGATGGTCGAGGAGAGCGTCGCATTCCTCTGCCAGAACGGCCGTCGTGTGATCTATGACGCAGAGCATTTCTTCGACGGGTACAAGGCGGACTCGGCGTATGCCCTCGAGACTCTTCGCGCAGCTGAGCGCGGTGGAGCCGAGACCTTGGCGCTCTGCGACACGAACGGCGGTTCGATGCCTTGGGAGGTCGAGGACATCGTCAAAGTGGTCCGCGCGGCCCTGCCTGAATCACGGATCGGGATCCACGCGCACAACGACGGCGAATGCGGCGTGGCCAACTCGCTCACCGCAATCCGCGCTGGCGCGCGCCACGTCCAAGGCACGATCAACGGCTATGGCGAACGATGCGGCAACGCGAACCTATGCGCCATCATCCCGGATTTGGAGCTGAAGCTGGGCTTGCAATGCGTGCCCGCGGGCGGCCTCGCCAAGCTCTACGACCTCTCGCACTTCGTAGCGGAGATTGCCAACCTGAGCCCCAACGAGCACGCCGCATACGTTGGACGTAGCGCATTTGCACACAAGGGCGGCGTACACGTATCCGCGATTCGCCGTCACCCCGAGTCGTACGAACACGTCAATCCGTCGCTGGTAGGCAACGAGTCGCGGGTCGTCGTCAGTGAGCTTTCGGGTCGAAGCAACGTGCTGAGCAAGGCCGAAGAGCTAGGCCTCGAAGTGAGCTCCGCCCACGGTGGCCGGGTGCTCGAGGAGATCAAGAAGCTCGAAGCAAAGGGTTTCGCATACGAAGCCGCGGAAGCGTCGGTTGCTCTCTTGATGGCCCGTCACCAGGACGATTACGAGGCGCCGTTCGAGGTGCTCGACTTTCAGGCGGGCGTCGGGCGACGAAGAGGTGGCGGAATGTTCGCCGAAGCGACCGTGAAGGTACGGATTGGGGACGAAGTGGTGCACACGGCGGGCGAAGGGAACGGTCCGGTGAGTGCCCTCGATTCGGCGCTTCGAAAGGCGCTCAGGCCGTTCTTCCCGGAGGTCGCAGACATGCACCTCAGCGACTACAAGGTACGCATTCTAGACGGGCGAAGCGGCACTGGCGCGACGACGCGCGTCTTGATCGACAGCCAGTCGTCGCATGATTCGTGGAGCACCGTCGGAGCGTCGAGCAACATCATCGAAGCCTCGCTACAGGCGCTCATCGACAGTATCGAATACGGACTCATGCTCGAACGCGCGAGGCTCGGCGAGCCGCCCGAAGCGCCGGCAGCTCGGACTTAGCCATTGCTCCAATGACACGTGCCGTGCATGATGGCCGGCCCACAGGTGACAGCAGATGAAAGCCAAGATCACACTTCTCCCCGGCGACGGAATCGGCCCTGAAATCGTAGACTCGGCACGTCAGGTGTTGGAAGCAGTCGCAAGCAAATCCGGCCACGTCTTCACGTACTCCACTCACCTAATCGGAGGCATCGCCATCGATGAAACGGGTGTTCCGCTCCCGGACGACACGATCGTAGCTTGCCGAAGCGCCGATGCGGTCTTGCTGGGCGCAGTTGGCGGTCCAAAGTGGGATGACCCAACCGCAAACGTGCGTCCCGAACAAGGGCTCCTCGGGATGCGCAAGGCGCTCAAGCTGTTCGCAAACGTGCGCCCGGTGAAGCTCTTCAAGGGGCTGGAGGCCGCCTCGCCGCTCAAGGCAGACCGATTGCGCGGCGTCGACTTGGTATTCATTCGTGAATTGACCGGCGGGATCTACTTCGGGCAGCCAAAAGGCAAGGAAGTCCGAAACGGATTGCGAACCGGCTTCGACACCATGATCTATGACGAGTCCGAGATTCGTCGAATCGTCGAGCTCGCCTTCGCGGTGGCGAGGAAGCGGAGCGGGCGCGTCACTTCGATCGACAAAGCCAACGTGCTCGCAACCATGCAGGTTTGGCGCGAAGTAGCGACCGAGGTCGGCAAGGAAAACCCCGACATCAAGCTCGACCATCAGCTCGTCGACTCGGCTGCGATGCGACTCGTGACCAATCCGGCTTCATTCGACGTGATCGTGAGCGGCAACATGTTCGGTGACATCCTTTCGGACGAAGGCGCGGTCCTCACCGGCTCGCTCGGGCTTTTGCCCAGCGCCTCCTTGGGCGAAGGGACGCTCGGTGTGTACGAACCGATTCACGGCTCGGCGCCCGACATCGCAGGAAGGGGAGTCGCGAACCCGCTTGGCACGATCTTGAGTGCGGCGATGCTACTCCGGCACAGTCTCAACCTCGACGAGGACGCCAAGAGAATCGAAAATGCCGTTCAGAAAGTCCTCGATAGCGGACTGAGAACCGCGGATCTGAGCGGCGGACAACGTTCGCTCGGCACCAGCCAAATGACCGACGCGGTCGTGGCTGCAATCGAAGGCGCACCAGCAAAGGAACACCATGCCCCGTAAACGCGTTAGCCGCCTGTTCGACCTCAAGGAAGACGAACATGGACGTAAGTACATGGAGGTCTATCTGGACGGGATCGCGCTCCTGCGCCTCGTCTTGACCAACAAAGGCACGGCGTTCAGCCACGAGGAGCGGCTCGCGCTGCGCCTCGGGGGCCTTCTGCCTCCTCAGTACAATACGCTCGAGCAGCAGATCGACCGAGTGTACCAGGGTTTCGTACAGGCCCCGACGGACATCGACAAGTATCAGTACTTACGAGCCGTCCAAGAGCGCCAGGAAATCCTCTTCTACGCGCTGCTCGAGAAGCATCTCGATGAGATGTTGCCGATCGTCTATACACCCACCGTCGGTGCGGCGGTGCAGCAATTCAGTGCGCTCTATCAGAACCCGCGCGGGCTGTCGTACTCGCCACTCAACATCGATCGCGCCGCCGAAACGCTCGAATGTTACCCGATGGAGGACGTTCGAATGATCGTTGCGACCGACTCGTCCGCCATCCTCGGCATCGGCGACCAAGGCTATGGCGGTCTCGCAATCCCCATCGGCAAGATGGCCCTCTACACGGTCGCCGGTGGAGTGAGCCCGTTCCATACCATGCCCGTAGCGCTCGACGTGGGCACGGACCGGATGGATCTCATCAACGACCCGAACTACCTCGGTGTGCGTCAGAGGCGACTTCGTGGCGATGACTACTACAAGTTCCTAGACCGGTTCGTGGACGCAGTCTGGTCGCGATGGCCGGATGCGGTGATTCAGTGGGAAGACCTGTCGAAGACGGCGGCCTTCACCGTCCTCGAACGCTACCGCAATCGCGGTCCCTCGTTCAACGACGACATCCAAGGCACGGGCGCGGTCGCTTTGGCGGGCATCTTGGCTGCCTGCCACCTCAGAAACGAAAGCCTGAAAGACGAAGTCTTCGTGATCCACGGAGCAGGCGCCGGTGGTGTCGGAGTGGCCTGGGCAGTGCGACAGGGACTCCTTCGGGCGGGCCTGAGTCCCGCGGAAGCGAAAAAACGCGTGTTTGTGCTCGACTCGCAAGGCCTTCTACTCACCGACCGCGAGATGGAAGAGTACAAGCAAGACTTCGCACAGGACCGTGCCTCCATTCGGGGTTGGGATTTCGAGGGAGACTACCCCGATTTGGTCGATACCATTCGCAACGCCAAGGCCACGGTGCTACTCGGTCTTTCGGGCAGGCCTGGCGCTTTCGACGAACCAGTCGTGCGCGCGATGGCAGACAACCACAAGTGGCCGATCATCTTCCCGCTGTCGAATCCCACGAGCTCGGCAGAAGCGATCCCGGTCGACATCTTTCGCTGGACCGACGGACAGGCAATCGTCGCGACCGGTAGCCCATTCGAGCCCGTCATGATGGGCGGTGTGACGCATCCCATCGGCCAAGGGAACAACGCGTTCATTTTCCCAGGTCTTGGCTTTGGCGCGATCCTGAGCGATGCAAAATCCATCACTGACGGGATGGTGATGGCAGCCTCGCAGGCCTTGGCGGAATACACCATCGAGAAGTATGTCGAAGGCGGGCTCATCTACCCGCCCGTCAGCGATCTACAAGAGACGTCGGTTCGAGTCACGATCGCCGTCGTCAAACAGGCAATGGTCGACGGCGTTGCCCGCAGGGAAAACATTCCTGAGGACCTGGAGGCTTTCGTCCGGGGGCGCTTCTGGCATCCCACCTACCTCCCCTTCGTCCGAGGCCAACTGGGCTAGCGAATCCATGGAGATTGCCGTAGCGCTTTTCGAAGGGGTGACTGCGTTGGACGCAGTCGGTCCGTACGAAGTGCTTCAGCGACTTCCGAGCTCGGTGGTCCATTTCGTCGGCCACCGACGGGGTGAGGTGCGAACGGACAATGGGTTCTTGGGGCTCACGGTCGACAAGCTCTTCGACGAAGTCCCGAGCCCTGACGTCATCCTCGTCCCCGGGGGCATCGGGACGCGAGCCCTCGTGCACGACGACGCGATTCTCAAATGGATCCGCGGCGCACACGAGACGAGTCGATTCACGACCTCGGTCTGCACGGGCTCGCTCCTTCTCGCCGCCGCAGGCCTCTTGAACGGCTTGCGCGCCACGACGCACTTCTCCGCCCGGGCCTTGCTCATGAAGTACGGCGCGATGCCATCAGAAGATCGCGTCGTCCAGGAAGGCAAGATCATCACTGCGGCGGGAGTCTCGAGCGGAATCGACATGGCATTGCGTCTCGCCGCGCAGCTCACGGATGAAACGACCGCAAAGGCCCTTCAACTCATGATCGAGTATGATCCGCAGCCACCGTATGACGCTGGCGCTCTACACAAAGTCGACGCCGCCGTAATCGCACGCGTGCAGGCCCTGTCGAAGGACAGGTCCTGACCGCCGCGTGGCCGTCGCTGATCCACTAGGAAAGCGCGCCGCCGTCGGCGCGTATTTCGGTGCCGTTGATGTACCGTGCATCGTCTGATGCGAGGAAAGCGATGACTGAAGCCGCATGTTTGGGCTTCGCGAAGCCCACGAACGGCATGGCCCCCTTGAGCAGCTCCATGTCCGCGCCTTCGGGCGCCTTGAAGTCGCCATGAAGCGAGGTCGCGATGCCTCCGGGGATGACGCAGTTCGCTCTGAGGCCCTGCTTCACGTACTCCTGATAGAGCGCCCGAGTCATCGAAAGGATGCCGCCTTTCGACGCCGCGTAGGCGCTCATCCAAGGGTGGCTTCCGAGGGCGGAAGTCGACGAGCAGTTGACCAGCGCGCTGAAGCGATTCTTCAGGAGGTGCGGTAGTGCTGCTTGGTTCACGTAGAACGTACCGTTGAGATTGATGTCGATGATCTGGTGCCACTGCTCGAAAGTCATCTCGTGCGTGTGATACGTTCGGAGGATGCCGGCGCAGTGACAGAGCGTGTCGAACCCTCCCATGTCCTTCGCGGCTTGGTCGATCACTTCTTTGACGCGGGCGCCATCGGTGACGTTGCACTCATAGACCCAGGCTTTGACTCCGAGACCTTCGACGATGCGTTTCGTCGCGGCGAGCCCTTCGGCGTTGATGTCGATGAGAGCGACGTTGCCACCCTCCTCGGCGATGCGCTGCGCGGTGGCCTGGCCGATACCCGCGGCAGCGCCCGTAATCACTACGTTCTTTCCTTCGAACCTTTTCATAGTCTTTCTCGCTCTTCCTTGATGCTCACTAGTAACCGTGAAGCTCCGCCCAACGCCGCCGGTGCTGAGAGGGCTTGCCGAAAGTCATGTACGTCGCTTGCGCGCGCTTCATGTAGAAGCCGATGTCGTGCTCGTCGGTCACGCCGATGCCGCCGTGCATTTGAATCGCTTCCTTGGCTGCGTGAATGAAGGTTTCCGATGCGTTGGCCTTTGCGAGGGAGGCAAGCTTCGGAACCTGTTCGGGAGATTCGTCGATGGCGCGCGCAGCTGCCAGAACCACCGACCGCGTCAACGCTAGCTCCGTGTAGACCGACACCGCGCGGTGCTGAAGAGCCTGGAACGATCCGATCGGAACGCCAAACTGCTCCCGCTCCTTGAGATACTCGACGGTGTCAGCGAATGCCTGCTCCGAGCCACCCAACATCTGCGCAGCGAGGCCGACCCTTGCACGATCGAGAATGCGCTCGATCAACGCCCCCCCAGCATCGACTTCACCGACGACTGCGCCCCTGTCTACCTGCACGCCTTCCAGCCGCACGATCGCTGCATTCTGCCCGTCGATTCGGTACTGACGGGTGATGCTCACACCGTCTTGACTGGGGTCGATCAAGAAAAGGGTCGCCCGAGTCGATTCGGCTGAGGTACCGGTCGCCGCCGATACGATGATCGCGTCCGCAACGTGGGCATCCAGAACCTGAACCTTCTCTCCGTTCAGCTCGAAGCGGTCTCCAATCTGCCGGGCCACCGATTCGAGCCTCTCTGGATGTGAGTTCGAGTATCGCTCTTCGTATGCGAGCGAAACGATCTTCTCGCCCGCGGCAATACCCGGCAAGAACGCCTTCTTTTGAGCAGAGCTACCGCCGAGCAAGAGAGCCTGCGTGCCAAGCAACAGAGTGGAAACGAACGGCTCCGGCATGAGCTCACGCCCGGCCTGCTCGAGAACGACGCAGAGATCGAAGAACCCCAGCCCCAACCCTTCGTATTGTTCCGGTATCTGAAGCCCAAGCCAGCCTAGCTCGGCCATCTCGGCCCAAAGTTCCTGTGAGAATCCAACCACGTCTTTCGAATCGCGGAACGCTCGGAGTCGTGCTGCCGGCGCGCGGTCTCGAACGAACTCGTGCGCGGTCCGCGAGAGCATCTTCTGCTCGTCGTTGAGAAGAAGGGACGGCGCCCTCGACTCGCTCACTTCTTTCCCTCCGGCAGGCCGAGGACGCGCTTTGCGACGATGTTCTTCTGAATCTCGGAGGAACCGCCTTCGATGGTGCTCGCGCGCGAACGCAACCAGTCGCGGGTGTACTGGAGATCCTCCTCGTCGAACCCCGGCCCTTCCCAGCCGAGCCCTTGGGTCCCGGCCACTTTCATGCCGAGCTCGAATCGCAGCTGTTTGAGCTCGGTCCCGACGATCTTGGTGATTGACCCCTCTGGCCCAGGAGCCCCGCTTTCCGCGCTTTGCTGAATGCGCGCCAGAGTGAGGTGAAACGCCTCTTCGAGCATTCCGAGAGACGCCAGCTCGTCGCGCAGCAATGGGTCCGGAATGGGTCCCTCATCGACGCCGAGGTGCTTTCGGGCCCGGGTGACGACCTCGCGCTGAGCCGACCCCGGTTGTCGGGCGATCGACCGGCCGATCGAAGAGCGCTCGTGTCCGAGAATCGCCTTGGCGATGGTCCAGCCTTCGTTCTCGGTGCCCACGAGATTTCCCAGCGGAACACGGGCGTTGTCGAAGAACGTTTCGCAGAACGGCGAGTACCCGCTGATCAGATCGATGCGCCGCACCGTGATTCCAGGCGTCTGGAGGTCGGCCAGGATCACCGATATACCCATTTGCTTCTTGGGGGCGCGTGGATCGGTGCGGGCGAGGCAGTAGATCCAGTCGCTCAGGTTCGCATGCGACGTCCAGATCTTCTGTCCGTTCAATACGAGCTCATCGCCGTCGTGTTCTGCTTTGAGCTGGAGATTCGCCAAATCCGAACCTGCGTTGGGTTCGGAGTACCCCTGACACCAGCGAATCTCGCCATGAGCGATTCCGGGTAAGTGCTGAGCCTTCTGAGCGTCGTTTCCATATTGGAGCAGGACTGGACCGAACATGGCGAGGCCCTGGCCTGCGATGGGCCGCGGAACGCCGATCGCCTTCATCTCGGCGTGAATGATGTTCTCCTGCTCACGGGTGAGACCCCCTCCGCCGTATTCCTTCGGCCAAGAAGGGGCGGTCCAGCCCTTCTCGATGGACACATCGCGCCAACGCAAGACGTCGGAATCGGTCTCCTCGCACTTGGACCCGCCCCAGTAGCCTTCAAACGGACCGCTGCCGCTCGTGCCCCAGAGCGATTTGGGCGCATTCTTTCGAATCCAGTCCTGCGCGGAT
The DNA here is from genome assembly GCA_963786865.1 of uncultured delta proteobacterium. Classification (GTDB taxonomy): domain Bacteria; phylum Myxococcota_A; class Polyangia; order Polyangiales; family Houyiibacteriaceae; genus SG8-38. The sequence continues at coordinate 73,441 of CAWBAV010000009.1, read as the reverse complement.
GCGCGGAAGTCGTCCAGATCACTCACGCGATCACTCCGCCGCACCGGCTTTCTTCATATCGAGGGCGACATCTTCGATCATGTCCTCTTGTCCACCGACGGTCTTCATCCGTCCGAGCTCGACGAGGATGTCGGTCGACTTGAGGCCGTACTTCTCCGCGGCGCGCTTCGCGTGAAGGAGGAATGACGAGTAGACGCCGGCGTAGCCGAGCGTCAGCGAATCGCGATCCGCGCGGACCTTGTGCGTCATCAGTGGGTAGACGATGTCCTCCGCCACGTCCATCAGCTTCCACATGTCGATTCCAGTTTCGACGCCCATGCGATGGAGCACTGCCACAAACACTTCGAGCGGGGTGTTGCCCGCCCCTGCTCCCATGCCCGCGACCGAGCCATCGATTCGGGCCGCACCCGCTTCGATGGCAGCGAGCGAATTCGCGATGCCCATGTGCATGTTGTGGTGCCCGTGGAAACCAATCTCCACGGCTGGGTCGAGCTTCTCGCGGAGAAGCCCTACCCGGGCGGTCACGTGATCGGGAAGCATGTAACCGGCCGAGTCCGTGATGTAGAGGCAGTTGGCCCCATAGCCTTGCATCAGCTTCGCCTGCTCGAGTAGTGCCTCCGGCGAAATCATGTGGGCCATCATCAGGAAGCCCACGGTATCCATCTCCATCTTGGCACCAAGAACGATATGCTGCTCCGAGACATCGGCTTCGGTGCAATGCGTCGCAACCCGAATCGTGTGTACCCCGCAATCGTAGGCCATTCGCAGGTGGTCGACCGTGCCGATTCCGGGAAGCAAGAGAGCGGAAATCTTCGCGTTCTTCATCCGCGGCACGACCGCGCGAAGGTACTCTTCGTCCGTCGCCGCCGGGAAGCCGTAGTTGACAGACGCGCCACCGAGTCCGTCGCCGTGCGTCACCTCGATGAGCGGCACTCCGGCTTCGTCCAGCGCCGTCGCGACCTCGACCATTTGGTCAGTCGTGAGCTGATGGCGCTGCGGATGCATGCCGTCGCGCAAGCTCATGTCGTGAAGCGTTATCGTCTTGCCTTCGAGATTCATGCTGCCTCCGCCCGCTGGATTTCTTCGGCGATCAGCTCGGCCGTACGCAGACCCGCAGCCGTCATGATGTCGAGGTTGCCGGCGTACTTCGGTAGAAAGTCGCCAAGGCCCTCGACCTCCATGAAGAAGGAGACGCGATTCCCGTCGAATACCGGGCCGTTCTTGAGCGTGTAACCCGGCACGTACTTCTGAACCTCGGCGATCATTTGCTTGGCCGATTCGAGGATCTCTGCCTGTCGCGGAGCGTCCTTGGTGAGGCAGTGAATGGTGTCCCGCATGATGAGGGGCGGATCAGCTGGGTTGATGATGATGATCGCCTTGCCACGCTTCGCGCCTCCGACGACCTCGACGCCCTTCGCAGTCGTGCGGGTGAACTCGTCGATGTTCTTGCGTGTTCCCGGTCCCGCCGATCTGGAAGAAACCGTCGCGATGATCTCGCCGTATTCGACCGGCTGAACCCTGCTGACGGCTGCCACCATGGGAATCGTGGCTTGGCCACCGCAAGTCACCATGTTCACGTTCTGCTCGCCGCGTCCAACCATCTCCCGAAGATTCACCGGAGGCACACAGAAGGGGCCGATCGCGGCGGGCGTGAGATCGACCATCTTGACGCCATACTTCTTGACGCGTTCGTTGTTCGACTTGTGTACGTACGCGCTGGTCGCGTCCCAGCAGATCTGCACCTTGTCATCGACGATGTGCGGTTCCAGTCCATCGACGCCTTGGTGCGTCGTCTTCAGACCGAGCTCCTTGGCTCGCTTGAGGCCTTCGGACTCGGGGTCGATGCCAACCATCCACACCGGTTCGATGATCTCGCTTCGAAGTGCCTTGTAGAGCAGATCGGTGCCGATGTTCCCAGAACCGATGATCGCTGCCTTCACTTTCGTCATCTACTCGTCCCAATCCTATGTAAATCGCACCGAAGCGGTTCCGATTCCTTCCACCTCGAGACGCATCTCGTCCCCTGCGACGACGGGTTCGAGCGGCACCAGGGAGCCAGATAGAACCACGTCACCAGCGTTTAGACCGATGTCGAACTCCGATAAGGTGTTGGCGAGCCAACTCACGCAGTTGAGGGGAGACTCGAGCGCCGCGGATCCCAGCCCCTCACTGAGGAGCTCACCGTTCTTGAAGACGCGCATCCTCAGGCTCGGGAAGTCGAGCGTCCGCGGATCGGCGTGCTCATCACCGAGAACGAACAATCCGCAGCTCGCGTTGTCGGCGACCGTGTCTTGGATCTTGACCCGCCAGCCGTGGACGCGACTGTCCACGACCTCGAAGCAGGCCATCACGTACTCGGTCGCGTCTAGGACGTCCTGATTGCTTACGCCCGGACCCTCGAGATTCCTCTTGAGCTTGAAAGCGATCTCTCCTTCCGCGCGCGGTTGGATCAATTGCTGGCTTATCGGCATCGGTCCGCCGTTCGGATACAGCATCTTGTCGGTGAGATATCCAAAGTCGGGTTGGAATACACCGAGCATCTCCTGCACCGCACGACTCGTCACACCGATCTTCTTTCCGATGATCTTTTCTCCGTCATCTTCGAGACGGCGCTGCACCATGCGCAAGGAGACGTGATACGCGTCTTCTATCGTGATCTCGGGCCAACGCTCGGTGAGGGGGCTCAGCGTTCTGCGGGCGCGCAGCGCAGCATAGAGCTCGTCGCCAAGCTCCTCGATCTTCTTTCGCCGCGCCGCATCCTCCATACCTAGATGAAGAAATCGGTGTTCTTCTGCCCGAAGAGCACCCCGCCCATGTTCGCCGCTGGGGTATCCGGTCCGTTTGCATGGTGAAGTCGAATCGTGTGAACGTCCTGGAAGTGACGGTTGATCGGATGGTCCACGAATGCAGCGCGAGCCCCACATGCGATGAAGAGTTGTTGTACGACTTCAGCGGAAACGCGGACCGCGCGCGCTGAGTCGTTTCGGAAGTGAACGCGCCGGTCGAGCGGGATCTTCTCACCTCGTTGCAGATAGGACGACATCTCTTCGAAATTGCGTCGGAGGGTCAAGACCTCGCGATCGAGCACGGCTGTTGCTTCAGCCGCGACGACGCTGTTGGTGAACGAGTCCTTCGCTTTGCCACCAGTCGCCTGCGAAACCTTGGACTTCATGAAGTCGATGTACGCGTCGAGGGCTCCGAACGCCGCTCCAACCGCCGGGGTCGAGACCGAACGAACGTGGATTTGACCGAACGGATACTTGTAGACGGGCGACGGGTTGATCTCGTTCCCTGGGCTCTGCTGGCGGAATCCGTCGGAGAACTTGTGCATTCGGTGATCTGGAACGAACGCCCCGTCTACGACCACGTCCTTGCTGCCCGAACCGCGAAGCCCAGAGACGTGCCAGTTGTCGATGATTTCATAGTCCGAGCTCGGAACGAGGAACGTGCGCATGTCCGGCGGCTGGCCCTCTTCGCTTGGCACGAAGCCTCCGAGAAAGACCCAGTCGCAAGCATCGCAACCGCTCGAAAACGACCAACGGCCGCTGAGCTTGACCCCGCCATCGACCCATTCAGTCTTGGCGACCGGCATGTAGGAGGAGGAAATGAGGGTTCTCGGGTTCTCGGCCCAGACCTCGTCCTGCGCCTCCGGCGCGAAAAGCGCGAGCTGCCAGCTGTGAACGTTCAAGACGCCGTAGACCCAGGCGCTCGATGCACAGCCGCGTCCGAGCTCGAGTTGCAGGTCGAAGATGATCGAAGGATCCATCTCATAGCCGCCGTAGCGCTTGGGCTGCACGACCTTGAAGAATCCGAGCCGATGAAAGTCTTCAATGGTCTCGTCGGGAAGTCTTCTCAGCTCCGCTGCCTTCTTCGAACGCTCCTGCAACGTCGGTGCGAGAGCGCGGGCTCGCTGAATCAAGTCTTCACGTGTCGGCATCGGGCTCTGATCTCCGTCCATTGGGCATCTCCAGGCTCGGTCGGCTTGCAGCCTCCGATTCTTGATGGGTCATCTCGTCCCGGCTTTACAGATGGGCCACCTCAGGCCATAAAGTAGAACGTGTTCTAGCCCACGGGCCGAGACATGTCCAGCGGGCGTATGCCAACATAGAGCCCAGACTGGGACCCGGAAAGGACGCAATTTCATGCCGATGCCGACTGGCCTCAAAGCCATCGATCTGATGATGAACATCCCCGACGGAGACCCATCCGCCTGGTACGAGTTCATCAAGCCCTTGCTGCTCGACGAAGAGAGCCGGAACCAGTTCAAGATGCCGGCCCAGTACATGTTCAAGGACATCCCCGAAGTCGGCGATCAGAAGGACTTTGTCCAGTACGCGATCGGCGAGATGGACACGTGGGGCATCGAGCGAGCGATGCTGGGCATTTCGGGGCCAAACTCGACGAATCTCGAGGCTTGCAAGAAGCACCCTACCCGTTTCTTCCCGTCCTACGGGGCGAACCCGAACAACGGAATGGAGGAGGTCCGGACGATTCGGAGGCTCCACAAGGAGCACGGCCTCAAGGCCGTGACGGGCTTCCCCTCCGGGCTCTGCCCACAGGTCCCACTGAACGACAAGAAGTACTACCCGATTTACGCGGCCTGCGTCGACCTGGACATCCCGATTTGCATCTGTGTCGGCGTCCCGGGTCCCAGGATTCCGATGGAGCCGCAGAAGGTCGAGCACATCGACGAGGTCTGCTGGTTCTTCCCGGAGCTCAAGTTCGTGATGCGCCACGGAGGAGAGCCCTGGGTCGACCTCGCCGTGAAGCTCATGCTCAAGTATCCGAATCTCTATTACAGCACGAGCGCTTTTGCTCCAAAGCACTACCCCAAGGCGATCATCGACTATGCGAACACACGGGGAGCCGACAAGATCATGTACGCGGGGTACTTCCCGATGGGCCTTTCGCTGGAACGAATCTTCACGGACATGCGGAACGTGCCCTTCAAGGCGCACGTCTGGCCCAAGTTCCTGAGCGAGAACGCCATGCGCGTGTTCCAGTTGGATCGCTGAGCTCTCGGCATCCCCCAGATCGGGAACGACCCGCGCCGTCCTCCCTCATTTGCGGAGGATGAAGGCCTGGAACGGGTAGCGGATGAAGTCGGGAGGCACGAAACGTTGGGTTGCGTCCTCGACTCGAAATCGCTTCTGAATGGACTCGGCCAAGTCGAACTCCCTGGCGTGCGTCGTGAATAGGAGCTCACCGTTCTTGTCGAGCGACCGCATCGCATGGTCGATCAAGCTCCCGTGATCCTTGTGAATGTTGAAATCCGCCTTGCTCATCTTGGATCGCGAGAAAGTCGGAGGATTGATGAAGATCCAGTCGTAGCTGTTGCGGTCTCTGGCCATCCAGCGCGTGGCATCATCGCGGATGAAGCGGTGCTTAGCTGGATCCAGCCCGTTGGCTTCGTAGTTCCGCTTGCCCCAGTCGAGATACGTGTTCGATAGGTCCACACTCGTGGTTTGCTTCGCACCACCCACCGCGGCCGCAACGCTGACCGAACATGTGTACGCGAAGAGATTGAGCATTCGTTGGCCCCTGCAACGCTCGAATGCGTAGGCGCGGACCGCGCGATGGTCCAAGAAAAGGCCAGTGTCGATGCGGTCGTCTAGATTGACGACGAAACGGAGTGGTCCTTCGCTGACGATGATGTCGCTGTCTTGCTCTGCGATGCGCGCGTACTGATCGCCCTGATCATGCTTCCGGCGGACTTTCACGACCAGATCACTGGGATCGATCCCAAGCGCTTCGGGAAGCGTCAACAAGACGTCTTGGACCCGCTGTTTGGCGCGGTCATCATCGGCGTCCCGCTCCTTCTGAAATACGTGAACGATGGCCTTCGACTGATAGAGATCCACTGCAACGTGGTACTCGGGAATGTCACCATCATAGATACGGTAACACTCCACGTCGTTTCGCTTCGCCCAGCGCCCCCACTTCTTCTTGTTCTTCTTGATTCGGTTGACGAACATCTGAGCGCTCTCGCTCGGTTTTCGCCATGCCGGGGCCCTGGACTGGTCGTCGCCCGTCACTCCGCGAACCGGAATCTCCACGAGCCGGCATTCGATGGCGCCGTTGTAGAGCACGTGACGGCGGACGGGTCGGAGCCCGAGGTGCTTCAGATTGCCACCGTGCGCCGCAAAGACGTAGGCGGTCCACCCGTCGAAAGCGCGCTTCAGCGTATCCCCCAGCGCTTGATAGAAAAGGAACAGCGTGCCTTCATCGCCCAGGCGATGGCCATAGGGAGGGTTGCAGACGAGAATGCCGACGTCAGCCGGTTTCTCGAGCGTGGAAAGCTCTTGGACGGCAAGCGAAACATGCTGATCGACGCCTGCGGCAGCCAAGTTCTCGCGAACCGAGGCTAGAGCCTTCTGTGACGCATCACAGCCGTAGATTCGGGCCGGACAGTCCGCCTTGCGTGCGGCGCGTGCGCCAGCTCGCTCTGCTTCGTAGGCCGCAGCGTCGTGTTTCAACCAGTTCTCGAAACCGAAGTGCTCTCGGAGGAGCCCGGGTGCGCAATTCGTCGCCATGAGCGCGCCTTCGACCAAGAACGTCCCCGAACCACAGGTCGGATCCATCAGCGCGAGGCCCTGCCGCGCGGCTCGAGGCCAAGCGGCAAGATACAGGATCGCAGCAGCGAGATTCTCTTTGAGCGGAGCCTTCCCGCCGGAGCGACGATAGCCGCGCCGGTGCAATCCATCACCGGAGAAATCGAGGGAAAGCTCGTGGTGTCCTTCACCGATGTGAAGGTGAAAACGGATGTCGGGGTCTTTCTTGTCGATGCTGGGACGCGTGCCCGCGTGATTGCGAAACCCGTCGACGATCGCGTCCTTTGCGCGCTGCACCCAATAGTGCGCGGGTCGCGAGCTTTTTGACGACTGAGAGCTCCCGATCGCGAACGTCCGTGACGCTTCGAAGTGCTCCCACCACGAGACTTGGATGAGCGCGTCGTAAAGCCCCGTGTCGTCCTCCGCATCGACCTCTACGAGCGGAAGCAAGACTCGCGACGCCACCCGCGACCAGAGACACATTCGATAACCGTCGCGAATGGTACCGCGCGCATGCACCGCCGTAGGCCGCAGGTCGGTTACCTCGATGTCGAGGTCCCGCAGCTCCTGAGCGAGTACCTCCTCACAACCCCTCGGGCAAGGAAGCACCCACCTGAATCGCCGCGCAGCCTCGATGCGTCCCTGCCTACTCTGGCAACAGGAGCTCGCTCGTCCTGTCGATGTCCTCGAGCAGCTGTGAAGCCTCGTGCAAGCCGCCGGCCCAACCTACGAACGATGCAAACCAAACGTTTTGCAGAATCGACGCGATGGTTCGCTCTCGTGCGTCGATGTCGCCACCCCACTCGCCTTGATCCGCCGCGGCTTCACCACGAATGGCCGCCATGACCATGGCGGTGATGAGCGCATGGAAGCTGGCGACACGCTCGGTGATGTTTGGGTCACCCGAGGCCAGCGATCGCACCAGAGCTTTGGCGAGGTTTGGTCGGCGCAAGAGCCCCTTCGTCAACGAAGAGAAGACGAAAGCGACCCGTTCTCGCGGGCCGTCGCCAGGAACCGGCTTCTTTCCGATCTTCGCGACCAGCTTCTCGCTTTCCTGCTCGAGCGCCGCGATGAGGATTTCCTCTTTGCTCGCGAATCGCTTGTAGACCGTGCCGAGCGCGACCTGTGCACTTGCCGCGACGTCTCGCAGCCGAACCGCCTGGTATCCATCGCGCTCCGCGAGCTCGACGGCGGTTTCGACGATCCGTTTGGCTCGATCATCCATGACTAGTATCCAACCTTCTCTTGCGGCATGTAGAACTTCTGGTACCAGCGGCGCAAAGCTCCAACATCTCCATCACCATCGCAGAGAATCGGTCGCGTTCGATACTTTTTATTCTCCCAAATCGCGATATCTTCCTTGAAACCGACGATGATGTTTTGGCGGTAGCCCTCTTGAAACTCTTCCTTGCCCTCTTTCACGTTTGAAATGTCGATCATCGCACCGATTCGAACGTGAACGCGGTTCTTGTCTACCGGCGTATGGCAAAGCAGCATGATGTTGGGCAACACGCTTTGCATCCTGGTCAGCATGTAGCCAGGGCCGTAGTACGTGGACTGAAGCTCGAAGTGATCCTCGCCGCCTCCACGTGGGTAGGCAACGCCTTTCACGCGCTGAATGCCGATATGGTCCTTGAACTCGTTGCCAAACTCGTTCGCCCAGGTCCCGTGAACGGGACCGAAGTGGCCCTTGTCGGCGAGATTCTCGACGATTTCCTTGGGGTGGGTCTTGATGTCGATGAGCGCCGATCCCCAGTCGGTCCAACCCTGGCTGCCGTACTCGGGCAGATCCGGGATCTCCCATCTGGGCTCCTCGCCTTCGAGATGCGCATTCCACATGAAGATTAATCCGTTGTGCTCCTGCACGGGATTGTTCTTCACGCATGCACGTGGTGGGATTCGCTTTGCATAGGGCACGTCGATGCACTTGCCGGTCTCGTCGAACCGCCACGCATGGAACGGACATTGGATCGATTCTCCGACCACCTTGCCCCCATGCCCGAGGTGTGCGCCCAGATGTGGACAAAACGCGTCGTGCACGATCGCCGCACCGCTCTCACCGCGATACAAGACCATCTCGCGCCCGAAGTACTTGATCGGTTTGACGTCGCCGACCGCCAGCTCGTTCGAAACTCCGACGACGAACCAACCACGTGGGTAGCCAGGGAAGAGCTCCTCTTCGTTTTCTTCTGTAGTCGACATGGGTCTTCTCGTTCCTGAGTAGTGCGAGCTCATCCTTCGGCGCTTGCCTGATTACGAGCGATCTCCTCAGCCCAGGGGTAGTCTGGCTTGCCGCTCGGCATGCGGGAAACCGTTTCGGTGATCGAAATCTGCCGCGGAACCTTGTAGCCCGCGATGTGCTTGCGGCAATGCTGCTGGACTTCGTCGAGCGAAAGCTGCTTGTTTCCACGCGTGCTGAAGACCGCTGCGACCTTCGAGCCGAAGCGCGGGTCTGGAACGGCAACCACGAGCGCGTCGATGATCTCGGCATGCGCCTTCAAGGCCTCTTCCACCTCTTCCGGGAACACTTTTTCGCCGCCTGTGTTGATGCACTTGCTTCCGCGGCCGAGGAAAGTGATGCGGCCATCGGGTTCGATGGTCGCGAAGTCGCCGGGCACGACCCAACGCCGTCCATTGAACTCCTTGAAGCGTTCAGCGGTCTTTTCAGGATCTTTGTAGTACCCGAGTGGCAAGCGGCCCGATCGAGCGACCATGCCGATCTGCCCTGAGCCGGGCTCGATCTGGTTCCCGCTCTCGTCGATCACAGTGACTTCGTCGCCCATGTAGAAGGATGGACGTCCTTCGTGGCTATCTTCGTCGCCGGCGGCGCGACCGAGGTCACCCGACTCACTCGTGCCGAAGCTGTTTATCACCATGACGTCCGGAAGAAGCGCCTCGATTTCGTCTTGCACGCTCCTGGAAAGGATTGCGCCAGCAGAGGCGATCACCGCCAAGTTCGACATGTCGTAGTTGCCAGTCCGTAGCTCGTCCACCAAGGGTATCGCCATCGCATCTCCCACGAGCGAGATGGTCGAAACCTCTTCCTCGGCGACCAGAGACAGAATGCGCTTCGCGTCGAAGCTCGGACCCGCCTGGAGCACGAGCTTCCCGCCGGTCGTATGGCAAATCCACTGGGTCCACTGTGCGGCACCGTGAATGAACGGAGCGCAGGGAAGCATGGTGACCGTGTACCAACCCTCTTTGGCCTGCTCGATCAACTGCTCGGGAGACTCGACCGGGTCCCCGCCTGGTGACCCGCCTTGAAGGCCTGCGAAGAAGAGGTCCTCGTGCCGCCACATCACACCCTTGGGCATCCCCGTCGTGCCGCCGGTATAGATGATGTAGAGGTCTTCGCCGGACCGCGGACCGAAGTCGCGCGCCTCCGAGCCTCGCGCCAGCGCGGTTTCGTACTCGATTGACTCCTCGGCGGCCACAGCATCCGAGCCGTCTTCGATCACGACGAGCGACTTGAGCGGCTCGAGACCTTCCATCGCCTCGTCGATGATCGGAAGGAACCGGCGTTGAGTGACTATGCCCACGAGATCCGCGTTCTCAATCATGTATCGAACTTCAGGCGCTACGAACCTGTAGTTCATGTTGATGCCCACGGCGCGGATCTTGAAGAGCGCGAGAATCGCTTCGACGAACTCGTGCCCATTGAAGAGGTGGAGGCCTACGTGATCGCCCGGACCGATGCCTCGGGACTGGAAGTAGTGGGCGAGCCGGTTGGCTCGCTTGTCGAGCTCCGCATACGTGCGGTGGACGTCGCCGGAAGCCAAGGCGATGTTGTCCGGAACCGCATCCGCGATAGCCTCGTACAGATCTGCAAGATTGTATTCCACGTAGTCTCTCCTGCTAGCGCTCCGAGCTGACGATCCACATCGCGAAGAACTGCGAGCCGCCTCCATAGGCGTGCCCTAGGGCAACCTTGGCGCCGTCGACCTGGTGTCGCTCGGCAGTCCCACGCACTTGCCGGGCTGCTTCTGCAAACCGCAGCATGCCACTGGCGCCAATGGGATTGGTACACATGACGCCGCCCGACATGTTCCATGGCATCTCTGCGCCCAACCGCGTCTTTCCGTCCATCGTCATCCGCCAGCCCTCGCCTTCTTCGGCGAAGCCCAGATTCTCGAGCCACATCGGCTCGAACCACGAAAACGGGACATACACTTCGGCGCAGTCGATCTCTTTGAGCGGATTGCGGATCCCCGCTTCGTCGTAGACGTCCTTGGCGCACAGCCTCCCCGCAGCAGGGTTCACTTGGTCCCGGCCAGCAAAGAACGTCCGCTCAGTCCGAACCGAAGTTCCCTTCACCCAAGCTGGGTTCTTCACGCGACGGGCATTCTTCTCGTTGACGAGCACCATGGCGACGGCGCCGTCGGACGATGGGCAGGTCTCGGAATAGCGGATCGGATCCCAAAGCATCGGGGAAGCCTTCACTTGCTCCAGGGTCTGATCGAGGTGCAGGTGGGCGTTCGGGTTGAGCAAGCCATGCTGGCGATCCTTCACGGCGACCATGCACCCGGTGTCCGGATGTGCGTCCGAACGACGGATGTAGGAGCGAATCAACGGTGCAAAATAGCCCCCCGCGCCCGCGACGAGCTGAGGCTGAAAGGGGATCGCCGGCGAAAGCGCCCACATCGCGTTGGCTTCGCTCTGCTTCTCGAACGCGAGCGTGAGAACTCTTTCGTGCACTCCGCCTTGAATGAGGTGCGATGCAACCACCGCAGTCGAACCGCCGACCGAGCCCGCGGTATGCACACGGAAGATGGGCTTGCCCGAAGCGCCAAGGGCGTCCGAAAGCCAGAGCTCGGGCATCATGACGCCTTCGAACATGTCGGGAGCGGTGCCGATGACGATGGAGTCGATCTCCTTCCAGGTCATGTCCGCGTCTTGCAGCGCTCGGATAGCCGCATCTCGAACGAGACCTGGGATCGACAGATCGCGGCGGCTCTCACGATGCTTGGTCTGTCCGATTCCGATGACCGCGCACTGCTCAGCCATGGCTCGCCTCCAACACTGCGACGAGGTTGTGCTGAAGGCAGACGCCGTTCGTCGTGTGTGCGACGGCGCGCCCCGCATCTCCTGAGAGGATCCGTGTTGCGGCTTCGCCGAATCGAATCAGTCCTGCGGTCATGAGCGAGTTGGCCGCCAAGGCACCGCCGGAAGGGTTGACCCTCACATCGTCCGTCAGACCCATGGCCTCTCGCAGAATGATCTCCTGGTGCGCGAATGGCGCGTGAAGCTCGGCGACGTCGACTCTGCCCTTTGCCACACCAGCCTTTTCGGCCGCGAGCTTCGTGGAAGGCGAGACCGTTAGATCCCGCTGGCCGAGCCCATGCGGCTCGGTCCTATGATCAATGCCGCGAATCCATGCCGGCCGCTTCACCAGCTTCCTCGCCGCGTCCCCCGCTGCGAGCACGATCGCCGCAGCCGAATCCGACGCCGGAGGGCAGAAGCTCTTGCGCAATGGCGAGCTGAGATACGGCTCTTCGAGCATCGCGTCGACGCTGAAGTCGCCCTTGATATGCGCGTTTGGATTGTCGACTGCGTTCTTGCGATTCCGTGCGACGACTTCCGCGAAGTCACGCTCGCTGGCCTTTCCCGCATCGATCATCGCCTGCGCTTGAAGCGCCGCAGCGCTGATCGCGTCGAGTCCGAGTGGCTGCACGTAGTAGGGATCGTTCTGCAAGTTCAAGATCTGAGACACCGGGCCAAGTGAGCTCTTGCCGAAGGAAAACACGAGCGCTGTGTCGATATCTCCATGGAGGAGGCGAACCCACGCTTCATAGAGCGCGAAGGCCCCATCCATCTCGACGTGAGACTCACGAATGGGCGGCCAGGCCTTGAGACCATCCACCGCGGCCACGAAAGAGAACGGCCGGCCTGGAAGGTAGTCGGTACTTCCCGAGCAAGTGAAGCCAATGTCGTCTTGGGTCAGACCAACCTGTCGCAACGCATCCGACGTGACGGGCTGGACGAGCTCGGGCTCGTCGGCCGCATCGATCGATCTTACCGATGGGAGCTGCGAGAAAGAAACGATGGCAACGTCGCGCACTAGAGATGCTCCTTGTAGCTCTCGAAGGGAGCGTCCGGCTCACCGGTGGGTGCGAAGTACAAAATGTTTTCGAGCGAAGGCTCCCATTCCTCGGGGGGCTTCCACTTTGCCTTCACACGCATTCCCATCCGAATGTCGTCGTGTGGAACACCGCTGATCAAATGGTAGATCGGCATGTCGGCTCCATCGAGCACGATCGCGCCGAAGCAATATGGCGGTTTGAGCTTCTGACCTTCGAAGGGGATGCGAATGATCGTGAACGTGGTCAGCACACCTTCATCGGCGACTTCGACGTACTCGCTCGTCGGTTCTCCGGTCATCGGGTCCGCGGCCCGGGGCGGCACGTAGACTTTCCCGAGTTGCGGATCGCGACCGCCGATCAACTTGCCCTGTTGCAACCCTCGGAGATAGGCGCTGTAGTGCCGTCCGGGATTCACCTTGTATTCGACGTGGACCGGACTGGGCAAGATGGGAGAAATCGGCTCGAAGCACTCGATGTCGCGTATCGTGCCGTTCTTTTCACCGGCCCAGCGCAAGCGAACGCGCATCCCCGTCTGCATTCGCTTGGCCGTCTCGCCATCGACGACATGAACCATGGCGTTGTCCGCACCGTCGATTTGGATGAGAGCCCAGGCAAACGGACGATCGAGGGGATGCCCCGTGCGAGGCTCTTGCACCCAGGACCAGGACTTCACCGTGCCGGACGGCCGCAACGGAACGAACTCGCCCGTCGTGGGCTGACCCTCCTCGTCGTATTCGAGCGGAGGGCAGAGCACGCGACCGTCGACTGTCTTGACGCCTTCGAGTTGCTCATACCGCAAGCTTTCCAAGAATCGGCCCACTATCGGACCGGTGCTTCGCGTGTACGAGTATTCGAGCACGTACGGAGCCGAAAGAATCTCATTCATGCCTTTACTCCGAGGTGCTTCAGGGGACTAGCCTTGGGGAAAGAACTTCTGCATCTTCTGCGCAAGGGCGATATTTCCCTTCACCTTCAGCTTTCGGGTGAGAAAGGCCTTCCGACCGTCGAGGTCGCCATTGGCCATCTCGACGAACTTCGCGGCGTCCATCATCACGTTGAGCGTCGGCTTCTCGACGCCGCCCGTGGCGACGCCCTTGAACTGCCCATCCGCGATGGTGATGGTCCACTCGCCACCCCCTTCACCGCTGAGGGTGTACTGGATCTGTGCGTTCACCCCCTTGGCCTCGTCGGCAAGGAAACGATTCGCAAGCGTGTCGAAATACTCTGCTGTGTTGGCTACCTTGGCCATGTTCACCTCACGGTTCCGGGTCGAAAAAGCGTTGTCACAAGTGAAACATGTTCTATTTTGCGCGGACCGATCCGTCAAGCCGCCTTTGGCTGAACGGCGCAAAAAGCGAGGAGAACCCAGGCCCGAAGGCCAGGCTTTCGGACGAACGTCGCCGGCTTCAGGCTATTCGGTCGCGGCTGGCGGCACGATCGAGCCGACCACGTAGAGCCCGGCCACGCATTCGTCACCGACCCGCCTCGCCCAAACCACTCGAGCACGCTTGAAGATCACTCGGCCAGTGTGGGTGGTAATGCGCAGATCGCAGAGCGTTCCCGTCGAGAGCCAGCCCTGCAAAGAAAGCTGGATTCCCGTCACGCTGACGTCGATCGCCGATGCCTCGGTACGGATTGGCGCGAGGATCTCGATTCGAGCGTCGGACGCCCAGCGTTCCGTGTGGCGCCGATCGTCGGGCTGAACCGCCGACCGAACCTCGGAATGCTTCCTGCCCGGAGGCGGTGGATTCGAACCGTGCTTTGGAAGCTTAGAGCTCATGCGACCCTGCTTTCATCATGCCGAGCATCGAAATCGAAGTCGACAAAGTCGCCGTGTACTGTACGGAATGTCACTTTCCGCCCCTGATCCGCGGGGTTACTGGCGGACTCAGTCCCCAATGAAGGACTCAGCCAAGGCGCTCGATGATGGTCACGTTCGCCTGTCCGCCGCCTTCGCACATGGTCTGCAAGCCGTAACGCCCACCGGTGCGCTCCAGCTCGTGGAGAAGCGTCGTCATGAGCTTGGCACCCGTTGCGCCAAGCGGATGGCCTAGCGCGATCGCGCCGCCGTTCACGTTCACCTTTACGAGGTCGACCTCGAGCTCTTTGGCCCATGCGCAAACCACGGGCGCAAACGCTTCGTTGATCTCGACGAGATCGATCTCGTCGAGGCTCATGCCCGATTTCTTCATCGCATACTTGGTTGCGGGAATCGGCGCGGAGAGCATGCGGATTGGATCTTCGCCACGAACGCTCAAATGGTGGATACGGGCGCGCGGCGTGAGCTTGTGCTCCTTGAGCGCCTTTTCGGAGACCACGAGCAGCGCTGCGGAGCCATCGGAGATCTGGCTGGCCACTGCCGCAGTGAGGCGGCCACCCTCCATGAGAACCGGGAGGGCCGCCATTTTTTCGAGAGTCGTGTCGGCACGCGGGCCTTCGTCCGCGGTGACGTCGCCGAATGGGACGATCTCGCGATCGAAACGGCCTTCCTTCTGAGCCTGGAGCGCCCGCCGATGACTCTCGAGAGCGAATCTCTCGAGCTCTTCGCGGGAAAGGTCCCAATCTTTGGCGATCATTTCGGCCCCGTAAAACTGGTTCACCGGCTTGTCGCCATAGCGTTCCGTCCAACCCACCGAACCGGAGAACGGATCGCGTATGCCAAACTCCTTGCCGGCGATCATGGAGGCGCCAATTGGGATCATGCTCATGTTCTGAACACCACCCGCTACGACCACGTCTTGCGTGCCGCTCATGACGGCCTGCGCAGCAAAGTGGACCGCCTGCTGGGACGAGCCGCACTGACGGTCGATGGTGACTCCGGGAACGTGCTCTGGATAGCCCGCAGCCAACCAGCATGTGCGCGCGATGTCCCCGGCTTGGGTTGCAACGGAATCGACGCAACCGAAGACGACGTCATCGACGATGCCCGGATCGATGCCGGCCCGCTCGATCAGCCCCTTGATCGCATGTGCGCCGAGGTCGGCGGAGTGAACTTTGCTGAGCCCGCCCTTTTTTCTTCCGACGGGCGAACGAACTGCTTCGACGATGTATGCTTCGGGCATCTGAACCTCGCTATTTCGTATTTCTAAGGGGAGCAGTCGTCGCCCGCAAGGCGCCACTGCGGAAGCTCACGGAGAGCTCAAAGGATGTGCCGGCCGACGCGCTCGCGATGGTAGGCGGCGTCCCCGTGAGCTGCGGCAAGCGCCCACGCCCTTTTCATCCACATATGAAGGTCGCATTCGATGGTGTAGCCAATGGCGCCATGGACCTGCAGCGCTTCTTTCGCCACGAATCTTGCAGCCCTGCCTGCATAGATCTTCGCCAGGGAAACGTGAATTTCCGCGTCCCGCGCCGAGGTCGCCATGGACCAGCCGGCTCGGTAGACCATGGGGCGCGCGAACTCCTGCTCGATGAGGGCGTTGGCGAGACGGTGTTTCACCGCTTGCTGCGCGCCGATTGGCTTTCCGAATTGCTCACGGTCCTTCGCGTACTGCACTGCCATGTCGAGCATGCGGCGCGAGAGGCCGACGAGCTGCGCTGCCGTGCCGAGAGTCGCGCGCTCGCGACCGAGTGAGAAAAGAGCCAGCGCATCCACGTCTTCGCGCATTTGGTGCCGGGCGGTCGCCTCGAACGACACCCGTCCAAGCTCCCGCGCGCGGTCGACCGATGTTTCCGCGCTCACGGAGACCTCGGACATCGGCATGCAATACGCCACCCTGCCTCGCTCGGCGATCAAGACGTCGGCCGATGCGGCGTGGGCCACGATCGGCTGATCTTCGAAGGAGACGACGATGCGGGCCTCGCCTGCGATGGCGGGTCGCAGCCAGCGCTCCTTTTGTGCGTCGGTGCCAGCCGCCTCGAGAAGCGGGATTCCAACCGCTACCGTGTCGACCAAAGGGCCAGGCATCGCAGCGTAGCCGAGCTCCTCCATCGGCAGCACCAGGTCGAGCTCGCTCATCGCCATGCCACCGGGCTCTTCGGAAGCCGTCATGCCGATGACGCCCGTCTCGGCCAGTGTTTTCCACACTGCGTTCACGCCCTCCAGGCGCCCGCCCCAGGCGGCTCGAACTACCTCGGGCGGACACTCACGCTGCAAGACCTCGCGCACCGTGTCGCGGAGCATCTTCTGGTCATCCGTGAAAGCGAAACGCATGTCTCTATTTCCGCGGAAGGCCGAGCACCCGCTCGGCGATGATGTTGCGCTGAACCTCGTTCGTCCCGGCGTAGATTGGGCCCGCGAGTGCGAATTGGAAGCCCTTCATCCAGTGGCCCGCGTCGACGGCACTCTCGGACCCTTCATCGAGCTCGAGCGCCTCGCCGATGATCGCGAGCGCAGTCTCATGTGTCCGCACGTCCATCTCCGACCAGAAGACCTTGTTCATGCTCGAGTCCGGTCCGATCGACTCACCCTGCACCGTGCGCGTAACCGTTTGAAAAGTGAACCAGCGATAAGCCTCTGCATCCATCCAAGCCTGAATCACCTGATCGCGAAGGACCGGGTCCGAGCGATCTCGATGACGGTGGTAGAGGTCGATCAAGCGCGATGCCGTGGCCATGAAGCGGCCGGGACTGCGAAGACTGAGGCCGCGCTCCGAGCTCGTGGTGGCCATGGCGACCTCCCATCCCCGATTCACTTCGCCGATGACATCGGCATCGGGCACGAACACGTCCTCGAGAAAGATCTCGGCGAAACCTTCGTCGCCGTCGAGGCGGTCGACCCCTCGAACCGTGACGCCCTCGGCCCGCAGCGGAAACATGAAATAGGTCAAGCCACGGTGCCGCGTTTGCTCGGGATCGGTTCGGAACAAGCCGTACGCCATATCGCAAAACGCCGCCCGCGTGGACCATGTCTTTTGGCCGCTGAGCCGCCATCCCCCGTCGACACGTCGCGCAGTGCTCTTGAGCGAAGCGAGATCGCTTCCCGCGTTCGGCTCTGACCAGGCCTGCCCCCAAGCTACGTCGCCTCGTGCCATTGGGCGGAGAACGCGTTCCTTCTGTTCCTCGGTTCCAAATTCGAACAGGGTGGGCGCGAGCAGGAAGATGCCGTTCTGTGTCACGCGGCTAGGAGCGCCGACACGATAGTATTCCTCTTCGAAGATCAGCCATTCGAAGAGTGTTGCTTCGCGGCCGCCGTACTGCTTGGGCCAAGAAACCGCAGCCCAACCGGCATCGAAGAGCTCGTGCTCCCAGTCGAGATGAAGCGCGAAGCCCTCCTTCGTGTCGCCCGAGGGCAAAGGCTCACGGGGCACGTGGGCTTCGAGCCACGCCCGGCACTCTTGTCGGAAGGCATTTTCTGAGCTGGTGAAGTCGAGGTCCATTGCAGTTGCTCAGGCACCGAGCCGTTCGAGCGTCTCCTGGGCCTCGGCCATGATGCGTCGCAGGAGCTCGGCCACGGTGGGAATGTCATCGATGACTCCGGCGATCTGCCCCGTCGGCAAGATGCCCGCTTCGGTGCGCCCGTCGACCATGGACGCCTTGGTGAGCATGGGTGCATTGGCCGCCATCGCGAGCTGCGCCCAGGTGAGCTCCTGGTTTTGTTTCATGGCGATGCCCTCTTCGAGCAACTCGGGGAGCGAAGTTCCGGTCACCTTCATCAGTGACAGCGCGTTGAACGCAGCGCGGGGGAATCGCGTGAGCGGGCTGGCCTTTTCGAGCTGGTCGATCAGGAAGGTTCGAATGACGCGCTGCGGATGACCGTCGACCGCAGTGGTCACGACGGTGCCATTCGGCTTCGTGTCGAGGTAGATCTGTTTCACGTGATCGGGCACCTGGCTTTCTTGCGTCAGCAGGAATCGTGTCCCCATTGCTATGCCCTCGCCGCCGAGTGCCAGAGCCGCGACGAGGCCGCGACCGTCGCGAAAGCCGCCGGCACCGACGACGGGAATGTCTACCGCCGCGGAAACATCTGGAATGAGAATCGAGGTTGGGATCTGGCCGGTGTGGCCTCCACCTTCTTGCCCCTGGGCAATCACGGCATCGACGCCCCAGGCCTGCACCTTCTCGGCATGACGCCGCGCACCGATCGTAGGCATGGTGAGCACACCGGCGTCTTTGAGGGACTTGATCACGCGCTCCCCTGGTGCTTGAGCAAAGCTCGCAACCTTGACCTTTTCACGGATCAGGAGCTCGACGCGCTTCATGACGTCCGACTGATCGGCACGCATGTTCACGCCAAAGGGTTTCTCCGTGCGGCTCCTGACCTTCGCGATCGCCTCTTCCAGCTCTCGGAACGTCATCGTGGCCGCGGCGAGAATGCCGAGGCCGCCTGCCTGACTGGTCGCCGACGTGAGGCTCGCGCCGGAAACCCAGCCCATACCCGTCTGGATGATCGGATACTCGATGCCGAACATCTCGCAAATCCGGGTGTGGAGTGCCGACTTGGGCCTCGTGGCTTGCTTGGGCGGCGGCTGCTCGGCGCTACTCAGACGAATGGGTGGCTTGCTCTTGCGCGCCTTGCGCTTGAGCCCTGCGTCGGGTGCAGGGGCGACCGACCTGCGCTTCTTCGAGGAAGCCTTCCGAGGCTTCGTCTTGATCACCGTCACGGCTTTGGTGGTGCTCCTGCTCTCGGGTGCGACCGACGCACGCTGTTTCGCGCCTACCTTTGGCGCGCGCTTGGTCTTTGGCGCGGATGATTGGCGTTCGCGGCTCGGCGCTTTGGTCGTCCTTTTCTTGTCGGTCATACAGCGACTTCTTTCTGCGCATGGCCCTCTGGGTCGAGCTGACGCAAGACCGCGATCATGTCTGGGGTCGGTATCGGGCTCGTGTCCAGCGTTTCCGCAATCACGAGCTCGAATCCCGTATTGTCTACGACCTGCTGCACCTCGACACCGGGGTGCAGGGATCTCAGGCGCATGCGGTGATCGGGAGTGTCGAAGTCGAAAACGCCGAGATTGGTGACCACGCGCCGGATCTCGTGGAAGCGAGCCCCTGCGCGCCCCAGGGCAGCAGCGCGGTCGTATCCCACGCCGCTGACCATGTCGACCTTGGCTACGAGCGCCCGCGCATTGTGATTCGGCACCCAGTAACTGGTCACGTGATTGATCGTGTTTCCCGGCGCGCCGCGCACTCCGAGCAGCTGAGCTTTGGGGCTTTCCCAGGGCCCGATGCAAGCGATGTTCTGGTTGCCAAACCGATCGATTTGAGAGGCGCCCATCATCACGTGGCGGCGCCCCCACCAGAGCGTGTCGAAGACGGCCCCAAACGGCATCCACCCCTCCACGTCGTCTTCGCCCGGCTCGACACCGAGCGGAAGGGCGCGCCGGAGCAGCAGGTTGAATCCGTCGGTCATCAGAAGCTCGGGCTCAAACGTCCGTTTCGCGAGGCGTGCGCCGAGGCTCGGCGTGGTTCCCATGGCGCTCACCATGATCTCGCCATCACCACGAAAACAGTCCGCAACCGCCAGGGTACAAACATCGGCGCGCGTGGCTTCCGTGGCGCTCATGATGCCACCGCCTTCCGGTACTCGTCCTCGCTCATGTCGAGGTACTTCGCACGGAATGCCTCCCAGGCTTCGTCGTCCTTGGCGCTCGCCGCGTACTCGCGCTGAAACCTCTCGTCGCGCCCATAGTCCGGAAGACATTCGGTGAAATGAGCACCGCCCGGAGCTTCGACCACACCCGCGACCATCATGCGATTGATCACGAGACTTTGTAGCGGACCGCCAGCGACGAGCTCGTCCGTGGAAACGATCTTCTCGCAGCTCATGTACGCCTTCTTCGCTGCCATGCAGAACAGGTGGTCGAAATACGGGTCGCGGCCGAGCGCCTGCCCGTTCCCCGAGATATCAGCGCGATTCATGTGAATGAAGGCCACGTCCACACTCAGAGCGGGCACTGCGACCAGCGCTTCGCCATCCTCGTAAGGCGATTTGACCGTCCTGAGGTGCGGATTGATCTTCAGAACGTCCGATCCGAGACCAGCGCGGGTGGGCAAGAACGGCAGCCGCTGCGCGGCTGCGCGAAGTCCGAGGAGAAACATGCCCTCATCCAGTTCGACTGCGTCGAGAGCTCGGTTCTGCCGCGCCTTTCGGAAGTGCGGTTCGAGGGGAATCGAATCGAGCGACACGAAACCGTAGACCGCCTTCTTGAGCTGACCTGTCGCGCAGAGAATCCCGATGTCTGGACCGCCGTAGGAGACCACGGTCAAGTCCTTGACGCCCTTGCGCACGAGCGCGCGCACCAGAGCCATGGGCTTTCTTCGTGAGCCCCATCCTCCGATGCCGATGATCATGCCGTCTTCGACTTCGGCGACGGCTTCGTCGACCGTCATGCGTTTGTCTGCCACGAAACTACCTCACTTCTTGCCGGAATCGGGGTCGCGCTTTTCTACGAACGCGTCCCGCGCCTCGTCAGCGACGCCAGCCAAGTTGAGCTCGAACGTGAAGCCCTGCTCGAAACGGTACGAGCGGTGTACGTCGACTGGATCGATGTTGTTGAGGCATTCCTTGGCTACGCGCACGACGCGTGGGATCTTCTTGGTGAACGTCTGCGCGACTTCTCTCGCCTTCTCTGCGAGTTGGTCGGGTTCGACCAGAGCGTGAACCGAACCCCACGCGTGAAGCTCCTCGGCGGTCGCCGGCTCACAGGTCAGCACCATGGCCCGCATCTTCAAGGGCGGCACCAGGCGAGCCAGGTGCGTCGCGGCGCCGAGTGCCCCTCGGTCGACCTCCGGCAGCGCGAACCGGGTGCCCTTGGCGGCAATGAGAATGTCGGAGTTACCGGCGAGTCCGATTCCGCCCCCGACGCAATAGCCATGCACCGCGGTGATCACCGGAACCTTGCACTCGTAGACGGCTTTGAAGGCTTCCCAGCAGCCCCGATTGGCACCGAGGAGGGCGTCGAAGCCTTCCGTGCGCTGCATCTCCTTGATGTCGACGCCGGCGTTGAAGCCCCGGCCCTCGGCACGCAGGATCACCGCCAAGGTCTCCGGATTGTCCCCGACCGCCGTCAGCAGCCTGGCGAGCTCGAACCAGCCCTCCACGGGGATCGCATTGACCGGAGGATAATCAACGGTGATCTCGGCGATTCCATCAATGATTTCGTGCGAAATGCCCACTGCGCGTCCCTTCCAAGCAGGGCCGAAGTGAAACGCGTTTCAGTCGGCGGGTCAAGCCGACGAGGGAGCCCTCAGCCGTTCAGGCGTTCTAGGAGCGCCTCGATCTGCGGCGTGATGGGCTGTTCGATCCGAAGCAGCTCTTGGCGGACGGCCTCGGCCGCGCTCTCGATGTCAGGCGTGGTGATCGTTCGGAGGGGCGGAGCGCGAAAGCGGTAGACGACCCTCAGGACTGCGCGAAAGATCGCCTCAGGCATCGCAACCACGGCACTCAAGTCATCGCGCTTCAGGCGCTCCCGTCGCAACTCCAGCCAGTCGGCGAAGGCCTCGCGGTGGCGAGCCCGGATCACACCGGTGCCACGCCGATGTCGCACCAGCGCGATGAATGGAAGCCCTCGATCGAGGTGGAAGTCAGCGATGCTCAGCATGAGAGCGATCTCCTCGTCCTCCACCTGACGCGGGAGCTTCATGTCGTAGAAAACGAGCGGAGACAGCGTCCCGTCGATTCGTATGCGCTCCGACTCGTAGGTCGGGTCGGCGCCCCAGTCCCTGTCCATGGTTTGAGCCTTATGATAAGTATTAAGCGTTCATTCGCGGGTCAAAGATCCAAGCATTCGAAGAAGTGAGTGTCCCTCACAAATAAGGACAGCCCCCAAATTCGGCGGAAATATGCCGATCTCCTCGCCCGGGTCAATCCGAGAATGGGGATGGATCGCTTGAATTCTCCAAGGCCGCCCGTTGCCCGCGTCCCGGCTTGGCGATATCAAGAGCACGGTGGCTCGAACCATCCCCGATATGCTTGCCGAAAAGGCCGTGGCCCTGGGGAAAACAAAGGCCATCGTCGACGGCGACGAATCGCTGAGCTTCTCGGACTTGGCAGCCAGGGTCGACCAGGCCGCGCGAGCCCTGATCGCGCTCGGGATCGAAAGCGGCGATCGGGTCGCGATTTGGGCCCCCAACGTCTGGGAGTGGATCGTCGCAGCGCTGGCGATTCACACGGCTGGCGGCGTGATGGTGCCGGTCAATACCCGTTACAAGGGGATCGAAGCCGCGTACCTACTTCGGAAGAGCGGCGCGAAGGCACTGTTTACCGTGACCGGCTTCCTCGATGTCGACTACGTGGCCCTTCTCCGCAATACGGCGGCCGAGCTACCGGAGTTGGCGCAGATCATCGTGCTCCGCGGTGAGGCCCCCGAAGACACGCTTGGTTACGCAGATTTCCTCGAACGCGCGGCGGAGATTTCGCCAAGCGCCGCGAAGGCGCGGGCGGCGACGATCGATCCGGACGACATCGCAGACATCCTATTCACTTCGGGCACGACTGGAAAGCCCAAGGGCGCGATGTGCACGCACGCTCAGAACCTCCGCGTCTACGAGCAATGGAGCTCGATCGTCGGTCTACGCGAGGGCGATCGATACTTGATCGTCCTCCCGTTCTTCCACAGCTTTGGTTACAAGGCCGGTTGGTTTTCGGCTCTCCTGCGGGGTGCCACCATCTTTCCCGAACCCTTGTTCGACGTGAACGTGGTGCTCCGGCGAATCGAGAAAGATGCAATCACGATGCTCCCGGGGCCCCCTGCCCTCTATCAATCGATCCTACTGCATCCCGATCGCAGAAAGTTCGACATATCGAGCCTACGTCTGGCGGTGACGGGGGCAGCGGCAATCCCAGTCGAGCTCATTCACCGCATGAAAAACGAGCTGTGTTTTGAAACGGTGATCACGGCGTACGGCCTCACCGAGAGCTGCGGCGTGGTGACGATGTGCCGTCTAGACGACGATGCGGAGACCATTGCCACGACGAGCGGGCGCGCCATTCCGGACGTCGAGGTTCGCATCGTCGATGATGCGGGCAATTCGGTGCCCGCAAACGAGCCGGGCGAGATCCTGGTTCGGGGATACAACGTCATGAAGGGCTACTTCGACGCGGAAGCAGAGACTCGGGAGGCGATCGATGCCGAGGGCTGGCTTCATACGGGTGATGTCGGAACGATGGACGAGCGCGGATATCTCAGAATCACCGACCGGCTCAAGGACATGTTCATCGTTGGTGGGTTCAACGCCTACCCTGCCGAGATCGAAAACACCCTCTTGCAGATGCCTGGCATCGGCGAGGTTGCGGTGATCGGCGTGCCCGATGAGCGACTCGGTGAAGTCGGGATGGCGTTCGTCGTTCCGGCGCCGGGGCAGGTACTGGCACCCGAGACGGTCATCGCATGGAGCCGGGAGAACATGGCAAACTTCAAAGTGCCGCGTCGTGTCGAAATCGTCCTTGCACTGCCGCGCAACGCAACAGGCAAGGTGCTGAAGTTCGAGCTCAAGGAGCGTGTCAGTGTCTGATTTTCCGTCGGGCGTCGGGTTGGTCATTGGAGGAAGCGGCGGCATCGGCAGCGCCATCGCGCGTCGCTTTGCCGCAGCCGGCGTCACGCTCGCGATCACCTACCGCAAGAACGAGGTTGCTGCGAATGCCGTGGCCGACGAGATTCGAAGCGGCGGCGGAACCTGCTCGGTGCATCGGGTGGCGCTCGGCGAGCTGGAATCGGTCCGCGCGTGCATCGATGGTCTCGTCGCCGAGCACGGGCAAATCCACACGATCGCCCACGCGGCGGGGACTCACATCGAGCAGCCCTACGTGAGTCAGGTGACCGCGGAGCAGTGGCGGAACACCATGGACTGGGACGTGAACGGCTTTTTCCACGTCGTGCACGTCGCTCTGCCACACCTTCGCGAGAGCAAGGGCTCGATCGTATTCGTCAGCTCGGCTGGTCTGAAGCGTTTTCCCCCCGGTGATGTGCTCTCGGTCGCTCCCAAGGGCGCGATCGAGGCGCTGATGCGCGGCATCGCCCGTGAGGAGGGACGTCATGGGGTCCGAGCCAACAGCGTGGCCGTCGGCGTCGTCGATGCGGGGATGTTCCCGAAGCTGGTCGAGAGCGGCGAGCTCAGTCAGGGCTGGATCGACGCCGCAATACGCAACACACCGCTTCGCCGATTTGGAACGCCCGAGGAGATCGCCGATGCCGCCGTATTCTTGGCATCCACGCGCGCGCGATACATCACGGGACAGACCTTGTTCGTGGACGGTGGTTACACGTTGTAGCGCTCCACGGAGCTGAGTAGACTTTTCGCGGTGGAAAATGGGCCGAGTCATCTTCGACGAGAAAGACAAGCCTCTGATGCGCATGACCTACCAAGGCTTGTGCGATGACGTCGAATGGAAGGTGCACATCGACGTCATGTCCGATTGGGCGCGCCGTGGGGATCCGTATGCCGTCGTGATCGATGCGCGGGAGGTAGGCCGTGTGCCCCCGACACAGCGGCGAGCCATCATGGACTGGATCAATCGCGACCGGCAGCATCTGAAAATGAATTGCGCCGGCGGCGCCTTGATATTCGCGAGCGCACTTCAGCAGGGCCTCTGGACCGCCATATCCTGGGTCACACCAAGCCCGATCCCGGTGAAGATCTTCCGTGATCTCTCGTCGGCGGAAGCATGGCTGCATGATCAGCTTCGGGAGAAGCTGGCTTCATGAGCCGCCTGCAGGCTGTCGAGGCGCAACTGCTCGGGCGGGGCGCACCCTTCGAGGTCGTCGAAGAGGAGTTCCTCGGTGAGAAGGTTGGTGTGTTTGCCAATCGTGCGCGTTCACTTCGCGACGTCCTGCTTCGCGCAAGGGAGTTCTCTTCCAAGGAATACATGGTATTTCGCGCCGCTGGCCGGGAGCGGCGATACACGTTCGGCGAGCACGAGCAGCTCGTTGCAAGCGCGGCTGCGGGGCTCGCCGAGCGCTATGGCGTGGGGCCGGGAGACCGCGTGGCGATCCTCGCGGCGAATTGCCCAGAATGGATCGTCTCGTTCTGGGCGACCGTGAGCCTCGGCGCGATCTGTGTGGGACTCAATGGCTGGTGGACAGAGGATGAGATCCGCTACGCACTCGGGCACAGCACACCGAAGGTCCTGATTGCCGATCACAAGCGCGCGGCCCGAATCACTCATGAGCTCAGCGTCCCGATGCTCATCGTGGAGGAAGAGTTCGACGATTTCGTCTCCGCCTATTCGGACGCCGAGCTCCCGACGCAACCCATCGCAGAGAGCGATCCGGCGATCATTTTGTACACCAGCGGCACCACCGGACGGGCCAAGGGCGTCGTTCACACGCACGGCAACGTGACCAACATGCTCATGGTCAGCTTCTTCCACGGAGCGCGCCTGATGATGGCCAATCCCCGACAGTCGGAGCTGCCACAATTGGCAAACAGCATTCTCGTCACGAGCCCACTCTTCCACGTGTCGGGCTTACATTGCGCCGCGGTAACCGCGCTGGCGGGCGGCGCCAAGACGGTCTGGCCAATGGGACGTTTCGATGCCGAGGCGACGCTCGAATTGATCGAACGCGAGAAGATCACGGGATGGGGCTACACCGCCACTGTTCTTCACAGGCTGCTCAACCACCCGAAGGTTCGGGACTACGACCTCAGCTCCTTCCGGTCCGTGGGAGGCGGCGGCTCTCCGATTCCGGCGCCGTTGATCGAAAAGGCGCAGGGACTCTTTCCTCAATGCAGTCACACCATGGGCGTCGGGTATGGCCTCACCGAAGGGACCGCGTTCGCGACCTTGAACGCGGGCGAAGAGCTCACCGACGACCCGGCATCGGTTGGACGACCTCTACCAGTCGTTGAAGTCGAGATTCGAGACGCCATGGGCCGCGCAGTCCCCGACGGCGAGGAAGGCGAAATTCATCTACGGGGCCCTCTCGTGATGCTCGGGTACTGGGACGATCCCGAAGCGACGAACGCTGCCATTGGGACCGGTCGCTGGCTCAATACCGGCGACGTCGGAAGACTTCGAGGCGGCAAGCTTTACATCGCCTCGCGCAAGCGTGACCTGATTCTGCGCGGTGGAGAAAACGTGTACCCATTCGAGATCGAGCAGCGCCTGGAAGCACACCCTGCGATCGCGGAGGCGGCCGTCGTAGGAGTCGATCACGAGGAGCTCGGTCAGGAAGTCAAAGCGTTCATAGTCTTCGAAGACGACCAGACGCTCGAGACCGAAGAGATGCAACGATGGGTGGCCGACGCGCTCGCCTACTACAAGGTACCAACGCGGTGGGAGACGCGAAAATCCCCCCTTCCCCGCAATGCGACGGGAAAGGTGCTAAAGAACGCCCTGCGCGGTGCGCAAGATGCCATGTTCATCGAGGAGTAAACCATGCCCGAAGCCGTGATCGTTTCCACCGCGCGAACCCCGATTGGGCGTGCCTTCAAGGGTTCGCTCATCGAGATGCGCCCCGATGATCTTGCCGCAATCGCGGTGAAGGCGGCGCTCGCGAAAGTCCCGAATCTCGACCCTACGAGCGTCGAGGATCTCATCATAGGCTGCGCGCAGCCTGCAGGCGAGCAAGGCTACAACCTCGGTCGCGTGGTGAGCCTGCTCGCGGGTCTCGACTCTCCGGGCGTCACCGTCAACCGATACTGCTCCTCCTCGTTGCAAACGATTCGCATGGCCGCGCACGCGATCAAAGCCGGCGAAGGCGATGTGTTCGTTGCCGCGGGCGTGGAGTGCGTGAGCCGCTTCGGTTTGGGCAAGGCCGATGGAATGGCGAACACGAAGAATCCGAAGTTCGCCGCTGCCGAAGAGAAAATGGCCAAGCTGATGACCCCGGACGCCGGCAACTGGGAGCTCAGCGATGGTCTGGCCGACGTTTACATCACGATGCTCCAGACGGCCGAGAACGTTGCGCAGTACATGGCGATATCCCGCGAGGAACAAGACGAGTTCGCAGCCCTGTCCCAGCAGCGCGCGGAGGCGGCTCAGAAATCGGGTCACTTCTCACAGGAAATCACGCCCGTAACGACGCCGAGCGGTGCCGTGGTCGATACCGACGACTGCCCCCGTCACGGAACCACGCAAGAGAAGCTCGCTGAGCTGAAACCGGTGCTGCTCGAGCAGTTGGGCAAGAGGGCCACGGTGACGGCCGGCAACGCGTGTCCGCTAAACGATGGCGCCGCGGCGGTGATCGTGATGAGTGACAAGCGGGCAGCGCAGCTGGGCATCAAGCCTCTGGCGCGCATCGTCTCCACTGGAGTCTCCGCGCTCAATCCGGAGATCATGGGCCTCGGTCCAGTCGATGCAACGAAACAGGCGCTGAGGCGAGCAGGCCTCACCGTGAAGGACATCGATTTGTTCGAGATCAACGAGGCGTTTGCCGCCCAGGTCATTCCTTCCGCGCTCGAGCTCCGCATCCCCATCGACAAGCTCAACGTCAATGGCGGCGCGATCGCGCTCGGGCACCCGTTCGGTCAGACGGGCGCTCGGATCATGACCACACTGGTACACAACCTTCAGTCGCGCGACGGCAGGTACGGCGTCGAAACGATGTGCGTCGGCGGCGGACAGGGCATGGCGGCTGTGGTCGAACGCCTCGACTGAGGAGCGACGGCTCCGCGATCAAGGCGCGGCACGAAACTCGACGCCCAGACTGAACGTGAGGAAGTGCAGCCAGTTCTTGGTGAAGCCATCACTCGGAGGCGTCGGATCCTTCTGGGTGCCTTCGGCCCCGCCACCCAGATAGCGCACGTTGAAGTAGGCAGACACGCGCTTCGTGAATTCGTAGCCTACGCGAAGGCTCGCATCGAGAAAAGCGCCGGTGATTTTCTCGTCGCTTCCGTTGATTCCACTGATCGGTGCATAGATTCCGTCGATCTCGGTGCCCCACCAGACACCGTTCTCGAAGAGCCATCGTCCACGGAACTTCAGGAGCGGTACGGGCCCAAGATCTCGCCGGTCAGCGCGCAACGTGCCATCGGCCGAGGTAAATGTGATCGTGGCGTCGCGAAGCTGCAGACCGAACCCGATCGAAACCTCGTCGCCAGGGCGTCGAAGAAAATCATAGGCGTAACTGAGGCGCCAGAAGGGAAATCCGTAGACCGAGTCTAGCGGTGTATCGGAGGGAAAGAGAACGTCGTCGAAGACCGTGTCTTCAGCCAAGACCGTTTCGCCAACGAGCTTGAGCGGCTGGTAGAGGAATATGAGCGCGTGCCGGCCTTTGAACTTCAGATCGGTGCTGAGTCGAAAGAAAGGAAAGAGAACGTCTTGCCCTCCTTCGGAGCGATAGTTGAAACGGCTCCCGTCCTCACCCAACTGGACGATGTGACTCACGACCGCGAGGAAGCCGAGCTCCGCCGTGAGCGACCATTCTACGTTGGGCGGCTTTGCCAGTGTCGCCCGATACTTCACTGGGAGACTGGTCTCCACCGTTGAATCCGTCTCCTCTGCGGCAGACGCCGGAGCCGATGGGTCTGCAATCGCGGCCGATGGCAAAGTCGCCAACGACACCGAGGCGGCGAGAACGATCCGTATGAGTCGATGCATGCTCCCATGCACGGTATCACAACTCCGTTCGAAGATTTGTGAGGAAGGACGGCAATGCTCATCGAGCGAGGCGGCGTTTCAACGCGTTGACCAGAAGTTGCTCCTTGAACGTTCGAGGCGAGCGAGGAGGGAAAAGCACCTGAATGGGCATCTCCGCCACGCAGTGCAGCGGGAGCAAGGCAACGAGCCGCCCCTGCTCGATCAAGGGCTCCACGATGAACTCGGGAAGCCAGGCAAGCCCGGCTCCTTCCGATGCGAGCTCAGCCAGCGCGTCGCCGTGGTTGCTCTTGAGCCGACCCGTCACCCGAGCTCGCTCTTCCGATCCATCGGGTCGATTGAAGAACCATGTGTCCGGATCCCGCTGATGCGTGTAGAGGAGGCACTCATGGTTTCGAAGCTCAGAAGGCGAAGCCGGCTCACCGTGGCGCTCGACGTAGGCAGGAGAGCCCACGACCAGCCGCCGAGATGACCCGACACCGATGAGCGACATCGACGAGTCCGGAAGCCGACCGATCCGCAGCGCGAGGTCGAAGCCCTCGGCAACGAGATCCACGTTGCGGTCCTCGAGCTGAAAATCGATTGCGAGCGCCGGATGGTTTCGCGCGAGCTCGGCGACGATGTTGGTCAGAAACCGTAACCCGAACGAGATTGGAGCGCTCATTCGAAGTCGGCCCACCGCCGTCTGGGTTGCAGCGGTCAACTCGCTCTCGGCCTCGGCAGCCAGTGAAACGATCGTTCGCCCGCGAGCCAGGAGCGCCATGCCCGCATCGGTCAAGTTCGATCGTCGGGTGGTGCGCCGCAGGAGCTGGGCCCCCAATTCGTCCTCGAGAGCACGAACCCGCTCGCTGACAGTCGACTTGGCAAGTCCCAGCGACGAGGCCGCCTTCGAGAAGCTTCCATGCTCGGCCACCGCCACAAATATCGAGAGATCGTTGAGATTCATTGTTCGTATTCTCGAACAGTAATATTAGAATAAGATATATTGTCTGCCTTTTCCAACTCCTTAGGTTGCTTCAAAGGAGGATGCAGCCATGATCACAGTTCGCCGCAGCCAGGACCGGGGCCATGCCCAGCACGGCTGGCTCGACAGTCGACATAGCTTCTCGTTTGGCCACTACTACGACCCGGCACAGATGGGGGTCGGACCGTTGCGGGTGATCAACGATGACCGCGTGAGCCCCGGCGAGGGGTTTCCGACCCATCCCCATCGCGACATGGAGATCATCTCCTACGTCGTCGAAGGGGCACTCGAGCACAAGGACAGCATGGGCAACGGCTCGGTGATTCGTCCTGGAGACGTTCAGCGGATGCGTGCAGGAACGGGGGTAACGCATAGCGAGTACAACGCGTCGGCGAGTGAGTCGGTGCGATTTCTTCAGATCTGGGTGACTCCCTCGAAGCGTGGCCTCAAACCAGGTTATGAGCAGAGCTTCTTCGGAGATGAACGCCGCGGCCGGCTTCGACTGGTTGCGTCCCGCGACGGCGCGGACGGTTCGGTGCAAATCGAGCAGGACGTATCGATGTTCGCTTCAGTTCTCGAAAAGGGGCAACGCGTGGAGCACGTACTCGACGCAGGCCGACGAGCTTGGCTACAAGTCGTTCGCGGCGCCCTCGTCGTCGAAGGCGTTGCGCTCGATGAAGGAGACGGGGCTTTGCTGACCGATGTCTCGTCGCTCAGGATCGACTCGCTCGACGAGACTGAGCTCCTGCTATTCGACATCACCTCGACGGAACATGGGGAATGACGCCATGACTCTACTCATTGGAATCTCGGGAAGCCTGCGGAAGAGCTCACTCAACACGGCACTCCTCATGTCCGCGGCGGAATCCTTGCCGGAGGGAACGACGCTTCGAATCGCCTCACTCGCCTCCATTCCTCTCTACGATGGAGATCTCGACATCGATGGTGGACCCGAGCCGGTTCGGGCGCTGAAAGAGCGCATCGGCGCCGCGGACGGTTTGCTGTTGGCGACACCGGAGTACAACTACGGCATCCCCGGGGTTCTCAAGAACGCGATCGACTGGGTTTCGCGGCCAGCGTTCAAATCCGTGCTTCGGGGCAAGCCAGTCGCCATCCTCGGAGCCTCGCCAGGCGCGGTCGGCACGGCCAGGGCGCAGGCGCAGCTGAGGCAGGTCCTCGCAGGGACGCTTTCGGAGGTGTTTCCGCATCCAGAGTTTCTCTTGGCCAAAGCGCACGAGCGGATCGAAGAAGGCGCCCTCGTCGACGAAAGCTCTCGCGACCTCTTGAGTGAGATGCTCGAGCGATACGTGAGCTGGATCAAACGCTAGCTACGGATTTCCTGATCTCCGATGCGCCGTTTTTGATCAAGTCGGGCCAAAGGGCTAAAGCCGATTGAGGCGGCGCGCTTGAAGGACACGACCATCGAGACGGATAGCCGGATTTTCTGGCGATTGACGGCAGCCTGCATCGCCGTGCTCGTGCCTTTGAATTGGACTTGGTACGTCTGGGCTCGCGGGGTTCCCGGCTCGTTGCCCGTCTACATCGTCGTCGGGAGCGCGCTCTACTTCGGACTGCTGCGGCTCATCACGGGCATTCGCTTCTCGGACCTCTCGTACGAAGCACGATTCATCGTCATCAGCGCGATGCTGCTTCTGATTTTCTTCCTCGCGTTCGGTCGTTCCGACACATACGAGCGCGTAATCCAGCACTGGATTCCGAAAGGTGCGCATTTGCCCTTGAGCGGGTTCCTCTACTTCGCTGCTTGCAGCATGCTGCTGCGCTTCGCGATCCCGTATCTGCTCGTGCGCTTCAAGCTCGAGCAGGCTCCGCGTGCCTACGGATACGTGCTTCGAGGCGGGACGCGATATCGGTGGATCTACGTTGGGTTGTTCGCCGTGATGGTGCCACTCGTGATCTGGGCATCCACCCTCCCCGATTTCCAAGCGAGTTATCCGCAGACGCGCGGGGTCGTCACCGACAACCAAGCCTCGTTGAAGCTGTTCCTACTCTACCACGCGGCATACTTTCTGATGTTCCTCTCCGGTGAAAGCTTCTGGCGCGGCTACATGACCTTCGGCCTCGGTCGCGACCTGGATACACTGGCGCTTCCCTGGATGGTCACCCTCTACAGCATTGGCCACTACGGAAAACCCATCCTCGAGGTCAACGGATCCATCGTTGCAGGGTTCGTTCTCGGCTATCTCGCGCTCCGACACCGCTCGTTCTTTCTCGGGGCGCTCCTCCACTGGTCCATCGCCCTCACCATGGACCTTGCGGTGCTCTGGCAGCGAGGCGTCGCCTGGCACTGAGGCAGGCTCTCCTCTTGGATTCCACACTCGCGGTTCGCCGTCTGTCCCCTTGCAGAAAGTGAAACATGTTTCAGTCTTGGAGCTGTGGCACGGGTTGCGCGGCAGATTCTGTTGAAGAGACGCCCAAGAGGGGTGCCCTCGGCCGATGATTTCGAAGCCCGGGAGGCGGAGGTGGCGAGCCCTCGCGCCGGAGAAGTGCTGCTCGAGAACCTCTACCTTTCGATCGACCCGGCGATCCGTGGGTGGATGAGCGATGCGAAGTCCTACTTGCCTCCGATTGGGATCGGCGAGCCGGTTCGGAGCGGCACCCTTTCGCGGATCGTCGAGACGCGCGCCGAGGGATGGTCCGTTGGGCAAATCGTGCAGGCGCTGGCGGCCTGGGAGTCGTACAGCGTGGTCCCAGTTGGCAACCTTCACGGCAAAGTGAGACCCGTCCAAGGCATCCCGCTCTCCGCGATGTTGAGCGTGCTGGGCGGCACCGGACTGACCGCCTACTTCGGGCTCCTCGAAGTGGGCATGCCCCAGGAGGGGGAGACCGTCGTCGTGTCCGCAGCCGCAGGTGGCGTGGGTTCCATCGTGGGTCAGATCGCGAAGATCAAGGGTTGTCGGGCCGTGGGTCTGACGGGCAGCGACGAGAAATGCGCGTGGCTCATCGACGAGCTCGGATACGACGCAGCGATCAACTACAGAGCATCGAATCTGCGGGCCGCGCTCAAAGAGGCATGCCCGAATGGAGTCGACGTATTTTTCGACAGTGTCGGTGGCGAGATCCTCAACACCGCGCTGACGCGACTCAATCGCCACGGTCGAGTCGTGCTCTGCGGCGCAATTTCGCAAATCAACGAGTCGGAGCTACCTCCGGGCCCGAGCAACTACCTACAGCTTCTCGCAAAGAGCGCGCGTATGCAGGGTTTCACCACGTTGGATTTCGCGCGACGCTACGATGAAGCGAGGGCCGAGCTCGCGACTTGGATTCGCGATGGCAAAATCCGCTATCGCGACGAAATCGTAGAGGGTCTCGACGAGGCTCCGTCGCACTTGCTGAGGCTTTTCGACGGTGCGCATCGAGGAAAACTCATGGTCAAGTTGGCCAACGCAGAGGTTTGTGAATGACTGGCATATGTGATGGACGGATTGTGATTGTAACCGGTGCGGGGCGTGGCATCGGCCGTGAGCACGCGCTCGAGCTGGCGCGGCAAGGAGCCCGAGTCATCGTCAATGACCTAGGCGTGAGCAACAGCGGTGAAGGTGGGGGCCAGGGCCCCGCGGACGAGGTCGTCGAGATGATCCGCGACATGGGCGGCGAGGCGGTGGCCAACGGTGCGGACGTCGCGGACTGGGAGCAGTCCAAGGCGCTCGTGCGACAGGCCATCGATGCGTTCGGGCGCCTCGATGCCGTCGTCAACAACGCGGGCTTCGTGCGCGACCGCATGTTCGTGAGCTGCAGCGAAGAGGAGTGGGATGCGGTCATTCGCGTGCATTTGAAAGGTCACTTCTGCGTAGCGCGTCATGCGGCGGAATATTGGCGCACCCAGGTCAAAGCTGGAGAAGAAATCGATGCACGGATCATCAACACGAGCTCGGGCGCGGGGGTGCTCGGCAGCGTGGGTCAGTCGAGCTATTCCGCCGCCAAGGCAGGGATTGCGACTCTGACTCTAGTGCAGGCTGCCGAGCTCGGCCGATACGGAATCACGGCCAATGCGATTTGCCCGATCGCTCGAACGAGGATGACCGAAGGCGCGTTCGGTGACACGATGAAGGCACCAGACGAAGGGTTCGACGAGAACGATCCGGCCAACGTGTCGCCTTTCGTCGCTTGGCTGGTCAGCTCGCAATCGCGAGACGTCACCGGACGTGTCTGGGAGGTTTTCGGTGGAACCATCACCGTCTTCGACGGCTATCGCCGCGAGCAGACGGTCGACATCGGAAAGCGCTGGGACGCTGCGGATGTTGGGAACGCCGTGAAGGGCCTGCTCGCCGAGGCGCGACCGCTGGTCAAGGTGTACGGGACATGACCGAGCCTCTCGACTTCAGCGGCCGCGCAGTCCTGGTGACCGGCGGAAGCCGTGGGATCGGCAAAGGGATCGCGGAGGCTTTCCTAGCGGCGGGGGCGATGGTAGCGGTCTGCGGCCGCAAGGAACCGGATCTTCTCCCGAACAAGAACGGCAGGACCGCGGTCTTCGTGAGTGCGGATGTGCGCGACCCCGAGCAGGTAGAAGCGATGGTCGAGCAGGCGGTCGCTGAGCTCGGACGGCTCGACGTATTGATCAACAATGCGGGCGGAGCACCCTTCACCGAGGCGGCGACCGCATCACCAAGATTCTCGGAGAAGATCATTCAACTGAACTTGACCGCTGCGCTACACTGCGCTCAGCAGGCCAATCGAGTCATGCAAGAGCAGGACACCGGCGGTTGCATCATCAACATCGCCAGCGTGTCTGGCGTACGTCCTTCTCCGGGAACCGCAGCGTATGGTGCGGCGAAGGCCGGGCTGATCAATCTCAGCGCTACGCTCGCGATCGAATGGGCCCCAAAGGTCCGAGTCAATTCCATCGCTGCGGGCTTGATACGAACCGAACAGGCCCATCTTCACTATGGCAACGAGGAGGGCATCGCACGCGTCGCCGAAACGGTTCCCTTGAAGCGCCTCGGCACACCCGACGACGTCGCAGGCGCGTGCCTCTACTTCGCCTCGTCCCTTGCCGCATACGTGAGCGGAGCGAACTTGCTGCTTCACGGCGGAGGGGAAACACCTGCATTTCTTTCGGCTGCTAGCGTCAATCGAGGAGAGTGAGCGAATGGATTTTTCGTTCTCAGAATCCCAGGATGAGCTGCGACGGGCGGCGCGCCGGTTCTTGGAAGTTGCCTCTTCGGAGGAACGTGTACGCGCCGCGATGGAAACCGAAAGGGGCTACGACACTGGCACCTGGACACGGATTTCCGATGAGTTGGCGTGGACCGCGCTGACGATCCCGGAAGAGTATGGCGGACTCGGCATGAGTTATCTCGATCTCCATCCCTTGATGGAGGAGATGGGCCGCGTACTTCTATGCGCGCCTTATCTTTCCACGATCTGCCTCGGCGCGAATGCGCTCATGCTCGGTGGAGCCCCTGAGCAGCAAGACCGTTATCTCCCGGGAATCGCTTCGGGGGACCTCACCGCGACGCTTGCGTACGGAGAGAAGAACAATCGAATGGACGCTGACGGAGTCGAGGCAAGCTACTCGCGCAAGGGGACCGGGTACGTTCTGAGTGGCGAGAAGACGTACGTTCTCGACGGACACACCGCCGACGTTCTGATCATCGCGGCCCGCGCGGAAGGTACCAGTGGAATCGAAGGCGTGAGTCTCTTCTTGGTGCCGAGGGAGGCGGAGGGCGTGAATTGCTCCTGGCTTCCCACCATGGATCAAACGCGACGCTTGGCGTCGGTGGAGCTCAACGCCGTGCTCGTCTCTTCCGATGCCCTCCTTGGAAAGGAGGGCTTCGGCTGGGGGCTTTGTGAGCGAACGTTGGACCTCGCGCGGATTGCCCTCGCCGCCGAGCAGGTCGGTGCCGCGGAGATGTGCCTCGAGATGTCGGTCGAATACGCAAAGGTTCGCAAGCAGTTCGGCAGGCCGATCGGTTCGTTTCAAGCGATCAAACACAAATGTGCCGACATGCTCACGATGATCGAGTCGGCGCGTTCGGCAGCGTTCTACGCAAGTGCGCTCGCTGCCGAAGGGAGAGCGGATTTGTCGGAAGCGGCCTCGAGCGCGAAGGCGTTCTGTTCGGATACGTTCTTCCATTGCGCCGCAGAAACGATCCAGATTCACGGCGGAATCGGATTCACCTGGGAGCATCCTGCCCACCTTTACTTCAAACGGGCCAAGGCTTCAGAAGTCCTCTTCGGTGCCCCTTCCTTTCACCGCGAACGTGTCGCGCAATGCTTGGGGTTGTGATGGAGCTTCAGCTAAACCGCGAAGAAGAGGCGTTCCGCCAGGAGGCACGTGCCTGGTTGCAAGAGCAGCTCAACGGTCCCTTCAAGGATCTTCGAGGCCGCGGCGCTTCGGGCGATCAGGATACTTACATCGAGGAACGAATTGCGTGGGGCAAGGCGATGGGTGCGGCCGGCTGGAACTGCATCGGCTGGCCAAGGGCGTTCGGAGGCCGAGGCTGCACGATCAAAGAAGAGGCTGTATTCAACGAGGAATACGTCCGAGCGAACGGCCCAGGCAACGTGGGTCACATCGGCGAAACTCTGCTCGGACCTACGCTGATCCACTTTGGCTCGCCGGCTCAGCAGGAGCGGTTCTTGCCACCCATCGTTTCCGGGGACGAGATTTGGTGTCAGGGATACTCCGAGCCCGGAGCGGGTTCCGACCTGGCAAACGTGCAGACCAAGGCGACTCTGGTGGGTGGTGAATGGATCATCGAAGGCCAGAAGATATGGACTTCGGGCGCTCAGTACTCGGACTGGTGCTTCGTCCTCTGCCGAACCGACTCCGAGGCGCCGAAGCATCGTGGCATCAGCTACATCCTCGTTCCGATGAAACAAGACGGCATCGAAGTGCGCCCAATCAAGCAGATGGGTGGAAGCGCGGAGTTCGCAGAGGTTTTCTTCGATGGTGCCAAGGCTGCTTCCGACCACGTCGTGGGCGGTGTTAACAACGGCTGGAAAGTCGCGATGGGCACTCTGGCCTTCGAGCGTGGAGCGTCGACGCTCGGCCAACAGTATCTATTCCAGAAAGAGTTCGAGCAGATTGTCGAAGTCGCAAAACGAACCGGCGCATCGAAAGATCCAATCTTCAGGCAGCGGATCGCCGCCGCCTGGATCGGGCTCAAGAACATGCGTGTCAATGCCCTTCGCACACTCGAGCACGAGGGTGCGGACCTCAGTCGCGAGGCACTGATCAGCAAGCTCTACTGGTCGAACTGGCATCGGGACCTCGGCAAGCTCGCCATGGACCTACTCGGCCCTGAAGCAGAGCTGATCGCGGGTCCGCCTTACCAGCTGACTGCCTTGCAGAAATGGTACCTCTTTTCCAGAGCCGACACGATTTACGCCGGGTCGAACCAGATTCAACGAAACATCATCGGAGAACGAGGCCTCGGTCTGCCAAAGGAGCCGCGATGAACAAGAATCCCACGTACGTCGAAGGGCACAAGCTTCTCGAAGGGAAGACCGTGCTCGTCACCGCGGCCGCGGGCACGGGCATCGGATTTGCAACCGCCATTCGATGCGCCGAAGAAGGCGCATCGGGTCTCGTGATCAGCGACATTCACGAGCGCCGCCTCGGGGAAGCAGCCGACAGGATCGAGAAAGAAACGGGGATGCGCCCCGATACCGTCATGTGCAACGTCACCAAGGAAGACGAGGTGCAGGCGATGTTCGAGCTCGCGGTCGAGAAGATGGGGCACGTGGACGTGTTGATGAACAACGCGGGCCTGGGCGGATACGCGAAGCTTGTCGACATGACCGATGATCAGTGGAACCTCGTGCTAGACGTAACGCTCAACGGTTGTTTCCGTTGCACGCGGGCGGCTCTCAAGCACATGATGCCCCGTGGCACTGGTACCATCGTGAACAATGCGTCGGTGCTCGGATGGCGGGCGCAAGAGGGACAATCGCACTATGCGGCCGCAAAAGCAGGCGTGATGGCCTTGACCCGCTGCGCTGCGATCGAAGCTGCCGAGTCCAACGTGCGCATCAACTGCGTTGCACCTTCGCTCGCGATGCATCCTTTCCTGGAGAAAGTCACACCGGCGGGACTGCTCGAAGAGCTGCAAAAGCGTGAGGCATTTGGCCGTGGCGCGGAGCCTTGGGAGATCTCCAACGTGATGGTCTTCCTCGCCAGCGAGTACAGCTCGTACATGACGGGCGAAGTCCTTTCGGTATCGAGCCAGCGCGCTTGACCTAGACATCCCGCTTCCGAGCCTGCCAGGCGTCGGAGTACCGCAACATGAACCAGCGGATCATCGGGGAAAACATCCGTATCAGGGGTCGCTTGAAGCGCGAGGCCCGGCGCATGTCGCCTATGAAATCTTCGAAGTTGGTTCGTTGAAAATTCAGAAGCGCCTCACTTTCCTCGGTGTCGAGCCAATCGCAGTAGTATGCGCCCGTCCCATACGCCTCCGAGGGGAACCGACCGACGCCGGTCGCGTCGAACATCGCGCCGTAGAGCTCCCGAAACGTGAGTCGACAGGACTCCCCGCCGCCGATCATCAGAGTCTTCCCCCAAGCTTCCGGGTTCTCGATGGCGCGCACCTGCGCCAGCGCCACGTCCGATGGATGCACCCACTCGAGACGTGTGTCGGGATCGATGCTGAAAAGCACCCGAAACACGTCCGGCGAAAGATCGCCGGCCGCCGACTTGAGGCCCACGGAAACCCCGATGCGAAAGATCACGTAAGGGAGCCCGGATTGCCGAATCAAGTCCTCGCACTCAGCCTTGTTAGAGGTGTAGTTGTCCGTACCGATGGCAGGATCTCCGCCTGTCAGCGGCGGGCCGCCGGGGATGCGTGGACCACAGACCGAGAGCGAAGACGCGAAGACGATCACCGGCGGCTTCTCGGCCCGCTTCATCGCATCGAGAATGTTTCTGGTGCCGCCCACGTTGACCGCATAGGCCAGCGCGGGGTGATTCTCCGATGCGGGCGCGAGCACACCCGCGTCGTGAATGATCGCATCCGAGGCCGCGACGGGCGGTCCAACGTCCTCGGGTTCGCGAACGTCGCCCCATACCGTCTGTACTCGACCTTCGAATCGCCGCGCCTCTTTCCGATTTCGTCGGTTGGGCAGATCGAACGCGATGACGGAGTGCCCCTCTTCCAGGAGGCGCTCGATTCCCTCTTGCCCGAGCCTTCCAAACGCCCCCGTCACGAGCACCCGCATCCTCGCAGGCTGACCTGCAGCAAGAGCGGGTTCAAATTGAATCGCCTCCTCCTTCCTGTTAAGGTCCCGCACCCTCAATCATCGGGTCACAAACCCTTCTTCTGGAGTTGGCAATGAAGCTTGGACTGTCGATCGGATACGCGGGACCTCAGTTGAACACGACGGTCCAGGGCCTCGTGGACATGAACAAGATTGGGGAAGTCGAGCGCCTCGGGTACGACTCGATTTGGACTGCCGAGTCCTGGGGCAACGATGCGGTCACTCCGCTGGCTTGGGTTGGACCACAGACTTCGACCATCAAGCTCGGAACAGCGGTCATGCAGCTTCCGGGACGGTCGCCGGCAAATGCTGCGATGACGGCGATGACCATGGACACGCTGTCGAATGGGCGCTTCATCATGGGACTCGGGACGTCCGGACCGCAGGTCGTCGAGGGTTGGCACGGCGTCCCGTTCAACAAGACGCTGACCTGGCTGCGCGAATACGTCACCATCGTGAAGCAGATTTTCGCACGCGAGGCCCCGCTCGAGTTCGACGGCGTTCGATATCAGATCCCTTACCGCGGCGAAGGCGCGACCGGGCAAGGCAAACCGCTCCGAAGCATGATTCGCACCCGGGCCGACATACCCGTTTATACGGGGTCGATGGCACCGAAATCTCAGGCGATGGCGGCCGAAATCGCCGATGGCTGCTTGCTCACGTGCATGCACCCCGAGCGCCCCGACGTTCTGATGAAGAATTTCAATGAAGGCTTCGAGAAGGCTGGCCATGGGAAGGGGCTCGAGAGCTTCGACATCGCCCCCACCGTGGTCGTGGCCATCGGCGATCCGGAGCAGGTGATGATTCCTTGCAAGATGCAGCTCGCGCTCTACATCGGTGGGATGGGCTCGAAAACGAAGAATTTCTACAAGGACTACCTCAGCTTGGTCGGCTTCGAGGAGGCTTGCGAAAAGATTCAATCCCTGTTCATCGAGGGCAAGCGCAATGAGGCCATCGCCGCCGTGCCCGACGCGATGGTCGACGCCCTTTACCTCGTCGGCTCCAAGGATCGCATCCGCGATCGATTCCAGCGCTGGAAAGACTCGCCGATCGGTACCATGATGGTCGGTTCACAGGACATGGACACGCTTCGGTTCATGGCCGAGCTCAACGCGTGAGGCAACGATGAAGATTGGAATCGTAGGTGGCACGGGGCGCGAAGGTCGCGGTTTGACGGTGCGATGGGCCAAGGCAGGCCACGATGTATTCATCGGCTCACGACAAGCCGAAAAGGGCGCACTCAAGGCTGCCGAGCTATCGAAGGAATTCGAAGTCGGCATTCGCGGCGCCGACAACGTCGCTGCATGCGAATACGCCGAGTTGATCGTCGTCACAGTTCCGTACGGGGCACATCGATCGACGTTCGAATCTATCAAAGATGCAGTGGGCGACAAGGTCGTGGTCGACATCACGGTGCCGCTGCAACCTCCACAAGTCCGTTCGGTCAATCTGCCGGAAGGCGAATCGGCCGCGCTCGAAGCCCGCGCCCTGCTCGGCAAAGGCACGCGCCTCGTCGCAGCGTTGCATCACATCAGCTCGGAACACCTCAGCGATCCGGAGCACAGCTTCGATTGTGACGTCC
The DNA here is from genome assembly GCA_963786865.1 of uncultured delta proteobacterium. Taxonomy (GTDB): domain Bacteria; phylum Myxococcota_A; class Polyangia; order Polyangiales; family Houyiibacteriaceae; genus SG8-38. Next base: position 32,631 of record CAWBAV010000009.1, on the reverse strand, counting down.
TGGTCTGCGGCGACGACAAGGAGGCGCGTGCTGCGGTAATCTCCCTGGTTGCCGATTTGGGGCTCCGCGGCGTGGACGCAGGTGTCCTCAAGAACGCGATCGCCCTAGAGTCCCTCACGCCGGTTCTGCTGCACATCAATCGCCACTACAAGAGCGTTGGGTCCGGCATACGGATCACGGGCATCCCGGAGACGGAATGAGCCCTGGCGAGCCAGCTCCGAGCAGCCTAATCGTCGGCTCGGAGCTCCTGGTTCGCGCCGTTCCAGGCGTGCCCACGATTCGTCCGGGTGACGACCTCGCCGAGATCATCGCATCGAGCCTCGTGCGGGCCGAGGTCGAGCCCGCCGATGGCGACGTCGTCGTGATCGCGAGCAAGATCGTGTCGCGCGCGGAAGGGCGCTTCGTCGATTTGCATGGCATCTCGCCGAGCGAGGATGCCCTGCGGCTCGGCGTGGAGCTCGAAAAAGATCCGCGGCTCGTGGAGCTCATTCTGCGCGAAAGCATCGGCATTTCGCGGAAAACACGGGGCGCGCTGATCGTGCGTCATCGTTTGGGGTTCGTCTCGGCGAACGCCGGCATCGACGCGAGCAATGCAGCTCCAACCGATGCAGCCGAGGGCAGCGGACCCTGGGTTCTGCTTCTGCCCCCCGATCCAGATGCCAGCGCGCGAAGGCTCCGCTCTGCCTTGAGCGAGCGGTTCTCCGTCGAGATCGCCGTGGTGATCACCGACTCCTGGGGCCGTCCGTTCCGACGCGGCACCGTCGGGTTCGCGCTCGGCATCGCCGGGCTCCCTGCAGTCTGGGATCGCCGCGGATCGACGGATCGCCACGGCCGGGTGCTCGAGGCAACCGAGACCGCCGTCGCCGATTCGATCGCTGCGGCCGCGGACCTCGTGGCAGGTCAGGCAGATGAAGGACGACCGGTCACCGTCGTTCGCGGATTGCGCTTTCGACCGAGTCAGGACGCGTCTGACGCTCTGATGCGAAACCCGGACGACGATCTTTACGCATGAGCGACTCATCGGGAAGGCAGCCGAGGGTCGTCGCGCTCGCTGGAGGAGTGGGCGGGGCGCGGCTCGTGGCTGGGCTCGACCGCGCCCTGCCCCCGGATTCTCTCACGGTCATCGTGAATACCGGCGATGATTTTCGACATTGGGGCCTCTACGTGAGCCCCGACCTCGATACGGTGGTGTACACCCTCGCCGGTCTCTCTCCCGAGGAACGAGGCTGGGGCATCGACGGAGACACGTTTCACGTGTTGGCGGAGGCTCGACGCCGTGGCATCGACGATTGGTTTCAGCTCGGGGATCGGGACTTGGTCACACATCTCTCGAGGACCGGCGCCATGGCGCGAGGCGATTCGCTCACCGAAGCAACCGCCGCTCTTTGCAGGGCCCTGGGCGTCACGCGACCCATCCTGCCGATGAGCGACACCCCTCACCCAACGACCATCGTCACGCCAGATGGCACTGAGCTCAGCTTTCAGCATTGGCTGGTGAAGGAGCGCGCGATGCCGCCGATCCGAGCGGTCCGCTTCGGTGGCACCGCGCACGCTTCGGAGCCCGTTCTCGATGCGCTGAGCCGTGCCGACCTGGTCGTGATTTGTCCTTCGAATCCGTACGTCTCGATCGACCCGATTCTGAGCTTGCGTGGCGTCGAGGAAGCCGTGCGAAGCACGAGAACCGTCGCGGTGAGCCCCATCATCGGCGGAAGAGCCGTGAAGGGTCCCCTCGCCGGTATGATCCGAGAGGTTGAAGGTCGTCCTCCGTCCGCCGAAGCGGTTGCCGCACACTACGAGGGCCTCCTCGACGGGTACGCCATCCATTCAGGTGACGGCTTCGCTGCGCCTTTTCCTGTTCTGGAGACGAACATCCTGATCCAATCCAAGGAAGATCGGGTACGCTTCGCCGGCGAGTTGCTCGAGTTCTCGCGGAGCCTCTCATGAGTCGCTGGGCGCTGATTCCAATCAAGGGTTTCGACCGGGGTAAGTCCAGACTCTCCGGAGTGCTCGCCGCACCGGAACGAGCACGCTTGGCGCGTGAGCTCTTCGAGCACGTCGTGCGCGTCTTGAGGCAGTCCGCCGTCATCGACGAGATCGCGGTCGTCAGCGATTCAGTCGAGGCACGGCAGCATGCCGAACGACTGGGCGTCGTCGCGCTCTCGGATGCAGTCGATACTCGAGGGCTCGCCCACGTAGTCGACGAGGCACTACGGGACCTCAGCCGCCGTGGCGCGAGTAGCGTGGTGATCTGCATGGCCGATCTTCCAGACTTGACCGTGCAGGACATCGCGAGCGTTGCGCGATTGCTCGACGAAAGCGACGTGGTTCTCGTGCCCGACCTCTCGCAGCAAGGCACCAACGTCATTGCGTTGAAATCACCGACGAGCCTTCCGAGCTGCCTCGGCCACGAAGACAGTCTGCTGCGCCACAAATTGCGGGCGCGCGAGCTCGGCCTCACGGTCAGCATCCAGCTCAGCAGCGGGATTGGCTTCGACGTCGACCGCCCGAGCGACCTCGCCCGATTGAGACGCCGCTAGCGACTCGACGCGAATCGACGCATGATCGCCCCGAACAGCCAGGTGGCGAGGCGCCTAGGTGAGAGCTTCATGGTCACGACGGCGAGCTTGTTGAGGAGTCCGGGAACGACAGTCACACGCTGGCCGAGTGTTCGCAGGCTCGTTGCCACGACCGCAGTCGGGCTCATGAATACCAACGATGCGAACGGACCGAACCGCCGCGCGTCGAGACCCGCAACCTGCTGGAACTCCGTGAGCGTACCGCCTGGGCACAGCGCCTGGACGTGGACGCCATAAGGGCGCAGCTCGCCGGCAAGCCCTTCGGCGAAAAAGAGGTCGTACGACTTGGTCGCGTTGTAGTTGACCATGCTGCTCGCGGCCGAAAACGCGTTGACCGATGACACGATGATGACACCGCCTCGCCCACGTTCGCGCATTCCTTGCACCATCTCGTGCGTGAGGAGGAGGGGAGCTCGACAATTCACATTGAGCATAGCCTCCTGAACGCCGGGATCCATGTCGAGGAACGGGCCGCTCGAGCCGAAGCCCGCGCAGTTGATCAAGAGACCGATTTCGATGTCCGCGATCACCGGACGCAGGACCTCCACGATGTCGCGCGCGGAGAGATCTGCGGGTGCTACCCGTGCTTCTACGCGATACATGTCTTCGATGGTCGAGGCGATCTCTTCGAGACGATCCCGTCTTCGCGCAACCAGGACCACGTTGACGCCGAGCTCCGCGACGCGAATTGCAAACTCGGCCCCGATGCCCGCGGATGCCCCCGTGATGACCGCCCAGGGTCCGTAACGCTCTGCGAACCTACTCATCGCCCGTCACCGTACCACGGGGCCCTGGAACCCACAGCCGCTAGCTCACGACGCGAAGGTCTCGAGGCTCGTAGTGGAAACGCGGATCTGCGGTCAGGGCATCGTACGAGCCAAAGACCGAGTCCGGGTCCGCTACCGCGTCCAGGGGCTCGCGGGGATCCTGGTCCGACGTATCGCCGAACTCACGAATGACCTGGTACTCGGTTCCTCGCTCCGCCGGCACTCTTCCCGCATCTCGGATGACGCGGCGCAACGTCGCGGGTGTCACGAGCTGTCCGTGACGCGCACCCGCGGCGGTGGAAATGCTCTCGTTCATCAGAGTTCCGCCCAAATCGTTGACGCCACAGCGCAGGAGAAGTTGCGCCGTACGTAGCCCCTCCTTGACCCACGATGCTTGGAGGTTGGGAATGTCCCGACCCAGCACGAGACGAGCGGTCGCATAGAGGCGCAAGACGTCGTCGCCCGTCGGACCAGGACGCACGCCCGGCACGTCGCTCGTGGCAAACAGAGGTGCCTCTTCATGGACGAAAGAAAGAGGAACGAACTCGGTGAAGCCACCCGTCTCTCGCTGAACGCGGCGAAGGAGGTCCATGTGCCGTATGCGGTCCTCGACCGATTCCACATGCCCGAACATCATCGTCGATGTAGTCCGAATTCCCAGGCGATGCGCCGCCGTAACGACGTCCAACCACTCTCCGGTGGTGATTCGAGTTGGCGAGATCGTCTTGCGCAACCGGTCGTCGAGGATCTCGGCGGAGGTTCCGGGAAGGGTCCCCAGTCCCGCCTCCTTGAGCTCGGCCAGGTAGTCGCCATAGGAAACTCGCTTGAGTGAGGCACCGAACTTCACTTCCTCCGGCGAGAATGCGTGGATGTGAATTTCTGGCGCGGCTTCCTTCACGACTCGACAGAGCTCGATGTAACTATCGCCGGTGAGGTTCGGGGAGAGCCCCGCCTGGAGACAGACCTCCGTCGCTCCCATCTCCCATGCCTGTCGGACGCGTCGGGCCACCTCTTCACGTGGAAGGAAGTAGCCTTGCTCCGAGCGAATGGTGCGAGCGAAGGCGCAGAACTTGCAGTTCTTGATGCAGACGTTCGTGAAATTGATGTTGCGATTGACGACATACGTGACGCGATCGCCAACCTGTGCACGACGCAGCTCGTCGGCGACCAGGCAAAGAGCGTGTAGGTCGGTGCCACGCGCTTCATTGAGCGCGATGCCCTCATCCACGCTGACTTCGTAGCCAGCGAGGCTTCGTTCGAGGATGATGCGAACGTCCCGAGATACTCTTTCAAGGCAAGTTTCGATGGGAGTCGTCATGGCGAGGCAAGCTCGATCTGAAGTTGGTCGACGTGGGGTCGCAGCGACGCATCGACGAAGCCCGGCCTCTCGAGGTGCCTAGGGTATAACGGGAGTCGCGGTGCGAGTCGAAAGCCTTCGCCGTGACAGGCGTCTCGGAGTTGATCGAGAAACGGCCAGGGGTGCCTCGGGTTGATGTAATCGGGGCTCACCGGGGAAATCCCGCCGAAGTCGTTGATACCAGCGCGGATTAGGGCCGTCGTGGAGGCCGGATTGAGGTTCGGAGGGGCCTGAACGCTGACCTCGTCGTCGAGAATGAGTCGTGCCAGAGCAATCGTTGCCGCAAGCTCATCCGGGGTCGGTTCGGTCGCAAATCCCATCGGCGTGTCTGGGTGAGAGCGAAAATTCTGGACGATGACCTCGCCGATGTGACCATGCTCACGTTGCAAGCTCCGAATGGCGAGGATCGTATCGACCCTTTCTTCTACCGACTCGCCGATGCCGATCAGTAAGCCGGAGGTGAACGGAATCCTCAGCTCCCCGGCCTCCCGTGTCATTTGGATGCGTCGGGCGGGACGCTTATCGGGGGCCCGAAAATGGGGCATACCCTTCCCACAGAGGCGCTCACTCACGTTCTCGAGCATCAAGCCCAAGCTCACGTTGACCGGCCTCAAGCGAATCATCTCCTCGCGCGAGAGGATTCCAGCATTCGTGTGTGGAAGCAGGCCCGCCGCGAGCGCCTCCTCTGCCGCCCAGTGCAGATACTCCACCGTGCTCTCGTGACCCCAGGAGCGCAGTAACGCACGGTATTCGCGAAACCCGGTCTCGGGCGTGTCACCCAGGCAAAAAAGCGCTTCGATACAGCCTTGTTCGCGGGCGCGATGCAGCCAGGTCCGAACTTCATCGGGGCTCATCGTCCACTCTCCCGGATCCCCTGGGGAACGTCGGAATGAGCAGTAGTCGCATCGATTTCTGCAAAGGTTGGTGATCGGGAGGAACACCTTCGGCGAAAAGGTGAGAGTCCGTCCCCACGCTCGGTCTCGCCGCGCAGACGCCGCTTCGCACAGCGGAGCGGTATCGAGCTCGCTCAGAGCATAGGCATCGTCATCCGACGCGGGCTCGCCACTCGCACGCTCCAAAATCGACGAAAGGGAGCTCATTGCATCTTGGCAATAACGGTGTCTGCGAAACGATTCAAGCCGTCGATACGTCCCTGCAACTCTCCTCCCACCATCGGGGTCCCGTACATGAGCCAGGGAACCGTGATGATGTCGGTGACGCCCGCGTCTTCGAGTCGCTTGTAGCCGTCGGCGTTCCAGACGTCGGTGACGACCGCCTGGTACTCCATCGGCAAATGGTCGCGGCCATACTCCTTGCGATACGCCTCGATTCGGCCGATCAGCTCCAGAAGCTTCTTCGATGTCAGCATCGCCGAAGACCAGCCGTCGCCGAACTTGGCTGCGCGGCGAAGCCCTGGCTCGGTGTGGCCTCCGATGTAGATCGGAATGGGCTTGTTCGGCACGGGGCTCATTTGGATCTTGCCGAAGTCGTAGTGTTCTCCGTGGTACTCGACCATGCCCCCGCCCCAGATGAGCCGAAGAATCTCGAGGCACTCGTCCATGCGCTTACCACGGGTCTCGAACTCCGTTCCGCACCACTTGAACTCTTCTGGCAGCCAGCCGAGACCGCATCCAAATCCAAAGCGGTCATTGGAAAGCACGGCGAGCGAGGCGACCTGCTTGGCGACCAAGACCGGATGGCGAACAGGCAGCTTCACCACGCTCGTGTAGAAGTAGATCGACGAGGTAGCGGCTGCCATGGCGGCCGCGCCGACGATCGGCTCGATCCAGGGCGTCTCGCCGTCCCACATTCGACTGCCGTCCTGTGTGTACGGATAGGGTTTGCTGACCTCCTCCGAAAAGAAAATCGAGTCCGGCAAGACGATGGCGTGATAGCCGAGCTTCTCGGCCTCCTGGGCCACCGGAATGTAGTGCTCGGGAGGCGCCATGGCGATCGAAGCGCTGAATTTCATGGGGGAGACCCTAGCATGTGGCTCAGGCGCGGTCCCGCGGGATGCGGGTGCCGATCACGCGGGAGACGTTCAGCCAGGCGAGCATCCTGGCGGACAAGAGTGGCTTGCCCGTGTTCATGAATCCGACGCTGATATCGCGGTCCGGATCGGCCCAGCCCAAAACATTGGTGAAGCCGAGATGCCCAAAAGACGTAGCGGTTCGTGGACCGTAGAAACCAAACGTGCGGCCTCCGAGCATGAAACCCATCGAAAGGGGGATGGGCATCATCAAGACTCGGTCGACTTGCCCCGTGACCTGAGGCTCGATGGCGCGCGCAACGGTTCGCTGATCGAAGACGCGAGTGTCTTCGTACGTTCCGCCGCAAAGGAGCGTCTCGAAGAAGCGCGATATCTCTTCGGGTGTGGCGATGAGGTTGGCTGCGGGCGCGACGCCGGTCCGAAAGCGAGGATCGTTTCCGAGCTCCACCAGCTCGCGCATCGACGCTCCAAATGCCACCTGCACCAAGTTCTTGGCAGGCCAAGTTGGCGTGGGCCCCGTGAATGCATCTACGGCGACCCTATCGAGCAACTCGGGCGGCACGCCGTAGTTGAAGTACTTCATCTTCAGCGGTTCCCGAATCCGCGACGTCAAGAAGCTGCGAATGTCTTTGCCCGTCACGCGACGGATGATCTCACCCAGAATGAATCCGCTCGTCACTGCTTGATAGGCTTGTACGCTCCCGGGTCGATGCGTTGGCTCCAGCTCGCAAAATGCGCGGACGATCTGATCGGGGTGGGACATGAGATCGAGGTTGATCGCTTCTTCGGGAGTTGCCGGGATGCCGGCTCTGTGCGTCAGCACGTCTCGAATGGTGATGCTGTGCTTACGGCGCTTCGCAAACTCGGGAATGAAAGTTGCGACGGGTTCGTCCACATGAAGCTGCTCCTCTTCTTGAAGAAGGTGAATCAGCATCGCGGTGACGGTCTTCGATCCGGAAAAGAAGTTGTACAAGGTCTCCGGTGTGGCCTTCACTAGTGGCGTGTCTTCCGGATCTTGCGGGCTATTCCCACTGGCGTGACCGATGGCTCGATCGAGAATGATCTCGCCTCTTCGGCGGATGCAGAGGGCGATCGCCGGATGAAGCCCGGCTTTGTAGAAAGTCACGACCGAGTCCCAGATCGCCTCCACGTCCTGAGACGTGAGCCCGACCCCGCGCGGATCGGTTTCCCGATGGCTCTTCGTGGTCACCTCCTCAGGGTCGAAGCGGCGAATGGTAATCGGAAGCAAGTCTCGGAGCCGTGGCCTCTGCATCAGCCGCCCCGCTGATAACCGAGGTTCGGTTGCAGCCAGCGCTCCACCTCCTCGAGTGTCATGTTCTTTCTTCTCGCGTAGTCTTCGACCTGGTCGCGATCGATGGGTCCCACGGCAAAGTACCGAGAGCTGGGGTGACCGAGGTAGATCCCACTCACGCTCGCACCCGGGTTCATCGCGAAGGTCTCGGTGAGCGAAATGCCGATTTCGTCGGCGCCAAGCAGCTTCCACAAAGTCCGCTTCTCGGTGTGGTCCGGGCAAGCCGGATACCCAAATGCTGGCCTGATGCCGCGATACTTCTCCGCGATGAGCTCCTCTTTGCTGAAGCCCTCTTCGGGTTCGTAGCCCCATTCACGGCGGGCACGCTGGTGCATGAGCTCCGCAAACGCCTCGGCCAAGCGATCCGCCAAGGCCTTCACCATGATGGCATTGTAATCATCGTGGTCCCGCTCGAAGGCCCGCGAAAGGGCTTCGGCGCCGATGCCGGTCGTGACCGCGAAGGCGCCAATGTAGTCCGCTATCCCTGAATCGATTGGAGCGACGAAATCGGAAAGCGAGAAGTACGGCTGCTCATTGGGCTTGATCCCCTGCTGACGCAGCATGTGGAACCTCAAATGCTCTTCTTTGCGCGACTCGTCGCTCCAGACGACGATATCGTCCCCATCGCGATTGGCGGGCCAGAAGCCGTAGACCCCGCGGGGAGTGAGAAGCTTCTCCGAGATGATGCGATCGAGCAATTCGCGGCCGTGCTGATAGAGCTCCCGCGCAGCTGGTCCGTAGCTCTCGTGATCCAGTATCTTCGGGAACTTCCCCCTCAGCTCCCATGCGGAGAAGAAGAACGTCCAGTCGATGTACTCCGCGATGTCTTCGAGGCTCACATCGTCGATGACACGGCGCCCTCGAAAGGCAGGGGTTGGCAGAGCTTCGCTTGCCCAGTCGATCGGCATGCGATTTTCCCGCGCGACTTCGATCGAGATGAGCTCGCGATTCTGGCGTTGCTCGAACAGCTTGCGAGACTTCTCTTGCTCTGCACGATTCTTCGCATCGACCTCAGCGCGACGTTCGGGACTCAAGAGGCCTGAGACCGCATTGACGACCCGAGAAGCATCGAGGACATGCATGGTGCTCCCCGCGTACGCTGGAGCGATCTTGACCGCCGTGTGAGCGCGACTCGTCGTCGCGCCGCCGATGAGGAGCGGAAGCTTCATCCCTCGACGCTGCATCTCAGAAGCAACGTTCACCATCTCGTCGAGCGATGGGGTGATGAGACCGCTCAAACCAATGATGTCACATCCCTCCGCGATCGCAGTATCGAGAATCTTGTCGGCTGGTACCATCACCCCTAAGTCGACGACCGCGTAGTTGTTGCATCCGAGGACGACCCCGACGATGTTCTTGCCGATGTCGTGCACGTCGCCTTTGACGGTAGCCATCAGCACCTTGCCCTGCGCCGAGCCTTCGGCCTTCTCCTCTTCCATGAACGGCTCTAGGTGAGCGACGGCTTTCTTCATGACCCGGGCACTCTTGACCACCTGAGGCAGAAACATCTTTCCGGCACCGAAGAGGTCTCCAACGACACCCATTCCGCTCATGAGTGGCCCTTCGATCACATCGAGCGGGCGGGGGTACTTCTTGCGCGCTTCCTCCGTGTCCTCGATGACAAACTCGACAACGCCTTTGACCAAAGCGTGAGAGAGACGCTCCTCTACTGGTGCATCCCGCCAGCTTAGGTCCTGGACTTGCGTCTTGCCCTTGCCCTTGACCGTCTCGGCCAACGTGACGAGCCGCTCCGTGGCATCAGGGCGACGGTTGAAGAGCACGTCCTCGACGTGCTCGAGAACATCCTTGGGAATCTCTTCGTATACCTCGAGCTGCCCAGCATTCACGATCCCCATGTCCATGCCGGCCGCAATCGCGTGATACAGAAAGGCCGAGTGCATCGCCTCGCGGATCCGGTCGTTCCCGCGAAAAGAGAAGCTGAGGTTGCTCACTCCGCCGCTGATCAGCGCCCCGGGGCAGCGCTTCTTGATCTGTTTCGTCGCTTCGATGAAGTTGATCGCATACTCGTTGTGCTCTTCGATTCCCGTGGCGATCGCGAAGATGTTGGGGTCGAAGATGATGTCCGTGGGCGCGAAACCCACGACGTCGACGAGAAGCCGGTACGCACGGGCGCAGATCTCGACCTTCCGCTCGACCGTGTCGGCCTGCCCTTCCTCGTCGAAAGCCATCACGACCGCGGCCGCGCCATACCTCCGAACTTCACGCGCCCTCTCTAGGAACTCGGCCTCACCCTCTTTCATGCTGATCGAATTCACGATCGACTTGCCTTGGACGCACTTGAGGCCAGCCTGAAGAATGCTCCACTTCGAGCTGTCCAGCATGATCGGCACGCGGGATATTTCGGGCTCGGACCCAATGAGATGCAAGAACGTGGTCATTGCTCGCTCCGAGTCGAGCATGCCTTCGTCCATGTTGATGTCGATGATGTTGGCGCCGCTCCGAACCTGCTGAAGGGCCACGGACACTGCCTCGGGATAATCGCCCTCGGTGATGAGTTTTCGGAATCTCGCCGAGCCGGTCACGTTGGTTCGCTCGCCAACCATCAGGAAATTCGTCTCCGGCCGAACGACGAGCGGTTCGAGGCCGCTGAAACGAGGATAGTGCTTCTCGCGACGTGGCTTTGGCCGTGCGGACACGCCACGGACGGCTTCGGCAATTGCGCGGATGTGATCTGGCGTTGTGCCACAGCAGCCACCGATGATGTTGATCATTCCCTCTACGGCGAAGCCGCGGAGAAGCTCCGCCATTTCCTCAGGGGTCTGATCGTAGCCACCAAACGCATTCGGAAGGCCCGCATTCGGGTAGCAATGAACGTAGCAATCCGCGATTGCATCGAGCTCTTTCAAGAACGGACGCATTTCCTGAGCGCCGAGCGAGCAGTTGATGCCCACCGCCAAAGGCTTTGCATGTTCGATCGAGATGTAAAACGCCTCGACGGTCTGTCCCGAAAGAGTGCGACCGCTCTTGTCGACGACGGTAACCGAGATGACGATCGGAAGGCGGATGCCCTTTTCTCCGAACACGTCGTCGATCGCGCAAAGAGCGGCCTTTGCGTTGAGTGTATCGAAAATAGTTTCGACGAGCAGAAGATCCGAGCCGCCGTCGATGAGGCCGTGGACCTGTTCAGCGTAAGCACTCCTCGCTTCGTCGAAGGTGAGGGCGCGGTAACCGGGGTCATTGACGTCTGGGCTGAGGCTCAACGTCTTGTTGAGCGGTCCGATCGCGCCCGCGACGAAGCAAGGTCTGTCCGAACGGCTGGCAGTCGCCTCTTTCGCGAGACGTGCCGCGGCGACGTTGAGGTCATACACGACTTCTTGAAGGTCGTAATCGGCTTGAGAAAATGCATTGGCGTTGAAGGTGTTGGTTTCGATGATGTCGGCGCCGGCATCGAGGTACGCTTCGTGAATTCCTCGGATCACGTCTGGTCGCGTGAGGACGAGCAGGTCGTTGTTCCCCTGCAAGCTGCTTGGATGGTCGCGAAATCGATCGCCACGGAAGTCGCCCTCTTGGAGGCCAGCGCGCTGTATCATGGTGCCCATCGCGCCATCGAAGAATACGATCCGCTGCTCGATGAGCTGCTTCAGCCGTTCTGTCGTTGCGTCTTTGCTCATGCGCTCAAATCTCGTACGGAGGGAATCCAGTAATGACCCAAAAACCGAGCCTATGCCCGTAGAACCGGGCGGGCCGGAGTCAATCCTGATATATTCCTGAGAGCTCAAGATAGGATACTTAGACTGGTACGCCCTCGATGAATTCCAACAGACTCGCATTTGGCGCGGCCTGGGTTCGCTTCCTCCTCGCAGCCTGCGGAATCTGGCTCGTTCCCTTGATCTATCCCCCGATGAGCGCCCATCGCTGGGTCTTCGTCGCATACGCGGGAGTCGCGCTCGTCGAGCAGTTTCTCATCTGGCGCGACATCGCGGAACGTTGGCGCCCCGTCCTCGGCGGCATTCTCGACATGGCGCTACTCACGTTCATCGTTCAACGGATCGGCTCGTCCCGAACCGCTATCGTAGCGCTTTATTTCGTAGCCGGTATCGTCAACTCTCTCGTCGTCACGCCTAGAATGGGGGTCCTGCTCTCGAGCATCGGTGCTGCGATGTACTCGTCGGTCGTCATCATGGAGGTTCGCGGCGTGCTTCCATTCGCCCCGGACGGCCCTCCGTGGCTGCAGGCAATGCCGCCGACGGCGCTGGAAGGGTTTATGCAGGCGTTCCTCGTCACGATTCTGCTGATGTTCGGAACGGCAATCGTCGCGACTTTGCTCCAGAGGATCAATCAACGAGAGAACCAACTCCTGGTGGCCAACGAACGACTTGCGGAGCTCTCACGTCAAGATCCGCTCACCAAGCTCTGGAACCGCCGACACATTTTGAGCCACATCGAGCAAGGACTCGCCTGGTTGAATCGCGGCCGGCCAATGGCGGTCGTGATGATCGACCTCGATCAGTTCAAGCGGGTCAACGACAATCGCGGACACCTCGAGGGCGATCAAGTCCTCCAGAACGTCGCGGAAGCGCTCCGGAGATCGACGCGAGAGGTCGACGTAGCCGGCCGCTATGGTGGCGATGAATTCGTGATTGTGCTTCCGGATACGAACCAAGAAGAGGGGCGAGTCGCCGGTAACCGCTTCGTGACTGCAATTCGCGAAGTCGGCATGAAGTTCGACTCGGCGAACCCCATGACTGCCAGCGCGGGCCTGAGCATCGCCCGCCCTGGGGACACGGTCGAGACCGTCTTGAAGCGCGCGGACGATTTCGCATATTCAGCCAAAGGTAAGGGCGGTAACCGCCTTTGCGGGTGAGCAATGGCGGATAACGTCTTGATCGCTGGGTGCGGTGACGTGGGGAATGCGCTGGCGAAGCGCCTCCTGGCCGACGGGTGCAAGGTCTGGGGCGTGCGCCGGCGGATCGAAGTCTTAGCCGATGGCGTGCAGCCCTGGCGAATCGACCTGAAGCAGCCTCGTTCCTTCGGCACTCCTCCCGCGTCATTCGACTACCTGTTCTACACTGCTAGCGCGGATCGGCGCGAAGAGGACGCCTACCGAGCGATCTACGTCGACGGTTTGCGCGATCTCTGGACTGCTCTTCGAGTTGCGGGCTGCACCTTGCGCCGGGTCTTTTTCACTTCGAGTACGGCGGTGTATGGCCAGTCGAACGGCGAATGGGTGGACGAGAGCTCAGCGACGGATCCACGCGGATTCAACGGTCGCATCCTCCTCGAAGCGGAAGCGCTCGTGCGCAACGCTCCAGAAACGGGGATCAGCGTGAGGCTCTCGGGGATCTATGGACCGGGAAGGACGAGCCTCGTCCAGAAGGTCTGGAGCGGACGGGCGACCGCAACCGGCAGTTGGACCAATCGGATCCATGTCGATGACTGCGCCGGGGCGCTGCATCATCTGATGCGCATTCGGAGTCCTCAGTCGCTGTATCTTGGATCGGACGATCGTCCTGCCACGACCGCAGAGGTGGTCACCTGGCTCAGCGACGAGTTGGGTGTGCCCGTTCCGCCAAACGCGGACGCCGAGCAATTGAACAAGCGTTGTCGGACCTCGCGACTCCGAGATACCGGCTATCGATTCGCGTATCCAACCTTCCGGGAAGGCTACGCTCCGATCGTACGCGAGTTTCTAAGCCAATCCGGCTCCCCCGGATCAGAGCTCAAGCCGTTCGGTGAATGATGTGGAAGCCGAAAGGCGTTTCAACCACCCCGCTCGTGTCTCCCACGCCGAGGGCGAACGCCGCGTCTTCGAAAGCCTTGACCATTTGCCCGCGACCGAACGCGCCCAAGTCGCCACCCGCTGCCGCCGAGCCACAATCGGAGTGTTCACGCGCGAGCGCGGCAAAATCCGCGCCGCCTCGAAGCTGTTTCTCGATGTCTGCTATCTGAGCCTGAGCGCCTTCTTTGCTGCGCGTCGCAGAAGAGCGCTGAGAGCCCGCGTACATGAGTAGGATGTGTGAGGCGTTGATCTGGTCGGCCATGGTCGTCTCCCTTCGAGGCGACGACCCTAGCAGAAATCGGCATTTCGCAAGGCGGCTAAATCGAGCGGAGCTTGCTCACCGCGAGCGATTTGGCAGCGGCGCGATCGATCTTCCCCGTTCGATTGAGCGGAAGAGCGTCCAGCACGCAGATTCGCCTGGGTCGCTTGTGTACCGCGAGCTCTTCTCGCATTCGATCCCGGAGCGCGTCCCCGCTGTACTCCACTCCCTCGGTCACGATGGCAGCGCACACTTCCTCTCCCCATTCCTCGTTGGGCTGCGAGAAGACGCAAGCCATCACAATGCCAGGGACGGTTTCGAGCCAGGCTTCGACCTCCTGAGGAGCGACGTTCTCTCCACCCGTCACGATGAGGTCGTCGATTCGCCCCGAGACGAGAAGTTGCCCATCCGGCAGGAACGAGCCGAAATCTCCGGTGCGCAGCCATCCGTCCGGAGTCCAGGGCTCGCCGCTTCGATTCTCGCCGAGGTAGCCTTCCATGAGTATGTCCCCACGCACTTGGATCTCGCCTGATTCAATCCGCACGTCGACTCCGGGAACGGGTCGACCCGAGCCCGGCTGCCCGCATTCCATCAGGGTCTGGGTCGAGATCTGGGAACAGGCCTCGGTGCAACCGTAGGTCGCTAGAGCCGGCACCTTGCGCTCCGTGGCGAGCCGGCGGAGGGCATCGGGAAACGGCGCCCCCCCGACCAAGACTGCGCGCAACCTGGCATTGGGCGTCCACTCGGGTTGCTCGAGCTTCAGAAGACGCCGAAGCATCGTCGGCACCACGCTCAGCAAAGTGACGTTCTGTGTCTCCATGACTCGGGTCAGCTCGCGCGGCTCGAACGCTGTGGGACCCAGGACCACGCAGCGCCTAGCGATCAAGGAGCGAGTCACGATCGAAAGCCCGCCTACGTGCGCGGGTGGCATCGTCAGCAGCCATCGGTCGTCCGGTAGCCAATCGAGATTTGCTGCATGGGCCGATGCGGACGCGACGAACGCACGGCGCGACAAACGAGCGCCGCGCGGCCGTCCTTGGGACCCCGATGTGTACACGATCGCCAAGACCGAGTCCGGGGCAATCGATCCAGAGCGCTGCCAAGCCACCGTTGCGAGGCGCATCGGAAGCGGCTCGGCGATCCGATGCGCGGGCTCGGCCTCTTCGAGGACGAGAGCCCGCTCACGATCGCTCAGCCGCGGATGCAGGAGCACCGCCGGACATCCCAGCTCGAAGAGCGCATGGAGCCAAACGATCGAGTCGAAATCGACCCCGGGGGTGAGCGCGACTCGGTCACCCGGCGTCACCCCTCGCGCAACCAATGCTGAGAGAGCGTCGCGAACCCGATCGGCGAGATCCGAGTACGACCAAATCCTCCCATCCACGATCAGGCATTCGCGATGCGGCACCTCGTTCGCGGCAGCGAGTAGACTCAACTCATCCATCGGCGAGATCTTCGAATTGTAGACCCAAGCCCGGCGCATCGTGCGGAACGATCTCGCGACCCTCGATGGCGGCGATTCGATGCGGCGGCCAAAGCGCAAGAGCCGGGTGCGTGCCAAGGCCCGCGGCAAGCTCCGTTTGGAGCGCCAGCGCGAGCTCCGCGGTGACAGCTCTCCCGATCGGCCCATCGAAGGTGTGGGAAACCAGGTACTGCGCGCCATGAGACGCTGCGTGCTCGGCCGCCGCGAACGCAGCGCGAAGCCCACCGATCACCATCGGTTTGATGACGACGGCACGGATGTTTCCAGTCTCTAGGAGGCGCTCGGTCAAGTCCGGATCACGCAAAGTCTCGTCGAGCGCGAACGGCAGCGGAAGGCGCGAAGCGGTGACCCAGTCGCTTGGGGCTACAGGTTCTTCGATCAGCTCCAATTCAATCGACTCGAGTGCGCCAGCGTGCTTGCGAAGCGCGCTGAGGGGAACGCGCTGGTTGCCATCGAGCCTTAGAGGAATGTTCGGATGTGTCTCTCGAATCGCTCTAAGCGCCGAGAGCTCGGTCTCGAGATTCAGGCCGATTTTGAGCTTGAGATGCGTGGCGCCGTCTCTGATCAGCGCGTCGGCTCGCCCCGGCCAGAGCACGGGATCCGGCTCCATGACCAAGTCCACGATCGGAATGCGCTGTCTCTCCGCGTCGCCGGCGAGAACCCGATGCAGTGGTTCTCCGCGGGTTTGGCCGAGCCAGTCCAAGAGCGCCGTTTCGAGTGCCAGTTTCGACGCAGGGTGCACCAGAGGGTGCGCGGCGAAAGTCTCGGTGAGGATCTCGAGCGGTCCCGCCAATGGATCGACCCGAATCGGCGCGTCGGCAAGATGTTGAAGCTCGTTCGCCACCTCTTCGATGGACTCCGAAGAGTATCCGGGTAGCGGGGAGGCCTCTCCCTGTCCGCTCGTACCGTCGCTCCGCATGAGCTGAAGCACCGCGAATGTCCGCTCTGAGAGACCGCTCACTGCACCGACGAGCGATTGCGAAAGCTTCCCTTCGAGCAGGTCGATCTGGGCATGAAGCTCGGTCATAGCGCAATTCCGATCGCGAAAAGGACGCCGAACATCGAAAGCAGCTTCGCGGTTCCCGAAAGCGTCTCGTTGAGGGCGACCCCCCGGTCGACGACGACCGAGTGATGCAAGCGGGCCGCGATCGGAATCGTGAGCAGTGGAAGCAGAACCCAGGCGCTGGTCCAGCCGAGTCCAAGCATGCCGATGGGCGTGGCGTAGGACAGCAGCAGCAAGAAACCGTACTCCCAGACGCCTCGGTTCCGCCCGAAGCGAACGACCAGGGTGGTCTTCCCCGCACGCGCATCCCCTTCGAAGTCGCGCACGTTGTTCACGACGAGGATCGCCGTCGCTAGGGAGCCGATTGGCAGCGACGCGGCCCATGCAACCTCCGGAACGAACGAAGCTTGTACGAACACGGTGCCCGCCACCGCGACGAACCCGAAAAATGCCATCACGAAGACGTCGCCGAGACCATTGTAGGCCAGCGGGAAAGGCCCCCCGGTGTAGGCGAGACCTGCGGCCATCGACGCTAGACCAATCAAGATGACGAGTGGCCCGGCGAGACAAGTGAGATAGATCCCCGCTCCGAGCGCAAGCGCGAAGGCGACCACGATGCCTCGCTTGAGCTGCCCGGGTGTCAGCAAGCCAGCCAGCGCAGCACGGGTTGGGCCGAGGCGATCCTCGTTGTCGGCTCCCTTCTGGAAGTCGAACATGTCGTTCGCGAAGTTCGTCCCGATCTGGATGAAGAAAGCGCCGAGCAGAGCTCCAAGCGCGGCGTCCCAGCGGAAACCGTCCACCCGCCATGCGCAGGCGGTGCCGACGGCGACCGGTGCGAAGGCCGCCGTGAGTGTCGCAGGGCGGGCCGCAAGAAGCCATGCGCCGACCGAGCCCGGTGCGGGAGTCGCCATCAGGCGACCTCCCTCTCGACGCGGTTCAGTAGATCGGCGAGAGCGGCCGGCGCCTCGAGGACGACATTGTGACCTACACCTGAAATGCGCTCGAAGTCGATGGCGGGATTCGCCGCCCGAAGCGCCGATGCTATCTCCGAGAACCTCGAGTCGAGCGCGCCAGTGACCAGTGTGATGCCCATCTCGGCGGAGCGCATGAAGGGTCGATAGTTCGGCATCTCGGCCAAGCCCAGAAGCTCCAACGCGCGAGCCAGCCCTTCGGCCTCGTGATCGAGGCGAATCGCGCGTTGCTCCGCCAAGGTCTTCGCTGGAAGCGCGCGCTGAGTCGAAAACAGTGGCAACTCTTCCCAAGCGTCCAAGAAGGCGGCAAGACCTCGGTCTCGCAGCAAGCGCGAGCGAGCCGAATCGACCTCGCGCCGAGCAACGCGTTCGCGTTCGTCTTGGACGCCCGGATGCACGCCGAGCAGCACGGCTGCATCGAAAAGCCGGGGCCGACGGGCAATGAGGCCCAATGCGAGCCTTGCACCCATGGAGTATCCGCAAATCAATCGAGGCGGCACCGTGCGTTCAACTTCCGAGGCAATCCTCTCGAGCTCGCCTTCGAACGAATCGACGTTCCTACGCCGCCAGTCTCGGCCGTGACCTGCCAGCGTTGGTATCAACGGGGGTCTTTCGAACTGCGCATGCTCGACGAGATGGCTCCAGCTCCGCGGAGAGCCCGTGAAGCCGTGAAGCAGCGTCCACATCAAGAACCCTCGGAGCGAAGCGCTCTGTCGACTCGACGGATGAGCTCACGTCCCTGATCTAGTGCGCTTTGAGGAGGGACGACCGCTTCGACGACGGTGCACCCGCGGCGGCCATATGCATTCTCGAGCGCGTGGCGAAAGCTGCTCACGGTGCTCGCTCTGTCGAATGCGCAGCCGTAGACTCGAGCGACGCTCTCGAGGTCTGCGCCGTGCGGCGTGGTGAAGTACGAAAGCCAGCTCTCTTTGCCCTGCTGCGCGATCGGCAACTGCTGGAAGATCTGGCCCCCCTCATTGTTGATCACCACGATGACCAGAGGCCCGTCGAGGCGCGACGCCAACTCGAGCCCATTGATGTCGTGAAGGAAGCTGACGTCGCCGATGAGCAGGGTGGTCGATCCCTCGACGACCGAAGCAACGCCAGCCGCGCCCGACACGACACCGTCGATGCCGCTCACGCCGCGCTGGGAATGGACGCGGAGCAGCTTGTCGCTCGGCGGCGCCCAGGTGTCGACGTCTCGCACCGCCAGACTATTGCCCAAGACCAGGGCGCTCGGACTGGGCAACGCGTCGACGAGAGCGCGCGCAGCCCCTGCCTGAGTCAGCGAGTCTCCCGCCTGGTCGAGGATCGCCGTGACCTCGTCCCAGACCGCGGACTCGGCCCATTCGAAACCCGGCAAGAACTCGGGCTGGCGACGATCCGGGTGGTACTTCGCGTCGCAGAGTCCCACCAGGAAAGAGCCAATGTCAGCCTGGACGATGGCTTCGGCGTCCGATCTCGGGTCGGCCCAACTCCAGGGATGGACGACGATTCGGCGAATCCGATCCTCGGCACAGATGCGCTCCCAGCCTCTGGAGACGGGCGTCGCTCCGAGCTGAAGGACGAAATCGGGTCGTCCGAGCGACCTCCCGTTGGCGGTCTGCCAAATCGTATCGAAGGCCCCCAACGCTCGGGAGTTTGCCCAGCATCGGAACTGACTCGAGGTTTCCGCGAGCACGACCGCACCGGAACGTTCAGCGAGCTCGTCGAGCGCGTCGACGAACATTGCATTCCGCAGATCCGCCGGGCCGCAAAGAATGACCGGGCGGGCGGCCGAATCGAGCGACTCGGCGACCGAATCGATCAGCAGGCTCGGAACCAGCTCGACGAGCTTGGGATCGAGCGGACGTGCCCGATGGAGCTGGGTGAGCGGTTCGGCCAGCACTGCGTCCACCCGGGCGTGAAGCTCGTTGGGCACCGGCACTGGCTCGAGAGGCTTGCGCGCCTGGGCGTTGATGTGAACCGGACCTGGCTTCGCGCCGAGGGCCTCTGAAACCGCTTGGGCAATGATCCTTCGCGCAGCCCGAAGGCTCAGCTCATCCTCGCGCGGCTCTCCCAAATTGGCGAAGAACCGAACCTTGGCTCCAAAGAGGCCCACTTGCTCGGTGGTTTGGTTCGCCCCGCATCCGTGCAGCTCCGGCGGCCGGTCCGCGGAAAGTACGATCAAGGGAACGCCAGCTTCACTCGACTCGACGACGGCCGGGAAGTAGTTCGCGGGCGCGCTTCCGGAAGTGCAGATGAGGAGAGACGGCCGGAGCAGGCTGCGCGCCTGGCCGAGCGCATAGTGCGCAGCAGAACGCTCATCGATCGCGCTCGTGCACTCCAGGCCTTCGTGTTCCAAGGCGGCGATCACGAACGGCGTAGAACGCGACCCAGGACTGATGATCGCGTCGGCGACGCCCGCTTGGACGAAGCTGTCGATGACGAGCCTCGCCCACTCCGTCTGTATCTCAGCGGCTGTCGCCATGGAGCGCTCCAAGAAGCGCCTGCATCTTGAGCTCGGTCTCTGTGTATTCTGCGTCGGGATCGGAATCCGCCATGATTCCGGCTCCAGCGTACACCCAGGCCTTCCCGTCGTGAAGCAAGCCAGAGCGAAGGGCTACGACGAACTCACCGTCCCCCGAGGCGTCCGCCCAACCAACGGGCGCGCTATACCAGCCCCGCGCGAGCGCTTCATGCTCGACAATCCACTGGATCGCCTCCTCAGTGGGAACCCCGCCGACCGCCGGCGTCGGGTGCAAAGCCCGGACGAGGGAAAGGATGTGCGTGGGCTCGCGAAGGTGCCCTTCGATTGGGGTCTGCATGTGGAGCAGATTTGGAAGCTCCCGAACGCTCGGCTCGGGTGCTGATCGCAGTGAATCACAATACGGCTCTAGCGCCTTCAAGATGGCTCGAACCACCAGTTGATGCTCCTCGCGCTCTTTCGAGCTTGCCATCATGCGTGCCGCGTCTCCGTGGGCGGTCGAGCCGGCGAGAGCCTCACTCAGAACGGACGGTCCACGTCGCGAAATCAAGAGCTCCGGGGTGGCACCCAAGAAGGCGGAGTCGCCTCGCCAAAGCGCGAAGCGCGTGCATCCGGGAAAGCGCTCTTCCAGCCGCTTCAGAACGTCGAGTGAACCCGCCCCAGTCTCGAGCTCGACGACACAGTGCCGCGCCGCGACTACTTTTTCGAACTCACCGTTTTGAATCCGTTGGCGAATGTCTTCGACCTGACGCGACCAGGTTTGCCGATCGGCTTCCTCGACCCGGCGAACCGAAACCGGTGAGGGAATGACGCCAATCGGTCGTTCGAGGCTGTCCCAGATCGTGTCGAACACGTCTAGGACCGCCTGGGCGTTCGGGCCCGTCGGCCCGCAAACCGCAAGCGACAACCAGGCCCGCTCACCGGCGTGATACGTCCAGGTCGGCAAGAGAAGGAAACCGTCGCCGAAGCCATCCCAGGGCGCTCGTCTCGCGGCGCCTGGCGCAAACGCGGAGCCTCCGAACACCCGAGGCAAGGGGCTCGCCGCGTCGGCCACATGACTCGTACGATCGAAGAAATCACCCATGGACGATGCCTTGGGCGCCAACGTGGCTGCGACGCCAAGACCCGAGCACGCATCGCTGTTCGGCGGATCCCAGAGAATGCTCGCCTCGCGGGGAAATGCCCGAAGGAGGGCGTCCGGTGGAGCGACGGGAGCCGGAACGGTGACGATCAGGTTTTCAGCCTCCGCGCTTCGTCGATGGAGCGCTCGTTCCAGGAACTCGCGGGAGGTCTCCCGAGCCGGTGCGCCCTCGAAGGCGAATGCTGCTCCCTGGGACCTCATGACACGGACTCCTGCGGCTCGGCTACGAACAGAGTGCAGGCGCCGAAGGTCAGCGGCTTCACCTCCAGCACGCTGAGGCCGGAAGCCTCCATCTGTGCTGCGAACCGATCCGATGAGGGAAATGCGGCGATCGACTGCTGAAGGTACTTGTACTCCTCCGAGCCGGAAAGCATCCCGCCGATCCTCGGAATCACTTTCCGCACATGGAAACGCGCAATTGGGCTGAGCCAACCAACGCTCGGCTCACCGAGCTCGAGGACCGCCACTCGGCCACCGGGCCTCGTGACCCGCGCCATCTCCGCGAGCGCCGCGCTTCGGTCAGGAACGTTGCGGATCCCGAACGCGATACAACATCCGTCGAACGCATCGTCTTCGTATGGAAGGTCCTGCGCGTCGCCACGCTCGAGCGAAACTCGGTCTGCAAGGCCACTGCGCGCGACTTTCTGCATCCCCACCTCGAGCATGCGGCTCGAAGGATCGCTCCCGATCACGTGCGCATCGGAATGAAGCCTGGCTATCATCAGCGCGAGGTCTCCGGTGCCGGTGGCCAGATCGAGGACGCGAGCGCGCACGGGAAGCTCCATCGCGGCCACCGTCTTGCGGCGCCAGGATTGGTCGATGCCCATCGACATGACTCTGTTCAAGAGATCGTATCGACCTGCGATTTGGTCGAACATCTCACCGGAACCGGGGTTGGGCGATGGGGTCTGTTGGACCGCTTCGCTCACTGTGCACCTCGTTCGACCTTCTTCGCCTGAACCATTGCGTTCTGCTGCAACTCCTGCTTTCGGGAGTGGAGGCGCATGTGCCCACGTTGAATGCCCTCCCCTGCGAGCGCGCGGAGCGCAGCGAGGTTCGAGGCCATGCCCGCAGCACCCATCACGATGGCCAGCTCACCGGCGTTCTTAACGCCCATGAGCTCGAAGCCTGCGCGGACACCTCGATGCACCCGCGTCGAGCCGCCCACGGTGCCGACGGCCATCGGCATGTCCAACTCGCCGTGAACGCCTGTCTCCGTGCGAGTCCAGACGACCAGTGGCTTGTACGTGCCAGAGACCGAAGCGAAGGCATGCGCGCCGGCTTCGATGGAGCGCCAATCCTGCCCCATTGCGAGGGCGACGGCGTCAACGCCGTTCATCACGCCCTTGTTGTGCGTGACCGCTCGAAACGGATCGAGCTCCGCGAAACGGCTGGCCTTCGCGACACCGTCAGCCAGCTCGGGACCGCCGAGCGCGTCGACGCTCACGTCGCAACGGACCTGAACCCGTCGCCTCATGGGAAGATTACTGAGAATCCGAAGCCCGACGGTACCGCCGGTGAGCTCTCGAATGCGCGGCGCAACCGCCTCTGCCACCGCATCGACGACGTTCGCTCCCATCGCATCCCCGACGTCGACGTAGAGATGCACGACGAGCACTCCGTTGTCCTCGTCGAGAACGCGCACGTCGAGGTCACGACAACCGCCGCCGCGTGTCACCATCCCCGGGATGGCCTCGTCGGCTATTTGAAAGATCAGGTCTCGCTCCGCCTCGACGCGTGCCTTGGCTTGCTGAGGATTCGGCACGTCATCGAACTGAACCTGCGTCGTCATGATGGGAGCGGTGGCTTCACCGAAGAATCCGCCGGTCATGCGAACTTGGCGTGCAGCGTTCGACGCCGCCGCGACGACGGAAGGCTCTTCGACTGCCATCGGCACCAATACGTCGTTGTTGTTGACTCGAAAATTGAGGGCGACCGAAAGAGGAAGACCATGCACGCCGATGACGTTCTCACTCATCCGGTCCGCAACCTGGAGTGTGAGTCGCCCGCCATCCTGCAAATGCTGAACCGAGTCCTCGGACAAGAGACCAGTGTCGATCATCGTTCGAAGCCGCTGTTCGACATGCTCGCGGTAGAACCCCGGGATCCGGCTAGTCACGGTTGTTGGTTGCTTAGACATCAATGACTCTTTCTTCGTTACTCGCTAGGACTCCCGGTGTACGGTTGCTCTGGCCACCGTGAACAATGCGTTCCGCGCGCGGCTGTCGGGCAATGCAGCCAATGCCGCGCAGGCTTCATCAGCCTTCCGAATGGCGAGCTCGCGCGTCGATTCGAGCGCGCCGGTGCTATCGAGCGTGCTGAGCAAGCGGGCCTTGGCCTCTTTCGGGATTTCGTCTACCGGGCTTGCAATCAGCTCTTCGAGAACGGGTTTGAGAGACGAATCACGCTCGAGGGCGACGATCACCGGGTGCGTCATCTTCCCTTCGCGCAGGTCGGTGAACGGCGATTTCCCAATCGTCGTTCCGTCACCCGCGTAGTCCAGATGGTCGTCGATCAATTGAAATGCCACGCCGAGGTGGAGCCCGTACTCTTCCAGAGCTTTGCAGGCCTCGGGATCGAGCCCGCCCGCGCGCGCCCCGGCGAACATCGCCCAGCGGAATAGCGCGGCAGTCTTCCCCTCCACGACCTGCATGTACGTGCGCATCCGAGCATCGATGCGCCCTCGATTCTCGAGCTGAATGGCTTCGGCGAAAATCATCTCGTCGATGATGTCGAGCAGGCGCACCAAGACGTCTGGCATCTCGGCGGCGCGTACGCGGCGAAGCGCGTCCACCAGGAGCCAGTCACCGGCGAAAATAGAAGCCGCATTGCCATAGAGCGTTCGCGCCGAAGGCACGCCTCGGCGTTGATCGCCGGCATCGACGACGTCGTCGTGAAGTAGCGTCGCGCAATGCACCAGCTCGACGGCAACGCCGAACTCGCGAGTCTTTTCGTCGAGCCCCTGGCCAAGTCGCGAAGCGAGAACGACACACATGGGACGAAGTCGTTTTCCTGCGATCTCGAGCAGATGGTGAGCGCTCTTGTGGACGACGCTCTCCCCAATGGGAAGGCTCTGAATGCCCCCTTCGAGAGCGGCCATATCCCAACTGACCAGCTCCGCTAGATCGGCTAGATGCGCGGATAGATCGCCGAGCCCCTGCGACTCGCACACGGCCTGGAGGCTCGAGAGCACATCGGAGCTCGAGTCGGACCTGACGGCCGCTATCAATGACATCGCAGGGCTCCACTGAGTCTCGCCTGGTCCATCAGTCTTCTTCTTCCGCGGATTGGAGATCGGCAGGGTTGAGCACGCGGCCCGCGACGAGGAGTCGAACGAGCCGTTCGCCGGCCCTTGATAGCGCACTGAGCCTCGAAAGTCGCTTCCGCATGAAGTCGACTCGCCGACGATCTCTGACGCTCAGTTGAGCTCTCGTTTCGTCGAGATGCCGCTGTGCGTCACCGAAAGCGTCAATGGCCTCGCGGATCAGATTCAGCTCCCGCCGCTCGTAGACTCTTCTGAGCAACTTCCAGACGCTACTTTCGGCCTGATAGAAATCCTTTCGTTCTCCGGGACGCCAGGTCTTGCGAACAGCCCCCCAGCGCACGAGCTCTCCGAGTGAAAGGCTCACCGCGCTGCTGCTGAGCTTCAGGGTGTCCGAGAGCTCGGCGGTGGTCATCGGGTCGGGCGAAAGGTAGAGAACGGTCCAGAGCCGGCCCATGTGACGGCGGAACCCCCAGAACTCCATGAGACGGCCCATAGCGTCGGCCGCCCGTAGCTCGGCCTCTCGCCATAAAGGCTCAGAATCATTGGATTCTTGTTGTTTTGCGGCGGCTGTGGACACTCGGGCGACTCAGTTCCTTCAAATTTTCTTGAACACTCGTAGGACCGGGGCTCGAGCACGTCAAGCCCACGAGCCGGGCTGGCGGATTGAGGGATTCCCGGTGCTAGACTCCGCAGCCCCAATGGCCAGAAAACTCAACAAGTACAGCAGTCGAATCACCGAGCCGCCGTCGCAAGGCGCGTCGCAAGCGATGCTCCACGCAACCGGCCTCACGCGGGCCGATCTGAAGAAGCCGGAAGTCGGCATTTCGGCGGTCTGGTACGAGGGCAACAGCTGCAACATGCATCTCAACGACCTCGCCGCCGTCGTGAAGCGCGGTGTGGTGGATGCCGGCCTGGTCGGCATGCGATTCAACACGATTGGGGTGTCGGACGGGATCTCGATGGGCACCGACGGAATGAGCTATTCGCTCCAGTCGCGCGACCTCATCGCCGACTCGATCGAGACGGTGATGGCAGCACAATGGTACGACGCCAACATCTCCATCCCCGGGTGCGACAAGAACATGCCGGGTTGCATGATCGCGATCGGGCGACTCAATCGCCCAGCGCTGATGATCTACGGTGGGACGATTCGCGCCGGACGTGGCAGTGACGGTGAGAAGCTCGACATCGTGTCCGCGTTTCAGTCCTACGGGGAGCTGCTCGCGAAATCGATCGACGAGTCCAAGCGTCTCGACATCATCGAACACGCTTGCCCGGGGGCGGGCGCTTGCGGCGGAATGTATACCGCCAACACCATGGCTTCGGCGATCGAAGCGATGGGCATGTCCCTGCCCTACAGCTCCTCGACACCCGCGGAGGATCCCGCAAAACACGAGGAATGTCTGCGCGCCGGGAAAGCGATCCGGCTGCTCCTCGAAAAAGACATCAAGCCGCGAGACATCATGACTCGCGAAGCGTTCGAAAACGCGATGGTCACAATCATGGCCCTAGGCGGTTCCACGAATGCGGTTCTGCATCTGGTTGCCATGGCTCGCGCCGTCGACGTGCCGCTCACGATCGACGATTTTCAGACGGTGAGCGACCGTGTGCCCTTTCTCGCCGATCTCAAGCCCAGCGGGAAGTATGTGATGGAAGACTTGCACGAGGTTGGCGGCACGCCCGCGGTGCTTCGCTATTTGCTTGCACACGGAGCCCTCGACGGCGACTGTCTCACGGTCACCGGCAAGACGCTTGCCGAAAACCTCCGCGAGCTGCCCGACCTCCGCGAGGGACAGGACGTGATCCGTCCGTGGGACGCGCCAATCAAGGCCACCGGTCACCTGACGATACTCCGGGGCAGCCTCGCTCCCGGCGGATCGGTCGCCAAGATCACCGGCAAGGAAGGCTACGCGTTCAGAGGCCCCGCCAAGGTGTTCGACTGTGAAGAAGAGATGCTCGCGGCGATGGAACGCGGCGAAATCGGCAAAGGCAACGTAGTGGTCATTCGCTACGAGGGACCGAAGGGCGGACCGGGGATGCCCGAGATGCTCTCGCCAACGTCGGTGATCATGGGCGCCGGGTTGGGCCAGGACGTCGCGTTGATCACCGATGGGCGGTTCTCCGGTGGCTCGCATGGGTTCATCATCGGGCACATCACACCCGAGGCGCAGGAAGGCGGACCGATCGCTCTCGTGCGAGACGGCGACGTCATCGCGATCGATGCCAGGAAACGGTGCATCGACCTCGAGCTCGACGATACAGAGCTCGCAAATCGGCGCGCCGCATGGAAAGCGCCAGCACTCAAAGCGACCCGTGGAACGCTTTACAAATATATCAAGAACGTGAAGTCGGCTTCCGAGGGTTGCGTTACCGACGAATGAGCGACCCGCTCAGTCGAGCAACCTGACCGCTCGCGCGCCCTGATGCACCGTTCGCGCGGTTTTCCCGGCAATCGCGAGCCCCGACCCTAGACTGAACGAGGGCAAGCGGGGATCTAGCCGCGGGGTAGCGAGCATGTACATCAACAAACGAGGCCTCCGAGAAATCGGAAGCGTGCTGTTCAAGAAACCGACACTTGGCCGGCTGATAACGACCGCATGGATAGCGCCCATCTATCTGGGCCTCCGACAGACCGCTGCGACTTTTCGTGCCCTCGACGAGGTCGTGTACCCGGAGTACCGCGATCAGAAGGTCGAACGGCCCGTCTTCGTCTTCGCCAATCCGCGAAGCGGCACCACGCTCGCACATCGACTGATCAGCATGGACGACGAGGTCTTCACCACGGTCAAGCTGTACCAGACGATCTTTCCGGCTATCACGGCAACCAAGACCTTCAAACGCCTGGTCGGACTTTCGAAAACACGGGTCGGCTCGGTACTTCAGCGCGCCTACGACTTCTTCAACGCTCCGCTCGAAAGCCGCTGGCAAGACGTTCATCGGATCAGCTTGGATCAAGCCGAGGAAGACGTTTGCACGCTCCTGTGGAGCCTCGAATCGCCGGCGACGGGCTTGCTCTTCCCGTTCATGGACGATCTCCCGAGCCAGACCTGGATCGACCGCCAGCCCGAGGAGGATCGGCGCGCGTTCATGGACTGCTACGAGAACACGATCAAACGACATGTCTACGAAGCCGGCGGCAAGCGCTTCTTGAACAAGAATGTCTTCTTCTCGACCCGCGTCCGCTCGGTCTACGAGAAGTTTCCGGATGCGGTGTTCGTGTACCTGGTCCGCGACCCGCACGACTGCCTGCCTTCGTTCTTGAACATGTTCTACCAGGCGTGGAAGGCGCACTCGCCGAGCATTCGCCCCGACGGTGAAGAGATCCAGGCCCTCAAGCGCCTCGGCTACGATTACTACCGCTATGCGCTCGAGTGCCGAAGAGGGATTCCGGAAGATCAGTTCATCGTGATTCGCTACGAAGACCTCGTCCATGATCCGAAGAAGACGATTCTCGACCTCTATGGTCGGCTCGGCATGCCCGTCAGCGAGGCTTTCGACGCCAAGCTCGACGAAGCGATGATCGCACAGGGCGAGTACGAAAGTCCGCGCACCGTAGAGCTCGACTTCTTCGGCGTCAGCCGTGAAGAAGTCTCAGAGGAGCTCGGTGAGGTCTTGGAAGAGCTCGGGTATGACGCGCCTGGCTACGCGCAGTATCTGGAAGCTGCCGAATGAGAACACTCCGGCGCTTTGTTTCGGGGGAACGCGGCGCCGAGTAACGTCCGGGCGTAAGCGCGGTACATTCGGGGACTCTTGGGAGGCTCCATGACCACGTACGACGAAAAGTTTGAATTCAGAGGTAGTGAGGGCCAGGTGCTGGCAGGCCGGCTTCATTTGCCCGCGGTCGAACCCAGTGCCTGCGCGGTCTTCGCCCACTGCTTCACCTGCTCGAAGGACAGCCGTGCCGCGAGGTACATCAGCTCGGCACTCGCGGAGAAAGGGATCGCCACGTTGCGCTTCGACTTCACCGGGCTCGGCGAGAGCGAGGGGGAATTCGAGACCACGACATTTTCACACAACGTCGGCGACGTCGTCGCGGCGGCACGAGCATTGGGCGAAATGTACCGGGCGCCGATCTTGCTCGTCGGACACAGCCTCGGGGGCACGGCGGTCCTCGCAGCGGCGAACCGAATTCCCGATGCGGTCGCAGTTGCGACGATCGCCGCGCCGTTTCGTCCTGAGCACGTCGCGCGTTTGTTCGAGGGGTCGCTCGAGAAGATCCGGTCGCGCGGCCAGGCCGACGTGCAGCTCGGCGGGCGAAGCTTCACGATCGGACGAGCCTTCATCGACGACATCCGGGAGCACTGCAGCGCCGAGCGAATCGGAGCCCTCGGAAGGGCATTGTTGCTGTTCCATTCGCCACAGGACAGCGTCGTTGGGATCGACCATGCGCGGGAGATCTACCAAGCAGCGCGGCACCCCAAGAGCTTCGTGTCCCTCGATGGGGCGGACCACCTACTCGGTCGGCCGAGCGACGCGCGATACGTAGCGGACGTCCTGGCAGCCTGGGCCGGCCGATATCTGCCAGGAAGAACCGCCGAAGAGATCCCCGAGAATACCGCCGAGGGTGAAGTCGTAGTCGAGGGGAAGACGAGCGGGTTCCTGCAGCGCGTTCGGGCGCGCCACCTCGTCTTTGCGGCGGACGAACCGCTGGACAAGGGCGGAACCAACCTCGGGCCGAATCCCTATGAGCTGCTCCTCGCTGGGCTCGGCGCATGCACCTCGATGACGCTCAGAATGTATGCCCGCCGGAAGGAGTGGCCTCTCGACTCGGTCCGGGTCACCCTTCGCCACGATCGGGTCCACGCCAAGGACTG
Organism: uncultured delta proteobacterium; assembly: GCA_963786865.1. Taxonomy (GTDB): domain Bacteria; phylum Myxococcota_A; class Polyangia; order Polyangiales; family Houyiibacteriaceae; genus SG8-38. Next base: position 3,486 of record CAWBAV010000009.1, on the reverse strand, counting down.
CGAGGACTGCGAACAGGACACGGGGATGATCGACGTAATCGACAAGACGCTCGAGCTCGAAGGAGAGCTCAGCGAGGAGCAACGCCAGCGACTGCTCGATATTTCCGCGCGCTGTCCGGTGCACCGTACTCTGCTGAACGAGATCAAGATCCGCTCGGAGTTGGTTTGACGACACTCGCCTCGGTCCATGACGTTTCTCTGGCACTTGGAGGACGAACGCTCTTCGACGGGCTGTCGTTCCAGGTGCACCAAGGCGATCACATCGGCCTGGTGGGTCCCAACGGCTCGGGCAAGTCGAGCCTGTTCCGACTCCTCGCGGGGAGCATCGAGCCGGATGGTGGTTCGGTCAAAGTAGTGCCGGGCACTCGGATCGGATTTCTGCCGCAAGAGATTGCCTCGTTTCCCGATGAAAAGGTGCTGACCTTCGTCTACGACAGCGTGCCAGGGCGACCGGAGCTGCGCGCGGACCTCGAACGGCACGAAGCGCGCTTGGCGGAGCTCGAGCGTGCGCGCGAAGCGAACCACGAAGAGCTGGTTGCAGTGGCAAGCGAAATCGCCGAGCTTCACGAGCGGATTGCAGCGCTCGATGCGCGGTTTTCGGAGCACGAGGCCAAGCGAATTCTGCACGGACTCGGCTTCACGCAGGAAGACCATGATCGATCCCTCTCGGTGCTCAGCGGCGGCTGGAAGATGCGAGCGGTCTTGGCCTCGCTCCTGTTTCAGAAGCCGGGCCTATTGCTGCTCGATGAGCCCACCAACCACCTCGACATGCCATCCGTGGCCTGGTTCTCCAAGTTCCTGAGCGGCTACGATCAGGCGATTGTGCTGGTCTCCCACGACAGGGAGTTTCTGAACGAACAGGTCAACCGGGTCATCAGCTTCGAGCCGGAGGGGGTGCGCTCGTTCCGCGGCAACTACGAGTCGTATCTGGTGCAGCGCGAAGAGGAGCGCGAGCTCCTCGAGAACCGAGCCAAGAACCTCGAAAGGGAAAAAGCCCACCTGGAGCAGTTCGTCCGCCGTTTTAGAGCGAAGGCAAGCAAGGCTGCGCAAGTTCAGAGTCGGGTACGCAAGCTCGAGAAGATGGACACGGTCGAGCTTCATCGCAACGCGCGTGAAGTGCGCTTCGCATTTCCACCAACGGAACGCGGAGCGCGCGTGCCGATGCGGGTCGACGAGCTCAGCAAGTCGTTTGGCAAGCACGTCGTCCTCGACCAGGTCTCACTCGCGGTAGAGCGCGGGGATCGGATCGCCATCGTCGGTCCCAACGGTGCGGGAAAGACGACCCTCCTCAAGATTCTCGCCGGCGAGATCGAAGCGAGCGGCGGACGCGTTCACTTGCCGGGTCGATCGAATGTTCGCTACTTCGCGCAGCATCACGCCGAGGCTCTCAACCTCGATCGAACGGTCCTCCAAGAGGTCTCCTATGCGAGCGACGGCACGAGCGTCGAACGCGTGCGAAAGGTCCTCGGGGCGCTCCTATTCGACGATCTCGCGATCGACAAGCCTGTTTCCGTCCTGTCCGGTGGTGAGCGCGCGCGGGTCGCGCTCGCCAAAATCCTCGTGCGCCCGAGCAACGTGCTCCTCATGGACGAGCCAACCAACCACCTCGATCTTCAAACGACCGAGGCACTGACCGACGCGCTCGCCACCTATGACGGAACCCTACTCTTCGTGAGCCACAACCGGGCCTTCATTCGAAGGCTGGCGACCAAGCTCTGGGTCGTGCACGACGGCGGTGTCGAAAGCTATCCTGGCACCCTCGACGACTACCTCTGGTCCTGCCAGGAGCGGGACGTCGCACCGGCAACCGATGCCGCCATCAAGCCGGTGGCACAGAAGCGGACCCGGCAGGCTCGCAAGGACCAGCGCCGCAAGGAAGCCGAGATTCGCGCGAAACAGAACCAAGGGGTCAAGCCTCTGGAGAATCGAGTCGCCAAGCTAGAGCAAACCATCGCCAAGCTCGAACAGACGATCGCAGCGCACAACGAAGAGCTGAGCAAGCCCGAGGTCTACGATGACGCAGAGCGGCGAGACACCTTGCTGCGCGAGATAAGAGAAGCCCAGTCCGCGCTCGACCGATCGTTCGCGGACTGGACCGAGTCCCACGAGAAGCTCGAACAGCTTCGCGCGGAGCTCGAGGTCGCGATCAACTAGTAGGTCGCGGTCGCCAGTGGCGTCGAGAGGTCGCTCATGTCGTGCACCCGAATGCCGCCGTAGCTGATCGAGTAGATGTAATCCGTGGTGTCGTCGCTGATGAACACGCCGCGGGTGATCTGGGGCTGGTAACCGCAGTTGTAATAGAAGTCCTCGGCGGGATAGGGAACTCCCCCACAGTCGTCGAGAACCAAGTCCGAGTGGTCGACTGCGCCGCGCCGGGTGAAGCCGTCGGCAGCGCTTACGTCCCAGAGCTCGAGCGTGCTCGAGAACTCGCCCTCATAGTTGACGAACGGGAACGCCAGCAATCCCTTGTCGGCGTAGAAGTTGAAGGCCTTGTGGTTGTAGTTCGCTTCCGAGTAGCCCTGACCCACGATCTCTTTGTGCGCGAGCCTCGGATTGACGGGGTCGGACACGTCGAAGATCTGAAGGGCCGTACCGTTGTCGACCTGAGTGTTTGCGTCGATGTCGCGACCGATGGTCAGCAGATGGTCGTCACCCAGCGGATGCATGTAGTCGCTGAAGCCCGGAATCTTGAGCTCGCCGAGGACCTTCGGGTTCTCGGGGTCGCTGAGGTCGATGGCAAAGAGCGGGTCGACTTGGCGGAACGTGACGATGTAACCGAGGTCTCCAATGAAGCGGGCGGAGAAGATCCGCTCTCCCTCGGCCAGCGGCGGTGTTGCGCCTGCGAGCTCCAGCGCATTGCCATCGAGCCTCAAGGTACTGACCAGATTGTCGGTCGTCGGAGGAATCCAAACGTCCGGCGCAACGGGATCCGTGTCGCGATTGGGCCAGCTGGTCCGGGTCGTCGCAACTCGAATGACCCCGGCGCGCTCGTCGATTGAGAACTGATCCGCAACGAGCCCTTGGACGAATCCAGAGCCCTGATACGGCGTCCGCTGGGCCTCGAACGAGACCGCAAAGCGGTGAATGGCCGTGCGGTCGCTGCTGGTCCCCCGCTCGACCCAGGTCCAGTCCGGTTGAGCGAGGACGAGGGTTTCAGCATTGGAATAGACCTGAGTCGCCTGGCCGAGGATCGAGGTGATCTCGGTTGCGCTGTCGCTGGCCATGTCGAGACCTACGATCTGCGTGAGCCCGTAGTTCGTGAGGCCTGGCTCGGGGGAGTAGAAATCAGCGCACTGGACGGGCTGCTGCTGAATCTCGCCGTCGATGCGCTCGCCCCAGACCGGCACCCATTGATCGAGCGTCGTGGCCCGAATCGCTTCCTTGGCCTTGTTCGCCCATGCGCGAGCGAGAAGGATCTCGGCGTCCCTCGATTCGGGCTGAACGCCGCCGCCCCAAACGACATCCCAAAGTTGTGGCAAGTTGGCC
>CAWBAV010000008.1:0-18144 GCA_963786865.1 uncultured delta proteobacterium | reverse complement strand
CCGTGATCCCGCGGACTTAGCGTTCGCGGGATTTTCTCTGGTGTCACGCTGGGTGTCACGAGGCCGTTTTTGAAGGTCTGAAATCGGTCCGAGCGGCACCCGAATCTGCACCCGGTCCATCGCTGCGCGCCGCGCCTCATTGGTACTGTGCGCGTAGAGCTGAGTGGTCGCGATACTCGCGGGTCCCGCGAGTTCCATAACCGTGTGGATTGGGGTGCCCTCCGCAAGCTGATTCGAGACGAACGAGTGTCGAAGGTCATGGATGCGCAGCTCCGGGTAGCCAGCCGCCAGTCGCCCTTCACACCACCGCTTGTAAGCGTACCAATAGCTGAACGGAAATGGTTCCTCGGGGGATTCCGCAAGAGCGACACGGAGCGACTGCGCCGCCGCATCGTTCAGTTCCGCTGTATACGGACGGCCCGCCTTCATGGCGGTCGCAGGGTAGCGCACGAGCAGCCTGTTCCAGTCAATCCAGTCCGCCTTCGTGGCCAACGCGCTTCCGATTCGGAGGCCTGTGTTGGCGATATACGAGAACAGGGGTCGCACGCTCGGCGGCAGGTGGGTCAGTAGATCAACCAGTTGCAAGGGGTCGAGACAAGTCCAGCGCTCTGGCGCCTGCAAGGCCGACTCCGGGAAGCGCGGAGGGGATCTGTTCAAGCTGCAGAAGATCTTCGGCGGTTTCGCGGACGGGTAGCGGGCGAGCCCTCGGGCGTGATCGAGCGGGACCTAGGCCACCGCTGGGGCTCCTGCGGCAAGGGCGGCAAGCTCTGCTTCCACTGGCGCTCGATCCTGCTCCCGTCGAGCATCGTCGAGTACATCGTCGTCCACGAGCTGGTTCACCTGCACGAGCCCCACCACACCCCGGTCTTCTGGACCCGTGTCGAGCGCGCCATGCCGGACTTCGCGAAGCGGAAGCAATGGCTCGCGTCCCTGGCGACATAACATTCAGTACCGCGAAATTCGGCGCTCAGCCTGAGCCCGATGGGCTAGAGAGGGTCAATGGCAAACGCACCCGCTGCGCCCGCACCGGCCCAAACGCAGGCGCTGCGCGCCAGGGTAACGGAAACCAACGCGAAAACTGGCGTGGCACGGCTGATGCAGCAACTAGCCGCAGGCAGAGAACCGGGAGGTTGTCATGTGGTACTTGGTTGGCTTTGTGGTGGCGCTGGTCTTGGTGACTTCGCCTCTGAGCGTCGGGGCGCAGGAGGAACAGGTGGCTCGACCATCATGGTTGGAGTCGGAGCTTGCAGCGTTGGTGAGCGCGCAACAGCAAGGCGCTGTGATGTCCGTTGATCGTCTGCAGATGGCATTGATACCGGAGCACTTGGAGCAGCGCATGCCGGGGTATACGAAGCGGTCGCAAGAGCCTGCGACGAACACGGAAGAAAGCCAGCCAACGAAGCCCCCAGAAGGTCAGTCAAAGGGCATGTCGAGGGGAGGGAAGATTGCGGTAGGCATCCTGGTTCCGTGCTTCGTCGCGGGCATAGTGGCAGGGGCCGTGGTAATGGCGACGGGCTTCGATGACATCTTGGGGGCCGATTGATTATCAGCCTCAGCCCGACAACAGCGCAGAGCTCAGCCAGCCACAAAGGCCAACCCAATCAGCATCAGGTCACGCGCTACGCTGGTCATACACTCTTCGCGGTGATCGTTCGCTGCGGTCCGCGTAATCGCTCGCCGCGCATGGCGGCCTCGATCTGCTTTTGCACCGTCGCGGCGCCGATTCGCGCCAAGGCTGCAGCCGTAGGCGCACGCGCGTCGGTTCGTCGCAGCAATGAGCTGCGGTGTCACGCCTGGTGTCACGCCTGGTGTCACGGCGACGGTGTAGGCGTCGTTTCCTGACGCTCTGTGACACCACGTGTCGCTGCTAACGTCGCGAAACCTTGCGTTTCACGGGGGAAAGCGAGTCGTAGATGGCTTTTCTTAATCCATTGGCTCCTGGTTCGAGTCCAGGATGGCCCACCCAACGATTCCCACACGTTAGGATATTTCGCAAGCATCGGAACCGCCTCGCTTCTCGGGCGGTGTGCCATGCGGTGTGCCGTATTCTCCGAATCGTGCGTTCAGTGCTCGCCGGGCATCATCGAGATCGCTATGCGTGTAGCGGTCGGTCGTGCTGATACTGCGGTGTCCCGCCATAGCCTTGACCGCCATCCGGTCACCCTCCGCCATCCGTTGCGCGTCGGTAATCGCCGCACGTCGAAGCCTAGCGCAGCATTGTCCGCAATCGATTGATGTTGCACCAGCGTGTTGCGTGTTTGCAGGACTCGCCAGATCGGCACCGGTAAGCGATGGTGCGTCAGTATCGACATATGGAGCGGAAAGCCGAACACATACGGATGCAGAATCGAGATGCCCGCGTCCGCAGGCAAGCCCGACAGCACGTTGAGCTGCGCTACCTTCTCGGCGTCTATCCGGTGCCCGGTCCAACTCTCGCTGAAGCCCGTTGTAGGCCTCGACTCGGAAAGTCCGGGCGAGGGCCCAAAGCTCCCAGCATGTAGAGGGCTTCGGAAGGCTTTCGCGAGAACGCGAGACAAACCCTCTCCCTGGGCGCAGCTCGAGCGGTCGCAGAGTGCTCCGTCATGTTCGCACCCTCCGAGCCGCAAGGCTACCGCCAGTGGAACCTGCTGGCACCCGCCATCAGCGCGAGGTCTTCCTCCCCACCACGCCAAGGGCCGACTCAGGCAGGACGCAGCGGAACGCGGCGAGCTCCGCCTTGGGCTTATCCGGCGCCTGCGTCGCAGTCACTCGGGTCGGCTGGCAGGTCAGCTCGAACGCCTCGGGCCGGAGCGCAGGCAGAATGCGTACCGTACACGTGCCACCCACGCATGGAGCGCCGGGCTGGATCGCAGTCTCGATCCAAGCGGGTGCAAACGACGCTCGGCACGCCTGAAGCACGCTCTGCTCGCTCCTCTCACGGGTCAGAACAGGCGGAAAGATGACGAGCCGACAGCCTGCATCCGGCTGCGAGGGATTGGTGCAATCTCCGACTTGCGTCCATTCCGGCATCTCCCCGATCCAAGGCTCGGGCTCGCCCGGCTCCTTCATGCTCACGAGCGTCGCGACCGCTGCCGAGTAACGTGCAAGCTCGCGTTCGGCGCGGGTCGGGAGGCGCCCCCCAAAGCGCATGCCGCAGACCCCGTAGGCCGTCTTGCCCTCGATGACGGCGACGGCGCGCGGCTCGAGCACGTCCTTCGCTCTCGATCGCGCAGAGAGGATCGACGTCGCCACGGGGCAATCGATGGTGCCACCGCTTCCAAGCGAACACGAAAGCGGCGCAGCGCTCATCCAAAAAGGCGGGACTTCGTCGGGGCTCGTCTCGAGGAGGCCTTTGGGAACTCTCGCTGGCGTGCAGATCTCGGCGAAAGCGACGCCGAGTTTCTCGCCGGTTCTCCACGCACAACGGGCCGGCGGCTCATCGCCCTTGGCCGTCGCGGTACCGATGACCATCAGCAAGAGCCCCCGAGCAATTTCGCGCCCACCAAACCTCACGCGCAGAGAATATCCCCTCCACCCCCTTCCTCGCTACACGGCATCCAAAAGCCGCGAAATAGCCCTCCTCGCCTAGCAAAGTACAAATCGCGCGGATCATCTCCACATGGTAGCTACCCCAGATGCATCGCACCGGGCTGCTCGTCACCTTGGCCGCTAGCATCGTGCTCTTCGGCTGCAGCAAGACCACCACCGAGCGGCTCGAGCTTCCGCCGCTCAAGGCGGTGCCGAGCGTCGACCTCGAGCCTTACCTTGGCACCTGGTACGAGATCGCGAGCTACCCGCAACGCTTCCAGGAAGGCTGCACGGGCACCACGGCGACCTACACGCTGCGGAACTCCGGCGGGTAACCTCTTCGTGCCATCTCGTTCTCCTCTCTCCGATGGCAGCGAAGTCCAGTTTCCTCCCACGTCAAAGGAGCGGCACCCCAGAGCCTCCGGTAAAGCCGGACCGATTCAGAGCGAGATAGCTAAGGGGTTCAGAGACAGGTTGGAGGCTCAGGGAGCAGACATGGATTCCATGGTCCACGCGTATCAGGACCTAGGTAAGGACCAGGAGTAATATCCCTGATCTATCTCGGGATGGTCTGAAACCATCGACTACCTACAAAGCCCGTCTAAAAAGTCGGTTCTGGCACGTTTGTACTTTCCTCTCTTAGCCCATCGGGCTTGTCGTAAGCGCCGAATTGCGCGGTGCTCGATACTATGTCGCGTGACTCACAGCGCGGACAGGGCCTTTGTTTTTGCTACGCTCCTCGGGCACGTACCGTTGCAGGCTGCGCTTCGCACCGAATCCGTTCAGCTGATCGGAAAGCGCTCGATCGCGCGCAGTTTCAAGAACTGGTTCTTGCTGAGCACAGATGCAGAGGCACGGGAGATCACCTACGAGCGGTAGCGCCTGCCTACAGCTGCGCACGCATCTGGTAGAACGCGCCCAAACGGGGCCGTGTGCCGTCGCGCTCGGAGACCTGGTCGCGATCCGCCCTTCCCAATTTCCCATCCCTCGGCTAACAAGCTGAGCGGACGTGGCCTCTCTCATGCCGACTGACAAGCAGGGAAACCCGGTATCGGGTGCGACGGCCGAATCGGTCGCTCTGTTCGATCAAGCTGTCCGTGCCTTCAACATCTACAGGGGCGATCCCGTCGCGCTTCTGACCCAAGCGATCGACGTGGCCCCCGATTTTGCGATGGCTCGGATCGCCAAAGCGCATCTGTTCGCCGTGGCCACCGAGCCTGCCGCAATGGCCGAAGCAAGAGGCATCATCGCCGAGGTGAAGGCCTTGCGGCTCAACGATCGAGAGAGCTCTCACGTCGCGGCGCTCGACCGGCTCTTCGAAGGCGAATGGAAGGCGGCGGCGCTGGCTCTCGACCGTCACAATGTGCGCTTTCCGCACGACATCGTGGCATTGCAGTCGGGTCATCTCCTCGACTTCTTCTGCGCAAATGCCCGCAACCTGCGCGACCGTATCGCCCGGGTCTTGCCAAAGTGGTCACCGGACCTTCCGGGATACGCGGTGGTCCTCGGAATGTACACTTTCGGTCTGGAGGAATGCGGAGACTACGGCCACGCCGAACATGAAGGTCGCCGCGCGTTGTCGATCGAACCTCTCGATTGCTGGGCGCACCACGCGGTCGCCCATGTCATGGAGATGCAGGGACGGTCGGAGGATGGCATCGGCTGGATGCTTGCTAGGGAGCGGTTCTGGTCTGGGGACGACAACTTCTTCAAGGTGCACAACTGGTGGCACCGCGCGCTCTTTCACTTGGACCTGGGTCAGAAGGACGAGGCGCTGGCGCTCTATGACGAACCGGTCCGCGAGAGCCGCAGCGCCGTCGCCGTCGATCTCGTCGATGCCTCGTCACTGCTCTGGCGGCTGCACCTCCTGGGGTTCGAGCTCGGTGACCGCTGGCAGGAGCTTTCGAAGACCTGGGATCAGCACGCAGACGGAAAGACCTATCCCTTCAACGACTGGCACGCAGTCATGGCGTTTCTTGGCGCCGAGCGAAATCGCGACGTGGAGCGGGTCCTCTCCGATTTTCGCAACGCTGCCGCCGAAAGTACCGAAGTGTCGAGATGGGCACGCGAAATCGGCTTGCCCCTGGTCGAAGGTTTCGTGGCCTTCTGGCGCGGCGACTACGAGACCGCCGTGGAACGGCTGTACCCCGCGCGACTCATCGTCAATGGGTTCGGTGGAAGTCATGCTCAGCGCGACATCATCGACTGGACGCTGACAGAGGCTGCGCTGCGCGGCAGGCTCGAGGACATTGCCGAAGCTCTAGCCAACGAGCGCCTCGCGCTGAAGCCACACAGTCGAGTCAATCTCGATTTTCTGCGGCGTGTCCAGGGTGGAAACGCTCCGAGGATGCAGCTGGTCTGAGCCCGGGCCAGGGAGCGGCTCTCTTAGGCCATCGGGACAACGATGAGCGCCGAATTGCGCGGTGCTAGATCTTATGTCGGCTCGTTAGAGTTCCTTCGATGACGGCTATTAGGTTCGCTGCGTCTTCCGGCGCGACTTCTTTCGCGTCGAGTGCCACATGGATCTCTGCCAGGAGCGAGGCCCGCTCGTAGCGGTCACGGGGACCGGATTGGGGACCGGAATGGCCCATGGTGGCCACAATGGGCCAGACGAGCCACCTATAACCGCTAGAAAAAGGGCCTTACTCAACGCAAGTCGCTGCGTTCTTAATCCGTTGGCTCCTGGTTCGAGTCCAGGATGGCCCACCGAATGATTCCGAACGCTTAGGTCGTACCGGTGGACGCTTTTCGGCCTGTCGTTCCTGAGAACCTCATCCGTCGTGCGATCATAGCCGCCGTGTCTCCGAAGGCGACCAAGCGGACGGAGCTCGAGCCCTCAGCCGCGTTGCCAACGGCTCAACATCCGCGAGCCAGGCACGGTATCTGCTTGTGTCCGGCGCAGTGCGCGCAGCTCATGCTCATGCCCGACGCCGTGTGGGACCAAGACGCTCGCCAGGCTGCGTGTCGCGATGATGCACTCCGCCGACCATTGGGAGGGCGATGACCTTGCCCCCATCAGATGATTCGCGCTCGCGAGGGGGAGAGCACGGGGTCAGTCGGCAGTCTGCTTCGCGACGGTGAGCGACACCGGGGATGCCATCACCTCGGCGCGGGTGACCACGACCGGCGAGGTCGTGGCGGTGATGGCCCGATCACTTGCCGTGAGCGTGCAATCGAGATCAGCAATGCCGAGCGGGTTGGCCGTGACCGCTCCCGGCGAAAACGAGATGCTGCCATCGCGCGCGAACGGCTTGAACGCCCATAGATGGCCGCCAAGCGGGTTGGTGGCGTCGGTCACGAGCGCCGTCGCCATCACCCCGCCATCGTCGGTAAGCCGGACACCGACGTGGCCGGAGGATTCGTAGCCTCCGTCCGCGCCGAAGGTGTAGCGCGTCGCCCATAGAATCTGACCGCGGGCGTCGAGCCCGACGAGGGCGGCGCTGGGCACGTTCTCCGGCGCTACACCCGTGAATTGCACCCCGGAGCCGCCCGCCACATACCCGGTGGTCGGCAGCTCGACCAGCGAGTCGAGCAGGAAGACCGATCCGGCACCGAAGCCAAACCCGGGGAAGCTCGCGAACCCGACGCTGCCGTCCGGGCGCAGACGCACGAGGATGCCGTTGTGCTGCGCGCCGCCGCTGCCGGCTATCGTAACCTCGCCCCCGGCTCCGACGATCACCGCAGACGGGATGGCGTCGGGGGCCGCGTCACATCCATCATATCGCTTGGCGTATACGATCTCACCTTGCGGCGTGACCCTGAGCGCGAACAGACCGTCGCCGCCCTCCGTGATGGCGCCGGACAGGAATGCGTCGCCCTCGACGTTCGCGACGACCCGCGCGCTGATACCGGGGATGGCCCCCGGATCGAACAGCCGGAAGATCGCACCATCATTCGTGGCGTGGAGAAGAAAGGCCTTGGGTCCACCCACGCAAGTGCCCGCGATGTACAGGCCACCGGCGCCATCGGGCGCGACGGATGTGACGCTGGCGGTGCACGGATTGTCCGGCAGGTCGAACGCGCGCGCGTCGATCACCCCGCCGTCCTGCGCCATCGTAGTCACGACGAAGTCGGCGGTGATCGCGGTCGACACGATGGCGAGCGCGCCGTCGTTGGTCGGCAGCACCCGGAGCGGCAGCAGCAAGCCGCCGTCGTATTCGAGCCGGCGCGCCCAGACCAGGTCACCACGATCGCTGAATTTGGCGAGCGCGAGCACCCCAAAGCCGGCCCGCAGGTAGTGGCCGTCGATGGTGCGCTGCAGATCCGAGAACACGGTGGAGTTCCCCGGCGACCCGGCGAGCGAACCCTCAACCGGAGACGTGAACGTCCGCGACCAGGGTGTATAGGTCGGGTTCGCCAGTCGCTCCGCGTCCGGGCCACTGCCAGGCGGCAGAGACGAGCCATCCGGCGGCGCGTCGCACTCGCCCGACGCGATCTCGACGTCGAGTGGGTTGACCGTCGGTGCGCGAAAGTCGACCAAGATCACGTGGCCGATGAAGGGCAGCGCCGGGCTGGTCACCTTCACGCCGAGGTCGCCCTCTACCCCCGCGTGAAGCGACCAGCAGGGATCGGCGAGCACGTCGGCCTCGATGGCACCGTATGCCAGGGCGGTGGCGTACGGGCCGGTCACGGAAAACAGGAGCAGGTTGAGCCGGGCGCCTATGCCGGCCTTGGCCTCAGCGCGCAGGGTGATGCTGGTCTCGTTCGGACCGAAATCGGTGCTCTCGAGCTCCGGCGGATCGAAATCTGGGTTACCGCTGTTCTTGGACGAAACACGGACCGCGGTGCGAAACACGGCGGAGCCGTGGATCCCGGTGGAGAACTGCGCCGAAGCACCACCCTCGAGGCGCGCGGTGAGGTCGACGGTTGGCACGAAGACGAGCGGCCCAATCACGACGGGTGCCAGCGTGGTGGAGGCGAGGTCCACCTCCTTCTCGTATGCGAGGATGGCGGCGCCCTCGAGATTCACGTCCACCCGGACCTCCGGGTGCACGACGAAGGAAACCTTCGCTTCAGGCAAGAGGTCGTCGATTGAGCAGCTTGGTAGCTCCCCCATGAGAACATTGGCAAAGCTCTCGAGGCAGCTCGTCACCACATCCGGCAGCGCATCGATGTCGCCCCAGTCGACGTCGAGACCGAGCTCGTAGTCGAAGCCGCCCCCGATGGTGCCCTGGACGGCGATTTGATCGTTGCGGGTGCTTGGGTCCCCGTCGCCGTCGAAGAGCACATAATTGAAGGGCGCGGTCTCGTCGATGTCCTTCGGGAGCACCACCCCCTGGTTTGTCGGCACACTGGCTCGCGGCGTTCCAACGGCAGCGGCGGAGCGCGAGAAGCGCACGTGGAGCTTCTTGTAGGCGAGCTGAATAGGCGCCTGCGCGGTCCTGAGGGTGAGGCGCGAACCGTCGCGCTCGACCGCGAGGACCGCCCGGAGCAGCCCGGCAGGAGTGCCCGGGCTCACCCCGGCGACCAGCACGCTGCCCACCTTCACCGAGTCGAGCCCCGCTGGCGCCACCGCGAAGACCAAGGTGCCGTCCCCTGGATCCTCCTCGAGCGCGACGAGGTCCTCGCTCGAGAGCTCTACGGTCGACGGGAACGGTATCGCCGTGATCTCGTCGCCGGCGTCATCCGAGGAGCAGCCCGCCCCTCCGCATGCGGCCAACCCTAGGGCGACCAGCAGCCGACGCACCGAGGGGGCACTCCGACGCATCGCGCACCTATATCCCGAGTCGATCCCGTCGGACAAGCGGGATCGGAGCCCGCGGTTGAAGTCGCGGACGTCGTGGATTTTCAAGTAGAGGTTCTCTTAGTCCATCAGGCTCAAGCTGAGAGCTGAATCGCGCGGTACTAATCGTTCGGCACGGCGCGCACGCAAGCAGCGCGAAAAGTTGCCCATCTCGTCGTGATTTGCATATCTGGGCCACATGGAAACAAACCAGTTGAAGACCCCGTCCGGGTCCAAATCCAAGAGGTCGACGAGCCGGCAGCCGGCGACCGTCCCACCGAAAGCAAGCGCGGCTGCCAAGCGGGTCGCCACAACCCCTGCAAGCAAGAAGACGCGCACGAAGCCTTCGGCCAAACCCTCGGCGGGGAACGGGCCGGAATTGCCTAGCGCAGAGCAACGAGCTCATCGCATCGCAGTAGCCGCCTACTTTCTCGCGGAGCAACGCGGGTTCGGACCAAGTCACGAGCTCGACGACTGGCTGGCAGCGGAACGAAGCCTCTAAGGTTTTTCGCTATCGGCACCGCAGAATTGATTCACGGCCAAGAGATCAGACCGAGATCGGCCCGCGGCGCAGATGCGAAAGTTGCCCGCGGGGGAGAGCCTCGGGGCGGATGGGGGCTTCCGGACAGGCGGCTGCCGGAGTCGAGGCACACTTCTGGGGCGGCGAGCGTTCGCTCTTGCTTGGCGCGAGCTCGATTGAACGGACCTCAGCAGCGAGCGCCCGTAGTCGGGCGCCTACGACGTCGATCTCGTTGCCTGTGCCTCCTCACAACGTCGTCGAACGCGCAATCGTTGACGTTTTCGCGCTCCGGGTCAGGCTCGTCACCCTGATGATTCACTTGGTGTGCGCCCCACTCGCGACCGCCCGATCGAGCCTGAAGTCGCAGCGAGCGCTCGCTCTAGAGCACCTCGCCTTGCGGCAACAGCTGGCCGTCCTGCGTCGCACGACCAAACGCCCCAAACTGAGCCACGCGGACCGGGCATTCTGGGTCACGCTATCGCGCCTCTGGCCGGACTGGCAACACGCCCTGGTCCTCGTGAAGCCCGCGACCGTGATCCGCTGGCATCGCAAAGGCTTCAAGCTCTACTGGACCTCGGAGAGCCGAAGCCAAGGTCGCCCACGGATCCATGTGGAGATCCGAACGCTCATCCGTCGAATGGCCCGCGAGAATCCGGCCTGGGGAGGGCCTCGCATCCACGGCGAGCTGCGGATGCTCGGCTTCGAGGTCTCCGAAGCCACCGTGTCGCGGTACATGCACCGTCGGACAAAGCCACCGTCGCAGAGCTGGCGTTCGCTCCTGCGAAACCACGCCCAAGACCTCGTTTCCGCCGACTTCTTTGTCGTGCCCACGGCGACGTTTGGCGTCCTGTACGTGTTCCTCGTGCTCGAACACGATCGTCAATGCATCGTGCACTGCAACGTCACCGACGGTCCGTCCGCGCAGTGGACAGGTCAGCAGTTGGTCAACGCCTTCCCCTACGGTTCGGCACCCAGGTACGTCATCCGTGACCGAGACAAGGTCTTTGGCGCGGCCTTCGTTCGTCGAGCGCATGCGATGGGAATCGAGCAGGTCCTCACCGCGCCGCAGTCCCCGTGGCAGAATGCGATGGTGACCGCAACCCTTAGAATCGTCCTGGCCCGACGCCGCGGACGAAAGATCAGGAGAGCCGCGAGAAGGAGCCAGGGAGTGCGGCAGCTTGGGGCTCCCCCGACCGAGCACCCCGAGCTGCCCGCGTCCATGGGAGCCACATCGGGCGGAGCGGTCGGGCGCCCGCTTGCGGCGATGTCGAAGAGCAAAATGCCTCGGCCTTCGCCCTCTACGTCGCCGTCGATGGAAAGTTGGAAGGCGAAGTGCGTCCCGCTCGGGTTCACCGCGGGGTTCGACGCGTACCAGCCGCCTTGGTAGTGATTGAAGAACGTGAGCCGATCCCAGCCTTGGGAGCCGTCGAGCGGCAGCAGCCAGATGTCTAGCGGCCCGGGGTAAAACGCGTTGTCGAGGTCGCGCTCGACGAGCACCCACGCGCCATTCGGAGCGACGCTCTCCACCTCCTCGTATAGGGGGCTCTGCGAGTAGTTCGTCACCATTCCGGTCGAGAGGTCGACGCTCATGACCTCGCCCCCTTCGTACGCATAGGCGGTGAAGATCAGCTCCTCGGTGCCCGGCCGGAAGTCTTGCACCTCGAGCACGGCAAGAGGCGAAACCGCCGTGCGGTCGATCACGAGCTCGACGTTTTCGAGCCAGACGCGCTCGTCTCCGTAATGGAGATCCCCAGTCCAGATCTCCGAGATCCCGTACCGCACGCGGCTGATCACATCCGAGTCCGTGTAGTCGATGTCCGAACGGTTCCACGCAATCCGGGGCGATTCGGACATCGCATCCGAGGCGGCAATCCCTTCCCAGCACGGCATGCCAAGAGGTTGGGGTACGACGTCGAACGGTGCGCGCAGGACGGACATGACGCCGGTGAAGCGACCGGCTTCGGGACGGTCGTCGCTAGGAAGCGGACCCGAGGTAGGGCCGCACAGCAGTAGGTCGCCGGTCGGCAGGTAGTGGGCTCGGGTGAAGCCGAGGTGCTCGAAGCCACCCGTCAGTTTCCGGGCCTCCCCCGCCTCGACCTCGAGCTCCCAGACGTCGCCCATGGGGGATCCGTCGATGAAGATCAGCCGCTCGCCGTCGGGCGACCAATCAGGGCGGGAACCGAAGTCGGACAGGAGGCGGATATGTGCCGGCAGGTCGTCGAGAGGAGAGCCCTCGAGCGTGCCACGATCCGGATCACCCGAATCTTGAGCGATCGCCCGGCCAGGGACGAGCACCAGCGCCGTCATGGCTGCGAGCACTGGACCGAGCACGACATGCCGCATTTGCCAAGAGAGCATAGTGTGTGCCAGCGCTGCGACGCAAGCCCGCGCATTGCAGGTTCGACCCCGCCTCAGCTGATCGTCCAAGAAAAGATCCAAAAAGATCCGACCGAGGTCGACCAGAAAGTCAGATTGTCACGCAGCACCCGCGCCCGTGATACTGCTGCTTGGGGAGTCATGAGGCGCGGCGCCCCGTGCTGCAGGGGGTGGTCGGTCGGCGCGATCGCTTCGGCAGCTAGCCAGCTCCTCGGTCTCGGCCGCTAAGCAGGGCGAGCACTGCGATCGCGCATGCGATCAATGCGTATGCGAGCTGCAATGGCGGATCCGAGTGGTAGCCGATGATGCGGATCTGAATCGCCAGCCAGATGATGAGCGCGGCACCCACGACGAAGCTCGACGTCCATCCCCACGGTCGTCGTCTCCAGACGCCGTACGCGGCGACCAACGGTCCGACGCCGAGCACGAGCAGAAGCAGCAGCCCTGGCACGAGGTAGCTCGGGAACACCGATCCTGCGAGCAACTCGAGCGGCAATTCGATACTCGCACCAGACGGATCGGCCACGAGACGAAGTCCTCCGAGGCAGGCGCTCAAACCTTGCAAGACCAGGAGGAAGAACAGAATCCGCCGCCGCCAAGTCATCCCACAAGAGGATACCATCGGTACCGTCCCAGCCCGAAGCGCTGCGCGCGTGCGGTCCGAGTGAGTGGCCGGCATAGGAGCTCTTGCCAATCGGCTCGAACACAATCGTCGGCCACACAATCGGTTCTACTTTACGGCGACCACATCGACCCGCAGTGTCTCCGACTGGATGCCGTCGTCTTGCGCAGATGGTTTGCCGGGTAGCAGCGCGACGACGAAAAGCATGATGATTCCTCCGACCCACTGATATGCACCCATGACCCGATGGCGGTTACCGCGCTTGCCCAGAATGTGAACATGAGGCCCTCGATGAGCCTATGCACCCCGGGGACGCGCGCCGACTCGGACCGCGTCAATTGATCTTGAAGGCGAGGCTGACGACGACTTGATAGTCGTTCGGCTTGGGCTCGGTACCGTCCGCTCGTGGCAGGGGATCCCGGGTGCGCAGGTATAAGAACGAGGTGACGAAGTTGAACATGTCCGTGATTTCAACGCTCACGTCTGCCGTCCCGGTATGGTTCGTGCTGCCGAACCTCGTGTAGACGAGGTTGGTGCGCCAGTCGACCGTGAGCTCGACGTTGTCGTTCAGGAACTCCAGCTTCCAATGGGTGCGGAGCATGACGAAGCCGTCGTTTTGCGGGTTGGTCACTCCAGTTGCGGCCGAGAGCAATCTAAGAAACTGATACCCAAGGCCGCTCTGCACGTCCCACTCGAACTGGTTCGTATGCTTTCTCCTCTCCCTGGTCTTGTTGAAGAGATAGACACCGGCCCCCGCGCCGGGCGTCGCTCGCAGCTTGACGTTCTGGAACGCATCGTAGAGGAGCTGCGCGTCGATCGGAATCAGGTAGACACGGTCCCAGAGGAACAGAGCGGTATCGACGGTGCCGAGGTGCCGATTGACGTTGAGCTCGCCGTCGGTGTATGCCACGGTTCCGTTGTAGCCGAGCCCTGCGAGCGAGCGGCCATCTTGGCGCGCCAGGCTCCATTGCGTGGTGAGCGAACCCTGGCTCGTATTTCCCGCATTGGCCGAGAACCCGAGGCTGAGCATCGTCGACCACCATGTCCGCTCCCGAGCTGGTCCCTCGGAGATGGAGGCGAGCTCGCTGCGAGGATGTGTCACGACGCCTTCGTTGGTCTCGACGATGACCAGATCTTTGGTGATCATGGCCTTGCCCGAGACTGTGGTGTTGTCCTTGAACTTGTAGCTCTTGACCTTCGGAGAATGGACGCTGGCGATGCTCCCCCAGCTAAGCGTCAGGCCGTCGAGCTTGTTGCTGTAGAAGTTCACGTTCTTGCCGGCTTCGAGTCCTTTCGGCCGCAACCAATGGAGGTCGCCCCTCAGCCACTCACCTGTCGTGAGCTCGATCCAGTCGTCGGTATCGCCAAACTCCAGCCTGTACTCGCTGCTGAGCCCCTCGGTGACCTGTCGCTCGGTCAGCTTCATCGCGCCCTGCACGCTCGTCGCGTCTCCGCCCGTCTGGGCCTGCGCCGCACGCGGGACGCAGCACATGCCGAGAGCCATCGCCGCCATCGCCAAGGGCCCGACCCTGCGCGTTTCTGTAGATCCCGAGTCCTGCACCCCGCGTTCGGCATATACGCTGCCCGTTCCTCGTCACAAGAAAGCTGCGATGATCCAAGCGGCGATCCCCTTTCTCAGCGAAGGTCGCGGAACGGCCCAAACAGCAACGAAAAATCCCGATCCTCTTTCCACGTTGCGACGCTGGTCGAACGCTCGTGGTGAGCTGGGAGCGGACTCGGTGGACAAACCCTAGGTTGCGCAGCTAGTTGGCTCGAGCGCGAACAAAGGACGCAGCGCTACGGAAGTTCCTCGAATGGCATCGAACCGAGCTCGGGGAAGGCGACACGCTACGACACGGGACCGGTCGATGGTGCCTGCGTGAACGAACATGCCCAGTCGATCAGCCGCTTGGCTAGCTCTTCGCCCTGATCCTCCTGAATGAAGTGGCCGCCCTTGATGCGGTCGTGAGGCTGGCCTTTCGCGCCCGGCACATGGTCGATCAAGATCCCGTCCAACTTGCCGAGGATCGGATCGTGGCGTCCAAAGACACACAAGAACGGCTTCTCGAACCGCCCGAGACCCGCCCAGGCCTCTCGGTTCGTAGGGACGGCCCGGTCGTGGCGAACCGGTCAGGCTGGAGCCCAGCGATGCGCAACCCGAGCAGCGAGCCCCAGTCTTGGGCAAAGAGCGTGATCTCATCGAGCTCCAAAGCGTCGAGGCAGGCGAGCAGCCAGCGCTCGTGGAGCGCATAGCTGTAGTCTTTGATCTTCGATGGCTTGTCGGACTTGCCAAAGCCAATCAGGTCAGGCGCAATCGCACGAAACCCCGCCGCCGCCAGCGGCGGAATCATCTTCCGATAGAGGTAGCTCCATGTCGGCTCGCCGTGCAACAGCAGAACGGTAGGCCCGTTCGCCAGCCCTTCGTCGACGTAGTGCATCCTCAGTCCATCGCCGATGTCGATGTAGTTCGGAGCAAAGGGATAGCCTTCGAGGCGCTCAAACCGCGATTCGGGTGTGCGGAGCACCTTCATTTCCTCGATGTTCCTTCACCCGAGTCCAGTCGCCAAGCTGTTTGTTCCTAGCCAACCTTCGCCTTCGTTACGTTCACCGCGCTGGTTTCATCGCAGACTCGGCGTGTCCTCCCCTGCTGCGTACGCTGAGCAGAACGCTTCCTCATCGCCGGCGAAAGTCGGGTCGAGGGCCACTTCGGGTTCTTCGTTGCACGCAAGACGTAACAAGATGCACTGGTGGCGAACCTGCGCAGGGCGCGCAAACTTTGGACCATCTGAAGTCCCTCATGCCTCGTCGAAGCTTCGCTTCAGCTGTCGGTGTCGCCATGCGAATAGCTGGGGTACTACGGCCGCGAAGACAAGCTCAGCGCCTGGGAGGCGGCCCTCCCATTCGAGCCTGTCGGTGATCAGTGTACCTCCGTCGCACGGTTCAACGATGCGTTCGTGCACCCAGACGCGCTGGCTCGCCATGGTCGAGCGTTCCACGAAGCGGCGGCCCGGCTCTACGTCGACGAACGTGACATTGTCGAAGTCGACCGGCAGCACTCCAAATAAGAGCATCCAACTACGAAACGACCGCTTCCCCAGTTCGACGTTCGATGGCGTCAGATCTTCGATTCCAGGTGGAAAGGTCATGCGAAACCAAGGACTCAGCTCCCGCGCGACGCCTTGCACTGAGGTACAGCGCGCCCAGACGTCAGCCGGAGTAGCTGCCAAACGCGTGGAGATGTCGAACCGTCGCGTCACTTGTCCTGCACGTAGCGCCGAAGCTGAGGGGCGGCTATCCCCATTTTGACGCTGGCTGAGATGATGACCGTTCGAGGTTTCATCTCGGCTACACGTATCAACCACCGCGCAGCCAGGCACGGACTTTGTGTCGGCCATATTCATCTCCACGCCCCCTCCCTGTTTCTCACCACTCTCTTTCTTGATCGGAACCGCCTCGCTCCCGCTCTCGTCGCTGTGTAAGTCGAATCGCATGGGTGTCACGCTCTGCGGCGCCACTGGGACTTGCCCGATGAGACTCCCGACGCGGGCCCCGCCAACCTCAACCATGCGATGGTGGACATCCTCTTCCTAGAGGGTGCTCGAGGCGGAGAGACCGGGACCATTGACGCCGATAGTGATCCTCCCTCTACGTTCTCCGGTTGGGAAGCGGTCGATCAACAAAGCGTCATCGCCATCGATGGATTCGGCGAGCCGGTGTTTCCAAACATAGACCCGCCGTCCGGCACACTCGACGCGACCGTGGTGCCGTCCGGTTGCTTCATCGACGAATCTGCCGGGCTCCGCTATCCGATCTTCCGGAAGTCGATCACCATCATCTATGCGCTCTGCGAGTAGACTGAAGCCACGAATCCCAACATGCTGCCACCAAGTTGCTTTCTGCTGGGATGACTACTTTGCAGGTTCGATCTGAAACGCGAAGCTGTCCAAGTGCGCGACGTCGATGATCAGGTCATCGAGCTTCGCCTCTAGCCGGCTCGACATGATCGAATAACCGGTCTCGGTGAGATGCGCGTATGCAAGAGACGATCCGTGCCCCCACAGGTCGAAGTCCTTAGGCATTCTGAAGCTCACCCATCCTGGTTGGTATCGCTCCTCGATCTCTTCGCCCAGCGATAGGTAACCTCTATCCAAGTAGCTCAGGGCGGCAAAATCGATCGAGCCGTCAGTTATGCCTTCGTCCAACGGATGAAGCTCTGTGAGAGCGCCAATCGACTTCCCGAGGACGCAGTAAGCTCCGTCCCGTCGAAGTAGGTCACAAATCGCTTCGAGATTGGCGTAGATTCGGCCGACCACGTCACGAGTCGGGCCTGTCGCATTTTGCGGTGCGGCCGAGTAACTCTCCAAGATATCCATGCCACCATAGGTAACGACCGCAATGTCGGGAGACTCTCCCGTCTGCAACAAACGTTGAACATCGACCAGCCCCTCCACGGAGCTCGCGCCATCCCGCCCGAGGTTGAGCACGACGTACTCATCGTGATTTGCGTCAATCGTCGCGAAGTCCCGCCCCATGGCTGCCGTGTTGGAATCTCCCAAGAGCCAGACGGTGCAAGGCAACGATTCGGAGCACGTCACTTGATCGACAGGCCCTCCGGCAGTTTCGTCGGTGCCGCCGCCTTCACCGCACCCACCCAGCGGCATCACGCCCAGCGCGCACACACATACAAACCCACATAGATAACGCATGATCCACCTCCCGCGTCTTGACGCAGTACGCCCTCAGTGCGGTTACGCAGATGCATAGGGCGTGCCAGATGGAGCGCCGATCGCACGATCCTTCATGTTTCCATGCTGGGGGTCGAGCTCACCTGCCCCGATCCTCCTGCTCGGTCTGCGCCCCTCGTTCTTCACCTCATATCATCTAATTTCAGATCGCCATGGCACCCTCAGGTCACCGCCCATTCGTAGCGGACGCCCGTGAGCTTTTCGGATTCTTGCCAAAGCCGCTTTGCGTCTGGAAGATTTCGAGATGCTCTGCTGGATCGGACGGCGACGGGCGCACCGCTCATTCCGTGGAACCGGCCTGGCCCGTAGTATTCGCCGCCGCGAACTTGCGGATCCACCGCCGCACGAAGTTGGGGAAGCGCCCCGCCTGCAGGATCTTGCACGACGCGCCTCAAGACCGGTTCGAGCAGTCGCATGACCAGCGCCTTTTCGATGTGCCTGCCTAGATTCGTCTGCGAGGCACCCGGATGGGCAGCGACGGAGATGCAGTCGATGCCATGTCGCTCGAAGCGACGTTGGAGCTCATAGGTGAAGAGAAGATTCGCCAGCTTGGAACGGCCGTAGGCTTTCAGCGGCGTGTAGCCGCGGCCATCTCGAAAGAGCAGGTTGTCAAAGCTCATCGTTCCAGTGCGGTGCGCCGAGCTGCTGACCG
>CAWBAV010000007.1:0-75349 GCA_963786865.1 uncultured delta proteobacterium | reverse complement strand
CTAGCCGTGGGACCAAAGCACACCCAAATATTTGCCGAAGAGACAGTACTGGCAGCGGGGTGGGGCGGTCTTTACCTTTATCGACAGCCAAGGCCAGCAGGGACCCAAGAACCAACAGTACCTGGCCTGGCATTTACCCAACAGTTATCAAGCGCCCACCGAACGCGCTCAAAAGGACGGCAGAAGAAAATCAACCAGCAGCTAGTGAGCCTTGTTAGTCAAGGGGTGCAGGGCACTGACCAGAAGCGGTGGATAAACTCTTCTGGCCCAACGGAGCGGCAGCGGGTAAGGCGTACAACAAAGACCAGGAGCTGGACTCCTACTGGCCACGAGGCAAGGCGCAGAGACGACCAGGTGTGCTCTGGTATGTCTTGCCGGGAGGGGAGAAATAGCACTATGTTGGGTCGGAAAAAATTCGCCGAGATTATAGGGGTAGAAGTAAAAATCCTGGTGACTGGTTGTTAACCTAGGCCTTGACGATGCTAATCTTCCAGGCACATTGAGCTTGGTGTCCTGCCTAACGCTCCGTGCAGACACGGGCTTTATTGGACAAGCGAGTAGCCGCGCGCCAATTTCAGTTCCACTATCTTCTGGGCTACGGTAAAGGCTTCACCCTCGGATCGCGCCGGCAGCACGCGAAGCTGCTGGTAGCTGTTGCGGCGGTTGCCCCAGGCGCAGATAACCGCCACCGGTTCGAACAGCGTGGCCTGCACAAAGACCATGTACCAGCGGTCCATGTGCTCTTCCGGATCTACCCGCTTCAGGAAGGTCAGCATGCCCTGAATTATACCTCTGCACTGGATCCGCGTCCGAATCTACCTCTTGAACTCCCGCGCCCCATCTGCTATGGTGCGCCCAACCACTATGACACCTGAACAACTCACTACCAATCCCGCCTGGGCCGAGCGTGAACGCTGGAACGACCTGGCCTGGATTGCCGATCATCTACCCAACTTCTGGTCCGCCGCCGGCATCGCCTATGCCGCCATGGGGCGGGGCGCCATCGTCATCGAAACCACCTATCACGTGCCCCAGGGCGGCCACCCGGCGGCTTACCTGACTGAGGAACAGATCGCCCGCTACGAGGATGCGGACATCAACCGCCTCGTCACCGGCTACACCCCGGAAGAAGAGCTGGTCGTCATCCTGCTCAAAGAGCGGCAGCGCACCAGCGCCTACCGCTTGCGCGCGCAGCTGCCCGCCCTCGAGTGATACTTCTCCCCACTAAAAGGGACTTGCAGCGGGATGCTATACTGCTTCCACTATGGGGGAAATGGAGCCGCGCCGTGAAGCCCTCAGCCGCGGATCACTCTACTATCTTTGGCATCCTGGCACCGAAGCCGTGCACTCCGGCTATGGCCTGGCGCCTGACCCGGAGCGGCCGGAGCAGCTGGTGGGACTGCTCATGGTGGACCTGCCCCAGCCGGCAGATCCCCTGTGGTTGCGCTCCGTGGCCAATACCTATGGCGATTGCCCCCTCATCCCCATGACCAGTGACGGCAAGCGCGGCCTGGCCTGCCGCATGGTCATCGAACCGGACAGTCTCCCCTATCTACAGCAATTCCCCATCCCCCTGACCGGCCAGCTGCAGCAGGCCCTGCAGCCCTTCCTGGAAGCGCCGCCGGCGCCGCGCCTCAGACTGCGGTGGGATCCGGAGAGCTGCCTGTGGACCAGCCGCTTCGCCCCCGCCAACGAATTGACCCCGGAGATACGGAGCGTGTTTGAACAGCATGGCTACGGCTGCCTGGCCATGGAGAGCAGTGCCGGCGTGCTGCACCTCTGCCACGCCCCGGACAGGGATATCGAAGGCTTTCGCGGCAAACCGGCCGCTTTCCGCTGGCAGCTGGTGGAAATGCCCACCGCGCCGCTGGTGCGCCTGGAAGCGATCATCTTCGACAATCCCATCGCGCCCTTTCGCTTCGAGTCCTTTCTCAACGTGGGCGAGGAAGAGCAGCTCAACGTGCTGGCCCAGTTAGCCGGCCAGGAGGAACTGCACCTGGTCTTCTTTGGCGACGACCTGGAATACCGCTTCACCAAGACGCTGCCGCATGGCGAGCAGCAGTGGCAGCAGCTGGATGAGATCGTCAGCCGCGCCCTGGCCTACTGGGAGCAGCTGCCGCCGGAACAGCGTGACTTCGATTGGGCCAAGACGCAGTATCTGCTGGCCACGCCCTGACCCTGGCTCCGCTTTCCTTGCCCAGTTTTGCCACTTGACACGACCCGTATGCGCGTGATTGGATAGGCTCAACACTATGTCCAAAGAAAGACAACCGACCAGCACAGAGCCCTCAAGCCAGGAACCCATCACCCTGGCTGACCTGGCCGCCCGCGTCGATCTCCTGACCACGCAATTGCTGCGGCTGACCGCAGCTGCACCAGAACCAGCTATTCAGCAGGATTCTCCAGGAGAGGAGGTGGTGGATATGGCAGAAAACGATGACAGCATCATCGTCAAGGCCGGGTCCAAGACCTACTTCTTCGACCTGAAGCAGACCCGCGACAACAAACCCTATTTACTCCTGACCGAGAGCCGTTACAAAGGGGAAGGAGAAGAACGCGAACGCGTCAGCATCACCATCTTCCCCGAGAGCGCCGGCCCATTTGGCCAGGCAGTGGCCGAGATGGTGACGCGGCTTGATAACGAAAACCCCGCGTAAAGTACACCTCCCTGAACTATAGAATTTTCACCCGCCCGCTTGACTGAACCAGGCGGGCGCCTGCAGGCGTGCAGGTGCTTTCTGCGTTTAGCTTCGTGACTTCAACCAGGCACAGACGTGGCGTACCTAGCCCCTGGTTTTCTCTCCCCAACCGTATCTCCTGCAATCCAATGTAGTGTGCTCCATACAGTTGCGCAGGAATATGCAATAGAATTGCTTTCTGAGGCAGGCTTTGATCCGTGCCTTAACCTTTTCCAGAAGCGGGTCACTGACTGCACCTCAGACCGACCAGCGCAACATGGGCCAACATCAGCGCCAAGTTCAATCATCTTATTGACAAAGTTCGTCCAATTTGAAATAGTGCGGCTATATGTATGCCGACTATTTTGGGTTGGCAGAGTTACCCTTCCGCATCACCCCCGACCCGCGGTACCTCTGGTACTCCGAACAACACCAGGAAGCCAAAGACAAGATCCTGCACCACATCACCCAGAGCGCAGGACCGATCTATCTGCTGGCCGATATCGGCACCGGCAAGACCACCATCGCCCGGCGCATCGTCGAGGAACTCTCCAGCGACAAGAAGAAGAACGTGGTCTTTGTCTTCGCGCCCAAGCTGACCACGACCAACGCCTTTCTGCGCTTTGTGATGGAGGAGTTCGGCGTGAAGACGAACCGTGCTTACGGCAAATCCCTCAAGAACTTCGAGCAATTCCTGCTGGCGCAGTACGCCGCGGGACTCTCGCCCGTGCTGCTGGTGGATGAAGCCCAGAACATGACCCGCGACATGCTGCTCCTGATCCAGCACCTGTTCAACTTCAGCACCAACACCGAGTTCCTGATCCAGATGGCCCTCTTCGCCCAGCCGGAGCTCAAGCCCAAGCTGGACCGCCTGCACTCCCTCAAGAGCCGCATGAGCCTGGCCCGGCTGGCGCCCTTTGAACGCCGGCAGACGGAGGAGATGCTCAAGTTTCGCTGGCATGTGGCCGGCGGCAAGGGCTTCCCCTTCGCAGCCGAGGCCGTGGACGAGATCTACCGCCTCTCCAAAGGGGTGCCCCGCGCTATCGTCAAACTGGCCAACGAGACCCTGATTAAGACGGCCGTGGACAACCGCCAGGTGGCCGACCGGGATGCGGTCAGCGCCGCCTCGGCAGAATTAGACATGGAAGGAACCTGATGGGCACCTATTCACAGCTCTTGCAGAAACCACAGCCCGCCATTGAAGAGCAGGAGCCCGCTCCCGTTCCCGAAACAGCGGCTGAACTGCCTGTTATTGCCGGCAATATTGCCATACAGCAAGCAAGCAATATGGACAGCAATATTGCAGACAATATTGTCAGCAATATTGCCATATTGCAGTTTAGTGCGGAAGACATCGCCGCCTTGCGGCAGGGCACCTACAAACCGCAGACGTTTCGCTTTACAGAAACCGAGATGGCCTGGCTGCGGGAGATGGCTTACCAGCTGAGCAAGGATCTGCCGCGGGGGAAGGTGAACCAGGTGGACCTGCTGCGCATCGGCCTGCGCCTGGTGCACAAGCTCCTGGCGACGAACAAAGACGACCTGATCCACATCCTGGAGGAAATGAAGTAGCTCGTATTGCCTGCAATATTGCGTGCAATATGACAAGCAATATGGCCATTGCCATACAGCAAGGTTGCCTGCAATATTGCAAAATACCCCTTGACACCAAGCCATTCTCACAACCGGATGATTGTGGCGCTCAGAGAATCTGCTTTGAGTGGATCCCACCGCGGCGGGACATGGGCCGCGGCCGACCGTAGCAAGCACGGAACCCTCAGTTGCAACCGCTCCTGGCTGATAACCAGCCAGGTAAGCCAGCTGACCCTGGTCTAAGGCACTTCAGGCGGAACCGGCTTAGCCCTTGAAGAATTTTCTTTTCGGGCGACAGCCCGCCTAAGGAACAACAAGGAATACGGAGCGCAGCGAAGGGAGGACCCCTGGATTAGCTCTTAAAAACGGCGAAGCCTTATGACCGGTGATGGCGGGGCTGCCAAGATTGAGCACAAAAGCAGTGGATAATCTGTGTTCAGCAGCCAGTTACACCACGAAGTACTCCCATCGCCAGCCCCAGCAGGACTCCCATTCCAGGAAATGGGGTTTTCTCGGCGCAGCGGGCATCGAGCCCTTGCGCCGAGTCCGGAAGAGCTGCCCTGGCTCGGAGAGGCCTTGCGCTTTGCTCACTTTTGCCCCTTGAACGGGTCCAAAGAGAGCAGCGCTTAGACCCCCCGCTCGCCAGGCCAGGGCGTCTGGGCTCGACCACCCTCACGTTGTTCGTTTGGCCGACCCCGACTACCACCGCTGCGCCGTGTTTGTGCGGCTTGCAGCCCACAACCACGGTTCCCGCGTCTCCTTACTTCGCGTTGCGAACTAAGCATCCTGCGGCGCTACGCTGCGGCGCCCGAGCACGGCTCGGTCACCTGGCTAACGCGGTGGTAGTCGGTCTCTTCGAGCCCGACGCCTGCGGCCCGTGACATCTTCCGGTCCATCTGTCACGGGCCTGGGGGAATAGGAAGCGCCTGCGGCGCACTTTTAGAAAGGTTTCGCGGCCGCACCAGCTCTTTTGCCACTTCACAACGACTTGCGCGTATGCTAGATTGCGCCCATATGGGGGTTAAGGAGCAACAACCAAACCCGGAGCAGATTGAAGAATTAGCGCAGATTCTGGGCGATATTTTTGTCCAGCGTTGGGATCTTTATGCCAGGCAGTTGGACGACGGCCGTTATGTCTGTGTCCGCGAACCCCTAACGCAAGCGCATCTGGAGGCCCACCTGCGTGGCGACATCACGTTGGGCACGTATGTACTGGATGCCGAGAGCAACGGCCGCTTTCATGGTGCTGGATGCCGATGACGAGCCGGATTGGCGAAGGTTGAAAGGCGTAGCACAGGCCCTTGATAGTACCTGGACACTGAGAGCTATCTGGAGCGCAGTCGGCGAGGCGGCCATCTCTGGCTGTTTTTCGAAGAGGCGCTTTCCGGTCGCGAGATTCGTGCATTTGGCCAGGGCTTGTTGACTCACTTCAACATTGACTCTGTTGAGCTCTTTCCGAAGCAAGACCAGCTGAAGACCGGACCAGGTTCGCTGGTCAGACTGCCGTTTGGAGTACACCGACGATCCGGGAAGCGGTATGGCTTCTACGATACGCATGGACGGCCGTTGGCCCCGGCATTGAGCTGGCAAATTAATGGTGCTGGAAGACCGTGAAACAGTGCCTACGCCGGTTTTTGAGCGATTTCGAGAATGTTGGTTCGAGAAAGCAAGCGCAAGCCGAAATTGACGAGCAATGAACGGCTGAGACAACCAGATTCTGAGAACGGAACATGGGCTTCTACCGTCAGAACGGATCAAGCAGCTATTTCGGTGAGGGATTTCGTCTCGCAATACGTCGAGCTTTCACCTTCAGGTACCGGCTTTTGTCCTTTTCACGATGACAATTCCGAGCTTCAATGTCAATGACGAGGAAGACTACTGGTACTGCTTTGCCTGCGATAAGGGGGGAAGTGTCATTGACTTCTGGATGGCACTGAAGGACTGCGATTTCCAGACGGCTATTCGTGAACTAACAATTCAAATTTCCCAATAGATACTCGCTTTCAGGATTGATCCACACGTTAAGATTAATCGTAAAGATCATGGTTTAGGCTGTTTGAGAGGATAGTTTAGGAGGGTCAAAATGAGTCGAAAAAGTGCCGGCGATCAAATGGCCGAAGACATGGCAGGAGGCTGCATCTTCGTCATCTTTCTTGCTCTTTGGGCAGCCATTGCAGGTCTCGTCGTGGCCATTGTCAAAGGTTTGCAGATCAGCCCGGAAGACCAGTTGCGCAAGATGGGAACTCAGACAGGTGTACGGTGCCCAGATTGTCGGGGAACCATGTCCGACTTGCGAAGAGCCCAATGAGGAAACCGCCAGGCTTTGTTTTCATTGCGGCAGCAGTATGACTCCGCCGCGGCAAGACGCCAGTTTCGCTTGATCTCAGAGTCAATAGAACAATACAGAGTAGCACTGGGTAAATTCGCGGCGCAACCATCTCGAATCCGTGAAGGCAAGACCTACATGGATGCCGAAATACCAATTGCAGTCGTGGTTGGCGTCGGTCTGCTCCTCTTCATTATTTTCATTCCTTTGATCTTCTAACTCCAAATAAGGCATCCTAAATCGAGAAAACAGGAGGGTTAGCATCACGATGGCGGAAAGAGACTCATATCTGCAAGTCCTATCTATCGAAGTACCAAAAACCACCGAATGGGAACCGGAGCGTGATGTCATGTTCGCTCTTTCGCTCTTCTCATTGCCGGATCCTCTTAGCTTGGCCATCGTTGCCGGCCATGACAATATAGGTTGGCGCGTCATCGTGCGACCAGATGTGGTCGAAACATTGACCGCCAGCATCTTTGCCAACCACCGCCTGGCCGACGTCACAGTTAAGCCGATGAAGAAGGCTCCGATTGGCTACTACAACTTTCCCTTGCAAGCAGCAGCTCCCTTTTCAGCGCCTATGGCCTATTTCGATGACTTCCGTAAAGTCGATCCATTAACGGGTGTACTAGGAGCATTTACAAATCTGGGAGAGGGTGAGGCCCTCATATACCAGCTCTCATTACAGCCGGCGACGCAGAAGCAGATTGAGCTGGGCTGGAAAACGATTAAGACATCGGCAGCGAAATGGTGGCAGTTCCTCACGCCATTTACTACCGGATACGCGTTAACCGGCATGGCGCTCGGCGCTAAAGAGTACCCCAAGTATGTTCCCGAATTGCAGCGTTCTGCTGAAGATAAGCTGCGAGCAAATCTGATGCAGGTCTCGTTTGAATTAAAGATTAAGGCCGCAACTCGGCAACGTGCTGAAGATATCCTGGCCACGCTGGCGCCTGGTCTGGCGGCATTTGAGCGAGAAGGAAACAACTATCTGGTTCCGATGCAGAAAGGGGCGTTCCCACTCATTCTTACAGCCAACGAGGTTGCTGCACTATGGCATCTGCCCAATGAACGCTGTGATGTTCCAGGGGTGCATTGGACACCCGCGGTCAGATCACCGTTAACCGCCAAGCAGAGTAAAGAAAAAGACGGCGTCTGGCTAGGCGTCAATCAGTATCAGGGGAAGGAACGCGGTGTCTCGCTAGAATACCCGGATCGGGTTACACATGTAAATATCATTGGCAAAACAAGGACCGGCAAATCCACACTGATGCACAATATGATCCACCAGGACATTGCCGCCGGGAAAGGGGTCGGCGTCATCGACCCGCACGGGGCTCTGGTTGACAATATTCTGGCAACCAGCATACCTCCCGGGCGAGAAAAGGATGTCATCCTGTTCGATATAAGTGATACGGAATATCCAATCGGACTGAACCTTCTTTCAGGACCGGAAAATCTGAAACCGGGGGTAGTTGCCGGTCAGGCTTTATCGGTTATCCGCAAGATGTTTGCTGAGAATTGGAGTTCTTCGCGAATGGAGGATGCGCTACACTCCGCCTTGATGGCCGCCACGACAGTCGATGATGCAACCATCCAAACGATTTCAAAAATCTTCTACAATTCCGGCTACAGGGCGGAGGTACTGCAAAGAGTGGATGATCCGATAACGCTAGAATTCTGGTATTACGAGTACGAACCAACCTCGGCTGCACACCAACGGGAAATCGCTCGTCCCATCACCCATCGCCTGCGTAAGTTCTATCGCAACGACGCTATCCGTCCTGTAGTCTGCCAGCCCAACAGTCTGGATTTCCGCACAATGCTGGATGAGCGAAAGATATTCCTGGCCAAGATTGGTGGGATCCCCGACATTGATGCGGAGACCTTGGGGGCTTTGCTGATTTCCAAGTTCCAAATGGCTGCAATGAGCCGCAACGAACTCTTGCCTGACGACATTGCTGAATATTATCTCTATATCGATGAGGTTCAGAACTTCGTCACAACCAGCCTGTCGCAGATGTTGTCTGAGGCGGGCAAGTTTGGTTTGCGTCTCGTAGTGGCAAATCAGTTTTTGCGACAGTTGGAAGGCGTAACGTTAGAGGCGGTAATGGGTAACGTTGGCACTACTGTCATGTTTGGCCTTGGCCCGAAAGATGCAACAGCATTGGCGCCCTTTGTAAAGCCTGTGCACACTTCCGACGATCTGGTCAATCTGGATCGCTTCCAGGCCATCGTCAAGATGCAGACCTCTGGCAAGACATTGCCGGCGTTCAGCCTTTCTACCCTGCCACCTGTTAAAGCAGGGGTGAAATTCCGTTGAGCAGATCAATCGAATCCGAGATATGAGCCGCGAAAAGTATGGCCGTCCTTGCGAGAAGTCGAGACAGAATTTGTGGAGAGGTTCCACGACGAGCGGTTGCGGCTGGCGCAAGAGAGCGGCGCTGAAGTAAGCTACCTTGGCTGAGCGTCGTTACTTACCTTCCTACCGGCGTGTAGACAGCCCGCCGCCGATGCGGGTCACGGAGCGTGACCAAGCCATAGTTCATGCCGTCTACGAATACCGATTGCTTTCTGCTCCACAGATCGAAGCACTGTTCTTCCGGTCCGATAAGTCACGAGGGCGTCAAACCTCTTGTCAACGTCGTTTACAACTGCTGTTTCACCATGGCTTCCTGGACCGCATTGGCTGCCCATCGTTCTTGGTGAAGGGCGAGCACCCTATGTGTATGCTCTGGATGATATGGGGGCAACTCTGGTGGCCTCGCAGTTGGCGCTGATCGAGATGATGTGGATTGGCGGCCAAAACACAATCAGGTAGGACATCAGTTTGTGACCCACACACTGGCCGTTAATGACTTCCGCATCGCAGTGACGCTATTAGCACAGGCAGGCCACTTCACAGTAAACGAGTGGATTAGTGAGACCGAGTTCAGCTCAGTGAAGATGCGACAGCGGGTGCCGTTCCGTATGCGCGGAGCACGTGTTGTCCGCAACTATCCTGACGGTTATTTCAGGCTGGCTCTTGCGGGAGCTGAACAGGAAGCACACTTCTTTCTGGAAACGGACCAGGGAACGATGAGCAATACCAATTGGCAGGAGAAAGTGCAGGCTTATAAGGAATTCCGTTTGCGTGGTCTTTCGGAAACGCATTTCGGAACCCAGAATTTCAGGGTTCTCACGCCGACAACAGGCGAACGCCGGATGCGCAGTCTGAAGCGTACAACAGAACGTGCCGGCGGGGATCGCTTTTTTTGGTTTACCTGCCAGGACCGCATTGATATCTGGAACCCTGATCAGTTCCTTGAACCAATCTGGGAGATAGCAACGCAGGGCGGGGAACATTCTCTTCTGACTGAGCCCGGCCATGGTTGATTGCATCTGCTACAATGGGCTCATATGCCCTTGCGACGACAACCGTACCGGCGATCCCCCAATACCCCCATCCGCCTGACACCCCGAGACAAACGCATTCTAGAAACCATCCATGCCTTTGATGGGCTGCTTAGTCTGAGACAGATTGATCGACTATTCTTCTCAGGCAGAGGACGCAGCCAGCCACGAGCTCGTATGCGCGCTGTTTGACAACGGCTATGTGAGAATGCCGGATCCTGAGACCATCCACCAGGTGCCGATGGGTGAAACAGTATACTGGCTTGATCGCAAAGGCGCAGCTCTTGTCGCAGGATTGAGGGTCGGTCAATCAGCGCAGTTCAAGTGGCGCAGAAACCACGTTTTTCACAGATTGAACATGATTTGAGAGTTAACGATTTTCGTATTGCCGTGGAACAGACCTGTCGATTGCACCCCATGCTTACTATTGACTCCTGGGTCTCGGAGGGTGAGTTTGCCACGGCAAATGATAAGGTGGTTTATACCAGCCTGCAGGGAAAGCAGCGCAAGCGGGTGGTGCGACCGGACGGCTACTTTTCGATCATGCGCGAGGGAGGTGCTGGCAACGGATTCAGCGCGCGCAAAATCCATCCTCGCCAACCGAGATCCAAGGTCTGACCTACAGCTACCGCATCATCCAGGACCAGGGCCCGAGGTCCTGGTACGTGGTCGCCACGGGCAACATCGACGGCGATGCCTTCCCGGACATCGTTGCCGCGAGCAACCCACGATAATCTGACCAGTCGGTAATATACCCTACTTGAGGACTGTAAATTTCTTCATATACTGAAATTATGAAAGGGGCATCTAAGATGAATTCAAAGCGTTGGACACTAGGGGTCGTGCTTGCGGCGGCAGTCAGCCTGCTTGGGCTCGTAGGAGCCGGCGCAAGCCCATTTTCTTCGTACATTCTGTCCGATGATCTCGGCAACTCGGTTCGGGGCAGCGCTCCCGAGGCGAGCAACTGGGACGATGGATCGGGCGCAGAGGACGACACCGCCGGCGATGGCAACTCCGGCAGCGGTGCCGGGGACAGCGGCAGCGGCGCCGGCAGCGGAGACAGCGACGACTCCGGCAGCGGAGACAGCGCCGGCTCCGGCAAGAGCAACAACGGTCATGGCAACAACGCCGACGGGGTAGATTCGAGCAACCCGGGCAAAGGCAAAGGCGGCCCGAACGGCGAAGAGGACGCGTCCTGTCCCGACCCGAGCAACTGTGTAGACGACGAGAACGGCGGTGATAGCTCAGGTGGTGGCGACTCCGGTTCCAGCTCTGGTGGTGGCGACTCCGGTTCCAGCTCTGGTGGTGGCGACTCGGAGTCCAGCGACTCCGGCAAGAGCAACAACGGCCATGGCAACAACGCGGACGGGGTCGACTCGAGCAACCCGA
Organism: uncultured delta proteobacterium; assembly: GCA_963786865.1. Taxonomy (GTDB): domain Bacteria; phylum Myxococcota_A; class Polyangia; order Polyangiales; family Houyiibacteriaceae; genus SG8-38. The sequence continues at coordinate 63,970 of CAWBAV010000007.1, read as the reverse complement.
GCAAAGGCAAGGGTGGCCCGAATGGCGCCGCGGACGAATCCTGCCCAGAAGGCGGAACCTGCGTCGACGACGAGACCAAAGGCGGCGGCACGACGAGCGCGGACACGTCTACCGACACTTCTACCGACACCAAGACCAACAACGGCAAGGCGAACGGCAAGAAGAAGTAGCCCCCGGCTTGACCGGACCGAGGAAGGCGCCCCACGGGGCGCCTTCTTCGTTTAACGCTCGGAATTGACCAGCACGCCCGGATTCATCACGCCGTCGGGGTCGAGCGCGCGCTTCACCGCCAGCAGGGCCTCACCGAACGGTGCCGGTCGCTGCATCTCGTACCAGGGCCGATGCAGACGCCCGACGGCATGATGATGGGTGATCGTACCGCCATGCGCGATGACGGCGTCCGAGGCGGCCTTTTTGATCGTCATCCATTGATCGATCTCGGCGCCGAAGCGACCCGGAGCGACGAAGGTGAAGTACGGAGCCGGGCCGTCGGGGTAGACGTGCGTGAACCTACAACTGATGAAGCCCGTCCCGCAGGTCTGTTTCATGGCGTCTCGAACCGCAGAGATCACGCCGCCGTGCAGTTGCTCGAAGCGGTCCCAGGTGCACGCGGTTTCGAACGTGTCCACGATGACGCCCATGCTCGCCATCACATTGAGCAGATACGGCGCGTCGATGAACGCGTCGCGCCAGGCGCCCGCGCCGTCCTCGGCGTCGCTGCGCTCCCCTCTTTCGCGATACTGAGGCCCCTTCGGACAGGCGCCCCCATGGTCGGCCACGAGCTCGAGCGCGCGCTCCATCCAGGGCTGAACGGGGTGATCGGCCGATTCGAAGGCGACGATCAGGACATGGGTCCCGTCCATCGTGACGCCGTTGAGCGCGGCCTCCCGCTTGTCGAGAAGGCGGCAGTTGCTCGGATAGAGCCCGGATTGCGAAAGCGCTCGGACGGCATCCACCGCGCGCGGGAACTCCACGAAGTGCGTCGTCGCCGTCGCGCGAAACTGAGGCCGCGGCCGGACCCGCATCCAGGCCTCGGTGATGACGCCGAAGATCCCTTCCGAGCCGAGCATCCATCGGTCGGGGCTCGGCCCGGCACCCGATCCGGGCAAGCGTCGGGACTCCCACAGTCCTTTGGGCGTGATCGCCCGAATCGACTGAGTCAGGTCATCGATGTGCGTGTACAGGGTGGCGAAATGACCACCTGCCCGAGTGGCGAGCCAACCGCCGAGCGTCGAGAATTTCGAACGACTGCGGGAAGTGACGAAGCGTGAGGTCGTGCGCTGCGAGCTGCGTCTCCAGCGCTGGGCCGGTGGCGCCCGCTTGAATGCGCGCAGAGAGAGAGCTCCGCTCCACCTCGACGACGCGATCGAGGCGACCGAGGTCCAAGCTGAGCACTCCCTGGTAGCGATCATCGGCCTCCGCTTCGATGCCACCCACCACGCTGGTCCCGCCGCCGAAGGGAACCACGGCAACCTTCGCTCGACTCGCCCAGTCGAGAACGTCGGTGATTTCGGCTTCGTTCGCTGGGCTCGCGACCAGGTCGGGGGCGGCGGCGAAGTCGCCCCGGAAACCACGCATGACGTCGCGGTAGTTGCGACCATAGGTATGGCGGACGCGCATCTCGTGACCATCGCTGATCGAATGCGCGAGACTCTGCGGCGGGCTGAGTCGCGCTCTGCTCAACTGGATCGACTCCAGTGTCGGAGGCTCATCGAGCCGCTCCGGCGAAAAACCGAGCATCAACTGCGCGTGCTGGGCCATGGCTTTGCGCGCGCTCGCATCGGGGAATTTGTCTTCCCAGCCCCAGCCCCAGAAATTGCGCTCTCGTGTGTCGCTCATGGACCGCGACCTTCCACCATCGCGCGGCCGGTTTGCAAGCGCCTTGACGGACCCCCTGATCGGGGCTTCCCTCCGCAGATGTCTTTTCCAAAACCGCTTCGAGCGGTGGTCACTGGGGCCGGCAGCGGTCTCGGCCGTGCCATGGCTCTCGATCTAGCCGGGCGTGGCGCCTCCTTGATCATCTCCGACATCCATGCGGCCTCCGCCGAGGAGACCGCCGAGCTGGTCCGCGCGAAGCGAGCACAAGCGGAGCCGATCCCCTGCGACGTCACCGATCGCGACGCGGTGTTTGCGCTCGCCGAGGAGACCGAACGGCGGCTCGGCGGACTCGACCTGATCATCAACAACGCCGGCGTAGCGGTGGGCGGACCGTTCGACGAGATCTCGATCGAAGACTGGCGCTGGGGCGTCGACATCAATCTCTGGGGTGTGATCTACGGCTGCCAGGCGGCGATTCCGCGAATGCGCGCGCAGAAACGCGGATACATCGTCAACGTGGCCTCGGCTGCGGGACTGCTCTCGCCGCCGGGCATGTCGGCTTACAACGTCACCAAGGCCGGCGTCGTCTCATTGAGCGAAACGCTCTACGCCGAGTACAAGGCGCAAGGAATTCGCGTCGCAGTGCTCTGTCCTACGTTCTTCCGCACGAACATCGTCGAATCGGGCCGGGGCGCCACCACCGAGAAGGAAGACGCACAGGTCATTCGATGGATGGAGCGATCCAAGGTGCAGGCAGCGGATGTCGCAAAAGAGGCCATCGATGCCGTGCGCGACGGAAAGCTATACGTTCAGCCCATGCGAGACGGGCGGATGGCGTGGCGTCTCAAACGCACCGCTCCGCAGCGCTTTTACGATTCGCTCGGTCGCGCACACGAGAAGTTTCTCCGCAGCCGGGGCCAGCGCTAATTGGCCATGCTCGGGGGGCGCTGCTAACCAGAACGGACGCCCATGCGACCGACTTCCACTTGGCTGCTTCTGACCGCCCTAATCTCCGCGGCAACGCCCAGCAGGCAAGCTCAGGCTCAGGACGTCGCCGGGGACGAGCAAGGCATGGCAGAGCTCCGAGACCCAGCGGCTGCAGAGATCGTTGCCCAGGAGCCGGATGCGCTCGGCAGGGAAGCCTTGGCGTACAACGCGGCGATTCTGGACGAGCTGCTGACGCGATCGAGCGAGCAGACGATCCGGGAAGAGAAGTTCGCCGCCGCGGCAGCCATCACCGGTGGGTCGATCTTGCTCGGGCTAGGCACCTGGCGACTCGTCGAAAACGATCCGCAGAGCCAGTTTTCACGAGGCCTGGGCGTGATGTTCCTGACCCTCGGCATGGCCGACTTCACGACCGGTATCTTTGCCGCGACGCGGATCGCACACGAGCGACGTCGGCTCGAGCGGTGGAAGCATGCGCGCCAGGAAGGGATCACCGCGGTCGAGCTGGCGCATTTCGAAGGCGAGCTGCAAGCCGCGCAGGAGATGCGCCAGGGCGAGCGGCTCTTGGTCCGCTGGAACGCCTTCACCCATGCATTCGCTGGCGTGATTGTGCTCGCTTTCACGCCCATTCCCGACAGCCTGAGTGGTGCCGATCGCGTCTCGGGCTACGTCATCGGCGGCGTCTTCTTCGCGGTGGGCGTCGCCACTTTCGCCACGTCGTTCCGCCCGACGCCAAGCGAGAAAGCTTGGAACGATTACAGGAAACGGAGAATGCCCACGAGAGGCCAGGAGCTCAGCTGGGGAGTCGCGCCGTCGTTCTCGCGTGGCGGAGCGGGCGTCGCGTTCGGCGGTGCGTTCTAGTCCGAGCGGCTTGCGCGACCGCTGCATCAGCGAGTAGGAAGGGTCGTCATGGACCTCGATCAAGTCAAAGTCATCATCACGGGAGGCGCATCCGGACTCGGAGAGCACTTCGCGAAACAGCTACTCGCCGCGGGCGCTAGCGTCGCCGTCGGAGATGTCAACGAAGAAGGCCTCGCGGCGCTTCCCAAGGGTATTCACCGAAGACGCCTCAACGTGGGCAACCCGGACGAATTCGCCGACTTCGTCGCCTGGGCGGCCGAGCAAATGGGCGGCCTGAACAGCTTGATCAACAACGCGGGCATCATCCGCGATGGGCTTTGGGTCGGGAAGAGTCGGAGCACGGGGGAAATTCGACGGATGTCGCGGGAGGACTGGGACCTGGTCATCGCGATCAACCTCACGGGGGCTTCGCTGATGGTTCAGGAAGTGGTGGCGCACATGATCGAACGGGACGAGCCCGGTGTCATCGTGAACATCTCTTCGATCGCCCGTCACGGGAACCGGGGCCAGACCAACTACGTGGCTGCCAAGGCCGCCCTCGCCGCAAACACCCGCACCTGGATGAAGGAGTTTGCGCCCTATGGCATTCGTGTAGCGGCCGTCGCGCCTGGCGCCACCGAGACAGCCATGACTGCCAGCATGAATCAGAAGGCCCTCGACATGATTCGCGCATCCGTTCCCCTCGGACGGATGGGCAAACCAGAGGACATCTGGCGGGCCGTGAAGTTCATCTACGACTGTGACTATTTCACCGGCGAGACCATCGACGTACACGGCGGCGCCGCGCTCTGATCAGCCGAGCGCGCGCAAGATCGCGCGATGCACCCAATACCCGATCGGCAAGAGCGCGCATCCGAGAACGTACGCGCCCCAAAACGAAAATCGATCGCGCATCAGGAACGGAACGAAGAACAGGAGCGTGATCGGCAACGCGATCAGGATACTCCGCGCCATCTGGAAGGCACTGAGCGGATCCCGATGTTGCAGGTACGCCAAGGGTAATGCGAGCATCGTCGCCAATGGCAAGGCGATCAGAAAACCAGCAGCGTCCGGATGTCGCCGGGAGATCCACGCCGCGACACCGATGACGAGTGCCGATACGAGCGTGTTCAAGACGAAGAGCATGGCGGCTCGACTATGCGCTCATTCGCTGAGGTCGCTGAAGTAGTACTCGATTCGATCGAGGTAGCGCTGGGCGCGGCGTCGCGCGATCGCGTTCGAGAGGCGCGCTTCGGGGAGAACGTCGCCGGCTTCGACGACCTCCTCCAGGAGCTCCCTGAAGAGCTTCGAGTCGCCAGCGTTGACCGCGTAGTAACGGGCCATGCTCGTTTGAACCATCAAGTTGCGTCGTTCGGTCTTCTCGAGGACCTCGTCGAGGATCAACTTGGCGCGATCCATGTCGGGCGGAAACTCCGAGGCGGCGAGCACACCCATCGTCATCTTACCAATCATGAACATGAAGTCCGGATCGAGCTCCACCGAGCGCTCGAGGAGCACCTTCGCGAGCGGAAGATCCGCGACGGTATCGATGTCTTCCATGCCCATGTTGATGCGGGCGCCGAGCGATGCACCTGCCCAGAGCAGAATGGCCGCGTCTTCTTTCTGCTGGAACCTCTCATTGACCCAGGTCTCGAGCGTGTCGACGCCGCCGGCCAGCGCTTCGTCGAATTTCGGATCGCGAAGCCGAAGGAAGTGCCGTGAAAGGTCCCAGGCTCGGTTGTACATCACCAATGCGCGCCGACGAAGATGGGTGGCTTCTTCGTAGTCGTCTTCGATATCGGCGACCTCGACCCTGTCCTCGATCCAGCCGGTGCCATATCCAATGTACGCGGCCACCAGCGAGAGCCCGATCACCTCGTTCTCGGGAACGACCCTGAGAAGGCCCTCCAGCTGGATGATGCTCGCGGGAAAGGACTTCCCGACCAGCACGTAGTCCCAGTGCTGCTCGACTCCCGGCGCCGCCCGACCGAAGAGCTCCGCGGTCGAATCCGCGGCGAGCTTCTCGGTGTCGCACGCGTTCAGCAACAAGAGCCCCGCCGCGAATGCAGCAGGCCCGAAACCACTCAATCGGCCCATGGCGCGAAAGTGAACCGGAATCTCCCTTTCAACACAAGCGAAAACACGAAGCGGTGCCGAGTTTGACAGTTGGGAGGTGGCGGGGTACGTGCGCGCGCAGAGCCATGACAGCAGGGGAATGTCGCGAATCACTTCAAGACCTCGTACAGCGCATGGAAGCGCTGGGGAGGTACCTTTGACCTCGACGGACTTCGCCACAACCTCGACCGGCTCACAAACCTGAGCCTCGCAGAAGGGTTTTGGGACGACCAGCAGCGGGCCCAGAAGATGATGCGCGAACGCGCGTCCGCCGAGGAAACAATCAAGGAATTCGAGCGAGTAGAGGGCGAAGCGAGAGATCTCCTCGATCTCTTGAACCTCGCGGCGAGCGAGGGCGACGAGGGGGTGATCGAAGACGTCGCCGAGCACCTGCCTGGCCTCGAAGCCGAGGTTCGCGGCCTCGAGCTCAAGCGCATGCTCACCGAGGACGACGACACGGACGCGATCGTCACCATCAATCCAGGTGCCGGCGGCACCGAGGCACAGGACTGGGCGGAGATTCTGCTCCGCATGTACCTCCGCTGGTGCGAGCGCCGCGGCTTCAAGACCGAGCTGGTGAGCAAACAGCCTGGCGACGAGGCGGGCATCAAGGACGCCACGTTCATCGCGCACGGGACGAATGCGTACGGATACCTCCGAGCGGAAAATGGGGTCCACCGGCTCATTCGGATCAGCCCCTTCGATAGCAACAAGCGCCGACACACCTCGTTTGCCGGCGTGAGCGTGGTGCCTGACCTCGGCGACGAGCTCACCGAAGGCGAGATCGAAATCCGCGACGAGGACCTCGAGGTGAGCACGATGCGCTCGGGAGGTGCGGGGGGCCAGCACGTCAACCGGACCGAGTCCGCCATTCGCATGAAGCACATCCCCACGGGCTTCACGGTCCGCTGTGAGGCCGAGCGTTCTCAGCACCAGAACCGCGAAACCGCGCTCAAGATGCTCCGTGGCTTACTCTTCGAGAAAGCCCGGCGCGAGCGCGAAGAGGCGTTTGAAGAAGCCTTCCTCAACGATCGAGCCGACATCGCGTTTGGCTCGCAGGTTCGTACCTACACCTTGCAGCCCTACACGATGGTCAAGGACGAGCGCACCGACCACAAGGTCAACAATGCCGAGGCCGTGCTGGACGGTGACCTCGACGAGTTCATCGAAACCTATCTCTTGATGAACGCCGAGAAGAAACAGAAAAAGAAGGCGGGCAAAGCCCAAGGGGACTAGCGAGTGGCGACCGAAGACGAGCTGCGACAAACGAGGTTGAGCAAAGCCGAGCGACTGCGCGAGCTCGGCGTCCTGCCCTACCCGAACACCTGGCGCACCAACCCCTCGCTCGAAGATCAGCGCCGCCGCCTCGTCCAGCTCGCCGCAAACGAAGAGGCCAGGGCCGCGCTGCCTTTGGAAGAAGAGCTGAGCGCCGACGCGCCTCAGGTGCCGCTCTTCGGCCGGGTCATCGCGAAGCGAGGCCCGTTTCTCGTCATCCGCACCCCGCACGGTGACGCGCAGGCGCTCGTGCGTCCCGACCGTCTGAACGATCAGGAGCAAGAGCTGCTCAAGCTCCTCGACTTGGCAGACCACATCCTGGTCGAAGGCCCGGCGATCCGGACCAAGACGGGGGCTCTTGCAGTGAGCGCAAGGCGATATACGCACCTCGCAAAGGCCCTCCTGCCCCCACCGGCAAAATGGCACGGCCTCAAAGACGTGGAGAAGCGCTACCGCGAGCGCTACGTGGATCTCTTCGCGAACCCAGCCGTCGCCGAGGTGTTTCGCGCGCGAACCCTGATCATCCAGTCGCTGCGCCGTTTCCTCGACTGCCTCGGATTCCTCGAGGTGGAAACCCCACTGCTCCACGCGATCCGCGGCGGCGCAACGGCCAAGCCCTTCGAAACGCACCACAACACGCTCGATCTCGACCTGATCCTCCGCGTCGCGCCCGAGCTCTATCTGAAACGACTGCTCGTCGGCGGCTTCGATCGCGTCTACGAGATCGGACGGACCTTCCGAAACGAGGGTATCAGCACCAAGCACAACCCAGAGTTCACGATTCTCGAATTCTACATGGCCTATGCCAACTTCGAGGACCTCATGGACCTCTCGGTCGACATGCTCCGCGCCGTCGACGCGGATGTGCGTGCTCGTTTCGCCGGCCTCACCTCCGAACGGAGCTTCGACCTGCAGGCGGAGTGGAAACGGGTACGGATGCGCGAAGCGATCACCGAGCGCTTGGAACGTGCCGGCCACGGAGACGTGCCGAAAACCCCATGGAGCGGCGTTCTCGCGCCCCATGCAGTGCAGGACGAGCGCGCCTTGGCCGCGGCGTGCCAGTCGATGCTTCCCAAGCTCGATGCCCCTGCGCAAAAACAGCTCTCCCGTTGCGAGTCCCATGGCGAGCGCGTCTTCGCAGTCTTCGAGCTTCTCGTGGAACCCGACCTCACCGCGATGTACCGAACGCCGAGCGGCGCTCAGTCGGTACCCGTCTTCATCACCGAGTTCCCGTGGGAAGTTTCGCCTCTCGCCCGCCGCAGCGACGAGAATGCGGCGTTCGTCGATCGCTTCGAGCTCTTCATCGCGGGCCGTGAGCTCAGCAACGCCTTCAGCGAGCTCAACGACCCGGACGATCAGGCCGAGCGCTTCGAATCCCAATTGCGCAATCGCGAGCGCGGCGACGACGAAGCCATGGACTTCGACGCCGACTACATCCGGGCCCTATCGCACGGCATGCCCCCGGCGGCCGGCTTCGGCCTCGGCGTGGACCGTCTCGTGATGCTCCTCTGCAACCAGCCTTCGATTCGAGACGTGCTCCTGTTCCCCTTGCTCCGCCCGGAGGCCGAGTGACCGAAGCCCGGCCGGTCGGTTTCTGGACGGCTGTTCTCTGCGGTGTGGGTATTGCGCAAGTGGTGGCGGTGCTCGTCTTCGGTGCGACGAGCACCGACTGGTTCCAAGCGACGGTGCTGGACGAGCTGCTCTGGGTACGCCTCACCATTGCCTGGACCACCGCGCAGATCAGTCTCGCACTGCTGAGCCTAGCGGTCCTTCAGCGCAGCCTCCGCCGCCCGCGTGGCAGCCGGGGGCGTGCCCGCACCGTGGCCATCGCCCTCACCGCCGCGATCCACGTGCTGATCAGCAGCATCTCAGTGGGCATTCTCTTGTGGGCTGCTCGCGTCTCGATCGGACACGTGCTCGGCGGAACGACCGGAAGTCTGCTTTTCGGCCTCACGCACCTGGCCTACCCCGATCTCGACCTCGAATGGGCACCCACCCTCTATCACACGGCGCGAACCCTCCAGAGCTTGAGCGCCGTGCTACTGGTCGTCCTCAGCATCTCCTGCTGGTTCCTGGTACCCGCGGAACACCGGCGGCGGTTTTGGTGGGCTTTCGACGCGGCGCTGGTTCTCGCTTTCATGGGCGTCTCCCTCCGTTTCCCATTCTCGCCTGTCGCTGGCGACGACCTGAGTCTTCTTCACGCCGTCGCTCGAGTCGCTGTCACGACCCTCTTCGCCGTTCGACTCGCGCTCCGCCTGGTCGGCCCCCTACTCACGGCCTTCGAGCGAATCGGCTTCCGTTCGATGGTGGCGGCGCGACATCTCCGCGCGAAGAAGACCGGCTTCCTCGCCGCAAGCAGCACGCTGTCGATCCTCGCGGTTGCGGTCTCATCCTGCATGTTGATCTCGGTTCTGAGCGTGATGGGCGGTTTTCGCGCGGACCTCAAGAAAAAGATACTGGGCAATCACGCACACATCGTGATCGACAAGGCTCACGAGGAGATCGCCGACTGGCAGTCTCTTCTGAGTCGCACGCGCTCGACCCAAGGCGTAGTGGGCGCAACGCCCTTTCTCCAAGTGGAGGTCATGGTTTCGAGTCTTTCGAACCGAGCCGGCGCGATCCTTCGGGGCATCGACGCCGATACCATCTCTGAGGTTACCGACCTCGGACGGAACATGACCCATGGCAAGCTCGAATTCCTAAAGCACCCCGAGCAAATCCTCGACTCCTCGATCGATACGACCAAGGCAGGCCCAATGGATGCGATGATCGAAGAGGCAGAGCGCACGGCCGCCCGAGGGCTTCCCGACGAGAATGACGAGGACGCCATGCCAGGCCTCATCGTCGGTCAGGAGCTCGCACGGGCACTGCGACTGGTGGTCGGCGATCGCGTCACGGTGGTCTCGCCGCGGGGCGATCTAGGCCCAACGGGCCCGATTCCACGCACCCGCGCCTTTCGGATCGCCGGGATCTTCTACAGCGGCATGTACGAGTACGACATGAAGCACGCGTACATCGACCTCGAGGTGGCCCAGCGCTTTCTGCGATCGGAGGGTCGAATCAGCGGCATCGAGGTCAAAGTCGACGAGCTCGAGCGTGCGCCGGCGCTCGCCGCCGAGCTAGCATCGACGATTGGGGAGCAAGGTCTCCGAGTCCGGGACTGGAAGATGATGAATCAGCAGCTCTTCGGCGCACTCGCCCTCGAGAAGCTCGCCATGTTCATCACACTCGGCATCGCGATCCTCATCGCCGGCTTTTCGGTATTCGGGACGCTGACGCTGCTCGTACAGGAGAAACGTCGGGAGGTCGGCATCCTCAAGGCCATGGGCACCTCCGCCCGAGGTGTGATTCGGATCTTCGTGATCGAAGGCCTTCTCATCGGGGCCGCAGGTGCCCTCATGGGGCTCGGACTTGGATTCGTGCTCACGTTTGCCGCCGAACACTTCGGAATTCGGATGAATCCCGAGGTCTACTACATAGACAAGCTCCCCGTGCATCTCGATCCGACGGAGTTCGGGATGGTCGGCGCAGCAACGGTGGTGGTATGTCTGGCGGCAACACTCTTTCCCGCGTATCAAGCCAGTCGAGTGCGACCGGTAGACGCCCTCCGTTACGACTGACTTCTGCGATTCTTGATGTCCCAACCACTCGTCACCGTAAAGAACGTGACCAAAACCTTCGAGCACGAAGGCCGGTCGCTCCAGGTTCTCAAAGGCATCGATCTCGAGATCGGCAGGGGGGAAATGGTGACGATCGTGGGTCCTTCGGGCGCGGGTAAAAGCACGCTGCTCCATTTGATCGGGACCCTCGATCTTCCAACCGAGGGTCAGATCCTCTATGAGGGCCGGGATGTCACGCGCCTAGGAAGCTCGGATCTTGCGGAGTTTCGCAACCGAAGCATTGGATTCGTGTTTCAATTTCACCATCTCTTGCCTGAGTTCACCGCTCTCGAAAATGTCATGATGCCAGGCCTCATCCAGGGCCGACGCACATACGAGGCCAGGGCACGGCGATTGCTCGACGAAGTGGGCCTCACCGAGCGACTCACGCACCGCCCCGGTGAGCTCTCGGGCGGGGAGCAGCAACGCGTGGCTCTCGCGCGGGCACTTCTGATGGAACCCAAGCTCGTGCTTGCCGATGAGCCAACCGGCAACCTCGACAGCCAAACCAGCGCCTCCGTGCATGCATTGTTCTTCGATTTGAACCGCCGGCACGGAATCACGTTCTTGATCGTGACCCACAGCCGCGACTTCGCAGCGATGATGCCTAGGCAGGTCTCGATGAAGGACGGGCGTATCGACTCGGACGAACGCCGCGTTCAACCCCTTGAAAACCAAGGAAAACCCGCTTGACCCCCCATTAGCGCACGGCTATAGCCGCTCGGATCGTTACCTCCACAATGCGCCCTTCCGCCCCTGCCATAGCCCTGATGCTCGCAGGGCTCGCTTCCGTGGCGGGCGCTCAGAGTGAGGAAAACATGCCGAATCCCCCCGGTGGGGAAACTCGGCCGGTGAGGACGTCCCCCCAACCGCAGCGCCCACCCGATCCGCTCACCGGCGATGGGAGCCCAGGGGACGAGGGCGATCCATACGAACCGGTCGAGGACCCGGAAGCCGGGATCGAGGTGCCGCGAACGAGCTGTCACGGAAAGGAGATCCGCCGCATCGTGGTGATCGGCGCGCGGCGTGTCGATCCCGAGGACGTACGGGCCACGATGAAGCTTCGCCGAGGCTCGACCTGCACCGATCCGGCGGTGACGCGCGATGCGAAAGCGCTCTGGAACATGGCGTATTTCGACGACCTGCAAATCGAGTCGGATCCCATCGGGGCGGGGATCAAGCTCACGATCCGGCTCGTCGAGCGACCCGCGATTCGCAAGGTCATCTACGAGGGCAACGACGAAGTCGACGAGGACGACATCGACGAGACGATCACCCTCGAGCCCGGGACGATCCTCTCGGTGCCCGACGTAGAGGCGCAAGCCGACGCGATGCGACAGCTCTATTCCGAGGAAGGGTTCTTTCTCGCGGAAGTGAAGTACGAGCTGAGGCGCGTCCCTGGCGATAGCAACCAGGTCGATATCGTGTTCAAGATCGACGAAGGCGCCGAGGTCGAGGTCCGGCGCATCAGCTTCGTCGGTAACGAGCAGCTCTCCTCCGCCGAGCTGCTGAAGATCATGCAGACCAACGAGACCGGGATGTTCTCGTTCCTCAGCGATCGCAACAAGTTCAGCCGCCCCGCTTTCGACGAAGATCTCACGCGGGTCCAGGCCTGGTACTACGACAAGGGCTTCCTGATGATGCGCCCGGGCCGGCCCGCGGTGGAGCTGACCCCGGACCGAGCGTACGTCGACGTCACCATCCCGGTCGAAGAAGGCCCCCGATTTCGAATTCGCGAATTCGAGGTGATGGAGACCGACGGTGCTGGCAACGAGGTGGAGACCCTCGCACCCAAGAGCCAGCTTCGCGAAATGGTACGACTGAAGTCGGGTGACTGGTTTAGCCGCAGCAAGATCTCGGAAGGCATCGAGGGCATCAGCCGAACCTACCGGGACTCGGGGTATGCCCTCGTCGAGATGATCCCTGGCACCGACCTCGACGAGACCAATCACCTGGTCGACGTGACGATCAACATCCTTCGGGGCCCGCTGGTCTACATCGAACGCCTGAACGTGCGCGGCAACACCAAGACCCGCGATGCCGTCATCCGCCGCGAGTTTCGAATCAGCGAAGGCGACCTGTACAGCCAGAGCAAGCTCGAGGACGGGCGTGCGCTGGTCACTCAGCTCGGATACTTCGAGCGCGTCGACGTATCCGAAGAGGAGGGAAACGCGCGCGACCAGATGGTGATCAACGTCGAAGTCGCGGAGAAGCCAACCGGAACATTCCAGGTCGGCGCGGGCTTCTCGTCCCTCGAAAGCTTCATCGTCACCGCGCAGGTCCAACAACAGAACCTCTTCGGCCGGGGTCAGTCGCTGGGCTTGAACTTGCAAGTGTCCGGCATCCGGCAGCAAATCGACCTCAACTTCGTCGAGCCCTGGTTTCTCGGATCGGAGTGGAGCCTCGGATTCGGCGTCTTCAAACGCATCCGCGACTTCCGTGATTTCCGACAGGACTCCACGGGCGCCAACGTCACGACCGGTCATCCTCTCTGGAATCCACGCTTCCGTGTCTTCCTCCGGTACGAATTCGAGAACGTGAACATCTCTCAACCGCGGGGCAACCTACTCGGGGTGGGCGGCCAGCTGGCCAACACCTTCTCGAACATCTTCATCGCCAACGCCTTCCGCGACGGCATCACGAGCTCCCTCAGGTTCACACTGAACTGGGACAGCCGAGACAATCGCCAATCTACGTCGCAAGGAATCTTCGCAAACTACGCCGTGCAAGTCGCTGACCAGTACCTCGGCTCGGACAACACCTTCGTTCGACAAACCGCGTTTGCACGTTTCTATCAGCGAGCGTTCGGTCCGATCGTCTTCAAGGTGAACATGGAAATGGGTCTGATGACCTCCCGAAAGATCGTCCCCGTGTTCGAGCGCTTCTACCTCGGCGGCATCTACACGATTCGCGGTTATCGTTTGCAATCGGTGGGGCCGCAGGCAGGTCTCGCCGCCGCAGGCGATCCCAATTTGCCGATCATCGCGGAGGGTCGTCCGATCGGCGGCGACTTCCAGGCGTTCTACAACGTCGAGTTCGAGTTCCCCATCGTGGAAGCGGTGGGCATCAAGGGCGTGCTCTTCACCGATGGCGGCAACGCCTGGAACCTCTTCGCCTTCCGCGATCAGTTTGGAAACTGCCAAGCTCCGCAAGCTCCGCAGATCGAGGCCTCCTCGAGGCCCTGCGGGATCAACGGTTTCCTCCGCTATTCCGTCGGCTTTGGTCTGCGATGGTTCTCCCCTCTCGGCCCGCTGCGCTTCGAATGGGGCATTCCCATCCGCCGGCGCCCGCAGGACGAACCGATTCGCTTCGAATTCACCATCGGCCAGTCCTTCTGAGCGAATCAAAGCTCGCAACCGAGCGTATCACCCCTGCGGCTTGACCCAACTGCGCCAAACGGCTAGCTAGGCCGGGCCTGAAAGGATGCTCTGATGCGCTTCTGCAGAATCGTTACAATCGCTCTGGCCGCAGTAATTCTCGCTGGATCAGCGTCGACCGTGGACGCCCAGACCAAGATCGGCGTCGTCGATCTCCAACGCGCCATCAACGAAACCGAAGACGGCCGGCAAGCCAAGCGGCGGCTGAAGAAAGTCTTCGACGAGCGGCAGCAGATTCTCAATGAGAAGCAGGAAAGCCTGAAGGCCCAGAAAGAGAGCCTCGAGCGGCAGCAGGACGTGCTCAGCCAAGATGCGCTCAAGAAGAAGGTCGAGAAGTACCAGTCGGACTTGATGGAGCTCCAGAACGAGTACGTGCAGTACCAAGAGGAGCTTCAGACCAAGGAAGCCGAGCTCACTCAGAAGATCCTCGAAAAGATGCAGGAGATCCTACGCCGCATCGGGCAGACCGAGGACTACACGCTCATCGTCGAGGCCAACGAAGGCGGTGTGGTCTGGGTCCCCTCGAACCTCGATCTCACCGATGTTCTGATCCAGCGCTACAACAAGCAAGCCAAAGAGGGCGCCAGCCCCAAGAAGACCAAGTAAGCGCGCATTCGTGGCCGAACGGCCCGTTTCCAGCTACAAAAGCGCATGGTCAGGTTCTGGGCGCTAGCGGTCATCGCGCTGACGACGCTAGGCGTTGCGGCCAGGGTGATCGCGGAGGAGACGGATGCCGCGGAAGCCGCGGAAGCCGAGCCCAGCGACGACCAGCCCGGACAAGTCCGCGTGTACCAGATCGACGAGTACACGCAGGCAGCCATCCTTCGGTATCCGGGCCTCAAAGCCGCAGCCGCAGACATCGATGCCGCGGAAGCACGGCTGAGCGAGGCGAAGCTCTCTCCGTTCATGCAGTTCCAAGGCCAGGCGACCTTGTTCGTGCGGCCCGGTGCTCAGGGAACGCCGACCTTCAGTCCGGATTCGCAGATCCCCTGGGGTAACCGCTGGGGTCCAGGTGGCGAAGTCGGCATCGAAGGCGGCATCCCGATCTATACGTTCGGCAAATACAGAGCGGGCAAGCAGGCCGCGAAGGCGGGCATCTCCGCGTCCGAGCACGACCGGGACCAGATGATCACCCGCCTGGTTTTCGACGTCCGGCGCGCTTACTACGGAACCGAGCTTGCGCTCGACCTTCAGGCGATGATTTCGGAAGGTATCGGCAAGCTCCGCACCGCCGTCGACAAGCTCGACGCGCGCCTGCAAGCGGACGACCCGAGAGCGCAACAGACGGACTATTGGCGCCTCGTGGCAGCGCTGTCAGAGCTCGAGTCCCGCGAATCGGAAGCGATCCGATTGGAGGCGTCGGCGCGCGCCGCACTGGAGATTCTCTCAGGGCTAGAGCCGGCAATCGTTCCCGAGTGTCCGCTCGAGCCCGTGAAGAGCGAAGTCCTCGAGCTCGGTGAGCATGTCGATCGCGCCCTTGCAAATCGCCCCGAGATTTTCCAACTCGAAGCGGCGCAGTCAGCGAGAGACGCGAACCTCACGGTGAAGCGCGCGGGCTATCTGCCGGACATCATCCTCGCATTGCGCGCAACCTTCGCAAGGACGCCGGGCGTCACCGACATCAACAACCCGTTCATCATCGACCGCGGCAACTTCGCTGGAGCGTTCGCCGGCATTCTCGCCCAGTGGAAACTGGACTTCGGCGGGACGCACGCGCGGGTCAAAGCGGCGAAGGCTGAGATCACGTCGCTCAAGGCAAAAACGGAGGAGGCCGAGATGGGCATCGAGGTGGAAGTGACGGACCTCTATGAACGGCTGCAGGATGCGAAACGCCGACTTGCGAGTTGGAAACGTGCCGAGAAAGAATCCCGCAAGTGGTTCGTTTCCGCTGGCCAGGGTTATGAAGTCGGGACCACCTCGGCAAAGGATCTGATCGATGCAATTCAGGCGTACTTCAGCGCCCGCTCCAAGCGCCTCCTGGCGACCGCCGAGTACAATATGTCGATTGCCGGTCTCGAAAGAGCCACCAACATGCCCCTCCTCCCGGCGAAAGGCTGGCGCCCGGTCGACTGCGAGGAATAAATAGTCGATTGGCCTCGTCTACAAGGAAACCATGGCACGTCTATCAATACTCTCAGGCCTCCTGCTCGTTTCGTTGATCGTCTCGACCCGAGCGTTGGCAGAGGAGCCGCCACGCGCAGTGACGGACCTCGGCGTGAGCGCGGCTCAGGCTGCAAACGCAGAGCAGTTCATTCGCACCAAGCACAACAAGGTGCGCGCGGTCCTGCGCCAGCCGGACACCCCGAAACGCGGGAATGAGCTCACCGAGCTACTGGGCGAGTTCCTCGATTACGACCGCCTCGCGAAGCTCTCGCTCGACAAGGAGTGGAGCAAGCGCACCCAGAAAGAGCGCGACCATTTCGTGAGCTTGCTTCGGCAGCTCGTCGAACGCCAGTATCAGAGAAACATGGAATCGACGCTCCAGTACAAGGTGTCGTGGGTGGGCACCGAGCCGGTCGAGACGGGCGTGAAGGTGAAGTCGTCGGCGAAGTCCGTGAAGAAGAAGCGCCAACCGCCGGTCACGATCGACTACAGCATGAGCCCAGCCGGCGAGGAGTGGAAAGTCTTCGACATCTTCACCGACGACGTGAGCCTCGTGAAGAACTACAAGCGCCAGTTCCGCCGCGTGATCGCCGACGAGGGCTGGAACGGATTGATCGACCGCATGGAAAAGAAGCTCAACGCCGAGGACGAGCTCATCTAGCTACGGCGAGCGGAGCACCGGCGAACGCGCCCCGTCGACGCGAAAGAACAAAACCGTCCGCCCGGCTGCGGCCCCCCCAGGCCGCGCGCCGTTCGGACGCTCCCCTTTTTTGTTAGACCCTCTTACGCAGTCCTGCGATGTCTTTGATGACGACGCGGCGATGATCGGTTGCGATCAAGCCTCCCCTTTTGAAGGCGCCGAGCACCAATGTGACGGTTTCCCTCGTCGAGCCGACATAACTCGCGATCTCCTGATGGGTGAACTTCACACCGATCAGGATTCCCCGTGAATCGGGAATACCGTGCCTCGAGGACGCATCGAGTAGAAATTCTGCAACACGCGATTCTACGCTTCGCGTGAGCAGTGCATCGATTCGCCGTTCTGCGAGCAGGCGGCGTTCCCCCATTAACCGATGCATAGCGGAAGCGAACTCCAGATCCTCGCCCATCACCATTTTGATGAGACGCGGCGGAATGCGTAGCGCTTCCACGTAATCCAAGACCACCGTTTCGAGACGCGCTTCGGCATCGACCAGCGACATTTCGCCGACCAGGTCGCCGGGGCCGTAGTAGCCCAGCGTCAGCTCCCGTTCCGGTGTGCGGCGCACGCGCCGAACGCGACCGCTCCCGATCACGAAGATCGCGGGGTCACTGGGCATGCAGAGGGACTCCCGACGATCAGCGTCGACCAGAGCGCTTCCACTCAAGACTCGCTCCCTGAGCTCCTCAGTCAGGCCCTCGAAGACCCTGCAACGGGCCATGATTCTCGAGCGCCGTTCTTCCGTGGTGCGCAATCGCCGTGCACCAGAGCCGTTTTGCAATGCGGGAGCGTTAGAATCCATACTTACAGCCTTAACGGTAGATTGCATTACCGCGGGATTACCGTCAAGGCGTATGTTCACAAAAATACAAGAACCAGGAATTTTTCGTTCTTATTGACCAGGACGGCCGCCTTAGCTAGTGTCGCGGCATCCAGAAACGGACGGCTCTGGTGCGGTCCCGGCCGACTAACCATGCGACTTTACTCAGGAAAAATTGGACCGATCGTCGACGACCTGATTCGTGAGCTCACGGCCCAGGAAGATATCGAGGTCGAGGAGGTCTCCGAGGTTCGGCTGGACCTCGAAGCAGTCCTGAAAGAGTACGTCAGGCGCGAGCGCCAGATGATCGACGAGGCCAAGGATCGCATGGAACGCGAAGGCCTCGCTTACTCGCAGCTCGGCCGGATGCGACAGCGCATCGCCAAGGAAATGGGCTTCCCGCAACAAGACGAAGTCCTTCCCTATCTGGTGGACCAGCTCATCAACATGCTCTTCCACAGCTCGAACGTCGTCGAGATCTACGCGGACGACGTGACGATCCGAAAAAAGATGACGCCCATCTTGCGGCGACACATGGAAGTCGAAACGGGGCTCGACGCGGAAGTGCGCTCGAAGATCAAGAACCTGCAAGAAGGCACTTCCGCGTTCGAGGTCGAGTACGCGAAGGTGATGGATCAGATCAAGCACAAGCGCGGACTCGAGTAGGCACCTGATGCGAAGCATGACTGGATACGGAAGCGGGCGGGCAGCGCTCGGCGAAGGTGAGGTCGTGCTCGACGTCCGAACCGTCAACCACCGATTCTTGGATGTCCGTGTCCGGCTCCCTTCGCGAATCCAAGCTCGAACGCCGATCGTAGAGCGCGTGATTCGTGCGCGACTCGAACGCGGACGTGTCGACGTGACGGCGCGCTTTGAAGGGCAGACGCTGCCGCAACCCAGGCTGGACCTCGATCGCGCCCGTGCCGTGTACGCTGAGCTCACCGCCCTCCGCGACGAGCTCAACCCCGGGGAGCCGGTGCCACTCTCGGTGCTGTCTTCGGTACCCGACTTATTCGTCGCCGATCGGAGCATCGACGACGAGGCCCTCGATCGAGCTCTCCGCATAGCGGCGGAAACCGCATGCGACGCCGTGCTCACCATGCGGAAGAACGAGGGCGATGCCCTGGCATCGGAGCTCATCGACCGGCAATCGGAGCTCCTCGCACACCTCGCCGCCCTCACCGAGGCGGTACCATCGATGCTCGACGACCGGAGAGCGCGCCTGCGTGACCGCCTGGATGCGCTCCTGGGCGATAGCCACAGCGCTCTCGACCCCTCCCGGCTGGAGCAGGAGATCGCCCTGCTGGCAGACCGCTCCGACATCGCCGAAGAGCTGGTTCGCCTCGAGAGCCATCGTGTTCAAATGCTCGAACTGATCGAGAATTCGAAGGCAGCGGTCGGGAAGCGTATCGACTTTTTGCTGCAAGAGATGGCTCGGGAAGCGAACACGATCGGCTCCAAGGTGCAGAACGCGTCGATCACTTCGCACGTCGTCGCATTGAAGGCCTGCATCGAAAAAATGAGGGAACAAGCGCAGAATGTGCTTTGATCGAAGGCGACTGCGCGGTAGTGCTCCCATCGGAGGGGTAGTTCCATGAGCGTCGCGGCGACGACTGATTCCGATCTCATCTTGCTGATCATCAGCTCCCCGTCGGGCGCGGGAAAGACGACACTGACCCGCCGGCTGCTGCAGGAATTCTCCGATTTCAGGTTCAGTGTCTCGCACACGACGCGTCTGCCTCGCAGCAACGAGGTAGAGGGCCAGGACTATCACTTCGTGAGTGAAAGCGAGTTCCGGAAGATCGTGGCGAATGACGGCTTCGCCGAATGGGCCGAAGTGCATGGCAACCTCTACGGCACCAGTGTTGCCGAGATCGATCTTGCACGAGAGACGGGAAAGCGGGGCGTGCTTTTCGACGTCGACTATCAAGGCGCTCGCCAGATCAAGAAGAGGTTTCCTCATGCCGTGGGCGTCTTCATTCTTCCACCTTCGATGACCGAGCTCCGGCGCCGCTTGGATGGCCGTGGCTCAGATGACGCAGAATCGCGCAAACGCCGCTTCGACAGGGCGCGCGATGAAATCGGCCACTACCCGTTCTTCGACTACATGATCGTCAACGACGAGCTGCAGCGCGCGCTCGCCGAGCTTCGAGGCATCGTCCTCGCGGAAGGCTGCAGACAGTGGCGCGTCGCTGCGAAAGCCGAGGCTCTGCTTCAAGAATAGCTTCAGAACTCGATGCCGAGAACCAGCCTCATCACCAAGGCGCGGCTGATACCCAGGCCTTCGGTGCCAGGCTCGCTGATGCCGTCGACTTGGAGATATTGAAGCCCGTTCAGGGGAAATAATATGCCGAACTGCCCGGCCGCGAAGAAGCCGTCTTTGAAGCTCGGACCGTTTTCGGTCCGATAGTAGATGGAGATGTCCAGCTCTGCGCCGAGGTTCGGCTCGGAAGAATAGGTCTGCTGCGCGTACATCGCGCGGCTGTAGATGAAGTCCAAGCGCGCGCCGAGGACGCGTCCGAAATCGGTACGGATGATGTCGTAGCTCACCGCAGGCGCGAGGTAGTACGCGCCCGCGATCCGGCCCATGATATTACGCCACAAGATCAGATCGACACGGTAGTCCGGGTGAAACGAGAAGTTCGTGACGTTCTTCTTTCCAACTGGCTGGGCTGCCAAGTTCTCGTACTGAGAAAGGCCCACTACGTCGGGATCGCCCGAGGCCGCTCCTCCCTTGAGTAGCACGCCGAGCTTCTGCTTGAGAAAGCGGTACTCCCCCTCGAATGCAAAGCCCCACTGGCGCAATTTGTATGGCTCGTCCTCCGCGGTTGGGGGGAATCCATCGGGCGTGATGTTCTGAATCTTTCCCAAGATGCCCGCAAACTCGATCTCCAGCCGCAGATTCTTTCGTAGCACCTGCACCCAACCGTCGGGGATGTAGACCTTCGCATCGCGGCGCACGAAGCTGTTCTCGACGTCGCTAATCGCGCCGAAGAGCGGAGCCGTCGAAGTCGAAAGAAACTGGGACCGATAGATGAAATATGCGCCGCCGTTGATCACCCATTTGCCACCGAGGATCCGCTTCTCCTGGGCAAGCGCATCCATGCGCCGCGCGAACAGGAAGCTCCACTGCCGTGTGTCGTCCAACCTGCTGGCATCGTATGGAATTCCCTGGATGTTCTCGACAGGGTCGTAGATGTAGCCCTTGTTCGCGAAGTCCCAGGACACCCCGAAGAACATCCCTTTGAACTTGCCGACGAGCTGAATGCGATCGACTTCCGACTGAAAGTCCGAATCGAGCACTGTGTCGAGGTTATTGGTGCCGATGCCTGCGTTCCAGAGCATCCCCAGGCCCCATTGGTTGCCCATGCGACCGAATCGAAGCTGGCCGATCGTGCTGTTGGTGACCTCGCCCCAGGCGCGCCGGACGAGGATGTTGTCGCCCACGGTATTTCGGTAGGCTTCGGGCGGCGGCGAGGTCAGCGTCAAGCTGTCGACGGGAACCCCTGGCGCGCGGCCCACGACCTGACCGAACTGGTTGACGGACTTGACGTCGGGCGTGGACCCAAGAACCAAGTTGTCGAAGACATCGATCATCATGTGGACACGGATGTTGTCGCTGGGCGCAAGCGTCGGTTGAAGTCGAAGTCGCATGTTGGCGTATCGAAGCGTCGCGGTTCCGTCACAACGCTCCGCGGGCCCAGCAACCGAGGTGGGTGGGCCCGTGCAGCCGCCTTGCGGCAGGACACCGTTGTTGCCGTTGCTCGGCGAATTGTCGATCGGAATCCAACGTATGAACGGATCGC
This sequence comes from uncultured delta proteobacterium, assembly GCA_963786865.1. Classification (GTDB taxonomy): domain Bacteria; phylum Myxococcota_A; class Polyangia; order Polyangiales; family Houyiibacteriaceae; genus SG8-38. Next base: position 42,512 of record CAWBAV010000007.1, on the reverse strand, counting down.
CTTCGAGGCGTCCGATCGGCTGCCGTCGCAGCGAGTAATTGTCGATGTACTCGCCTCGCACCCGGAGGTAACCGTTGAGAGAGAAGACCGGCCGGGGATTGGTCCAGGTGGCAAGTGTCGGATCTGCCGCCGGAGGCTCGGCTCGACCCAGGAGCGCGGCATCGTCCGAAGCCACCTTGTCCTCGTCGAAGTCGGCCTCATCGAAGTCATCGCCGGACTCTTCGTCGCTTGGCGGAGCGGTAGGCATCTGCAGCCCCTCGATGCTCGGTGCACGAAGCTGGGGGGGCAGGTCCTTTTCGCGACTGGGCTCGGGCGTTGCCTCCTCGATTTCGGAGATCGCCTCCTGCGCCTCGGTTTCCGAGGTTCCCTGTACCCCAGGTTCGCTCACATCCCCGGTGGACGACCTTTGCGCCGCGGCCGATGTTGCCCCCAGGGAAACCACACAAATGATCACGAAAAACCGGCGCATTGAACCCGTGCGGTCCCGGGCGTAGCACGCAGGGATCAGGCGGGTCAACGACGCAATCGCTGCCTTGACCGGAGCAACGGCGGCCTTTAGCCAGGACGCGGTGACTTCGACGTCCGACAGTTTGCGCTTCATCCCCCTCGGTGGGCTCAACGAGGTCGGAATGAACTGCGCCGCTCTGGTTTGCGGGGACACGACGATCGCCATCGACTGCGGCATCGGTTTCACCGATGAACATGGTGCCGAGCTGGTTCACCCAGACTTCGACTGGCTTTTCGAGGAACGTGAGCGCCTGCGGGCGATCGTCATCACGCACGGGCACGAGGACCACATCGGCGCCCTTCCCTATTTCCTGAAGGAGGTCCGCGTTCCGGTGTACGCGCCGCCCTATGCCGCGGCCCTCATCGAGGACCGGCTGCGCGAGCACGGTCTCAAGGGCATCGACCTGCGAGTGAGTCCCGCCGGAAGCGTCGAACAGATCGGATCGATATCGGTCGAGCGCTTTGCCGTTCATCACTCGATTGCCGATGCTACCGGCCTCATCTTGCAGACCCCGCTCGGCACCGTCATCCATACAGGGGATTTCAAGATCGAATCTGATCCTTGCGAGGGCCAGCGATTCGATCAAACACGACTCGAGGAGGTCGGGCGCCGAGGAGTGCGTCTTCTCTTCAGCGATTCGACCGGTGCCAACGTGCGGGGTCGCGCGAGGCTCGAGCGTGACGCAGCGGTCGCCCTCGAGAGCTGGGTCGCGAAATCTTCCCATCGAGTCGTGGTCGCGACCTTCTCGTCCAATGCTTTCCGTCTACGAGCGCTGATCCGCATCGCGAAAGCGCAAGGACGCAAGGTCTGTCTGCTCGGGATGTCGGTCAACAAGCACACGGAAATCGCCCGGGCGCTTGATTTGATCCCGCCGACCGACGGACTCCTGATCGCGCCCGAAGAAGTCGATGCACTGCCGCGAAACGAAGTCTTGATCCTCGCTGGGGGGACCCAGGGCGAGGCAGCCTCCGCACTCACGCGGCTCGCCCGCGAAGAGCATACTCGCGTTCACCTCGACGCAGGTGACACCGTAATTTTCTCTTCGCGCGTCATTCCCGGTAACGAGCTTGCCGTGTTCGACGTAGTCAATCGGTTCGAGCGTCGCGGTCTCGAAGTGATCACGCGTGAGGAGCACCCGGAAATTCATGCAAGTGGGCACGGCAGCCGTGAAGAGCAGCGCAGTATGATTCGGATCCTTCGTCCCCAGGCGTTCGTTCCGGTACACGGTACGCACCATCATCGGCGTCGTCACCTCGAATTGGCCCAGGAGGAAGGTGTCGTCGAAACGCAACTGATCGAGAATGGAAGCGTGCTCGAGCTCGATCGGCGCGGACTTCGCGTGAGCGGATCGGTTTCGACGGGCCGCGTCTACATCGACGGCGCCCAATCTCTCACCGAAGAAGTGATCCGCGAACGGCGCGCGATGGGCTCAGGCGGCCTCCTCAGCGTGCAGATCTCGCTTCACGAGGGAAGGCTTCGGCATTTCCCGACGGTGATCTCGCGAGGTGTGTTCGGCCAGGAAGAGCGAGCCCGGCTGGAGCGCCGAATTGCCGAGCACGTTCGCAATCGCTTGAAAGGACGCCGTTTCACGAACCCAGCGGAAGCCGAGGAGGCCTCAATTGAGGCGGCACGCCGATTCTTGATGCACAATCACCGAAAGCGACCGCTGGTCGTGGCGGATGCGAATGGGGAGTCATGAGTCGATGGGCCGCATGGTTGGCGGTTGCGCTCATCTCGAGCAGCTGCCACCAGCACGCAATACCGGAGCCGATCGAAGCGCCGAGGCCCACCGAGCCGGCGAGCTCGAGCGCGCCTCAGTCCCCGTCCGCCAAGCCGCCCGCGAGCGGGACCGCGCGGTCAGCGACGCCACGTGAGCGCGAGGCGGTCGATGCCCTGATTCGTGCCGCAGAGACGGTGCGACAATTGCGGCTTCGCCGACGGGTCACGATCGAGATCGAGGATGGCGATGCGATCGCCAACAGCCTGCACTCGCAGATCGAGGAAGCCGAGCTCGAGCGCGCGCGGCTGCTTTACGGCGCTCTCGGCTTGCTCGACACCAAGGCAGACCTTCGAAGCCTGTTCGCAGACGTCCTCGGCGAACAGGTCATCGGCTACTACGACCCGGAAACCGAGCGCCTGGTGATCCGTGACGATGTGATGGCCGGCCTGATTGGCGCGTTCGGTCCCGAGCAGACCCAGGAGGCGCGATTGGTCTTGGTGCACGAGATCGTGCATGCACTCCAAGATCAGCGGCTCGGTCTTGGCGAATCCTACAAGAAAGAGCGCACTGCCGATGCGGACAATGCATTCCGTTCGATCGTCGAAGGCGACGCGACCCTGGCAATGCTCGCACACGCGCTTCGCCAACAAGGCATTCCACTGTCCGCAGCCACGACGGGTATCCAGCAGATGGGCGAGCTCCTGGACCTCAACGCGCTGGTTCGCGGCGAGAAGCTCGACGACGCCCCTGCGATCCTGCGCGTCACCCTAGTCGCGCCGTACTTGAGGGGCCTTCAGTTCGCAGCTGCGGTCCAGGGACGGGGCGGATGGGCCGCAGTGAACAACGCCCATCGCAGGCCCCCTTCGTCGAGCGAGCAGGTCCTGCACCCCGAGAAGTACTTCGCCCGGGAGCCGGGGGAGCCGATCGAACTGGTCGAAAACGAGGCTCTCCTCGCGGCAGGATTCAGACGAATCGAAGAGGATACGCTCGGCGAGCTCGAGCTGAGTGTGTTCCTCGGGCAGACCCGCCCCTCAGGCACCGACGAACGGGCCGCCGCCGGCTGGGCGGGCGACCGGCTGGCGATCTACACGCGGGGTACCGAGGCCGCAGTGATCTGGTGGACGACCTGGGATACCGAGGCGGACGCAGAGGAGGCGTTCGAAGCAGCCCGCGAAGTCTCGGCCGGAGACCCGACCGCACGCGTCGAGCGAAAGGACCGTTCCGTCCTCATCGTCAAGGGTCTGCCAAGCAAGCTGCACCGGGCTGCTCGCAGCGACTTCATCTCGTTCGCGCGGCGCATCAAGGAGCAGACGGCGCCCCCGAGCCTACCGCCCAACCTCATCTATTAGAGGTTGTCGGCTCTGGGACCCCGGGCTAGGAACGGCCCATGGGACGAGCCTCCTGGGACGAATACTTCATGGATATCGCGGTAGTGGTTGCCAGGCGCTCCACCTGCCCCCGGAAGCACGTCGGCTCCGTCATAGTCCGAGACAAGACCATCCTTTCGACCGGATACAACGGCTCCGTTCGGGGCCTGCCGCACTGCGATGAAGCGGGTCACATGATGGTCGACGGCCATTGCGTGCGCACGATCCATGCAGAGGTCAACGCGATCATTCAGGCCGCCAAGAACGGCACGCGGATCGACGGAGCATCGATCTACGTCACTGCATCTCCCTGTTGGAACTGCTTCAAGGCGATCTGCAACGTCGGAATCAAGCGCATCGTCTTCGAAGAGTTCTATCGAGACGAACGCATTTTCGAGGTTTCTCAAGCCCTGGGCATCGAGTTGGTGGAGCTACACCGGGAGAAAGCCGTCTCGAAGGCTGCACCTTGACGGGTCTGGCCCCCGGCAGTACGAACCGCGCCTGAGAAACCGCCAAAAATACGATGCAATCTGAAATTCGTGAGATCAGCCCCGTCCTCGTGGAGGTCACGGTCCAAGTGCCGTGGGACCGAATCCAAAAGGACCTAAACGATACGTACCGAGAGATCGGCAGAACTGCCCGCGTGAAGGGCTTTCGGCCCGGCAAGGTGCCGAGAACTGTCCTGAAGCAGGTCTACGGCAGGCAAGCCGCCGCCCAGGTCACCGGCACGCTGGTCGAACAAGGCCTGATGCAAGCCGTGCAGGAGCACGAGCTTCACATCGTGGCGCAGCCAGAGATGGACGAGGCTCCGGAGCTCGAACCGGGCAAGCCCCTCACGTTCAAGGCAAAGGTCGAGGTGAGGCCCAGGATCGACTCTGTGGCAATCGATCGACTCGAAGCCTGGCAACCGCGGATCGACGTTTCGGACGAAGATGTCGACGCCGAGATCGAAGGCCTGCGAAATCAGCACGCTGAGATCCAGTCTCCCGATCCCATGCGTCCGGCACGAGAAGGCGACCTCATCACGATCGACTACACGGTGACGGTGGATGGCGAAGCCAAGGACGACCTCGGAGCTGAAGGTCGTCAGGTCGAGATCAGCGACGAGCATCTCCTGCCCGCACTCAAGGAAGGTCTCCTCGGGATGCGGCCCGGGGACGAGAAGACGATCGAGGTGGCCTTCGAAGACGACCACCCAAACCCAGACCTCCAAGGCAAGACAGCCCATTTCAAGATCAAGGCCACTCAGCTTCACGAGAAGCTACTGCCCGAGCTCGACGACGAGTTCGCAAAGGACTGTGGCGACTATGCGACGCTCCTCGAGCTTCGATTGAAGATCCGCGAAGGGCTCGAGGATGGCGCGAAGCGGCGCAATGAGGCCCAGCTCAAGGATCAGCTGATCGACAGCCTGATCGAGCACAACGACATCCCCGTCCCGCCTTCGATGGTTCAGCAGCAACAGCAGATGATGATGTACGAGCTGGCTCAGTTCATGCAGATGGCGGGTCAGAAAGGGGCGCCGGGCGCGGACTTCTTTTCCGGCATCGAAAAGCGCGCCGAGCGTCGGGTCCAGGCGGGCATTCTTCTCGGCTCCTTGGCGCGTCAGGAGGGCATCGAAGTCTCCGAAGAAGACATCGATGCGAAGTTCCAGGAGATCGCCGAGAGGACCGGGAAGCACGTGGCAAAGGTGCGAGCCGACTTCCAAGAGGGACAGCGCGAACAGCTCGAATCCCAGCTCCTCGAAGAGAAGGTCATGGCGTTGCTCGCCGCGCGTGCCAAGATCAACGAAGGGGAGCGGCCTGAGCCAGAAGCTACCGCAGGCGAGACTCCCGATGACGAAGGGGAAGAGTCATGAGCGAGCCAACGACCGCGCAGATGTACATGCCCTGGGTCGTCGAAACGACGCATCGCGGCGAACGTCAGTGGGACATCTTCAGCCGGCTCCTGAAAGACCGCATCATCTTCCTCGGCACCGAGGTGAACGACGACATGGCCAACGGCATCATCGCGCAGATGCTTTTTCTCGAGAGCGACGACCCGGACAAGGAGATCACGCTCTACATCAATAGCCCCGGCGGTTCGATTACAGCAGGCCTCGCGATTTACGATACGATGCAGTACGTTCGATCACCCGTTTCTACGGTCTGCCTGGGCCAAGCCGCTTCGATGGCGGCCTGGATTTTGGCCTCTGGCACGACGGGATTGCGCAAATGTCTACCCAATAGCCGCATCATGATTCACCAGCCGCTCGGGGGAATCCGGGGTCAGGCGACGGACATCGAAATCCACGCGAGAGAGATCCTGAAACTTCGTGAACAAATGAACACGATCCTGTCCAAGCATACAGGCCAGAGCGTCGAGCGTATAAAGGACGACACCGAACGCGATCGCTACCTCTCCGCCGAAGAGGCCAAAGAGTACGGCCTCATCGACGCCGTCATCCAGCCGACGCGGGGCAAATAAGACGCCAGAAAACGCTGCGGATGCGGGCGGCCTAGTCCTTGCCGTTAAAGATGCGGGACGCTAGACTCTCCCAAGCAGGTATATGGTGGATCGACGGCGAGATGACGGACATGGAAACCTTCAATGCTCTTTCTGCGGAAAGTCGCAGAAGGAAGTAAAGAAGCTCATCGCCGGCCCGACTGTCTACATCTGTGACGAGTGCATCGGGCTCTGCAACGACATCATTGCCGAGGAGGTCGAGCGTGAGGAGTCGCTCACGACGACCACGCCGCTTCCGAAGCCTGCCGAAATCAAGAAGATCCTCGATGAGTACGTCATCGGACAGGATCGGGCGAAAAAGATCCTCTCCGTCGCGGTGCACAACCACTACAAGCGCATCGACTCGAAGATCGGCGCGGATGACGTCGAGCTACAGAAGTCGAACATCCTTCTCCTTGGGCCCACCGGGTCGGGAAAGACTCTTCTCGCGCAGACGCTGGCGCGGATTCTCAACGTTCCGTTTGCAATCGCGGATGCCACCACGCTGACCGAGGCCGGCTACGTCGGGGAGGACGTGGAGAACATCATCGTACAGCTGCTGCAGAACGCAGATCACGACGTGGAGCGCGCGCAGCGCGGCATCGTGTACATCGACGAGATCGACAAGGTCGCGCGCAAGGGCGACAATCCTTCGATCACGCGCGACGTGAGCGGCGAAGGCGTTCAGCAAGCCCTCTTGAAAATCATCGAAGGGACCATTGCCAACGTCCCACCCAAGGGCGGGCGCAAGCATCCCCAGCAGGACTTCTTGCAGATCGACACGGGGAACATCCTGTTCATCTGCGGCGGCGCCTTCGTCGGCCTGGACGACGTCATCGAGCGGCGCATCGGCGAACGAACGCTGGGCTTCGGCGCAGACATCCCATCCCGCAAGGACAAGAAGATTGGCGCGCTTCTCGAGCGCATCGAGCCCGAGGATTTGCTGCGAGCCGGGTTGATTCCGGAGTTCATCGGTCGCCTGCCCGTGATCGCCACGCTCCACGAGCTCAACGAAGAGGCGCTGGTCGACATCCTCACCAAGCCGAGGAACGCGCTGGTCAAGCAGTACCAAAGACTCTTCGAGATGGATGGCGTGAAGCTCAAGTTCTCTCAGGGCGCATTGCGGGCCGTGGCGCGCGAAGCATTGAAGCGAAATGCCGGTGCTCGCGGCCTTCGGGCCATCATGGAAAAGTCGATGCTCGACATCATGTATGACGTTCCGTCGCAGGCGGACATTCGAGAGGTCGTCGTCAGCGAAGAGGTGATCCTCTCCGGCGAGACGCCTCTCATCGTCTACGAAAAGGAAGAGGCGGAGCTCGCCTAGTGCGAGCGTCGCTGCAGTTCCTGGCTTCTGCCTCTTCCAGAGGAGCTGAGTAGGCCGATGTTTTTTCACCGAAACGACAACGATGAGCAGAATCCCGGCGGCGATGAATCCGGCTCCGAGAGCTATCCGCTGCTACCGCTGCGTGACATCATAGTTTTCCCGTACATGGTCGTGCCCTTGTTCGTGGGTCGGGAGAAATCGATCAACGCGCTCGAGGAAGCGATGAGCCAGCACAAGGAGATCTTGCTGGCTGCCCAGAAGAAGGCGAAGACGAACGACCCCACGCCGGAGGACATCTTCGAGGTGGGAACGATCGGCACGATCATCCAGCTTCTGCGCCTGCCGGACGGCACCGTAAAAGTGCTCGTGGAGGGCAAGCGGCGCGCGCGGATCACGCAGTTCGTCCCGAGCGACGAGTTCTTCCTCTGTAACGTCGAGCCAGTGGAAGAGGTCTTCTCCTCCAACGTCGAAATTGAGGCGCTAATTCGCTCGGTTCAGTCGGCGTTCGACGTCTATGCAAAGCTCAACAAGCGCATCGCACCCGAGATGCTGATGACCGTGCAGACGATCGACGACCCGTCGAAGCTGGCGGACACGGTGGTGGTGCACCTCACGAGCATCAAGCTGTCCGACCGTCAAGAGATCCTCGAAACGATCGATCCGGCAAAGCGCCTCGAACGCTTGTTCCAGCTGATGAACGCCGAGATCGAGATCTTGCAAGTCGAAAGAAAGATTCGCTCCCGCGTCAAGAAGCAAATGGAGAAGACGCAGAAGGAGTACTACCTGAATGAGCAAATGCAGGCCATTCAGAAGGAGCTCGGCGAGCGCGACGAATTCAAGAGCGAGATTCAAGAGCTCGAGGTGCAGCTCAAGCAGAAGAAGCTCAGCAAAGAGGCGCATCTCAAGGCGCGCAAGGAGCTGAAGAAGCTCAAGATGATGCAGCCGATGAGCGCGGAGGCCACGGTCATCCGCAACTACATCGACTGGGTGCTGGCGCTCCCCTGGGGCGACAAGAGCGAAGAGAACTACGACATCGACGTGGCCGAGCAGATCCTCGACGAGGACCACTACGGGCTCAAGAAGCCGAAGGAGCGCATCGTCGAATATCTCGCCGTGCAGGCGCTGGTGAAGAAGCTCAAGGGCCCGGTCCTTTGTCTGGTCGGGCCACCCGGCGTCGGCAAGACGTCACTCGCAAAGAGCATCGCCCGCTGTACCGGACGCGAATTCGTGCGCTTGTCGCTCGGCGGCGTGCGCGACGAAGCCGAGATCCGCGGTCACCGGCGCACGTACATCGGCGCCCTGCCCGGCCGTTTGATTCAATCGCTTCGCAAAGTCGGCGCGAACAACCCCGTCTTCCTACTGGACGAGATCGACAAGATGTCGGCGGATTTCCGTGGAGACCCTGCCTCGGCTTTGCTCGAGGTGCTCGATCCCGAGCAGAACCACAACTTCAACGACCACTACCTCGATCTGGACTACGACCTTTCCGACGTCATGTTCATCACGACGGCGAATACCTTGCAGGGGATTCCGCTTCCGCTTCGTGACCGCATGGAGATCCTCGAGATCAGCGGCTACACGGAGTTCGAGAAGCTGAACATCGCGATGCGCTACCTCGTGCCACGCCAACGCGAGAACGCGGGCCTCAAAGACATCGATCTCGAGTTCAGCGAGAATGCGGTTCGCCAGATCATCCACTACTACACGATGGAAAGCGGTGTGCGCAATCTCGAGCGCGAGATTGGAAGCGTCTGTCGCAAGATCGCGCGACGAGTTCTCAAGGATGGCGAGGATTCGAAGGGCAAGAGCTACCGCGTCGAAGCGAAAGACGTGGCGGAGTATCTCGGGGTCACGAAATACCGACCCGACAAGACGAACGAAAAGGACCACGTCGGCCTCACGAACGGCCTCGCTGTGAATGCGTACGGCGGCTCGATCCTCGAGTGCGAAGTGGCCGTGGTGCCCGGGAAGGGGAAGCTCAACATCACCGGTTTGCTCGAAAAGGGCATGCAGGAGTCTGCACAGGCGGCGATGAGCTACATTCGCTCGCGCCAAAAAGTGCTCGGCCTCGAAGTGGACTTCCACTCGAAGTACGACGTGCACATTCACTTCCCGAGCTTCGTCCCGAAGGACGGGCCGAGCGCAGGCATCACGATGGCGACGAGCATTGCCAGCGCTCTGCTGAAGATCCCAGTTCGCAAGAACGTCGCGATGACCGGCGAGATCACCTTGCGCGGCCGCGTGCTTCCCATCGGCGGCCTCAAGGAAAAGCTCCTCGCCGCGCACCGGGCGGAGATCGACGTCGTCCTGGTCCCCAAGGATAACCAAAAGGACCTCAAGGAGATCCCGCGTCGCGTGCTCAACGCTCTGCGCATCGTGCTCGTCGAGCACATGGACGAGGTCCTCCGAGAGGCCCTGGCGCTCAGCGATCCAGACGCTCTATTCGGCGAACACCAGGTGCGCCCCGTCGAATACCGCGAGGGCGAGCTGATCACGCCGGACCCAGCCGAGGCCGAAGACGTCCCAGAGCCGACGGTCGACGCGCCCGGGGCTCGCCAGTAAGGGGCACGCCCCGTTGGACAGGTTCGGCCCGGGGCGTCATGCTCGCGGCCACTTTGGGCGGGTAGCTCAGCGGTAGAGCGCTGGCCTTACAAGCCGGATGTCGCAGGTTCGACCCCTGTCCCGCCCACCGAGGCCCAAGAAAACAATGGGTTCGTCTCTTTTTGCTCTTGAATGAAGGCATTTGTGGCCTAGGTTTGCTAACTAGTAGTCAGCGACTGACCGTCGGTCAGTCGGGTTAGAGGGCAGGCATTGGCGGTAGCCGCGCGCAGGGAACGGGAGCGAACTGCACGTCGAGAGGCGATTCTCGACGCCGCGCAGGAGCTCATTGCCGAAGAAGGCTACCACGGGCTGCGGATGGACGCGGTCGCCGATGCGGCCGAGCTCAGCAAGGGAACGCTCTACCTCTACTTCGGGAACAAGGACGCGCTTTGCGCGGCAGTCGCGATCCGGCTTCTCGATACGCTGATCCCGGTCATCACCTCCGCGCTCGAGAACACGCCCACCGGTCTCGACGCGGTCCGGCAGCTGCTCCGCAGCTACTACGATTTCACCCAAGAGAACCCGCACCACTTTCGCTTTGCGTTGGCCTGGCTCAGCGCGGGCGAGCGCATGGACGATTCCACCGAGGAGTTCCAGAGCTATCGGGCGCGGGTCGGACAGATGCTCCTGCTCGTGACCTCCGCGCTGAAGCGGGGGCAGGACGACGGAAGCATTCGGGCGGACGTCAATCCTCTGCCCCAAGCCCTTCAGTTGTGGACGAGCTCCCTCGGCGTGGTGCTCGTGGGACTCAACAAGGAAGCGATGGCACAAAGAATACCGGCTTCCGTGGATCTAGATCAGCTTGTGCCCCTGCATCTCGACACCATGCTCAGGGCACTTTCGAGCGAAGGAACATCATGATGCGCGGCACCATTGTCATTTTGCTCGTCTCGGCGCTGCTTGCCGGATGCAACTACAAGAAGGAGACCGACATCCCCCCTCCGTTGGAGGTTCCGGAGAGCTTCAGCGAGGGCTCCGAAGTCCCCCCGCCTCCAGAGTCGGGGCCGGCTGCCCTGCCAGAGTCCGAGACCGACGCCGGGGCACTTCGCGACGTGCGCTGGTGGCGTCACATGGGAGACCCGACGCTGACCATGCTCGTCGAAGAGGCGCTGCGGCGCAACCAGACGGTGCGCGCCGGCTGGGCCAGAGTGCAGCAAGCGCGATATATCGCCAACCTGGTGCGGTCGGCACGCATGCCGCAGATCGGACTGACCGGAGACTACGACCGGGGTCAGGAGCTGTCGGCATTCGGCAAGGTGAAGCAGCAATCTGCCCTCGGATCGATCCCTGTCTCGTACGAGATCGACCTCTTCGCGCGAAGGGCGCGAGAGCATCAGGGCGCCAAGCTCGACGCTGAAGCTGCGCGGCTCGACCAGGCAGCCTTGGCCATTGCGATTTCCGCCGAAGTCGCCGAGGCCTGGTTCGATTCGGTCAACGCGAGAATCGAGGTTGCCGTAGTCAGCGAGCAGCTGGAGACGGATCTGAAGTTCCTGGAGCTGGTGGAGCTTCGCTATCGGGAGGGACTCAACTCCGCGGTCGACGTGCACCAGCAGCGGCAACGCGTGGCGAGTCAGCGTGCGCTTCTGGCTCTGGCCGACGCGCAAACGGAGCTGACGGATCAAAGGCTTTCCGCACTTCTGGGAGAAGCGCCTGGTCGGGAGTTTCCGCTGGACGACAAGGTGTTGCCGGAGATCGGGCCAACTCCCGACATCAGAGTCCCCGCCACATTGATACAAGCACGGCCAGACATCCAAGCCGCACAGAAACGTGTCGAGGCAGAGGATCGTCGCTTCGCAGCCGAGGTTGGGGCGCGGCTCCCGCAGATCTCTCTCGACTTCAGGGGCGGGTACAAATGGATCAACGCGGAGGTCGTCAATTTCGTCCCAGAGACCTCCAACTACGGTTGGATTTGGAACGCTGGCGCGCGCTTCTCAGTGCCCATCTTCGACGGTCTCAGCGGTGTGTCGGCCATCAAAGCCCAGCGAGCCGTCGAGGACCAGCTTCTCGAAGCGTATGCCGAAACCATCCTCACGGCACTGGTGGAGGTCGAGAGCTCCCTGGTGCTCGAGAGGCAGGAACGGCTCCGCATTCAGTTCCTCGAAGACGAGTTCCGCCTCGCCAACATCACGCTCGAAGCCACCCGTGATCGCTACCGTGCCGGGCTCAGCGATTTCTTGCCCGTACTGACGGCGCTGGCGACCCGTCAGCTGACGGAGCTTCAGCTCGTGGCCTCACGCCGGCGACTGGTTTCCTATCGAGTACAGCTCTATCGCGCACTTGGGGGCGCTTGGCCGGAAGAATTTGGAGACCCAGGAAATGAGTAAGCGTTCTGAGCGTCGCTTGAAGTGGGCTCTGTCGATCGGCGTCGTCGCCGCTGCCATCGGCGCTGCTGTCATCCTGATAGCCACGAAAGCCGAGCCGCCGAGGGCTGAAAAACCTCTCGAGGGGACGCTGGTCGATGTCATTCAAATCAGCGCCAGACGCCACGATGTCGATCTGCATGCCAAGGGCACCGTCGTGCCCGCGCAGGAAGTCGTGCTCCAGGCCGAGCTTGGAGGGCGCGTGATTTGGCAGAGCCCGGAGCTCGTTGCAGGCGGTCGCTTCAACGAGGGTCAACCGATCGTGCGCATCGATCCGCGCGACTACCAGCTCGCCGTCGAGTCCGCTCGCTCCCAGGTCAACCAAGCGAAGCTCGAGCTGGCGCTGGAGAAGCGTCGAGGCGAGGTCGCGAAGCGAGAGTGGAACGCCTTCGGGGAAATGGACGTTTCGGAAGAGCAGAGCGCGCTGGCGCAACGTGAGCCGCAGCTCGAATCGACCCGACTCGCCCTGAAGGCGGCGCAGAGCGCACTCAAGAAAGCTCAGCTCGATTTGACGCGGACGACGCTCCGCGCGCCCTTCAACGCAATGGTCGTCAGCGAGAGCGTCGACACCGGACAGCTGATCAGCCCGCAAAGCTCGGTTGCGCGACTGGTGGGCACCGACGAGTTTCACGTGCAGGTTTCTGTGCCAGTGAGCGCGCTGCGCACCGTCTCGGCACGAACCGACGACCGCCCCGGCTCCGAGGCCAAGATCGTTCAGCACGCGGGTGACGAGACGATCGAACGGCGCGGTGAGGTGATTCGTGAGCTTCCCGACCTCGACCCGGGTGGCGCGATGGCGCGACTCCTCGTTCGCATCGAGAACCCACTCGGAAAGAAGGGCGACTTGCCCTTGCTCCTCGGCTCGTTCGTCGACGTCGCGATCGAAGCGGAGCCCATCGAAGATGCGATTCGCCTCCCTAGAGTTGCTCTTCGAAACGGTCGCAACGTGTACGTCATGAACGACCAAGACACGCTCGAGATTCGCGACGTGGAGATCGCCTGGACGGAACCGGACGCTGTGCTCGTGACGGGCGGGCTCGAGGCGAACGAACGAGTCGTCACGAGCCGAATCCCGACCCCTGTACCCAACATGCTCCTCCGCACCCTGGCCCCCACGCCCCGGCCGGAGCCCGCGAATCCCAGCGCGCCTGCGGCTCAAGCCACGCCATGAATGACTTGACCGAGTTGGACGGCTTCGATCCCGGCAAAGAGCGGGGAATCCTCGCATGGGCGGCGAAGAACTCCGTCGCGGCGAACGTCTTGATGCTCACCTTGATCGTCGGGGGCATCGTGACCTTGGCGTCCGGCATCAAGCAAGAGGTGTTTCCGGAGGTCGAGCTCGATGTCGTCTCGATCAGCGTCGTCTATCCAGGCGCGAGCCCGGCAGAAGTCGAGCAGGCGGTGGTGCTCGCGGTCGAGGAGGCCGTTCGAGGCATCGACGGCGTGAAGAAGGTCACCTCGTCGGCTTTCGAAGGGCAGGCAAGCACGTTTGTCGAGCTCTTGCTGAACACCGACAAGGACCGGGCGCTGAACGACGTGAAGAGCGCGATCGACCGAATCACCTCGTTCCCGGAAGACGTGGAACGCCCCACGGTCAGTCTCCTTTCGAACCGTCAGCAGGTCATCTCCCTGGTGCTCTACGGAGACGTCGACGAGGCGACCCTGCGTGCAGTGGCAGAGAACAGCCGGGGTGAGCTCTTGCAAGACCCGCGCATCACCTACGTCGAGCTTTCCGGAATTCGACCGCTCGAGATCAGCATCGAAGTGCCGCAGGCCGAGCTCCGCAAGTACGGACTCACACTCGACGAGATCGCGGCCCGTGTCCGGGCGGCGTCCGTCGAGCTCCCGGGTGGTGGTGTGAAGACGCAAGGGGGCGAGGTTCTTCTCCGGACGACGGAGCGACGCGACCGGGGCGAGGAGTTCGGCGACATCGTGCTCTTGAGCCAACCCGACGGGTCTCAGGTGCTCGTGCGCGACGTCGCATCGGTCCGCGACGGCTTCCAGGAGATCGACAAGGAGGCCACCTACAACGGCAAACCCGCGGTCATGGTCAATGTCTTTCGGGTAGGCAACGAAACCCCGCTCACCGTCTCCGCTGCGGCCAAAGCATACGTAGCGAAGCTTCAGGAGACTCTGCCCGAAGGCCTCTACGCAGCGAGCTGGTTCGACACGGCCGAGATGTACGAGGGACGGCTCTCGTTGCTCTTGCGCAATGCGCGCATCGGCCTCGTCCTAGTGCTTCTCACTCTGGCCTTGTTCCTCGAGGCGCGTCTCGCGTTCTGGGTCACCCTCGGGATTCCGATCTCGTTTGCGGGCTCCCTACTCTTCTTCCCGGCGGCGGAAGTCTCGATCAACATGATCTCGCTCTTCGCATTCATCATCACGCTCGGCATGGTGGTCGACGACGCGATCGTGGTGGGTGAGGCGATCTACAAGCAACGCATGGACGGCAAGGGACGCCTGCAAGCCGCCATCGACGGCGTGAAAGAGGTCTCTCAACCGGTCATTTTCGCGATCCTGACGAGCTGCGTGGCGTTTGCGCCGATGCTCATGGTTCCCGGGCCAATGGGCAAGTTCTTCCGCGTGGTCCCGATCGTGGTCATCTCGGTTCTGTTGATTTCATTGGCCGAGTCGCTTCTCATTCTGCCGGCCCACCTCTCCCATCCGATGCCAGGCTGGCTCCGAGTCCTGCTCTCGCCCTACCTCTGGGTCATGCGCTTCGTCGGCAAGCTCGACATACCGCACCGCCTCCAGCATCACATTCAGCACACCTACCTCCCGATCTTGCAGCAAGCGTTGCGCTGGCGGTACTTCACGATCGCCGCCGGCGTTGCGCTCTTGATCGGGACGATGGGTTACGTGGCCGGGCGCATCCCCTTCACGTTCCTTCCGAAGGTCGAAGGCGATCTGATCACGGCGCACCTGAAGATGCCGGTTGGCACCCCGGTTTCGGAAACGGAACGTATCGCCGACGGGATCGCAGCCGCTGCACAGTCGATCGTGGACGAGCAGAACGCGAAATTGGAAAGCGGAAGCATCGCCCGTGGCTTGTACGAAGAGGTCGGCGCGATCAGCAGCTTCGAGGCCAACCCCGATGCCGACATCGCGAATGAAGGCAGCCACATGGCGACCGTGATGATGTATCTCATCGACGCAGGAGACCGAGACCTGACCACTCAGCAGTTCGTGCAGCGATGGCGCGACGAGATCGGCGAAATCCCGGGCGCGGATTCGCTCACATTCGCTTTCGAGGTTGGGGTCCAGCCAGGAAAGCCGATCGACATTCAGCTCATCCACGACGATGTGCCCACACTCGAAGCGGCCGCCGAGAGACTGGCCTCCGAGATCTCCGTGTACAGCGGGCTGCGTGACATCGACAGCGGAGTCACCAAGGGCAAGGATCAGCTCGACTTTCGATTGACGGACGCGGCCTTGGCCCAGGGCCTCACCGAGTTCGAGCTCGCCAGACAGGTGCGCGGCGCGTTCTTCGGCGCCGAGGCGGTTCGTCAACAACGAGGCCGGGACGAGGTTCGCGTCTACGTGCGTCTTCCGCTCGAAGAGAGGCGCTCGCTCTACAACGTCGAAGAGCTGATCGTGCGCACTCCAATGGGTGGAGAGATGCCGCTCGCGCAAGCCGCGATCGTCGAAAGAGGTCAGGCCTATACGGTGATCAAGCGAACCGACGGCCGCCGCAACATCAGTGTGACGGCCGACGTGGCAGACGAAGACGCCAACGCCAATGAAATCAACGCGCAGATCATACGACGCGAGCTTCCCCAGCTCATGGCGGATATCCCTGCGCTCTCGTACAGCCTCGGAGGGGAGCAAGAGCGACAGGCCGAAACGATGGGCGCGCTCGGGCTCGGCTTCGCTCTGGCCCTGATCGTCATGTTCTCGATGCTGGCCGTGGTGTTTCGGAGCTACGCGCAGCCGATCTTGGTGATGTCGGCGATTCCATTCGGCATGGTCGGAGCAGTCTGGGGTCACGTCGTCATGGGCTTCTCCCTGAGCCTCATGAGCATGATGGGCGTCGTTGCGTTGTCGGGAGTCGTCGTCAACGATTCGCTCGTCCTCATCGACGCGATCAACCGTTTTCGCGCGGAAGGAATGGGTACCTGGGAGGCCGTGGTCTCGGGCGCTGCACGCCGCTTCCGTCCGATTCTACTGACCTCGCTCACCACGTTCTTCGGGCTCGCACCGATGATCTGGGAAACCTCG
This sequence comes from uncultured delta proteobacterium, assembly GCA_963786865.1. Classification (GTDB taxonomy): domain Bacteria; phylum Myxococcota_A; class Polyangia; order Polyangiales; family Houyiibacteriaceae; genus SG8-38. The sequence continues at coordinate 25,933 of CAWBAV010000007.1, read as the reverse complement.
GTCCAGGCCCGATTCCTCGTTCCGATGGCGGTTTCGTTGGGCTTCGGTGTCCTCGTCGCGACCTTGATCACGCTTCTCATCGTGCCGTGCAGCTATGTCATTCTCGAGGACGCACAGCGCAACATCGGCAATCTCTCCGCGAGGCTCCGCGGCCAGCCGACGATCCCTCCGCCGCCACCGACGATTCCGACGGACGCTGAAGTCGAGCTACTCACGGCCGAGTAACTCGACACCGATCGGCGCTGAGCCGCGCTCAGGAAGCCGCGGAGAAGGTCCAGGTGCCGGTGGGCGCACGATTGCGGTTCAGCTCGACGGGCTTTCGCATGAGCCCCATCCCGGCAACCATGGAATGCATCGCTGCCCACCGCGCGAGGCTGCGGTAGGCGACGAGCTGCGAGCCGCCCGGATTGCGCCGCGCGTGATCTCTGGCGATCTCGAATACCTCGAGGTAGCGCCGTACGCAGGCCTCGGGGTCGGAGCGGTCCTTCGCGTTGCGCGTTGCCTGCGCCGACATCTGGCCGCGCAGCGTTTCGTCGGTGAGAAGGAGCTCGACCTTTCCGCCAAACTCGCGATCGGCATCGTCATCCTTCGGGTCCAACAAGAAACCGTCCTCACCGTCGGCGACCTGACCCGCCACGCCCATACCGTCGTCCATCGCGACGACCGGAAGGCCGCACCAGAGCGCCTCGCTGATCACCTGACCGTAGGTCTCCGAAAGCGACGTGTACACGAAGAGATCCGCGTGACGGAACCAGGCGGGCATCTGCCGCAGGCCCTGCTCGCCGACGAAGAAGGTTCGGTGCTCGACGCCGAGCTCCTTGGCCAGCTCCTTGAGCGCGTCGCTCTCGGGACCGTCACCCACGAGTGTGAGCGTGGCGCCCTCGATACGCGGGTAGACGTACCGGGCGAAAATCTGGAGCAAACGATCGACTTCCTTTTCGCGCGCGTGACGGCAGACCACGAGAAGCCGGGCTCCGGGCTTCGTCTCTGGCGCGAAGGGATCGGCCTCTTCGGTTCGGTCGAAGATCCGCTTTTCGATCGCGCGCGGAATCACGTGTATCGGAACTTCGACACCGCGCTCCTGCCAGTAGCGCTTGAGGCCGGGGCTCAGGCAGACGAGCGCATCACCGGCGTTGTACGCATCGGTCGTGTTCGACTCCACCCAGGGCATGACCCGCTCTTCGAAGAGGCGATGGACCGTTGGGACTTCGTGGAGCGCGTCAGGAAGCACGACGTTGTACACGCTCGGCATGTGCACCGTATTGACGCAAACCAGAGGCACGCCGTGTTGCTGACGGAGCCAACCACCGGCGTAGAGGAGACCGCTCGGACTCTGAGCGAGCAACATGTCGAACCTCGCGTCCCTCAGCGATTCGAGCGAAGCCTTGGAGGGCATCGCCAAGTAGAAGCCCGGATGGTTGCGAAGCGGGACGCTCGGCAGCGAGATGTGCCTCGGAGGAAGCTCGTTCGGCTGCGCGTTCGGGTCGTCGGGGCCCACGATCGTAACCTCGTGACCGCGGGCAGACATTTCCCGGTAAAGGAACTGAGAGGCATAGGACGAGCCATTCGCGTACGGAATCCGCACGTAGTCATTCAGAATCGCCAGTCGGCGCAGCCATCGTCGCTCATGCGAATACATTGGAATACTTCGTCTGTTTCATTGCTGAAACGGTCCACCGTGAATCAGATTCACACTCTGTGAAAAAAGAATGTCGCCTACTGACTACACGTAACCACATTAGCTCCGCCACACAGCAAGATTTGCTGTGTTTTTGAGAGCCGGCCGGAACCTCGGAGGACATTCTCCCGCTCCGCCCCTCTGGGTATGCGAAAAGCGAGCCAAGCTCGGGTTCAATGTACTTTCACCGGGACAGTGCAGCGACGAGATGAGCCCGTTGAATGGGTCGCGTGGCGCTCTTCGGGCGGAGCTTCGACAGTTTCGGAATCGGCGGGTCAAGCCCGACCTGCGCACGCTGCATCGCCAAGACCGCGGACGAGCTCCTGTGCGACCGGTTGCCTCGGCGAACGAGCACGCAGAGTCGAGCAGCGCTCCAGTCGGAATACCGTGTGACGCGGTGTCGGCAGCTCCGAGCGAGCGGGAAAGCAACCAGGCTCGACGCTCAAACGAGCGTGAATTCGCTTGCGGGTCAGGGTGCAATGAAACGCCTGTCCACTCTTTGACAGCCCACACCCCCCAGGCTACAAGGCCGGTCCCTAAGTGCGATGCTCTGAGGGAGATGCGGCGGTAGTTAAGTTGGTTATAACGCCGGCCTGTCACGCCGGAGGCCGCGGGTTCGAGTCCCGTCCGCCGCGCTGGAAAACCCGGGAGGAAATGCTCTCCCGGGTTTCTTCGTTTAGGGTGCCGGTACGTATGCCGGCACTTTTTGAACGGCGTAGGTCGCGCCCTACTCTTGGACCCATGCGTCCCATTGGCTCGGACGAAGAAGGCTCTTCGGGTCGGTCGCGCCAAGCCCCCGCAGCACGGCCCTTGCGACCTTGAGTGAGTCCAAGTCGCCGCACGCCCGCCACATGGCGAGCTCCGGCGCGAAGTTGCGAGCATGGACCACCGCGGCAACCGCGGCCCCAAGCTCGGTTTCGTTCGCCGGGTAGCCGGGGCACTTGGCGCGGAGCTCGGCAGGCATGGACCTAATGAGGTCACGCGCCACGGCTTCCGGCTCGCCGTCGTGGGTCGCAACCAGAACCGGAACCAACTTGAACCACACTTTGCGCCAAAAAAGGTCCGGGTGCTGCGGGTCCGTTCGCGCTTCCTTTCCGGCTAGCTGCCTTTCGTACTGCGCCAGCTTCTTTCTCAGGTCCGGCGAGTAACCAATGGCGGACAGCAGGTTTTGAATGCACGAAGCCTCGCGGGTTCTCGGCTCTAAAGGCACACGAAAGCGCCGACACACTCCTCCGTGGCGACATACGTGCAGCTCTTCGAGCCACACCAGTTGTCGCCGCAATCTGCATTAGGAAAGCAACCGGGCGCGGGCAGCGTGTCGACATCGCACCCTGGGACTAGCCAGCGGCACCGGTCGTTCTGCGTACACGCGGGTGCAGCGTCGTAGCCAGCACAGACGGTCAGGAAGTCAGCCGGGACGCAGTAGCCTCCGGTCTCGTGAGGCTCGCATTCGCAGTAGCCGAAACAACTGCAATCCGGTTGCCCACATTCGCAAACCCCACACGCGGCAAGGAAGCATGCAGGATCGCCGCACACGCCGCTGTCACACTCCCCATTGGATTCACAGTAGTGGCCAGCGATTCCGCCGGTTCCAGCCGTGCCACCGTTTCCACCTTCGCCATTCTCATCGCTGCAACCCACCATCAGCGCGAGGCCGAGCGCGAATGCAACCCCGATTCTGAATACGTAACGCATGGCACCTCCACTCTGGCCCGGGTCGCTAGAGGGTCACAGCGAACGTGGAGTCACCGGGCCGCGCCGGGCCATACGTAAATGTTTCCTACGCGGCCGATTTCAGGCGCAGGCGTGTGCGTCCCGGCCGTGCGGGCGCAGCGGGTGCGTGGTGCTCTATGGCCAGCGTTGGATCTGGCGCGGAAGCGCCGCCTACGGCTGCAGCTCAAACGCGCCCAGGCCGCTCAGAACGCGATGTCTATGTTGGACGCGGCGACTGCCGCACCGATCCCGAGACCCACGAGCCCAACTCCCAGTATGACGCCGACCGCGATACCGGCTTTTGCGCCTCGACTACGCTCCTCCTCCTGAGTTTGCTCAGGCGCAGTTGGCGTCACTTCGAGACCGGCCGAATCGACGCCGAGCTGTAATGCTGGCTCAGAGCCCGGCTTAGGCTTAGTTGGGTCAACGAAAGCCTCGGGCTGCCACCGCTCGAGTAGAGATTTCGTCGGCTCTACCGACTGCGAGGGCTCCTCTGCACTGGGCTCGATCTGGTCGGACTTGGCGTCAGTGTCCGCATCCGCATCGAGGTATAGGTAATAGCTCAATCGCAACATGAGCTGCGGGGGCAAACGATGCTGCGTATCGATCGCCAAGGCGACCTTCGGTACGCCTTCCTCACCACCCTGCGCGCGAACGCTTAGTGGCCAAGCCAGTAGCACCGAGAGCACGCTCGCCAGTCCAAGTACGTACCGCATGGCCCACCTTCCGTTCGGACGCTGAGCACTACCGGGTCATGCGGTCTGCATCAGACGTGCCACCGGGAGCCCCAGTTATTGCAAGGGATTCCGCTACCGTGACGCGCAGGTTCTGCGTTTGGGTAAGTGCGGGCGCAGCGGGTGCGTTAGCGGTGGGCCTCGCTTCCTCACAAGGCGCGTTCGAGTTCGGCCCGAAAAGCCGCGGTTCGCTGCTCTATTTCGGCGGCGCGGGGCTGCACGGGCCTGCCAGCGGCCACGGTCGCGGTGTTTGGCGCGGCTGGGGTTCGGTTCTACAGGCCAAAATTTCCTGTATCGTGAGGCGACCGCCGCCGCGCCAGGACCCAGCCAGAAAGGGCTGGGTTTTTGCGCTTCTAGAGCCGAGGAAGATCGATGGAACGCGGCGGAAGGCGTTCCCTCCGCCTCCAGTTCTCCACATTACGTCCGCTCCGGGAGTGTAATGAAAAAGCGACCATCAGGTCAACAATTACGTATAGACCCCTTGGTGCGCTTGCGGGACAGTCGGCGATCCAGGAGCAAGGCGGCAAGCCGGTCGCCTGCTTTTGTCTGGAAAAAGGGAGGTTCATCATGACAAAGGGAATTCTTGTCGCTCTGGCCGCGCTGGCGCTCGCCGTCTTCTCGGTTCCAGATGCAAACGCCTGGTGGCATCGAGGACCGGACCTACACATGCGAGGTTTCGGAGGGATCTTCGTCAGCAGCTCGGAGGGTGGAACGCCCACGCCGCTCGATGGCCGACCTTTCACCTCGATCGCGAGCGGAATTACGAAAGGGAGCGGAAGCCCTGTCTTTTTTGCGCAACCTGTCGTGGCCGAGCCGTTTGTGCCGGATCTGGTGAACTGCAGCCAAGAGCTGCCGCTCCGAGGTGACCTGAGCGGTTCGAACATTTTGACGTTTAGTGACGGTTCGATCCTGCAGTTAGGGTTCACGGGCAGCATTTGCTGCACTGACGGGGTCCTCTTCGCTTGCGAGTTCGCGAGCGAGGTCCTTGGAGGCGTCGGGCGATTCGAGGGCGCGACCGGCAGTTACGAGGGCAGCGCACGCGCGCAGAGTGGTCAGCTAACGTACGAGATCAGCGTAGACCTCGACTAGGCCCCGCAACCAAACGCTGTGACGACGCAGCCCCGGCGTAGGCTGGAGCATCTACGGCGACCTTCGGATCACTCCGGGGGTCGCCGTTTTGTCTGGGCTCGATGGCTTCGTTCGCTGCAAGCGGGCGGCAGCGCGGCCCTCTACTCCTGCTGCCCAGCCTTCACGGCCACGAGCCCCGCACGCGCCTTGTTGACCGTCTCCTCGTATTCCTTGTCGGGGTCGCTCGCTTCGACGATGCCGGCGCCCGCTTGGAGCCACATCTCGTCGTCGCGTGCCACGATCGTGCGGATGGCGATGGCGACGTCCATGTTGCCGTCGAAGCCGATGTAGCCGACTGCGCCGCCGTAGACGCCGCGGCGTTCGGGTTCGAGCTCGTCGATGATCTGCATGGCGCGAACCTTTGGGGCGCCGCTGAGGGTGCCCGCGGGGAAGGTGGCGCGGAGCACGTCCAGGGCGTCGCGGCCGGGTGCGAGCTCGCCAATCACGTTCGAGACGATGTGCATGACGTGCGAGTAGCGCTCGACCACCATCCGGTCGGTGACGCGCACGGTGCCGGGCCGGCTGATGCGACCGACGTCGTTTCGGCCGAGGTCCACGAGCATCACGTGCTCGGCACGCTCTTTCGGGTCGGCGAGAAGGTCTTCTTCGATGGCGCGGTCTTCCTCGTCGGTTCGCCCGCGGTGCCGAGTGCCCGCCAAGGGTCGGACGTAGACCTCTCCGTCTTCGAGACGGACCAGGGTTTCGGGGCTGGCACCAGCGACGATGCGGTCGGGGAGCCGCAGGAAGTACATGTACGGGCTCGGGTTGACGATCCGCATGGCGCGATAGACGTCGAATACGTCGGTGTTCCCGAGCGGAAGCCGAAAGCGTTGGGACAAGACGACTTGGAAGATGTCGCCAGCACGGATGTGCTCCTTGGCTTGCTCGACCGCCGCACAGAAGCCCGGCCGATCGAACGATGAAGCAGGGAGCGCGAGATCGTCGCTCGGAACGGGCGGATGCAGGCGACGCGGAAGCCTGGGGGTATCGAGAGCCGAGAGCGCTTCTTCGATGCGCTCGGTGGCACGCCGGTACGAAGCCTTTGCATCACGTTCGACGCGCGCCGGAACTACGACTCGGAGCGTCCCGCGAACGTTGTCGAAGATCAGAACCGTTCCGCCGATCGAAAAGCAGAACTCCCAATCGTCCTCGCGCCGAAGCGCGTCTCCGACGGTGGGTTCGAACGTTCGCACGGCGTCGTAGCTCGTGTAGCCGACTGCGCCTCCCCAGAATCGCGGGAGCCAGTCCACCTTCGGCGGCTTCCACTCGGCCAGAGTCTCGCGGAGGCGTTGCCAGGGGTCGACGCCCAGCTCCGTTTGAGCTTCGCCGTCCTGGACACGTTCGAACTTGTCCGCAACGCCGCGCACGATCACCTCGGGTGCGAAGCCAACGAAGCTGTACCGGGCCCACTTCTCGCCACCGACGACGCTCTCGAGCAGATAGCTGCCCGCGTTCTGCCCGAGAGTCGCGTGCGCCAGGACCGGGGTCAATCGATCGGCGATGACCTCGCGGTAGATGGGAACCACCGTGGCGCCCTCGCCGAGATTCTCGAAGGCTTCGGCAGTCGGAAAATAGTCGCTCACGGCACTCCGAATAACACCGATATGCCAAACGTGCTAAGGCCCCGCCCTGAAAGAGAACCTGGAGAAAACATGGCCAATCTAACCCTCAAGGAAGCCGACCCCGAAATCGCCCAGTGCATCGCCGACGAGGAGCGACGTCAGCACGAGAAGCTGCGCCTCATTCCGAGTGAGAACTACGCCAGCACCGCCGTCATGGAGGCGTGCGGCAGCGTCCTCAACAACAAGTACTCGGAGGGGTACGCCGGCAAGCGCTACTACGAAGGCCAGCAGAACATCGACATCGTCGAAAAGCTCGCCATCGAGCGTCTCAAGTCCTTGTTCGGAGTCGACCACGCGAACGTGCAGCCCTACTCGGGCTCGCCCGCGAACCTCGCCGTCTACTTGGCCTTCTGCAACCCCGGCGACACGATCATGGGTATGGGGCTTCCGAGCGGCGGACATCTCACGCACGGTTGGAAGGTCTCGATCTCCGGTAAGTACTTCAACGCGATCCAGTACGGCGTGCGTCGCAAGGACCATCTCATCGACTTCGACCAGGTCGCTTCGCTTGCGCGTGAGCACAAACCGAAGGTTCTCTTCTGCGGCGCGACGGCATACCCGCGACTGATCGATTTCCCGAGGTTCGCGGAAATCGCACGAGAGGTTGGCGCGATCCTGGTCGCGGACATCGCTCACATCTCCGGTCTCGTCGCGGGCGGAGCGCACCCTTCCCCCGTCGGACATGCAGAGGTCATCAGCAGCACCACGCACAAGACCTTTCGTGGCCCGCGCGGCGGCATGATCATGTGCAACGACGAGCACAAGAGCGCGATCGATCGGGCGGTTTTTCCGGGCCTTCAAGGCGGGCCACACAACGGCACGACCGCCGGCATCGCGATTGCCGCAAAGCTCGCGATGTCGGACGAGTTCAAAGCCTACGCCCGAGCGATCGTCGACAACTCACGCGTGCTCGCGGAGACACTCTCATCGCGCGGCTTCGACTTGGTGACCGGTGGCAGCGACAACCACCTCATTCTGATCGACCTCAGCGGCAAGGACGTTCCGGGGAAGGTCGCGGCGCAGGCGCTCGACCGCGCGGGCATCGTAGCCAACTACAACTCCGTGCCTTTCGACACCCGCAAGCCGTTCGATCCGAGCGGCGTTCGCATCGGAACTCCAGCCATCACCAGTCGTGGTATGGGCGCCGACGAGATGAAGCGCCTCGGCAACTGGATGGCCGACGTGGTGGAGGACGTGGAGAACGAGGCGCTGCTCGGCCGCATCGCAGCGGAGATCAAAGAGCTTTGCGACCAGTTCCCCGCCCCCGGCGTGCACGTTCGCTGAGGGACCGCTTCCGCACCCGAAAGAGCATTGGATACCGGCCTTCCGTTCAGTCCGGAAAGCCCAAGAAGACACGTCGCAAATGGGCCCGCCCCTGCTAGACTGCGGCGAAGATGTCCCTCCAGGGAAAACGCATCGTCGTTGGATTGGGCGGCGGAATTGCCGCATTCAAGGCGGTGGAGTTGGTGCGTGAGCTCCTGCGCCGTGGTGCGGAGGTACGCGTGGCCATGACCGAAGCCGCTGGGCATTTCGTGGGTCCGATCACGTTTTCTGGTCTCACTGGGCATGCCGCGGTGACCGACCTCTGGGCAAAGGGCTACGCCGGGGAGGTGCACGTCGAGCTCGGGGACTGGGCCGACGCGCTCGTGATTGCACCCGCCACCATGAATTTGCTGGCCCGCGCGGCGACCGGGCAGGCGAACGATCCGGTGCTCGCGACCTTGGCCTGCGCGCGGGGCGAGGTCTTCTTCGCTCCGGCGATGCACTCGCGCATGTGGACCCATCCGGCAACGCAAGCCAACGTTCGAACGCTGCGTCAGCGCGGCGCGCAGGTGCTCGGCCCGGTGACCGGCCCACTGGCAAACGGCGAGGTCGGCGAAGGCCGCATGATGGAGCCCACGGACATCGCAGACGCCCTGGATTCTCATTTGACTCATTCCGAGGATCTCGCTGCGGTGCGGGTCTTGATCACCGCGGGGCCGACCTTCGAGGACCTCGATCCGGTTCGGTTCCTAGGCAATCGTTCGACGGGACGCATGGGATACGCGCTGGCCACGGAGGCGCGGCGGCGAGGTGCGGCGGTCACGCTCGTGAGCGGTCCGGTTCATTTGCCATCGCCGTTGGGCGTCGAGCTGATTCAGGTTCGATCTGCCACCGAGATGCACGAGGTCGTGATGTCGCGCTTCGAGCAGTTCGACGTGGTCATCATGGCAGCGGCGGTCGCGGACTACCGGCCCAAGCATCCGAGCGCCGATAAGATCAAGAAGAGCGGAAACCTCTCGCTCGAGCTGGTTCGAAACCCGGACATCCTCGCGGACGTCGGTGCCAAGCGCGCGCAGCAACCCGCAGTGCTGGTGGGGTTCGCTCTCGAGACGCAGAACCTCGAGCAGTCGGCCCGCGACAAGCTCCAACGCAAGGCCGCGGACCTCATCGTCGCAAACGAGGCCAGCGATGGGCTTGGCGGCGAGACCAATCGCGCGACGCTCATCGACGCGAAATCGGCTACACCGCTTCCCGAGATGACCAAGCGCGCCCTAGCCAACCAGATCCTCGATCGTGTTCGAGCGCTCCACGACCAGCCGTCTCGCAACGCTCGGACCGAGGTCGGCCCCGGAGCCGCCAACTAGATGGAACGCACAGTGACTCGTCCACTCATCGCCTCATTCCTCGCCCACATCGACGGCCAAGCTTCGCGTGAGGTGGCGCTGCAGGCGTACCGCGAGGCCGAAGCCAAGCACGGCGTCCGAATCTACGACGACCACGACGCACGCGTCGCTCCCGGAGCATTCAAACCCAACATGCCGATTTCGGAAGAACGCGTGCGCACGCTCACGCGCAGTTGGGAGCAGTTCGATCGCGCGCTCGAGCCTCTTGGACGCGCCGACGAACGGAACCTCGTCATTCGTTCTCTCGGGCCATTCGTGTCCGATACCGGACTCTGGATCGCCGGCATGGACCTCGCCCACGATCACCTGTTCATCTTCCGCTCGGGCGAAGTCGGCTCGTGGACGGCCGACCAATGGGACGTGCATCTTGCGAACTGGGCCGCGGTTACCCAGTACATGGGGCGTGACGACTGGACCCCTGAACGCTTGGTCGAGCAAGTCCGTAGGGCCCCTCGCTACGAGGAATGGACGACGCTCCTTCGCGAGCTAATCGCCGAATCGCGCGGCGCAGTGCTGCGCGGCTGATCAGAGGGCGTCGATGGAACCTGCGCCTTCGCGCAGAACGAGCGCCTCGCCGCCGCTGAGGTCGATGATTGTCGAGGGCTGGATGCCACCCCATCCGCCATCGACGAAGGCATCTGCGTGCGCGAAGCGGGCGTAGAGCTCGTCGGGGTCGTTGAGCACCTCGCCGTCTATCGTAGCGGATGTCGAAACGATTGGGCTTCCGAGCTCGTTGAGCAAGGCAAGCGCGATCTTGTCGTCGGGAACGCGAATCCCGACCGTTCTCTGCTTTCGCACGAGGAGCTTGGGCACCTCGCGTGTGGCGCTGAGCACGAAGGTGTACGGGCCGGGGACCAAGCGCTTCATGATCCGGTACGCGAAGTCGTCGACGTGCGCATAGTGGGCGATCTTGCTGAGATCGGGGCACATGAAGCTCAGCGGATGATCCTTTTTCAGGTGGCGAATCTGGTAGATGCGCTCGATGGCCTTCTTCTGATGAATATCGCAGCCGAGCCCATAAACGGTGCCCGTTGGGTAGACGATGACCCCGCCGCGGCGCAGAACTTCGACCGCTTGCTGGACCCGCCGAGCTTGGGGGTGAGTCGGGTGGATCTCGATACGCATTGGACCGCGGGTCGAGGTAGCGATCGGCCGCCAGCGCGTCAAGGCGACGAGCACTACCCAAGCGGCGACAAATGCGCTAACTAGTCGCCCGCCAATGACCGAAGAGCGAGATCCACGCCCGTACCTAGTGATCACGGTGCTTTTAGACAGCTCCGCAAGGCCCGCTGAGATCAGCCGAAGCCATGGCGACGCCTATGAACGTTCGCTCATCGCAAGCGAGGGGCAGGAGATTGCAGGCCTCGAGCTCGTGGAGTTGCCGATTGCCGCGCCGGTGTTCAAGGCCCTGCGTCAGCCGCTCGCCGTGCCAGGAGACGCGGTCGGACTCTACGACGTGTTTCCTTTGGCGAGCCATCTCAAGCCCGAGTACCGCAAGATCGCCGGGCAGTTTCTGGCGGCCGAAGCGCTCTGGACGATGGAGGAGCAAGGCTTTCTCGGCGGGGTCCCAGTCAACGTGAAGCTCGAAGTCCCGAATGGCTGGAAGACCGACCCGAAAGATATCCACCAGCACCTGATCAGCGAAGGCGCGCTCGACCTCAGCCCGGCCGGCATCGAGACCTACAAAGTCATCAAGACCGCGTGGGACAGCCGAAACGCAAGTTGAACGCAGGCGGCTCTCCGCTTCGCTAGTTCAGCGAGTACGGTCGTTCCAAGAGGAATGGAGCGATGGTGGCGTCGAATCGGGCGCCGTCCGCACGATGCAGTTGATAGGTGCCGCGCATCGTGCCTCGCTCGGTCGAAAGGACCGCGCCGCTCGTATAGCGGAAGCCTTCACCCGGGCTCAGAACCGGTTGCTCGCCGACGACCCCAGGTCCCTTGACCTCTTCCACGTCGCCCAGGCCGTCCGTGATGATCCAGTGGCGACTGCGCAGCTGAACGACCTCGCTGCCGCGATTGGTGATCGTGATCGTGTAGCTGAACACGAAGTGCCGCATCGCCGGATGCGATTGATCGGGGATGTACTGGCTCTCGACCTCGACGACGACACCGCGGGTTTCGGCGCGCGACCGCGTTCTTGGCGGGCTCATGGCTGAGCGCTCCGAAGCTGGCGGGCATGACTCACCCAGGGGGAGCCGGCGACCGCCAGCCGCCATTCGGCATCTTGGTGCTCGGGCTCGGCGTAACCGATTCCGATGCGCGCACCGACGAGGACATCGCTCGCGTCGCTTCCTTCGCGAACCTCGAGCCCACCGCGGCGATACAAAGGATGCCCGCTGAAGCTCGGATCGAGACCGAGCGCCTGGCCGACCTTCCCCGGCCCCGTGAGAAGCGCCGGGCCTTGCTTGCCCCCGCGTCTACGCCGAATCGTGCGATGCCCGGCGATCGGCTCGCAGGAGCGTATCAAGACGGCGGCGCCCTCCCCGTCCCGATTGGTCACCAAGTTCAGCATCTGGTGCATGCCGTAACACAAGTACACGTAGGCGTGGCCCGGAGGCCCCCACATGGGCTTGTTTCTCGGGGTGACACCCGCACGACAATGGTTCGCACTGTCGTCCGGGTAGCGATAGGCCTCGACTTCGGTGATTCGCAGGCCCACGGCGCCGTGCCAGATCTCCTGACCCAACAAGTCACGCGCGACCTCCAGAGCGTCGCGCGCATAAAACTCGTGAGGAAGAAGCCGACCCGGCACCCGGGTATTTTGTCTCAGCCGCCGTGCCTGCGCCAGTGGCCCCCGCCGAGTGAGCCGAAGGGGCCCTAGAAGAGTGGACGCGTGTAGAACGCAACGCCGACGAAGAGGTCCCAAATGCCGAAGTCGACGGTGCTGCGACTGGTACCCATTTCGAACAGCGTCGGGAACGAGAATCCTGCGAACAGATCGATGGCATGCTTGTCTGGCTTCTTCCACGTGCCGCCTGCGCGAAAGCCGATGGGGATCGCAACACCTTTGGCAGGGATGGTCGAACCGTCGTAGCTCTTACCGAGATGGATGAACTGCACCCCGGTCTCCCCAGCGATGAACGCGCGGTCGGAGAAGTTGTAGTTGACGATCGCCGGAATTCGAATGTCCGCATAGTCGGCCGAGCCAAACGTGCCGCGTACCTCGATCCCGGTGTCGACGGAGAGTCTGATCGTTGGGTATGACTCGAAATGGCAAGGCGACTTCGAGCGCAAACGGCGTGTCGATCGGCATCACGAGAATGATGTCACCGGCGAAGTCGAGCTTGTCGAGGTGTAGGAATCGATAGCGCCCGTAGATCGGAATGTCGCCGTAGCCCGCCGACGGGGAGAAGACCACCGCGACGAGCCCCTCGTAGTTCTGCTGCAATGACGAGCCGATGCGATAGTTGTTGAGACCGAGCTCGATGTCGTCGGTCACGCTGATGGACCCGCCGAGCGTGATGCCGCTGATCAAGTCGACCCCGTCATCCCAGAAAGTGAAAATACCATTCGCGCGGACCATCCCCCGCTGCATGGTGAGCGGGCGGATCGAATAGCTCTTTGGATAGGTCCATGTGCTCTCGTTCCCGCCCTCGGCGACTGCGTCCGGACTCGCGTCGGAAGCCACGTCTTCTTGCGCGGCCACCGTGCGCGCAAAGAGCAGGACGAACCCGACCAACGGCCACACCCCTCGAATGTTCAAATCCATGCTGTTGCTTACCCCTTCACCGAGTACTGTCAATCTACGGTCGGTTGGCGCTAAGGTGGATTCGAAAGCCAGAACGTTGGGAGGGTGGACCATGAACCTGCAAATGAAAATCAAGATGGCGTGGATGCTCTTCGCAATCGCCTTCCTCTTCACCGAAGGCAGCGCGCTGGCCCAGGGTGCTTCCAAGGGCGAAGCGCCGAAGCTCTTTGCCGATCTCAGCTCGAGCACCCGCTTGTACCCGAACGCGAATGCAGCGCTCACTGGGTTCGCGCTGGGGTCGATGTACAAGCCAACCGAGAAGTGTCTTCACATCGCGGGCGAGCTCTTTGCGCGCTTTGGCCGCAAGGATGGAACCCCCGAGGATCTCAAAATGCGCACCGCAGGAGGCGCCATCGGTGCGCTCTGGGGCACGGGTGACTGGGACCACTGGTTTGGCGCGGGCGCGATGTTCGACCTCGGCTGGGGTCGCGTCGGCAGCCAGGATGAATTCGTATCGAGCGCCTACTTGCGGGCCCTCCTCCTCTGGCGATTGCGCGGGGAGTTTTGGGTGAACCTCGACTTGCGGACCGGGTATGTCATTGCGCCCATCACCGTTGCCGGCGTCGGGATCAAAGGACCCCTGCTCGGCCTAGGCATCGGGGTCTCCTGGGGCAAGGACGAAGACGACTACGCGCCAAACTGAGTTGCCCGCTGATTGAGACGCCCGGCTCGCACGTCACCTTCGCCTAGGCCCCAATGGCGATGTATACCTGCGCCCCAGATGCAGTATCCGTCCCCAGACCAGCCGTTCGCCGTAAAGGCCATCAATCGCGTCGGCGCCTTCGCGCGGCGTATCGGCATCGGCACCTCGGGGCTCGACGCGGCCGAGCTGATGAGCGACGCCGTCAAGAAGACCGGTCTTTCCGATTTCGGCGACGAGGGATTCTTGCCGGGCTTGCAGATCCTGATCGAATCGCTCAACGAGGAGGCCCGACTCTCGACGATCGGCCGCATGGCGGCCAAGAACATGTTGCTCAACCGCCTGAGCAACCGGCTTCGTATCATCGACTACCGGAAGAAGCGTCCAGAAGTTGCGGATCAGGCCATCGAGCGCCCGCTCTTTGTGCTCGGGCTACCTCGTACGGGAACGACGATCTTCCACGAGCTTCTCGCACAGGACCCCAATCACCGTTGGCCGATCACCTACGAGGTGGAGGAGCCCTTCCCACCCGCACGGGCCGAGTCGTTTCTCAGTGATCCGCGCATTCCAGCCGTCGCCAAGGGCCTGGAGCAGGTGGAAACCTTGGCCCCGGGATTTCGAGCGATTCACCCAATCGGCGCGACGTTGACCCAAGAGTGCATTGCCCTCACGTCTTCTCAGTTCATGAGCGAGCAATTCGGGGTCATGTACTACGTGCCGACCTACAATGACTGGTTGCGTCGGCAGGATGGTTCGGAGGCCTATCGCTGGCACCGAATGTTCCTGCAACACCTTCAGGTCGACTACAGCAGACCGCGTTGGGTGCTCAAGAGCCCTGGACACCTGCCGTTCATCCAAGCGCTCGTCGATGAGTACCCCAACGCCGCGATCGTTCAGACGCATCGCGACCCCATGCAGGTCATGGCATCCTTGGCGAGCTTTGCATGCACGCTTCACAGCGCTTTTTCGGACGACGTCGATCCGCTGCAAACCGCCGCGCAGGAAGCGGAGCACTACGCAGCCATGCTCCAGGCCGGCATGGAACAGCGGGATCGGATCGAGGCGAAGGAAGGCCCTGGGAGGTTTTTCGACGTTGAGTTTCGAGACATCGTGATGAGGCCGCTCGAAGTCATGGAAGAGCTGTATGCTCACTTCGGATTTGAATGGAGCTCCGGCGTCCGCGACCGGATGCAGAGCTACTTGAAGAACCATCCGCGAGAGAAGCACGGTAAGCACACGTACACGCTCGAGCAGTTTGGCCTCAGTCATGAGAAACATGGCCCCTTGTTCGCCGGCTACCGCGGCCGATTTGGCTTGGACAGTTGAAGGAGTGTGACCCGCCTTGCAGACTCATTTCCTACCCTCGTTCGCAACATTTCGGTCTAACGTTCGCGTGACGCCCATCGCGCTCTGCCTGGTTCTGAGCGCGTGTGGTGGCAGCGGACGCATGCTCACGGAAACCGCCGCGCTCTACGAGCTCGACGTCGCTCGCGCGCAGTCACGCGCCTCTACGATCGTGTTCGTGCCCGGGATCATGGGAAGCGAGCTCTATGACACGAGTGACGGGCAACCCGTATGGGGCACGTTCTGGAGTGGAGGCGCCTGGGAGGACACGCTCGTGAAGATGGCCCTGCCCCTTGCCATCGATGAGCCGGTCAGCGCGCTCGAAGATTCCGTCGTACCTGGGGGTGAGCTGCTCGTTGCCGAGCTCGCTCTCCAAAGCGGGGCAATCCGCGCGCGCGGCTATCCTGGCTTGTTCGAGGGACTCGTCCAGGCGCTGACCGAAGCAGACACGCATCACACGCCCACCGCCCTCAGCATCGAGGACGCGGTGGCGGGACGCGACCCAGTCCTCGGGTTTGGATACGACTGGAGGCGCGAGATCGCGTCCGAGGTGCAGCGACTCCACGAGGTCGTGCTCGCGGCGTCCCGAGAACGGCAGTTGCGAACGGGCAATCCGCGAATCGACATCATCGCCCATTCGATGGGGAATCTTCTGGTGCGTTGGTACCTCCGGTACGGAACCGCGCCTGTGCCCGACGACGATTCGCTCCCGGAGCTCACTTGGGCCGGCGTCCAGTACGTCGAACGGGTGCTGCTGGTCGCGCCCCCCAACAAGGGCGAGGCGCGCGCACTCGAAGTGCTTCTACGCGGGGCGGAACAGCACCCTCTTCTGCCGGTGTATCCACCTGCGGTCGTCGCCACGTTTCCGTCTGCGTACCAACTGCTGCCGCGGCTCGAGGACGCGCGCGTGGTGTACTCGGACACCGGCGAGCCGGTCGACGTCTATGACGTGAAAGTCTGGGAGGGATTTGGCTGGGGACCCTTTTCCGAAGATCAGGACGACGAGCTCAGGGTGCTGATGCCGGGTGTCGAAACACGTGCGGAGCGTCTAGCGCTCCTGCGACGGCACATGGCTGCGTGCCTCATCCACGCGCGCCGCTTCCATCGCGCCCTCGACGTGCCTGCGCATCCACCACCCGAGCTGCGCATGCACGCTTTTGCAGGCGACGCGCACCCGACGCTCGCAGTGCTCCGGGTGAATCGGCAGACTGGCGCCACCGCCTGGGCGGATCCGGAGCCCGGTGACGGCACACTGACCCGAACGAGCGCGCTCGGCCAGTCTCGAACCGATCTCGAAGCCCCGCCTGTTTTCCACCCGGACAGCGTTCACTTCAACCGGGCCGATCACCTTCAAATGGTCGGCGACCGCGCCTTTCTCGATCAGGCGCTCTACCTCTTGCTCGAGGAGCCAGATCCTCCGGCTCCTACCGACTCAACCCAAGGCGTGGTGCAACCTTGACACTCCCCGAGCGACTGAGCCAACGTTGCTCGATGCGCCACCTCGTATCCGGTCTTCTGTGCGTGTGTCTTCTGTTCCCACCGGTCGCCGGCGCCGAAGATACCGAGGGCGCCGAGAGCGAAGCAAGCGCGCTCGCCGCGCTTCGTCACAGCCGTTCTTACCAAGAGGGATTGACGCAAGTGCGCGAGTCCCTCGAGCGCGTCGTACGATATGGGCGCCGTCCGCGGCGCTGCATGGTGGGAGACGAAGCACGGCTATTTCCTCCAGCTGGCAAGCGCGAAGGGCTGTGCGAAGGGATTGCCTTACTCAGAAGGTCCGGTGAAAGCGTGCGACCCGGTGTCGGGACCGGAGCCGAAGCTTCTCGGCCCCCCCTACGAGGAAGGTCGGAAGGAGATCGCGACTCTCTCGGAGGAATCTCCATATCCGGAGCTCACGAGGAAGATCGAGATGGTCATCTTCGACTACGGGTACGTGCAGGGCATGAAGCACGGCTTGCGCAAGAACAACGACAACCTTCGCTGGACACAAGCCTACTACAAGGCATGCGTCGAGCGGGCCAACGACGCAAAGCACGAACCCGCCTGTGCAAGCGCATCACAGAAATGGTCGAAGGCTCTTCTGAGCAAGATGCACGCGACGATTGACACCTTCTGGCAGGACGTCACCAAGAATCCCGACTAGGCCAGAGGCCCGGAGCAGGGATTTCACCTTGGTCCACCCCGTGCTATTCGTACCGCGCGCAGCCGATGGCCCACTCACTCGTACCCACGCGGCTCAGCCTGCAGCGGCGATTCGGCCTCCTCCTCGCGCGATGGATCATGGCGTTCTTCCTGCTGATCGAGAAGCTGCGGCCAGCGCCCAGGTCACCGAGCTCGGTCACGCTGCGTCGCTACGGCCCCGATGAGGCGGAGACAGTTCAGCGCATCGCGCGAAGCGCGGACAGCCCCGAGCGGGCACCGGTCGTATTCATCCACGGTGGCGGCTGGATCATCGGGAGGAAGGAGCTCTACACGCGCGAGCTCTTCTTCTTGGCCGATGCGGGTTACCCAGTCTTCAACGTCGAGTATCCGACGGCGCCGGAGAACCCCCACCCCGGCATTCTACTTTCTCTGCTCAATGCGCTGCGCTGGATCCGGCGCGAGGATCCCGACGTCGACGCCGTGCACCTGATGGGAGACTCGGCCGGTGGCAATCTCGCGATGATGCTCGGAATCTTGAGCGCGAACCCGCGCCTCCTCGCGGACCTTGGCGATGAAGGTGTTGCCGACCCGCCCATTCGATGCTGCAGCGTGGTATCCCTCTACGGGGTGCTGGACCGAGTGAGCTGGTTGGAGCGCGGGTTCCCCGGCGCAGATCTGATGCTCGAGTGCTACGGCGGTCAGGCCGCCCTCGAACAGACGGTCGGTCCCGAGCTCCGCATCACGCCGATGGACCTCGAATTCGAATCACATCCGCCGAGCTTCCTCATCGCTGGCTCGAAGGACCGGCTCGCCGAATCGACCCGGATTCTGGCGAAGCGCCTCGAAGCGGGAACCGGTATCGTGAGGAGCAAGATCTACCAAGGCGAAATGCACGGATTCTTCAACATGAGCTGGCGGCCTGCCTCCTCGGAGCTCAAGCGCGACGTGCTAGCGTTCATCGAAGCACACGACCCGTTTGCCGCGGGCAGCAACGACCAACGAAACCCCCTGAGACGAACACGTGACTAGCGAGGCCACCCCGAATTGGAATCATTGGAGCAGGCCCATCGGGCATCGCGTGTGGGCACGAGCTCTTGGAGCAGGGATTCACCGACTTCACGCTGCTCGAAGCGCTCGATGCGCCCGGCGGCACATGGCACGTGCAGTCCTATCCCGGCCTCGCCTGCGACGTCTGGGCGCACTCGTATTGTTTCTCGTACGCGCCCAACCCCGACTGGTCCGCCAACTTCGTCGAACGTGCAGAAATTCAGGCCTACCTCGCGAAGTGCTGGTCGGAATTCGGCCTCGAGTCGCACACCCGCCTCAATACACCGATCGCGTC
Organism: uncultured delta proteobacterium; assembly: GCA_963786865.1. GTDB lineage: Bacteria > Myxococcota_A > Polyangia > Polyangiales > Houyiibacteriaceae > SG8-38. The sequence continues at coordinate 7,179 of CAWBAV010000007.1, read as the reverse complement.
TGCGCACTGGCAGGACGATTCGTATTGGCTCGTACGAAGCGAGTCGGGCGAGACCTTCGAGTTCGACGTGCTGGTGAACGCGATGGGCAATCAGCACACGCCCTTGTATCCGAACGTTCCTGGACGGGATCTGTTTCGCGGACAGAGTTGGCATGCAGCTCGTTGGAATCACGACGTCGATCTGACGGACAAGCGCATTGCCGCGGTCGGGTCCGCCGCCAGCGCCGTGCAGATCGTGCCCGAGGTCGCGAAGGTCGCCAAGCAGCTCACGGTCCTGCAGCGTTCCCCAAACTGGATCATGCCGCGCAACAGGAAGTTCTATAGCGATGCGCAGCGACGGCGATTTCGAAGGTTCCCCTGGTTGATCGACCTCACGCGGCGCATCCAGGGGTTCCTGATGGGGCAGGTTCAGTATGCCGCGACGATCGGACATCCGCGGATGGGCCAGTTCGAATGGTTTGCGCTCAGGTATCTCGAGCGGGCCATCGAAGACCCCGTGCTCCGGGCGCAGCTCACGCCCGACAGCCGCTACGCGTGCAAACGCGGCCTAGTCTCCGACGATTTCTACCCTGCGCTGACTCGAGACAACGTCGAGCTCGTGCCGTCGGCGCTCAAAGAAGTGACCGAAGACGGCCTCGTCACTGCGGATGGGCGGCACATCGAGCTCGACGTCATCATCTACTGCACCGGTTATCGCATTCTCGATTTCGACCGCATCGATGTCGTAGGTTCGGGCGGGCGATCTCTCGCCGAGGCCATGGGAGACGCGCCCAAAGCCTACAAGGGCATCGTGACGCCGGGCTTCCCCAACTACTTCTTTGCCATCGGGCCCAACGGGCTCGTGCTCAACGTGCCCTACTTCAAAACCGCGGAGCGCAACGTGAAGACGATTGTCGGCTTGCTGAAGCAGATGCAGCAGGCGGGTGTGAAGACCATCGACGTCGGCCAGAGTGTGACTGACGAGTACTTCGACTGGATGATCACGCAGTTCGGACGGTTCTCCTGGGGCTCGGCAGACTGCAACAGTTACTACACGAATGCAGCAGGCCATGCGCCGTTCTTGTTTCCGGGCAACTTCACTCAGCATGTTCAATTTCACGATCAAATAGGGCTCGAGGATTTCAATGTAATCGCGGGCACCGAGACCCGAGCTTCTCAATCAAGTAAGGACCGATCATGGATGACTTCTCCGGCAAGACAGCGGTAATCACTGGCGCGGCGAGTGGCATCGGGTTTGCGATGGCCGAGCGTTTTGCGTCCGAGGGGATGCGTGTGGTCCTCGCGGACATCGAACAGGCGGCGCTCGACGCGGCGGTGGCGCGCATCTATCACATGACCAAGCATGCCGTCTTGGCGCTCAGCGAAGCGCTTTTTCACGAGCTGGCCTTGAGCTCCGAGAAGGTGAGCGTGTCCGTCCTCTGCCCGGAGCTCATCAAGACCGGCATCGCAACCTGCGAGCGAAACCGACCGTCAGAGTATTCGAAACCGGGAGATGTCCTCGAGACCGACGCCCGACAGCTGGTGATGGACGCCATCAGCGACGGTGTCGAAAGCGGGGTAGAACCTTCGGTCATGGCCGATCGAGTCGTCCGCGCAATCCGCTCCGGCACGTTCTACATCCTCTCCGAGGATGGTTGGCGCGAGACCGCGAACCAGCGGATGGAAGACATTCGCGCCGGAAGCAATCCGGTTCTGGCGCCGCCGGTGTAACGCGCATGGACGACACGATCGAGCTCACGTGCCCGTATTGCGCAGAGAAATTCGAAGTCTGCGTCGATCCAGGGACCGAGGGAGAGCTCATCCAGGATTGCGATGTCTGCTGCCGCCCCCGGGTGCTGCATGTCACTCGCGATACCGACGGTCGGTGAGCTTTCCCGGCCCGGAGAGTCGAGAAACGAACCCTGCGATCGAAGCCCATGCGTCGCGGCTCTCGTCGAGCCAGGGCAGTGTGAGCGGCCAATCGTGCTGCATCTGTCGCCCCACGTGGAGCGTCGACGCGACGCCGGCAGCCAAAGCGTTCTCATGAGCTCGGCGGGCGTCGTCGAAGAGGACCTCCCGGTCTCCGACCAGCACCAGCATGGGCGGAAGACCTTCGAGATTCGCATACATGGGTGAGACCCGCGGGTCCCGGGGGTCCAGGTCACCCAGGTAGTAGCCTGCCCAAGTCTCGCAGTGCGCCCGACTCAACCAGACATCGCTCCGCGCGTTGTCGTCGTAGGAGGCACCCGAGGTGCCCATATCGGTCCAGGGTGAGAACAACACGGCCCCGTCAGGCAATGGAAGTCCCTGATCACGAAGCGCCACCATCATCGAGATCGCGAGGCCCCCGCCCGCGGAATCACCGGAGACGAACATCGGCACACCCGGGCGAAGCCTTCTCAGCTCGCACCAAGCGTCGAGCGCATCGTCTAGTGCCGCGGGCGCGGGGTGTTCGGGCGCGAGACGGTAGTCTGGCGCAAACACCTCTGCATTGCAGCGATAGCTCAGCCGCATCGTGCGGCTCCGGTACGATGCGGGCGAGCCCATGAAGTACGCGCCGCCATGAAGATGCATCAAGACGCATGAGCGCGCCTCGACTGCCTTGACCGATTCCATGCCGCGGTCTCCGAAAGAGTGATCCTCGAAGACGAGCTTGGGATATTTGCGACATAGTTTCTCGCGAGGCGTTCGCGCGAAGCGCTCGAAGCGCGCCCGCATCGCGAGCGGAGATCCGTGTGCCGGGAACAAGCTCCGTGTCACCAGCCCATAGGCTTGCACCGAAAGCCTTCGCTTCCACGCCGGCGACCGAAGACGCGTTCCGGGGAACGCCATGGTCTGCATCGTTTTCGAGTTCGTCATATGATCCTCCCGGGGAAACCCCATCTGGAGGTCACACTAGCGAAGCCGCCGCGTGAGAGACTTTGGGGCGCCTGAAGCTTTCCTGAAGGCTTCCTGAACGCGGTCGCGACTACTCGTTCGCGGCCAAGAATGCTTGGATTTCGCTCTCCATCCTATTCCACGCGGGATCGTGGGCCAGCGGAATGTGACTCTTGGTCTCGAGAGGCACGAATCGAGCGCCTGGGATCCCTGCCGCGAGCTCTTTTCCGTCGCTGAAGGGAATCACCAGATCGTTTCGCCCGTGGATCACCAACGTGGGCGCGCGCACCTCGGAAACCTCGGCACGGAGGTCGATATCGCCGATCGTCGACAGAATCTTGATCGCGTTTTGCGGTGTCGCCGAGCGGCGCTGAAGCTCGTTGAAGCTGTCGATCTCTTCTTTCGAGGCGTCGGGGAAAAAGGCCGTGCTGAAGATCTGACGAAAAGCCGGATTGTCCTGTCCCCAGCCCCCTTCCATGAGCGACAGCAGCGCTTCGAAGTGCCGCGTCACTTGCGGGAGCTGCTTGACGCGCCAGCCCCGCACGAGGCCGCATACCAAGACCAGCGCGGTCACGCGCTCCGGGTGCCTTGCTGCATACGCTGCGGCGACCGAAGCGCCTTGCGAGATCCCGATCAACGGAAATCGAACCAACTCGGCCGCCTCGATCACCGTGCCGAGGTCGCTCACCCATCGCTCGAACGTCACTTCGGGGACGTCATGGTCCGAGAGCCCGTTGCCTCGCGCGTCGTAGCGAATCAAGCGGCGCGAGTTGCTCAATGACTCCATGATGTGCTCCCAAATCAGGCTCGACCGGTCGAGCTCCAAGTGGCCACACCAGTTACCCGCTTTGACAATCGGCGGACCCTCTCCGAGCTCGGCCCATGCCAGTCTCACATCATCGGATGTCCGGCAGAAGTGGATGTTCTGATGCTTGCCTGATCCGTCTCGCTGTGTCGTCGGTGCGCGATTCACATCGGCCACCAGCCGGTAGCCGCGGCCACGGAGCGTTTCGATGTTCACTGACGAACCCACAAACGCCTTACGCAGAATGGAGATATTGTGCTGCAGATTGTTAGGCTCCACGCTCACGTCCGGCCAAAGCCGATCGATCAGCTCCTGCTGCGTTTGGAGGCTGCCGGCCCCTTCGACGAGGAGCACCAAGGTGTCGAACACCTTGTCGCGAAGGGGCACGAGCTCGTCATCCCGCCAAAGCCGACGCTCCCGCACGTCGAGCCGAAAGCGATCAAATGTGTAGGTGACTTCGGCCATCTCTTCCGCCAGACCCGTAGATATAGAGGGACACGCCGCGCGCGGGCAACCTCCACGATTGCAGCAACTCAAGAAGCGCGCCGGTGGAGCCCCCGAACGCCGGCACCGGAACGAGTGCTCCGCAGAGCCGAAACCGGGCCCCATGGCGGTGACCCCAGCGACGCGAAGGGGGAACCAATTTTCCGCTTTCATCGAAGAGTGGAACGAGCTTCGGGCCGCATGATGAATGCGCCCTGCTGGTGGCGGTCGAACCGCAAACCGGGCATACTCGAGTCATGTCGAGCGAACGCGACACCGCTGCCTCGAGGCACTTCCGAGCGATTGGCGCCGGTATGGATGCGGCTCACCGGCTCGCACAAGAAGAGGCAGACGCGATGGATCCGCTCGACCGCATCGTGCGGGGGCTCGCACTGGCGAAGGTGTGGGCCGACCTAGTTCCTCGCTTGGCGGAAACCGAAGCGATCGTCCCACTCCACACTCTGCTTGCGCCTCATCGCTCTAAGTCCAGGTCCAGCGATCGGTCGTAATCCATCGCCCGGTCGAGCTGCGCCTTCCGCCCGAATGGCCGTAGTTGCTCGCGTACATGTCCCCAATCGATGAGGTTCTTCCGTCTGTTCTGCTCCTGTACGAGCGCTTCGATATCATTCCAATCTTTGCTTCTGCTTGCGATCAGCTTGTAGACAAGCAGATCTTCGAGCCGGACGACGCGCAGCACCGCGTCCTTGCTCGTGACATCGATCGCTCGCGCGACGGCCTGATGTTCGAACTCCGTTTTCGCAATGAGCAGGTCGAGTCGAATTCCCGCCTTTTCGAGAACCACGAGGGACGGATACTGTTCCGGCGGATCGCTTTGCTCAGTCCGCAATTCGAAACCCGCTGACCTCAGTCGTCGGAGCAGGTTCTGGTAGCGTTCATCGTCGTCGAGCACGACCGCGTAGTCGAGGTCCCCGGTGTTCCTAGGTTCAGCGTAGACGTTGCGCGCACCCGCACCGGCCAGGGCGGCCTTCACACCTGGAGTGGTCGAGAGGATGCGATTGGCCTCGATCAATGTCTCTCGTATGCTGTCTTCATCGGCCACGAACGAGAGTCTACGCGGGATGCCGATCCCTCGCGAGGCAAGATCCCTGGCTCTCGATGCACCGCCAACTGCTGCAATGCAGTGCGCGGCGCGGTGAAAGGCGGTGTACCCCAGCGGCGAGACATCCCCCGTGCCAGTCGAAGGAGAGCTGAACCGCCGCAGGATTCCCGCAGACTCTGGAATGCCCGGATTTCGATAGCAAGAGCCCGGCCGAAGCCGAGCTTTTTGGTGGCGGTGACCCCCAAGTACGCAAAGTTGGAACTCGGCTCTGGTGTTCCTCACAGAATGGGAGAGCCTTTGGAGGCTGGCGGCATGAGGTGAGCGTTGACTCCTGCCGAGGATCGCTCCAGTGGGCCACGTGGTACAGTCGGGTCGATCCGAGTTGCTGCCGGAAGGGCGGGTGGGACGATGAGCGATAGATCTTTCAGCAGGATGTTCCTGCTAGCGGCGCTTTGGAATTTTGCCGGATCCGTGGGAGGCCTGCTTTCGTATGAAAAGCAGTTCAAGCTGACCTTCGGCGAAGAGGCGTTCACCGGCGACTTCCATCAAGCCTTGCTCTACCGGGGATTCTTGCTTTCCATCCTCCTCTTTGGCGTCGGGTACTATCTCGTCTCAAGGGACACGAGCCAGAATCGCGGGATCGTTTGGTTGGGAGCCGTGGGGAAGGTCTTGGTCTTCGGGTTCTTCACCGACGCCTTCCTCGAAGGGCACGCCACGGTAGCCGCCTGGGGCGTCTCAATCGGAGACTTTCTTTGGACGTTGCTGTTCGTCTGGTTCCTCTATCAAACCAAGGACGACGTCCGTATTAGTAACTTGGTCGGGTAAGCAGGTGCCAAAGCAGAAGCCCGGCCGAAGCCGGGCAAAGGTAGTGACCCCAAGTACACGAAGTTGGAACCAGATTGTGGGTTTCCTCACAGACTGGCACGGGCTTCGCAGGTTGGTTGTGCGGTCGGGTGCCGCCCTGCAGCTCAGCGCCGCGGATCAACCGCGATCAGGTTGAGACCAGCGCACGTACGCTCTTCGGACATAGGCAAGTCGTTGCGCGGGGGTTCGGTACCGTTTCGAAAACCAGCGAATCAGCCGCAGCCCGTCTTCTCGCTCGTCCTCCGATACAGGCGCATTCACGTAGGCATCGAACGCGTCCGCGGGGAGGATTCGTTCCGCGAACCGTCGCGTCGCCTGAAGAGCGGCCTGGGATGGAGGGTTTGTCGGGCTCATTCCTGCACCTCCTTGAGGCGCTGCAGGAGTCGAATGTCCTCCGCATCCTTGGGTCGTCCGCCAATCCGCTTGGTCAGAATGAGATCGTCGACTGAAGGAATGAAGATCTTCGCTGCGCCAATTTCGACGGACACCCGCCGAGACCAGAGGTCATCGAACACGACCTCTAAACCGTCGACAGTCGTTCGAGTCGCCGAGACCAGAACATCGACGTGCTCGTCGTTCTCGAGGACATATCGACCGTTTCGGCGAGCATCGTTCGGCGTACGGTTGGGCTCCAAATCGAAAGCTCGAACGGCCGTGTTCAACTTCTCGATATCGTCTGAATGCACCCAGAAATCGTAGTCCGCCGTCAAGACGGGCAAACCCAAGACAACCATTGCGCGGCGTCCGATCAATAGGGCTCGCGCGCCGCTACTCTCCACGGCGGCTAAGAATGAGATCTCATCGAACTCCGACCCTCGCATAAGAGAGAGTTTCGTGGTTGTCCGGCCTCCACGCAAGAAGAGGCACTGGAACGGACGGGAGAGTCGACCAACTGGTCGCGACGACCTGTAGCTTTCGCTGCGTTTTGGGTCGCTCCGAAACGAAAACGCCCGGCCGAAGCCGGGCACTTTCTGGTGGCGGTGACCCCAACGACCCGAAGTTGGAACCAATTTTCCGCTTTCATTGAAGAGTGGGACGAGCTGTCGGCAACGCACGTTAGGGTCCGAGCTCTGCCCGGCTGGTCGCCTTAGCGAGCGTCGTGGCTCACACG